>JBBQVQ010000045.1:0-19153 GCA_038211425.1 Candidatus Limnocylindria bacterium | reverse complement strand
GGGTGATCAGTCCCCACTCGTTCATGTGGGGCGCCAGCGGGCGCGGGGGCCGGCGGCCGACGCTCGCGACCTACCGCCGGCTCCTCGAGTTCGTCCGTCCCTACCGCACCAACCTGCTTGTCGCGGCCGGGCTCCTGGTGGCCTCGACCCTGCTCGGCCTTGTCTGGCCGCAGGTCGTGCTCCGCGTGCTCGACCTCGGGCTGCACGACCCTGACCTCCTCGACCGGCTGACGCTGGCGCTCGTCGTCGTCCTGCTGGTGCGGGCTGCGGTCGACGGCGTCCGTCAATACGTCATGACCCTCACCGGCGAGCGCGTGATCTTCGACCTGCGGCTGACCATCGTGCGGCACCTGCAGTCGTTGTCGCTTTCCTTCTTTACGCAGCGCAAGACCGGCGAGCTGATGTCGCACGTCACGAGCGACGCCACCCTCGTGCACGGTGTGGTGACCCAGACGATCATCTCGGTCCTCGGGCAGGTGCTGACCCTCGTCGGCGGCCTTGCGGTGATCTTCGCGATGAACTGGCCGCTGGCCCTCCTGACCCTCGTCGTCGCGCCGCCGATCGGCCTCCTAGGCCAGTACCTGGGGCGCCGGATCCGCGTTATCTCGCGCGAGGCGCAGGACGCGCAGGGCGAAGCCGTCGGGGTACTGCAGGAGGCCATCGCCGAGATCCGCACGGTGCAGGCTTTCACGCGGGAGGCCTACGAGACCGAGCGCTTTCGCGCGAAGCTGCTCGTCACATTGTCCAAAGTGCTCGAACGCGCACGGCTTTCGGCCACGCTGTTCCCGCTCATCGGCTTCCTCGGATTCGCCGCCTCGATCGTCGTGCTGTGGTACGGCGGCCACCAGGTGGCGCGGGGCGAGATGACCCCGGGGTCTCTCGTGGCGTTCCTGCTGTACATGGGCATGGTCGCCGGGCCCGTCGGCGGCCTCGCCTCGCAGTGGACGCAGATCCAGGAGGCGTTCGGCGCCGCCGACCGCATCTACGCGCTGCTCGATACGACGGCCGACGTCAGCGACCTGCCCAGCGCGATCGTGCTGCCCCGTGGTCCCGGGGGCATCGTCTTCGAGCGCGTATCGTTCCGCTACGGGACGGGTCCCCTCGTTCTCGACGAGATCACCGCCCGCATAGCGGCGGGGTCGACCACCGCGCTGGTGGGGCCGTCGGGCGCGGGCAAGACGACCTTCGTCAACCTCATCGGCCGCTTCTACGACCCCACCGACGGCCGCGTGACCATCGACGGCCGGGACCTGCGCGACGTGACGCTCCTGTCCCTGCGCGAGCGGATGGCGGTCGTGCCGCAGGAGCCGATCCTCTTCGCGGCGACCATCGCCGAGAACATCCGCTACGGCCGGCTTGATGCGCCGGATCGGGACATCGCATTCGCCGCAGCGGCGGCGAATGCGACGGAATTCATCGACCGCCTACCCGAAGGTTTCGGCACCGTCGTCGGGGAGCGTGGCGTGAAGCTGTCGGTCGGGCAGCGCCAGCGGATCGCGATCGCGCGCGCGATCCTGCGCGACGCGCGCGTCCTGCTGCTGGACGAAGCGACCAGCTCGCTCGACAACGAAAGCGAGTACCTCGTGCAGCAGGCGCTGGCCAGGCTCGTGGCCGGCCGCACGACGATCGTCATCGCCCACCGCCTCTCCACCGTCGAGAACGCGGACCGCATCCTCGTCCTCGAAGCGGGCAGGATCGTGCAGGACGGGACGCACGAGGGGCTCCTGTCGGGGGATGGCCTGTATCGGCGCCTCTACACACGAAGCTTCCGTAGCGAGGAGCCGCCCGAGCCGGTGCTCGTGCCGTAGCGGCAACCGTCGCAGTCCTGCCGATCCCGTAGTCCGCCGTCACCCCACGATCCAACGCGCATCCTCGGGCCGGCGCGCGGCGCACGAACCTTGGCTGCTTGCCGCCCGCCCGGGGCGACCGCTACAATTCCGACTCTAATGCTCGGGAATCCGGTGACCCCGACCGCCTTCCACGTCTCGACCCGCGGCGAGTACGGGATGCGCCTCATGGTCGACCTCGCGAGGCACCACGGCCAGGGCAGCGTGTCGCTGCGCGCCGTCGCGCAGCGGGAGGGACTTCCCGAGGCCTACCTCGAGCAGCTCGTCGCGACGCTGCGGCGGTCGGGGCTGGTCACGGGCAAGCGGGGAGCCGGCGGCGGCTACATGCTGTCGCGCGATCCGGCGTCGATCACCGCGGGCCACGTCGTACGGGCCCTGGAGGGCCCGATCGAGCCGCAAATATGCACCGCGGAGGGCGATCCGATCTTTAACTGCGTGCGCGAGCGGAACTGCGGCACGCGCGCCGTGTGGGTGAAGCTCCAGGCGACCATCGCGAGCGCGCTCGACGGCATGACGCTCGCCGAGCTGGCGAAGACAGGGAGTGGCAGCTAGCCGATGGCAAAACTCGAGATCGATGACCTGCACGTCCGGATCGATGACAAGGAGATCCTGCGAGGCATAGAGCTCGTCGTGAACAGCGGCGAGGTCCACGCGCTCATGGGACCGAACGGCTCGGGCAAGAGCACGCTCTCGCTCGCGATTATGGGTCACCCCCGCTACAAGGTCACCAGGGGCGAGATCCGCTACGACGGCGGGAACATCGTGGGCCTGCCCGTGGACGAGCGGGCCCGCCTGGGCCTGTTCCTCGCGTTCCAGTACCCCTCGGCGATCCCCGGCGTCTCGGTGGCGAACTTCCTGCGCACCGCGATCAACGCCCGCCGGCAGACGAACGGCACCAAGAACGACATGCCGATCCCGCAGTTCAGAAAGCTCCTGACCGAGAAGATGAAGCTGATGGAGATGCCCGACTCTTTCATGTCGCGCTCGGTGAACGACGGCTTCAGCGGTGGCGAGAAGAAGCGCTTGGAGATGCTCCAGATGCACATGTTCCAGCCGAGGCTCGCCGTGCTGGACGAGACGGACTCGGGCCTGGATATCGACGCCCTCAAGGTCGTGGCCGAGGGCATCCAGAGCCTACGCTCGCCGGAGGTCGGCATCCTGCTCATCACCCACTACGAGCGGATCCTTCGGTACGTGCAGCCGGACTTCGTGCACGTGCTCGTGGAAGGCCGGATCGTGCGCACCGGCGGCCGGGAGCTCGCGGCGGAGCTCGAGAGCAAGGGCTATGACTTCGTGCGCGAACAGCTCTACGCCGGTCGCACATAGTGTCCCGCCGCAGAGATACCGCGGCGTGGTCCGCCGGGACGTGCCACTGATGGCGCTCGCCGAGAGGGCTCCCGCGCTCGACGTCGCGCGAGTGCGCGCGGACTTCCCGATCCTGGCCGAGACGGTCCACGGTAAGCCCCTCGTCTACCTCGACAACGCCGCGACCAGCCAGAAGCCCCGCCAGGTCATCGACGCGATGAGCGCGGTGTACGAGCGTCACAACGCCAATATCCACCGGGGGGTCTACGAGTTCTCGGAACAGACGACCGCGCTCTTCGAGGGCGCTCGCGCGAAGGTCGCGCGGTTCATCAACGCGCCCGAGACGCGCGAGGTGATCTTCTGCCGCAACGCGACCGAAGGGACCAACCTCGTCGCCTATGCGTGGGGCCGCGACAACATCAAGCGCGGCGACCGGATCGTCACCAGTATCCTCGAGCACCACTCCAACTTCGTGCCCTGGCAGCAGCTCGCCCTGGAGGTCGGCGCGGAGCTGGCCGTCGTCGACGTCGACGATGACGGGCGGCTGCGGATGGACGAGTACGACCGCGAGCTCGCGAAGGGCGCGCGCTTCGTCGCTATCACGCACACCAGCAACGGCTTGGGGACGGTGAACCCCGTCAGGGAGCTCGTCGCCAAGGGCCACGCGGCCGGCGCGGTCGTGCTCGTGGATGGCGCCCAGGCCGTCCCGCACGCGGGCGTCGACGTCCAGGACCTCGGGTGCGACTTCCTCGTCTTCAGCGGCCACAAGATGTGCGCGCCGGCTGGCTCCGGCGCGGTCTGGGGAAGGCGTGCCCTGCTCGAAGGCATGCGCCCATTCATGTACGGCGGCGACATGATCAGCCGGGTCACGACGGACCTCACGACCTGGAACGAGCTTCCGTGGAAGTTCGAGGCCGGGACGTCGGCGTACGTCGACGCCATCGGGCTCGGTGCGGCCGTGGACTACCTGGAAGCGGTGGGCATGGACGCGATCCACGAACACGAGGTCGGGCTCGTCGACTACCTCCTGCCGCGGCTTCGCGACGCCGGCGGCGTGACGCTCTACGGGCCCCCGACCTCGGCCGACCGCGTGGGCGTCGTCTCCTTCAATGTCGACGGCATCCATCCGCACGACGTGGCGACGATCTTCGACAGCGAGGGCGTCTGCGTTCGCGCCGGACACCACTGCAACCAGCCACTGATGGGGCGTCTCGGGACGGCCGCGACCACGCGCGCGAGCTTCTACCTCTACAACACGACTGCGGAGTGCGATGCGCTCCTCGCGGCCATCGCCACCGCCAAGCGCCTCTTCAAGATCTGAAAGCGGCCCGGGATGGACGATTTCTACCGCGAGTACATCCTCGACCACTACAAGAACCCGCATAACTTCGGCGAGCTCGCCGATGCGACGCACAGCTACCACGACCTGAACCCGCTCTGCGGCGACGAGATCACGATGTACCTGAAGGTCGCGGACGACCGCGTCCTGGACGTGCGCTTCATGGGGAAGGGCTGCGCGATCTCCCAAGCGTCGGCGTCGATCCTCACCGACGAGCTGCGGGGCAAGACGCTCGACGAGCTCCGGGCAATCGACCGCGACCACGTCATCGAGAACCTCGGGATCACGCTCAGCCCCGCGCGCCTGCGGTGCGCGCTGCTCAGCCTGAAGGTGCTGAAGGGGAGCGCCTGGGGCGTCAACGCCTGGCCGGACGAGGAACCCAGCGCCGGCTAGCTGTCGGTGGTAATTCCGACCTAACAGGTAGAAAATAGGAGTCAGGCGACGGAGGTGACCCGCTTTGGCGATAGAGGACCGCGCGACCCAGCTTCCTGACAGCTACAAGTACGGGTGGTTCGACAAGGATGCCACGTACGTCCACGAGAAGCGCAAGGGTCTGTCGGCGGACGTCGTCCGCCAGATCAGCCAGGACTACAAGAAGGAGCCGGAGTGGATGCTCCAGCGCCGGCTGAAGGCGCTGCGCCACTTCGAGGCCCGCGCCCTGCCCAGCTGGGGCGCCGACCTTTCCTCGATCGACTTCGACGCCATGTACTACTACCTGCTCGCCTCGGACAAGAAGTCCAGCAACTGGAACGACGTTCCGGACTTTGTCAAGCGCACCTTCGACCAGCTCGGGATCCCCGAGGCCGAGCAGAAGTACCTCGCCGGGGTCGGCGCGCAGTACGACAGCGAGGTCGTGTACCACAGCATCCGCAAGGACCTCGAGAAGCTCGGTGTGATCTTCACCGACACCGACACGGCGCTCAAGGAGTACCCCGAGCTCTTCAGGGAGTACTTCGGCACGGTGATCCCGGCCAACGACAACAAGCTCGCGGCGCTCAACACCGCCGTGTGGTCGGGCGGCTCGTTCGTGTGGGTCCCGAAGGGGGTCCACGTGGACGTCCCGCTCCAGGCGTACTTCCGGATCAACAGCGAGAACATGGGGCAGTTCGAGCGCACCCTGATCATCGCCGAAGAAGGCTCGAGCGTTCACTACGTCGAGGGCTGCACCGCGCCGATCTTCACCACCAACACGCTGCACAGCGCCGTCGTGGAGATCATCGTCAAGAAGGACGCGCGCGTGCGGTACACGACGATCCAGAACTGGAGCCACAACGTCTATAACCTCGTCACGAAGCGATCGGTGGTGCACGAGGGCGGCGTGATGGAGTGGATCGACGCGAACCTCGGCAGCAAGGTGACGATGAAGTACCCGTCGGTGTACCTCATCGGCGAGCGCGCGCACGGAGAGGTGCTGTCGGTCGCCTTCGCCGGCAACGACCAGCATCAGGATGCCGGCGCGAAGATGGTCCACGCGGCGCCGTACACCACCTCGATCATCACGAGCAAGTCGATCAGCAAGGGGACCGGGCGCACGTCGTACCGAGGACTGGTGAAGATCTATCCCGGGGCGAAGAAGGCCAAGAGCACCGTGCGCTGCGACGCGCTCATCCTCGATGACACCGCGCGCAGTGATACCTACCCGTACATGGAGATCGACGAAGAGGATGTGACCATCGGCCACGAAGCGAGCGTCTCCAAGGTCGGCGAGGAGCAGCTCTTCTACCTGATGAGCCGGGGCCTCAGCGAGAACGAGGCGACGGCCATGATCGTGAACGGCTTCATCGAGCCGATCGTCAAGACGCTGCCGATGGATTACGCGATCGAGATGAACCGGCTCATCCAGCTGCAGATGGCTGGCGCCATCGGTTGAGCCCGACTCTCGCTCCACCCGCACGACTGCCGCTCGACCGGTCCACGGTCGAGCGGTTCGCTAGAGGCCGCGATGAGCCGGACTGGTTGCGCGCGTCGCGCCTCGGGGCCGCCGAGCGCTTCACCCCGGAGGCGTGGCCGAGCGGCGCCGAGGAGGAGTGGCGGCGCTTCCCGCTCGAGGGCCTGCCCGACGGGGCGCTGACCGGCGCCCGCGTCGACACCAGGTACGCGGGTCCCACGGAGAACGGAGTCACGTTCGGCGACCTCGCGGCCGCCGCTCGCGCGAAGCCCGAGCTCGTCCGCCGCTGGATCGGCGCAGGCGAGGGCAGCGCCACGCACGCCGCGTTCCGCGCGGCGGCGGACGCGCTCTGGTCGGCCGGCGCCTTCGTTCACGTCCCGGCGGGCGTGACGGTCAGCACGCCCCTCTGGATCGAGCGCAGGTGGGCGCCCGGGCCTGAGGCCGCGCTCTCGCGCACGATCGTCGTCCTCGAGCCCGGCAGCAGCGCGACCGTCGTCGAGGAGGTGAGCTCCGACGACGGCGGTCCCGCGCGCCTGGGGATCCCGCACCTCGACGTGCACCTGCTCCAGGGCGCGCGACTCCGATACGTCCGCATCCAGAAGCTCGGCGACCAGGTGTGGGACCTCGGCTCGCAGCTCTTCGTCTCGGGGCGGGACACCGAGCTCGGCGCCTTCAACGTCCTGGTCGGCAGCGGCAGCAGCAAGCTCGGCGTCGAGTCGGACATCACCGGCGACGGCGCGACGGTGAAGCTGTACGGCCTCGTCGCCGCGGGCGGCCGCCAGCGCATCGACGTGAACTCGTTCCAGCGCCTCGATGGCAAGGGCAGCAACAGCGACCTCCTCTACCTCTCCGCGCTCTATGGGGCCGCCAAGGCCGTCTACTACGGCGTCATCCGGGTCGAGCCGACGTCGAGCGGGACCGGGTCCTACCAGGAGTGCCGGAACATGCTGCTGTCCGATAAGGCCGGGGCCGATCCGATCCCCGTGCTCGAGATCCTCACGAACGATGTCGCCCGGTGCGGCCACGGCGCCACCGCCGGTGCGCTCGAGGACACCGAGCTGTTCTACGTGATGTCGCGCGGTCTCGACCGCGAGTCCGCCGAGCACCTGCTCGTCCGCGGCTTCTTCCAGCGCGTCATCGACAACCTGAAGGAGCCGCAGGTCCGCTCGCACATCCTCGCCGCGCTGGCGCCGCGCATCGGCCGGCTCGCGGAGCTCGACGAGCTCGAGCCCCATGCCTGACCACCCGGACGCGATGCCGGCGCGGACGCAGGGCGCACCGGTGACGGAGGAGCGTTTCGTGCCGGCCGCGGCTGCGGCCGAGGTACCGGCTGGGCAGGTCGCCATCGTGGAGGTCGAGGGCCGCAGCTTCTGCGTCGGCCACACCGAGGATGGCCGCTGGGGCGCGGTCGACAACGTGTGCACGCACGATGGGGGCACGCTCGGCGAAGGCGAGCTCGACGAGCGCTGTGTCGAGTGTCCGCGTCACGGCGCCCGCTTCGACCTCTTCACCGGCGAGGTGAAGGCCATGCCCGCCGTCTTCCCGGTCAACGCGTATCCCGCGCGGGAACGGGGGGGCCGCATCGAGATCGACCTCGGCGCCCCGACGCGCGAGCTGGAGATCGGCGGATGACGCCGATACAAGGGGCCCTCCGGCCCCTCGGATCCCCCGAGCCTCAAGCGCGCACTGCGGGACTTCTCTCGGCGCGGGGCCACAGCGCTACCCGCAGAACATCCATACCATCGGACGGCGAAGGGCCGCATCGTCCCAAGGTCAAAGGCCGAAAGGGCCCTTATCCTCGGCGCAGCAGAACGGCCGGAGGCAGTGGGTGATCAGTAGCGCCGCGCGCGACCGCGTCAAGCTCGCGATCGACCAGCTCGAGGACGCCTTCCGCACGCACGAGGAGCATTCGAACGACGACGTCCTCGATTCGTACGAGGCCGCGCTCAACCGCGGCAAGGCGATGGCCTTCCAGGAGGCGGCGCACTACGTGAAGACCGCCCTCCACGACATCGACGTGAAGTCCCTGTAGTGAGGCGCGAGCGCGGCGCGTGGCAATTCGGGGGTCTGAGGGGGCGGAGCCCCCTCAATCCGTGATCACCGCGGTCGTCCTCATCACCGCCGACAAGGGCGCCGTACCCCTGCTCGGCGAGACGCTCGCCGGGGTCGCGGGAGTATCGGAGGTCTACTCGGTGACCGGTGACGTCGACTTCGTGGCGATGGTCCGTGCGCGGGAGCACGACGAGCTCGCTGACATCGTGACCCGGGGGATCGCGTCGGTGCCCGGGGTCGCGCGGACGCACACGCACGTCGCGTTCAAGCTGTACTCGCGGCACGACCTCGAGTCGGTCTTCGCGATCGGAGCCGACGCGCCCGCGTAGTGCCTCGCCCCTAAACTCGCCGTTATGCAGGCGGTGGTCATGGCGGGCGGCGAGGGGAGCCGCCTCCGACCGCTCACGATCAACCGACCCAAGCCGATGGTCTCGATCGTCAACAAACCATGTCTCGGCCACATCTTCGACCTCCTGAAGACCCACGGCATCGACGAGGCGTACGTGACGCTGCAGTACCTCGCGTCGGTGATCCAGGACGCCTACGGAGACGGCAGCGCGTGCGGGATCAACCTTCGCTACAGCGTCGAGGAGAGCCCGCTCGGGACCGGTGGCTCGGTCCGGCAGATCGGGAACGGGCTGGAGGACACCTTCCTGGTGATCTCGGGCGACGCGCTCACCGACATAGACCTGACCGCGGCCGCGAGGTTCCATCACGAGCGCGGCGCCGCCGTGACGCTGACCCTTGTGCGCGTTCCCGATCCCCTCGAGTACGGGGTCGTGATCACTGAAGCCGACGGACGCATCCGGCAGTTCCTGGAGAAGCCGTCGTGGGGCGAGGTGTTCTCCGACACGATCAACACTGGCATCTACGTGGTGGAGCCCCGC
Source organism: Candidatus Limnocylindria bacterium (assembly GCA_038211425.1). Classification (GTDB taxonomy): domain Bacteria; phylum Chloroflexota; class Limnocylindria; order P2-11E; family P2-11E; genus JALYKU01. The sequence goes on along the minus strand of JBBQVQ010000045.1, from coordinate 9,835 downwards.
GTCCTCGAGCGCTATGGCGTCGGCGAGGCGTTCGACTTCAGCAAGGACCTCTTCCCGCGGCTGTTGGCCGAGGGGGAGCCCCTCTACGGCTTCGTCGCCGACGGCTACTGGACCGACGTCGGCTCCATCGCGGAGTACGCCAGGGCCAACGCCGACCTACTGCAGGGCAGGCTGCGGGCGGTGGACCTCGGCACGGAGGTCCAGCCGGGGATCTTCGCCGCGGGTGACGCAGTGATCGACCCGACCGCGCGCGTGCAGGGTCCCGTGTACCTCGGGCGGGGAGTGAAGGTGGGCGCGCACGCCGACATCAGCGGCCCGACCGTCCTTCGCGACTATGTCGTCGTCGACACGGGCGCGGTCATCGACCGGTCGATCGTGTGGCGGAACAGCTACGTCGGCGAACGCGCCGAGCTGCACGGCAGCATCGTCGGAAGGCAATGCGCGCTCAAGGCGCGGGTCATCCTCGAGGAGGGCGCCGTAGTCGGCGACCACTCGATCGTGAACGAGGGCGCGCGCATCCGGGCGCAGGTCCGCATCTGGCCCGATAAGCAGATCGAGGCCGGCGCGACCGTGAACTCGAGCCTGATCTGGGGTTCACAGGGCCGACGCACCATCTTTGGCCGTTTCGGCGCGACGGGGCTCGTGAACGTCGACCTCACAGCCGAATTCGCGTCCCGCCTGGGCACCGCGTACGCCTCGACCCTGGGCCAGGGCGTCATGGTCACGATGAATCGCGATCAGCACCGTTCAAGCCGCATGCTGAAGCGCGCCCTCATGAGCGGCATCCTCGGCGCCGGGGTCGACGTCGCGGACCTCTCCCAGGCGCCGCTTCCGATCGGCCGCTTCCAGACCCGCAGGATCGGGGCTGCCGGCGGCGTTCACGTGCGCGTGTCGCCCTTCGACGTTCGCGTCTGCGACATCAAGTTCTTCGACGGCCAGGCGCTCGACATGGGCAAGGCGCAGGAGCGCAAGATCGAGAACGTCTTCTTTCGGGACGACTTTCGGCGCGTCACGTATGCGGACGTGGGCAGGATCCTCGAATCTCCGCGAGTCGGTGAGGCCTACAGCGAGGCATTCCTGTCCGAGGTCGTGCGCGAACGTGAGATCGCGGCCGCGCGATTCAAGGTCGTCGTGAACTATTCGCACGGAACGGCGTCGCAGTTCCTCCCGCAGCTGCTCGAGACCCTCGGGGTCGAGGTGGTCGCGATCAACGCCGTCGTCTCGGAGAACGTCGGCGGCCGGACCCTCGACGAATTCCAGGTGCAGATGCGCGAGCTGGCGGCGATCACGGCGACGCTGCGTGCGAGCTGTGGCGTCACAATCGACCAGGGCGGCGAGAAGATCTTCATCGTCGATGACCGCGGACGCATCGCCGAGGACCGTCACTTCCTGGTGGCGTTCGCGGCGCTCGTTGCCCAGGCGGATCCTGGAGTGGTCGCCGTCCCTGTATTCGCTCCGCAGGCGGTCGAGCGCCTCGTGACCGAGGCCGGCGGTCGTGTGCAGCGCGTCCGTGCCTCCGCTTCCTCACAGATGAACTTCGCCGCGCACGAGCACCCCGTCATCGTCGCCGACGGCCTCGGCGGCTTCATCTTCCCCCGCTTCCACCCTTCGTTCGACGGGCTCTTCGCGCTCGTGAAGCTCCTCGAGCTGCTGTCGATCCGCGGCTCTAGCCTGGCGCAGGTCATGGACGCGACGCCCGCGACCCACCTGGTGCGCCTCAAGGTCGACTGCCCGTGGGATGCAAAGGGACGGGTGATGCGCATGCTCGCCCAGGAGCCGGCGACCGAACGGACGAAGCAGGTCGACGGCGTGAAACACGTGTACGACGGGGAATGGGCGCTGGTACTCCCCGACGCCGACCAGCCGCTGTTCAACGTGTGGGCGGAGGGGCGCGACGACGGCCGCGCTTGGGCGCTGGTGCATCAGTACGCGGACCGCATAACCCAGCTGCGCGAGGAATGAGCGTCCGGATCGCCATCGCACAGTGCGCCCCCGCGCTCGGCGCGCTCCAGCGGAACCTCGATCTGCACCGCGAGTGGACCGCGCGTGCGCGCGAAGCCGGAGCGCGGCTGGTGATCTTTCCCGAGCTGTCGCTGACGGGCTACTACCTTAAGGACCTCGCCGGTGACCTCGCGTGCGCAGCCGACAGTGAGGTCCTTTCGCCGATCGCCGAGTCCTCGCGCGACATCGACGTCGTCGCGGGTTTTGTCGAACGTGCCGCGGACGCGCGGCTTCACATCGCCTCCGGTTACTGGTCAGGCGGACGGCTGGTCCACGTCCACCGCAAGGTCTATCTGCCGACATACGGCATCTTCGACGATGGTCGGTACTTCGGCGCGGGCGAGCGCTTCGAGGTGTTCCCGAGTGTCGCGGGCCCTGCTGGGATGGCGATCTGCGAGGATCTCTGGCACGTCTCCGTTCCGTACCTGTACTCCGCTGCAGGGGCGGCGGTCCTTTTCTCGCCCTCGGCGAGCCCGGGACGCGGCGTGGCCGAGGGCGGCGATCTGGGCACCGCGGCGTCGTGCCGGCTCATGGACCGTTTCTACGCGCAGTACCTCACGCTGTACGTCATCTTCGCCAACCGGGTGGGACACGAGGACGGGATCGGCTTCTGGGGCGGATCCGAGGTCGTCGCTCCCGACGGGACCGTGGTCGCGCGCGCCGGTGATTTCAGCGAGGAGCTGCTGTTGGCGGAAATCGACACCGATCTTGTAGCCCGCGAGCGCGCGCGCAATCCGCTGCTGAGGGACGAGCGCGAGGACCTCGTGGTCGCGCATCTGGCTGCGCTGTTGCGGCCGGGCGGTGCTCATTGACCTTCGGGCCCGGCGTCTTTGCAGACCGCATCGGCGCCATCCGTCCAGACCCCGCCGATCTCTCTCCCCTCGCCATCGATGAAGCGCTCGTGCGGCGCATGCTCGTCGCTTTTCTGCGGGACGAGACCGCGAAGGCGGGCATGAAGCGCGTCGTCCTTGGGCTGTCGGGAGGAGTGGACAGCGCCGTCGTTGCCGCGCTCGCCGTCGAGGCCTTCGGCGCGGGATCGGTGCTCGCGCTGTACACCCCCTATCGCACCAGCAGCGACAGCTCCGGCCGCGACGCGCGGGCCGTCGCGGAACGCTTCGGCTTGGCGCTCGAGGAGGTCCCGATCACCCCGCAGATCGACGCATACCTCGCCCGGGGGGAGGACCCGGGCCGCGTCCGCGTCGGGAACAAGATGGCGCGCGAACGCAAGAGCATCGAGTACGACCGCTCGTGGCCTGATGGCCTCGTGCTCGGGACGAGCAATAAGACAGAGCTCCTTCTCGGGTACGGCACGCAGTTCGGTGACCTCGCGTCCGCGCTCGACCCGATCGGCGACCTCTACAAGACGCAGCTGCGCGAGCTCGCGGCCCTGCTCGGCGTGCCGCGCGGGGTCATCGAAAAGCCTCCCACCGCCGACCTCTGGGTCGGCCAGACCGACGAAGGGGAGCTTGGCTTCTCGTACACGGAGGCCGACCTCGTCCTGTACCACATGATCGACCGCCGCCTTCGGCCCGACCAGCTGGTCGCGGCCGGCTTCGATGCCGGGCTCGTCAGCTCGATCCGGGAGCGCGTGCGCCGGAGTCACTTCAAGCGCGTCATGCCGATCATCGCGAAGGTCAGCCTGCGCACGGTCGGCCACGACTTCCTGTATCCCCGCGACTGGGAGGCCGACTGAGCCCGCTGACGGCGGGCTACCTTTTCGCGCTCATCGGCGCGGCGCTCTTCGGCATCGGCGGAGTCATCGCGAAGGCGGCGTTCTCGGCCGGCCTCCTGCCTTCGGTGCTCGCCGAGCTGCGCGTGCTCTTCGCCTTCCCGGTCCTGTTCGCGGGCGTCGCGGTGTTCCGCCGCCACGATCTGGCCGTCCGGCGACGGGACCTGCCGCTCCTGTTCTTCTTCGGCGTCGTTTGTCTTGGGGGCGTGCAATGGTCGTACTACGAGGCGATCCAGCGTCTTCCGCTCGGGATCGCGCTCGTGATCCAGTACACCGGTCCGCTCCTCCTGCTGGGCTACGCGAAGTTGTCGGGACGCCGCGTCGGAGCCGGGCTCTGGCTCGCCGCGGCGCTGGCCGTCGCCGGGTGTTACCTCGTCGTCGGCGCATACGACTCGTCCCTCCTGACGCTGAACGCGCCGGGGCTGCTCCTCGCCATCCTCTCCGCCGTGCTTTTCGCGGCATACCTCTTCACTGCTGAGCAGATCCTGGTGCGTTACACGATCTGGACGCTGCTCGTATACGGCTTCGGCTTCGCGCTGGTCGCGTGGGCTGCGGCGCGCCCGCTCTGGACGCTGCCCTGGGGAAGCATCAGTCTGGAGGCCGCCGCGCTCGTCGCCGGGGTCGTCACCGTCGCCACGCTCGTTCCCTTCACGCTCACCTTCGCCGCGGTCAGCCGCGTCCCCGCGGCCCGCGTGGGGTTGATGGCGACCCTTGAGCCCGTCGTCGGCGCGCTCGCGGCGTGGCTCGTGTTCACCGAGGTCCTCCAGCCTCCGCAGCTGGCAGGCGGCGCCCTGACGTTGGTCGCCATCGGGCTCGCGCGAAGCCTGCACCCGGCAGCCGGCGCGACGTAGTCTCCGCGCGGCCGTCCATAGAATCCGCGGGTGGGAAGGCTCTTCCTGGTCGCGACTCCCATCGGCAACCTTGAGGACGCCTCGCCGCGCGCGCTGCGCATCTTGCAGGAGGCGCACATGGTCGCGTGCGAGGACACGCGGCACACGCAGATCCTGTTGCGCCGCTACGACATCCGCGCGAAGCACCTGACCTCGTACACGGAGTTCAACCACCGGCGCAAGGCCGTCGAGCTCATCGGACAGCTCGACCGCGGCTGGGACGTGGCGCTCGTGTCCGATGCCGGCACGCCGGCGCTTTCGGACCCGGGTGAAGCGCTCGTCGAGGCGGCGATCGCGGAGGGGCATGATGTCGTGCCCGTGCCGGGGCCCGCCGCCCTCGTGGCCGCACTCGTGGCCTCGGGGCTGCCGACACGGGAATTCACCTTCATGGGTTTCCTCTCCAAGAAGAGCGCAGAACGGCGACGGACGCTCGCAGCATTGCTCGCGGCCGGCCGGACCGCCGTCCTGTATGAGAGCCCCTACAGGCTCGCGAACCTCCTGGCGGACCTCGCCGCGGAGGCGCCCGACTCGCGCGTCGCGATCGCGCGCGAGCTCACCAAGATCCACGAGACCTTCGTGCGAGGGACGGCCGCCGAGCTCGCCGCTCGCTATGCTTCCGAACGCGTCAAGGGGGAGGTCACCGTTGTCATCCACGCATGAGCGCGTGGTGGACGTGTTCATCGAGATCCCGCGCGGCTCGCGAACGAAGTACGAGTACGACAAAAGCTCCGGGCGGATCCGGCTCGATCGTGTGCTCTTTTCATCCGTCCACTATCCGGCCGACTATGGCTTCATCGAAAACACGCTCAGCCCCGACGGCGATGCCCTCGATTGCGTCGTCCTGGTCGAGGAGCCGACGTTCCCCGGCTGCATCGTGAGCGCACGTCCCGTCGGAACGCTGCGGATGAAGGACGCGACCGGGGAGGACGAGAAGGTGCTCGCGGTCCCGGTCGGAGATCCGAGGTTCGACACCTTCCGCGAGCTCGAAGACGCTCCTCACTGGCTCAGGGAGATCGAAACGTTCTTCGCGACCTACAAGATGCTGGAGAAGGACGAGCCGGAGGTGACCGGATGGAGCGGCGCGGACGAAGCCTGGCGCCTCATTGACGCGGCGCGCGACCGGCACGCGACCGGCGGCCGCGGCCAGGGCGCCATCGCGCGCTCCCGGGCGTGAGCGCCGTGGCGACGAGGCGCGAGTACCGCGCATGGCGAAGCGCGGCGCTGGGGAGGGACATGGAGCTCCTGGTCTTCGGCGACCGGGGGACGCCGGTGATCGTCTTTCCCACGTCCATGGGCCGCTTCTACCAGTGGGAGGACTTCGGTCTGGTGGGGCACCTCGCGGCGCGCATCGATGCCGGCTGGCTGCAGCTATGGTGCGTCGACAGCGTCGACGCGGAGGCGTTCTACGACCGCTCGGCATCCCCCGAACAGCGCGCGCGGCGCCACGCCGCCTACGAGCGCTACGTCCTGGACGAGGTGCTTCCCGCGATCCGCGAAACGAACACGACGCCGGATCTCATCGCGGCGGGCTTATCGTTCGGCGCATTCCACGCCGCCTCGCTGGTCACTCGCCACCCGGGTCACTTCAGCAAGGCCGTATGCCTATCTGGCGCGTACGACGCGTCCCGCTGGCTCGACGGCCGGCGCGACGGCGACGCCTATTACGCCAACCCGCTCGCGTTCCTGCCTGGCCTTACCGACGAGCGCATCCTCGGCCGGTTACGCGAGACGGAGATCGTCATCGCGACGGGCGCGGACGATCCGCACGTGGAGGAGTCCCGGCGTCTCGCGCTCCTCCTCCAGGAGAAGGGCGTCCCGGCCAGCCTGTTCGTGTGGCCCGGGTGGGCACACGACTGGCCGTTCTGGAAAGAGATGGTGAGCGAACTGTTGTGAAAGAGAAGATCGTCGGCCTCATGGTCGGCCGGGAGAACACTTTCCCCGGCCCGTTCATCGAGACGGTCGAGCGCAAGGGCCGGGAGTTCGGCGTCCGCGCTGAGATGGCGATGCTGGGCAGCGCGAGCGAGCTCGAGGAACCGCGGTACGCGGTGATCGTCGACAGGATCAGCCACGAGGTGCCGTACTACCGCGCCCACCTCAAGAGCGCCGCGCTGATGGGCACCGTCGTCGTGAACGACCCGTTCTGGTGGGAGGCGGACGAGAAGTTCTTCGAGTGCACGCTCGCGCGGAAGCTCGGCGTCGCTGTGCCACGCACGGTGCTCCTGCCGAACAAGTCCTACATCGCGGATATCAACGAGCAATCGCTGCGCAACCTCCGATATCCGCTCGACTGGGATGCGATCATCGGCCACATCGGCCTCCCCGCGATCATGAAGCCGAACACCGGCGGCGGATGGAAGGACGTCTTCCGCGTGGACAGCAAGGAGGAGCTGCTCTGGGCGTACGACCAGACCGGCACCGCCCCATTCGGCCAGCGGCCGAAGACGATGATCCTTCAGGAATTCATCAAGTGGGAGGACTACGTCCGGTGCATCTGCATCGGCCGCCGGGACGTCCTTCCGATCCGCTATGACCCGACGCTGCCCCATTTCGAGCGGTATGTCGTGCACCGCCCGCTCGAGGGCGAGCTGCGCGACAAGGCCATCGCCGACGCGGTAACGCTCACGGACGCGCTGGGGTATGACATGGACACCGTCGAGTTCGCCATCCGCGACGGGATCCTGTATGCCATCGACTTCCTCAATCCCGCGCCCGACTTCGATGACTTCTCGATAAAGCAGGACAACTTTCAATGGGTGCTGGAGAAGATGAGCGACCTCGTGATCTCGTATGCGACCGGAGCTGCGACGCCGCCGTGGAAGGGGGAGCACCGCTGGTGGCGGTACGTCAGGTAGATCCGTCTCATCCTCTGGTCGACGCCGCGCCGGGCGCGTTGCGTCGGTCGGGCTGCTCGCCGATCCGGCGGGTCCTGCCGGCGCTCCCCGAGTGCCAGCGCGCGTCGTCCTGCCGCGGCCGCACCCTTCCCGCCGTATCGACGAGCACCCTCCCTAGACCCGCCCGGCGCGGCTGCCCGTCGCCAGAGACTGGCGTTCACGTCACACCCTGGAGTGCTTTGAAGACTGGTATTTCGTGGAAGGGGGAGCGTCGTTGGTGGCGGTACGTCGGGTAGCGCGCAAAGCCGTCACCGCCGAGCGGCGCACGTCATCCGCGATCGACGCCTACCACCGACTGCTCGAGGATCCCGACGTCGCGGACACGAGCGCGCAGATGCTTGCCGGCGGCCAGCACGACCGGAGACTCGTGTTCGGCGGCAGGCCGCTCTGCATCGCGCTACGGCCGAACCTGGTGGCCCGCGACCAATACGACGCGATCGCGCTCGCCGCGCGGTCGGTCTACGGCGCGCTGGCCACCCTGGAGCGCGCCCTCCTCTCGAAAGACGAGCTGCGCCGGGAGCTCGACCTCGCGCCGCAGGAGGAGCGGCTTGCCCTCGCCGATCCGGGCTATTCCGCGGCCTCGCCGTCCGCACGGCTCGACGGGTTCGTGGGCGATGGTGTCATCCGCTTCGTCGAGTACAACGCGGAGTCACCGGCGGGCATGGCGTACAACGACGAGCTGGCCTCGGTCTTCGCGACGCTCCCCGTCATGCGCGCGCTGCGCACGCGGTTCCGGCTGCGCCGGCTGCCCGTCAGGCGGCGGCAGCTGGCGGCGATGGTCAGGGCGGCGGGCAAGGCCCGGCCGGTCATCGCGATCGTCGACTGGCGTGGCCTGCCGACACTGACCGAGTTCGAGATGTTCGAGCGGTTCTTCAGCGAGCAGGGGCTCCAGACCATCATCTGCGCGCCCGACGACCTGACGTTCACGCGCGGCAGGCTACGCGCGCGGGGCGTCGCGATCGACCTCGTGTATCGCCGCGTACTCACCTCGGAGCTCCTCGCCCGACCGGACCTCGCCGAGCCGCTCGTGCGGGCCTACCTGGCTGGGGCGGTCACCGTCGTCAACAGCTTCCGGGCGAAGCTGCTGCACAAGAAGATGAGCCTCGCCCTCCTCTCCGACGACCGCTACGCGTCCCTGTACACGACGCCGCAGCGCAGGGCGATCGCGCGCCACATCCCGTGGACGCGCAAGGTCCGTGAGGGGCACACGACCTACGGAAACAAGACGGTCGACCTCGTCGAGTTCGTGGTCACGAACCGCGAACGCCTCGTCCTGAAGCCGAACGACGAGTACGGCGGGAAGGGCGTCGTGCTCGGCTGGACCGTGGCCGCACGTGAGTGGGAGCAGACGCTGCTCGCGGCGCTGGTGAGCTCGTACGTCGTCCAGGAGCGCGTTCCCGTGCCGCGCGAACCGTTCCCCGTCGTCCTCGGCCGGATGCACTTCCTCGACCTGGCGATCGACTGCGATCCGTACGTCTTCTGGGGACGCCCGTGGGGCTGCCTGGTGCGCCTCTCCTCCAGCGCGCTGCTGAACGTCACGGCGGGAGACGGGAGCGTGGTCCCCACGTTCGTGGTGGAGGGCCGGGCGTGAAGTACACCGACGTTCCGCGGCTCACGATCGGGATCGAAGAGGAGTTCCAGATCGTCGATGCCAGCGGTCACCTTCGCAGCCACATCGCGACGCTGCTGCGAGCGGCGCGGCCGCGCCTGGGCGAGCGGGTCAAGCCGGAGATGATGCAATCGGTCGTCGAATCGGGTACCAAGATCTGCGCCGACATCAGCGAAGCGCGCGCGGAGATCGCCGAGCTCCGCGGGACCTTGGCGGCGCTGCTCCGCCCCGACGGCCTCCGGCTCGCCTCAGCGGGGACGCACCCGTTCTCGCACTGGCAGGACCAGCAGGTCACCGAGCACGAGCGCTACAAGTCGCTCGAGGCCGAGCTCCAGGACGTGATCCGCGAGCTGCTGATCTTCGGGATGCATGTGCACGTCGGGATCCCCGACCGTGAGCGGCGCATCGAGGTGATGAACGAGGCGCGCTACTTCCTGCCACACCTGCTCGCGCTGTCGACGTCGAGCCCCTTCTGGCTCACACGCAACACCGGTCTCAAGTCATACCGTCAGATCGTGTGGCAGCGGTTCCCCCGGACAGGCATCCCGCCCGAGTTCGAGTCGTACGACGAGTACGAGAACTACGTGGAGCTGCTCATCCGGACCAAGTGCATCGACGACGGAAAGAAGATCTGGTGGGACCTCCGGCCGCACGCTTTCTACCCCACGATCGAGTTCCGGATATGCGACGCGGTGACGCGCGTCGAAGAGACGCT
>JBBQVQ010000044.1:0-19621 GCA_038211425.1 Candidatus Limnocylindria bacterium | reverse complement strand
CTGGCGGTAGCCGACGTCGCTGTCCAGCTCGTCCGCCAGGTGTTCCCAGAGGCGCACGGCCGCTCTCGCAAGCGGAAGCTCCGCGGGGTGGCGCCCCGATTGCCGGACGCCCGCCAGCGTCCAGCCCGATGCCATGCTCGCAAGCGCGCCCTTCTCGACCACGGTGACCGACGCGCCGGCACGGGCCAGTTCGTACGCGGCCGCGGTGCCGCTGATGCCGCCGCCGATGATCACCACGTCGCGCGAGCTCATGCCCATGGACCCCCCGCCGGCCGCGGCCCCCGGCTGTTGCCGGTGCGCACCACATCGTGGCACTTCGTGACCGAGAATCCCAGCCGTGCTGATGCTCTAGAGGCGACTCACGGTACCAGCGGCGCCATCGACTGTCAGCAGTTGTCCGTCGCGGACGCGGGCCGTTGCGTCGCCGGTCCCGACCACCGCCGGGATCCCGTACTCGCGCGCGACGATCGAGGCGTGCGACGAGGGACTGCCGGTGTCGGTGACGATCGCGGCCACGCGCGCGAAGAGCTGTGTCCACGCCGGTGTGGTGGCTGGACAGACGAGGACGTCGCCCGGGTGCACTCGCGCGAATTCGGTCGTGTCGTGCACGACCCGAGCGGGTCCGGTGGCACGACCGGCGCTCGCCGCCGCGCCTCGAAGAAGCACATCGTGATCGTCGACCGGGCCTCGCAGCAGGTCGTCAGCTGACCGCAGGAGCGTTTCGAGCATCCGCGGCAGCGAACCGAGGACGAGCGGCGGGACGAGCCGACGCTGGCGCCTCCACGCGATGCGCCGCTCGCGGACGAGCTTGCCAAGCTCCGTCATATCACCGCCCCGCGCAACGCCGACCTCCGTGCGCGTAAGGAAGAACACGTCAATTGCCTCACCGATGACGCCCCGCGCGCTCAGGTCCTCGCCGATCCGAAGAACGGCCGCCCGCAGGACCGGCCAGGAACGCGTGAAGTGCGACAACTGCTCCTCGCGCACCGGGATCGCCCGCTGCGCCGCGCCGAGCACGCGCTCGAACCTCGCGAGACGTTTCGGATGACCCGCAAGCGCCGCCCGACAGCGCTTTTCTGCGGCCTCGCGTGCGTCGGCCAGCCGCTCCAGGCGCGCGTCGAGCCCAACGTCGTCGGGCGTTGCCCCGGCCTCGCCAAGCGTCGGCTGGTACCAATCGAGGCTGACCACGTCGTGTGCCTGCGATGCCGGCCGGTGAAGGCCCTGAAGCAGCTCGAGGTGCGAACCACCGATGCGCGGGCGCAAAGCATCGCCGTAGAACCGTGCGAGAGGGAGCTCCGCCTTCCACGCATACCCCGCCACGATCGTTATGGAGGCGAAGTACTCGCCGGCCTGGTCCGCCAGCTCGTCGATGACGGGCGGGATCGCCTCCGGCGCGAGCGAAGGGACCTCCCGCTCCGCGCGCTCGACCGTCCGGAGGTAGCGCGGCAGGAGCTCGTCGCGCCACTCGCGCTCCCAGAGCGCGACGCCGAGATGGGCGACCGGCGGCATCATCACCGCCACGCGGCGGTAATCACGGATGAGTCGCGGCAGCACATGGGGGAGCGAACGGAGGATCGCCGCGGGTGACACCGGCAAGAACGCGAGCGAGTAGAAGTACCAGCCATGCACAACGACGTGCAGAGGGCGGGGAGTTCGCACGCCGACGAGCTGACCGTGCACCTCATGCAGGCGGTCCTCCATCCTGGTGAGCAGCCAGCTCTCGAAGAGGGGGGTCACCGGGTCGCCGAGCCATTCACCGAGCCGGAAGTTGCGGGCGAACGCGCCCTTGAGCGGCGGGGTCCAGTCGACGCGCCCGGGCAGGGCCGTCATCGGCCTCGCCTGCAACAACCACAGCGCACCGCCGGTCCGCGCCCACTCGATGTCGACGGGTCCGCCCGCGAGCTCCTGCTCGACGCGTGCGGCGAGCGCCGCGATCTCCAGAGCCACGTCCCGGTCGAGGAGGGCGTCCGTCCCGGTCGTCCGGGAGGCCGATCCCGCGGTCACCCGCCACGTATCGGTGCCACCGGTCCCCTCGACGACCGCGACGCCGAGGCCGCGCGTCGCCGTCACCACCTGGACCCCGCGCTCGCCCGAGATCGGGTCGGCGCTGAATGCGACGCCCGCGAACGCTGCCGGCACCTGTCGCTGTATGAGGACCGGGATCCTGTCCTCCACCGATCCGTAGGAACGAGCGCGCTCAGTCGCGCCGCTGGCACGCACGTGCTCGATCGCGTCACCGAGGGCGTCGATCCCCGTGACGTCCAGCAGCGACTCGTACTGGCCGGCCCACGACGTATCCGCCTCGTCCTCGCTCACTCCGGATGACCGAACGGCGAATGGCCCATCTCCGAGCAGATCGATGACCAAAGACGCCACGCCGCTTTCCGCATCGACCGTGACGACGAGGCCCTCGGGGACCGGATACCCTGCGCGCGCGAGGCGTGCGAGCGTGGCGGCCTTGCGGCCGACGAGCCTGGCGTCCCCGGCGCGCTCGTCTCGAAGTGGGATGACCTTTCTGCTCATCGGCCCTTGCCCTTCAGCCCGCGCTCGATGACACGAAGCACCCACGCCACGTCGTCCCCGGCCTTGGCCGGGCCCATGCCGAGGTAACTCTCGAACGCGCGGACCACGGCGGACGACATGAAGATGAGGAGCACCCGCGCCAGTCGCTCCTGATCGCGACGTGCGATCCCTGGCAGCAGGCGACGCACCTCTTTTCGGATCACCGCGATCCGCTCGGGCATCGTCCGGCGCCTGACCTCGGCACCCAGCTCGCTGGCGAACGCCGCGCGCATCGTCTCGTCCATGCCTTCGTGGCGGCGGTAGATGTCGAGCGCGATAGAGCCGAGGTCGTCGGCGTCGCTCGGTGGGCGCATGAGCCCGGCCTTCCCGACGAGGTACGGCCCGAGGGCCGTCATGAGGTCCGGCTTCGTGCGGTAATACCGGTACACCGTCGGCACGGAGACGCCGGCCTCACGCGCGAGCGCCGGCACGGAAAGTCCTGCGGCTCCCCGCCCCATTGTGCGCACGAGCGCAGCCAGGATGCGGTCACGGGTCGCTTCACCCTGTTCCCGCCGTAGCGTTGTGTCGTAGCGTCGGCTCGGCCGCTTCCCGGTCTTGACATTCATAATACTCTACCTATCATCAATATAAGGACCATATCACGCACTCGGAGCCCGGGCGCGGGCATGGCCGGAGGAGACGTGACATGCGTGCCATCGCAGCGTGGGGAGCGGCGGCCGGTTGGGCCGCCCTCGTGGGCATCTTTGGCTATCACACCGCGCTTCAGCTGCTCGTTGGTACCCGCGTCAGCGGCACGACCGATCGGGCGTCGATCGACGCGTACTACAGCCACAGCGTCGTGCCGATGAGCGTCATCGAGCAATTCCTCGTCCTCGGCCTGGTCCTCGTCTTCGCGCTCGCGCTCCGAACCTGCATTGATGGGACGGATCGGACGCGCTTCCTCGCCACGCTCGGCCTCTGCTTCGCGATCGCGGAGGTTCCCGTGATACTGACAGAGCTCTCGGCCCAAGCGGCCCTCGTAGTGATGGTCCGCGCGGGCGCTGACAGCGTCGGCCTTTTCCGATTCTGGGATGTGCTCTACAACAGCGGCACTTACGCGCTGGAAGCGGGCCTGCTCGCATCGTTCGGGCTCGCGATGCGGGATGATCGCGCGTTCCCCCGCTGGGTGCCCACCGCCGCTCTCGTCGGGGCCGCCCTTCAGATCGTGAACATGACGGCCATCTGGGTCGGCATCCCCGACGCCGCCACCATGATCGGGAACCTCGCGTTCGCGCTGTTCTTCGCCGGCGGGAGCGTCGGCCTCCGCCGCCTCGCGCGCACGCCGCAGCGCGTCGGCACTCGCGTGGCGACCGCGTGACGGCGCCTACAGCCGAGAGCGTTCAAAAATGATCTCACTTGACGACCCTCTGGACATCGGGTGTAGAACAAGGGCAGGCTCCGTAGGGCCCACGGAGCGGGCGATCAAAGGCGAGCCAGCGAGACCAGCGGACTCAGCGAACGCGAACTGGAGGTCGCATGGTCAGACTGCATCTTCGCGGGATGGTTCTGCAGGTCGATTGACGACGCCCCCGACGGAAGGGGGCCCTGCAGCCGGCGCTCGGCGGCATTTCTGTTTCGTTAGAGCCTCTCCCCAGGAGAGATGCTCCTCGCAGAAGGCCCCGTGGCGGCCTCGACCGCCGGCGCCACCCGCGAATCGTTCGCGAACGTAAGCCTTGCGAAGGCCTCCGTACACCGGAGGCCTTCGCTGTGTAATGAGCACATGCAGTCCGAGGTCGGATGGTTCTGGTCGGAGGTCTGGCGCGCCCTGCTGCGCCCGGTCGACTTTGCCCGATCCATCGCCACCGAGCACTTCGGTCTTGCCGGAGTCCTCGTCGCCGTATTCGCCGGTGCGGCGGTCTCTCTGTCCATCGACGTTGTGGTACTCGTCTCGAAGGGGCTGGATCCGATGACCTTCGTCTCGCGGCTGCTCATAGACGCGTTCCTGATGGGCGTGCGCATCACCGTGGTCGCCGCGATCGTGGCGAGCGGCCTCCCGTATGCGTTACGACTCTTCGACTCGAGCGACCTGTCGCTCGATCAGGGATTCACCGCCATGACCTTCGCGCTCTCGCCCCTCCTGCTCACCCCGATCCCCGCGCTGCTGCTCGCGCTCGTTCCGGAGACGGCCCTGGCCGTCGCGCTCGCTGGGGCGCTGCTGCTCGGCCGGGCGCTGGTGGGCCTGGGCCTGAACCTCCGCGCGGTCCTGCCGACGGGGGTGGCCGCGGCTGCGTTCGTCCTGATCCTGGTCGGCGGCGCCATCGGGCTCGCCGATCAGGTCTCCCGCGTGCGTTTCACGACCCTCAACTACGCGCCGCAACTCGCTCCGGCTCTCGAGATCGCCCCAGCCTCCGGCCCGTCGCGGCGGTTCGACCGCTACTCGCTCAACCTTCCCGACCAATGGCAGACCGCGACGCGCGGCATCCCGGGGGAGATCGCGCGGTTCGAGACCGAGAACGCGACCCTGGTCGTGCAGCGCGTCAGCGGGGGCGCGCTGATCACCGCCGATGGCTACGCCGACCGCATCGCGGACGTCGAGCGGAGGGGCATGACCGTCCGCGATGCGTCGCGCCGCGTCGTGCGCGCGAACACGCTCGTGCTGGTGGACGACGTCACGAGCGGGACGTACGAGGGAAGCCCCGTCCTCATGCGCCAATTCACGACAACGGTCGGGGCGCAGGCGCTCGCTCTCATCTTCAGGTTCACGGGCGAGTTCGACGAGAGCTCTTCGCTCGACGAGGCCGCGTCGATCGCGACGACGCTGATGGTCGCCGGCGTCGCGCCCATCCGGTGAGAGTGACCCTCGAGGACGCGCTCTTCAGATCGCGATCCAAGGCGAAGGCCGCATCGGCTGAGGACTCAAGAGTCCGCGGGCGCCTACTCGGCCAGGGTCTCCTCGCGGACGAAGCCTTCCCTTATCCGATAAGCGTGTAGCTCGGGCTCTCCGGCGCGCAGCGAGACCAGCACGTAACGCGCCTCGGGATAGTGGGCCTCCACGCGATCCGTGGGTGAGGGATACGGCTGGCTGACGGGGTGGCTGTGGTAGATGCCGACGAGCTCCTCGCCCCTGCGGTCCATCTCACGAAAAGACTCGTACTGCGCACGAGGGTCGATCTGGTAGCGGGTCACCGGCGTCTCGTGGACGTTGTGGCAGCGGATCACGCGATCGGCGACGTCACCGTGACCGGCGAGGAGGCCGCAGCACTCACTCGGCGCCTGTTCGCGCGCGTGGGCCACGATCTCGTCGCGCAGCGGCAACGGAACGCGGAAGGATCCCTCCAGGCGCCCTTTGGAGACGGCGTCAGCCGCGGAGTCGTGCGGCCTCACCCGCCGGCCATGGCGGGTATGACCATCACCTCCGCTCCATCGGGCACGGGCGCCGCGGATCCGCCGCTCGTGCGCGCGTCCTCCTCGCCGATGTAGACGTTCACGTAGGTGCGGATCGCGCCGGTGTCGTCGAGCACCCGATCGCGGAAGCCCGGATGGCGCCGCTCGATGTCCCCGACGACGTCGCCGAGGGTGCCTCCGCTCGCGCTGATCTTGGACTGCCCTCCGGTCACCTCGCGCAGTGAACCCGGAAGACGGACGGTGACGGCCATGTTCACTCCCAGAGCGGTGTCGAAAGATACCGATCGCCGCCGTCGGCGACTATGACGACGATACGCCCCCCGGTCTCGCGCGCGACGTCGACCCCCGCGAGCACCGCCGCCCCGCCAGAGGGACCGCTGAGGATCCCCTCCTCCCGCGCGAGGCGCCTGGTCATCGCGAGCGCCGGCTCGGTCGCGACGGTGACGTGACGGTCGGCGGCACTCTCATCCCAGATCGCCGGCCGCAGGGCGGTCGGCATGTGCTTCCATCCTTCGATGCCGTGGAGCGGGTCGTCGGGCTGAGCCGCGACGATCCCCACGCCGTGAGATCGCAGCGCCTGCGAGATCCCGACGACCGTGCCGGAGGTGCCGACGCCGGCCACGACGTGCGTGACAGTCCCCCCCGTCTGCTCCCAGATCTCGGGTCCTGTCGTCTCGCGATGCGCGAGCACGTTCGCCGGATTGGAGTACTGGTCGACGTACGCGTAGCGCTCGGGATGCTCCGCAGCGAGGCGGCGCGCTTCGAGTATCGCGCCGTCCGAACCTTCGAGCGGATCGGTCATCAGCAGGCGCGCGCCGAACGCCCGGGCCATGGCCTTGCGTTCGAGCGACACGCGATCGGGCATACATAGCTCCACGCGGTGCCTGCGCACCGCGCCGACGAGCGCGAGGGCGACGCCGGTATTGCCGCTTGTCGCGTCGAGGATCGCCCGCTCGCCGCCGAGTTCGCCCGCCTCCTCGGCCGCGAGCACCATCCACAGGGCGGCGCGGTCCTTCACGCTGCCGCCGGGATTGAACGACTCGAGCTTGGCCAGCAGCTCCCCGCGCAGCCCGTCGCCGATCCGCCGGAGCGGGACCAGAGGAGTGTCGCCCACGCGCTCGAGCAGCGTCCCGCGCACCAGCTCGCGCACCGATCCGCGGTCGAGCGTCAGTAGGGATTGGGCGCGGGCGAGACGAAGGCTGGCTGCACGAGCACGCGGAGCTGATGCACGCCGCCACTCACGGCCGCTGCGAAGAGCAACGATGCCGGCGCCACGAGGAGCCCGGGTACCGCGAGCACCGGCGGTAGAGATCCGGCGGTCATCGGGAGGCCGATGAACGCGAGGACGCTCGCCGCGACCAGCGCGCCACCGGACAGAGCGATCGAGATCGTCGACAGCTCGAGCGGCGCGGAGACACCGTTCACGAGCTGCTCGATCCGTGCTTCGGTGACGGTCAGCGAGCCGACGGGGACGAGCAGACCGAGGTCGACGCTGTCGGCATCGGGCAGCAGCTTGTAGAGCGCAGCGGCGAGCGGCCGCACGTCGCGGGCCTCGCGGACGGCCTCGTCGTCGGCGGCGATCTCCTTTTGCAGCGTGTAGTACGAGACGAGCTCGTCGACGACGGGAACCACGTAGAGACCCGCCGCGAAGTAGCGCGCGATGACGAGCCGAAGCGGGTCGCGATGCCGCAGGTGATAGCGCTCGTGGAGCAGCACCGCCCGCTTCTCGTCCCGGTCGAGGCGCGCCAACAGCCCCGTCGAGAGGCAGATGCGCGGTCGGAGGAACCAGTAGCAGAAAGAGAACGGCCTCGGCTCGTCGACGACGTCGACCAGTCCGGAGAGGCCCAGCCCGCTCGCGATCTCCCTGACGTCGCGAGGCACCACCACTCTCCGCGCGAGCAACCCGCGAATGAAAGCGGCTGTGGCGCTCAGCTGCCGGAACAGCGCTCCGAGACCGAGGCCGATGCCGAGGGAGGCCAGGATGAGCAGGAGGAGCGCGACCATGTCCTGGGCATCGTCTGCGCCCCGTGTCAGCAGGAGCGTGGCGTGCGGGATGAGGGTCGCGAGGAGCGCGATGAGGATGGCCCCCGACCCGACGGCGAGCGCCACGAGCAGCGCGAAGGCGCGGTCAGCGCGCGCCACCATGGTCCTTGCCTGCGATGCGCCGTAGCGCGTCGCGGTGTCCTGAGTCCACGGTGTCGAGCTCGGCGGCGAACTGCGCCAGCGCGAGGTCCCCGAACTCGTCGACCAGGCCGCGGACGAGGTCGCGCGAGAGGCGGGCGCGATGCTCTTCCCGGGTGAATGCCGGCCGATACACGTACGTCTTTCCCTCGAGCTCGCGCGCGAGGAGCCCCTTGGCATGCAGCCGCGCCATGATCGTCATCACCGTCGTGTATGCGAGCGCGCGGGAGCGGCCGAGGTCGTCGACGACCTCACGGACCGTGGCCGATCGCCTACGCCACAGGCGATCCATGATCTCCGCCTCCAGCGGACCGAGGAACCGCTCCTGAGCGCCGCTCCGGAACTTCTTGAGGCGCCGCACGTCGATGTCGCTCACTCCGAGAGTCTATCCAGCGCGGCTGGTCGCGCGGCGGCGGCGCGGCAGGAGAAGGGGATGCTGCTCGCCGGCCTCCTCGCGTCCGTGGGCGAGCGTGACGTGGAGCGCGACGATCAGGTGCCCATCGCGTGGAGCGTACGTGGGCCCGCGAGGCCCCTCCCGACGGCGTACGAACCCGCCGAGGGCCATCGAAGCAAGCTCCCGCTCGGCGTACGCCTGGGGAAGGCCCGACCAGACCGCGGCCCGCTGCGCGGTGTCCTCGCCGACGCAGAGCGCGTGAAGCAGCCGGAGCCGCTGGGGGTCGGCCAGGACCGCGAATGTGCCGGCCGCGCGCTCGTATTCCGCGTCCGGGGCCGCCTCGAGCAGCGCCGGATCGCTGTGGAAAAGGTTGAGCTCCCAGTCCGCTTCGCCGGCCATTTCACCACCCTGCTACTACCTGACCGTAGTACTGCGCCTCCGATACTACGCCGTCGTCGTAGCCCGTCGTCAAGACCCTATTCGGCGGGCGTCGCGGCCGTTGCGGGGATCGAAGGCTCGCCGTTCGGATCGGCGCTCCCGGCGCGGGCGTTCGCCGCGACAGCGAGCACGATGAGTGCGGCACCGATGAGCATCCGGCTCGTGACGGGCTCGGCAAGGGCGACGGTCCCGATCAGCAGGGCGACCGCGGGGATGACGACCTGTGTCAGGGAGACCGTCGTCGGCCGGAGGACGCGGTACAGCCACAGGTTCAGGACGAGGCCGACCGCCGACCCGAAGACGACCAGGTAGCCGAAGGCGATGAGGCTGTCGCCGCCCCAATGGACCGGGCGGCCGAGCTCGGTGATGGCCAGCGGGACCAGGAACAGCCCGGCCGCCCACGTCTCCACCGCGATGACCGGCAGCGGCGCCTCGCTCTTCAGCAGCCGAGCCGCGATGATCGCGGCTACGGCCCACCCGACAGATACGAGCGCGAGGAGTACCGTCGCGACAAGTGCCTCCGGGCCGGTGCTCGCGCCGGCGGCGCCGATCAGTGCCGCGGTCCCTGCCAGCCCGGCGACGAGCGCGACCACCTTCAGCGTCGTAAATCGATCACCTCGGATCAGGAAGTGAGCAAGGATCGCGGTCCAAATTGGAGTCGACGCGCCGAAAACGGCCACGACACCGCTCGGGACGTATTGCTCGGACCAGAAGATGACCGACCAGGCGAAGCCGACGTTCAGGACACCGGCCAACGCCGCGGCGGCGAGCACGCGCGGGCCGCGGGGAAAGCGCAGACGCATTGCGAGCGATATGAGGGTGAGCAGCACGGCGACCGCGATCGCGCGGTCGAGCGCAAAGGTCCACGGGGGCACGGCCGCGATCCCGACCTTGATGGCGGCCCACGTCGATCCCCAGAGCAGCGTGAGGAGCCCGTAGCCGGCGATGACCCGAAGCGGCACTTGGCAACGTTAAGTGTCGGGAGTTGCGGGCGACGCGTCGCGCGATACGTTCGACCCCGCCGCGAGCGTGCGCGGGTCAGCGCGCCGGGGTCAGCCCACCACGTAGATGGTCAAGAAAAGTCCGATCCACACGACGTCCACGAAGTGCCAGTACAGGCTCGCGGCCTCGACAGCCAGGTGGTGGCGGGCGCTGAACTGCCCCTTGAGCGTCCGGAACAGACAGATCGTGTTGAACAGCACGCCACCCGTGACGTGGGCACCGTGGAAACCCGTCAGCGTGAAAAAGACCCCCGCGAACACCCCGTCCTTCGGCAGGAAGCCGAGCTTGGTGTACTCGTAGCCCTGGCCGATCAGGAAGAGCGCGCCGAGGACGATGGTCGGGATCAGCCAGTTCCGCAGCGCGATGCGATCGCCCTTCTTGATGGCGTTGACCGCGATCTGCATCGTCACGCTCGAGATGAGCAGAAGGAGGGTGTTGACGGCGGGCAGCCCCAGGATGCCGAGGACCGGGTCCACCTGCCACGTTGGTTTCTCGCCGATGCCGGCACCGCCGAAGATCGGCTCCCAGGCGGGCAACCGGCCGCGCAGGTAGAAGTACGTCGTGAACAGCGCGGCGAAGAACATCGCCTCGGAAGAGATGAAGAAGATCACCGCCCACATGCCGCTCGTGAAGCGGCTGGGCTGTGTATCGGCGCGGCTCGTGGTCTCGACCAGCCTGTCGGCAGGATCCTGGCCGCGCCCGCGGACCACGGTCCTCTCGTCGAACGCGCTCACGGACTTAGTGGCCCTCCACGTGCCCACCGTGGGCAGCCTCGTCGGCGGTCGCCATCTGACGGGCATCGGCCATGAGCCAGCCGCCGAGTCCGACGACGAAGAAGATCCCTCCCAACACCAGGAACGGGACGCCGTAGAGGATGCCGAAGCACAGCAGGGTGATCGCGAGGCCGATCGTGGCGGGCGCGAGGCTCGGCGGCGGCAAGTGGATGTTGCCGCCGTCTTCGGCCTCTTCACCGTGGTGCGCCATCGGGCGCAGAGCATACGGCGCCGATTGGCACGCGTCGAAATCTCGTCTTAGGCTGTCGTCCGATGAGCCGCTGGTCCCGTCGCATCGCCGTGGTCGGATCGCTGGCGCTGGCGTCGCTCGTCCTCACGGGGGGCGCCGCGCTGGCCGAGGGACCGTGGCCGAACGATCCGCAGGGGCCGCAGGCGCGCGAGATCTCGGGCCTGTACTGGATCATGTTCGCTCTCGCGGCCATCGTGCTCGTGATCGTCCTGGGCGGCCTCGTCTACTCGGGCATCCGCTTCCGCGAACGCCCCGGCCACCAGGCGGTCCAAGTGCACGGTCACAACCTGCTCGAGCTCACCTGGACCGTCATCCCGACGATCATGGTGCTGAGCCTCACGGTGCTCTCCTTCCAGCGGCTCAACTTCGTCAACGACACTCGCACGGGCGTCGGCATGGACGTGAAGGTCGAAGGGGGCCAATGGTCGTGGTCGTACACCTATCCGGACGACCCGATGTTCAAGCTGAGCGATGGATCCACCCTCAAGGCGGGGCAGGAGCTGCACATCCCGGTCGGGACCAAGGTGCTCCTCGAGCTGTCCTCGAAGGACGTCATCCATTCGTTCTTCGTGCCGGGGCTGGGTGGCAAGAAGGACGCGGTCCCGGGCCATTCGACGGAGCTATGGATCCAGGCCGACGGGCCGGGCTCCTACAAGGGCCAGTGCACCGAGTTCTGCGGCGACGGCCACGCCGACATGCTCATCGTCATCGTCGCGCACGACAAGAACGACTACGCAGCTTGGGCGAAGGGTGCGGTCGCCCAGGCGAACCTGAGCAACGATCCGGCGACGAAGGCCGGCCGCGAGCTCTTCCTGTCGCTCGCGTGCGCCGGCTGCCACACCATCGCCGGCACCACGGCGCAGGGAAAGGTGGGTCCCGAGCTGACGCACATCGCGAGCAAGGACAACATCGCCGGGGTGCTTCGCCCGCTGGACGAAGCGAACCTGAAGAAATGGATCTCCAATCCACCGGGGGTGAAACCGGGGACGCTGATGCCGAACCTTGGGCTCCCGGCGGAGAACATCGACTCGATCGTCAAATTCCTTCTCACCTTGAAATAGCGGGGAGGTCGGGGCCCAGCGCGGTATCCGGGAGCTGCGGCCCCGCGAACCCCCCGGGTCGCGCACCCAGGTGAACCACGACGATCACGTCGCCCTCCTGCGCGATGGGGTCGCGCCGGGCGTCTGGGCGGATCTTGGATCAGGTTCGGGGGCATTCACCCTCGCGCTCGCGGAGCTGCTCGGACCGTCGGGAGAGATCCACTCGGTGGACCGCGATGGCGCCGCATTACGCGAGCAGCAGCGCGCGATGCTGTCCCGATTCTCCGCCGTCCCAGCCACCTACCACGTGGCCGATTTCACCAAGCGTCTGGAACTTCCGGCTCTCGACGGGCTGGTGATGGCGAATTCGCTCCACTTCGTCCGAACGAAGAGCGAGGTGCTCGGCGTCGTGCTTGCGCTACTGAAGCCGCAGGGCCGCTTCATCCTTGTGGAGTACGACGCCGACCGCGGAAACCCCTGGGTGCCCTACCCACTCTCATTCGAGACCTGGCGCGATCTCGCCGGGCGAAACGGCCTCACGGGCACGCGGCTGCTGCACACGCTGCCGAGCTCGTTCCTCGGCCGGATCTACTCCGCTCTCGGTGTTCGCTCCGAGGGGCCGGTGCCCGCGCCGCGCGTCACAAGTGCGCGAGGGTAGCGAGCGATTGCGCGGTCATCCCGATCCCGAGGAGCAGCACCACCACGGCCGCGGCAGTCGGGACGTGGGTGTAGAGGCGTGCGAGCCTTGCGTTCGCGGCGAAGCGCCGCTGACCCATGCGGCTGGCCCCGACGAGCGCGAGGCCGACGCCGACGAGCGTGAACGCCATCCCGAGGCCGAACGCGACGATGAGGACGAGTCCGAGCTCCAACCGATGGAGGTTGATGGCACCGAGCAATACGAGGAGTGCGGACGCGGAGGGGATGATGCCGCCCGCGAGACCGAGGGCCGCGAGCGTCCTCCAGCCGAGCGGCGCCGCGTCATCCCCTGGCAGCTCGCGGTGTTCATGCGTGTGGCCGTGCGCGTGGGCGAGGCCGTGGCGTATCCGACCGCCGACGAGCCAGATGCCGAGGCCCAGGACGATGGTGGCCGAGAGCATCGTGAGGTAGGGGTAGACGCGATCGGGAGCGAGCAGGGCCGTGCCAGCGAGCGTCAGCAGACCGAGTCCGAAAACTCCCGCCGTATGCGAGACGGCGACGGCGAGAGCGAGTACCAGAGCCTGCCGGAAGGAGCCGCGGCTGCCGACGAGGTACGCGGCCATCACGGTCTTCCCATGACCGGGACTGATCGCGTGCAGCGCCCCCAGCCCTGTCGCGGCGGCGAGCGCCAGCATGAATCCGAGGGGCCCCAGGTCGGTGCGAGTGATGAGCGAGGCCAGGGCGTCGGTCGGCTGGGCGACGACGGCCGGCAATCCAGAGTCGCCGATCCCGCCCCCCGACGACGGAGACCCCGTGAACGTGTAGCGGATGTCCGCCTTGCGCACATCAAGCGGCGAGGTGAATAGATCCCGCGGATACGAGGTGAGCCTCGCCGAAGCGCTCTGCTCCGGGAGGTCCGTCTGCAGCGCGGCACCATCTCCGCGAGCTGTGATCTCACGCCAGCCGATCCGCTCGGCGTAGTTCGTGTCCGCGAACGCAAGCGTGTGCGTGTCCGCCCCAAGGGCCAGGTCGGCGCGGAGTTGGCATTCGAGGCGCATGGTGTCGAGGCCACCCT
Source organism: Candidatus Limnocylindria bacterium (assembly GCA_038211425.1). Taxonomy (GTDB): domain Bacteria; phylum Chloroflexota; class Limnocylindria; order P2-11E; family P2-11E; genus JALYKU01. The sequence goes on along the minus strand of JBBQVQ010000044.1, from coordinate 5,925 downwards.
GGCCTGGGGCGAAGGCAAGCGTCTGTCCCAGCACCCGGACGGGCCGTGCCCGACCATCGACGCGCGTGTCGATGCCGCCCGCCAGCGACTCGCAGAACTGGCGGACTCCCCCTTCGACCACCGACCTCAGCTGGACCGTCGGGATCTCCGCGTAGTCGATGACGTAGTCGACCACGACGGCGTCCGGGCGCACCAGCAGCCCGGCATAGTGGTTGATCGTGAAGTTGCCCAAGGGATGCCCGCTGGCCGGGGTCCCCTGTGCGACCAGCAGCGCCGCCGCCAGCGCCGGGAGCGCCAGAAGCATTCGTTTCATCGCACGGCGACCGTGCTCGCGAGCGCGGTCCGCGCCCGTGGAGCCTGAAGCGCGTCGAAGTTCGGGCTGAGGTCGAGCGCGTGCCGCAGCTCGTTTCGCGCCCGGTCGACCTCACCCAGCGCCATCGAGATCATCCCGGCGTGGTACCAGAGACGGGCGTCGGTCGTCCCGAGCGCGAGCGCCCGCTCCTCGCTGGCCCGTGCCTCGGTCGGAGCCCCGTTCTTGAGGAGTGCCCACGCGTGGGCGTCGTAGCCATAGACGTCGGCCCGTCGATCGAGGGACGCTTTCGCGATCGCGACGGCATCAGCCGCCTTCATGTCGTGGTCGGCGTAGAAGAGCGCGAGCTGCCGGTCGTAGATCTGCCGGTTCACCGCGGCGAGCGTAGCGATCGCCTCGACCGCCGCGTACTGGTCGCGCGCACGCGCCGGGTCGCCAGCGAGCGCATAGAGGTCTCCGAGCGCCGCGAGGTAGTCGGGCTGCGGGCTCACCGCGATGGCCTTCTCATAGCCGGCGATCGCCTCGGCCACGCGTCCCTGGGCGGTGCGCGCGCGCGCCAGCCCGGCGAGCGAGATGTGATAGTTCGGCGCGGCGCCAAGCGCCTCCTCCTCATGAGCCGCGGCCGCGTCGTAGTCGCCGCGATCCAGCGCGACCTGCGCCTCGAGATGTTCGTACCACGCGAGACCCGGGCCGAAGGCGCCCTCTCTACGGGCCTCCGCGGACGCGCGGGCGGAGCCATCGCGCGCCGCGGCAGGGTCCCCGCGGAGGAACGCCAGGCGGGCGAGGCGGGCGTTCACCGCTGCCACACGCGGAAACTTCTGCGCGAGCAGACCGTAGCTGTTTGCCGCACCCTCGTAGTCGCCGAGCTCCATCTGCGCGTCACCCACGATGGCGACCGCGGGAAGCGCCGACGGATCCGAAGCAAGGAGCTCGCGGGCGAGCGTCAGCGCGCCGCTGAAATCGTGGGTCGTATACCGCAGGGTGGCGAGCGCACTACGCGCTTCGAGATCGGCCGGGCGCAGCTCGAGCGACCTTTCAAGGGCGGCGCCGGCGCGGCCATAGTCGGCGACGTCGCCGAACGCGCGGGCGCGCTGGAGGTACAGCCCGCCGAGGAACCGCAGGTCGAGCGCGTCCGTGTGCTGTTTGACGCGGTCCTCGAACACTTTGATGAGGCGCGCGACCTCGTCGGTGCTGACCGACGTCTGCAGAGTCTCGACAGCCGAGGAGTCCCGCGACGGCGAAGGCGGTTCCACTGCGCTCGGACCCCGTAGCAGGTAGGAGGACGCCGCGACCGCGATGGCCGCGACCACGACCGCCAGTGCTCGAAGTCTCAACTCATCTCCCCGGTGCCAGGTTCGGATCGACCCCCCTCCCGCGCGGCGGCCGGTGCCGCCGCACGGGAAACAGATCAGGCGTGTGCGGTCAATGCGCATCTCCCACGTACGGGAAGGTGCTTTCGTAGTCCTTGTGGGGCCCGACGCAGTCGCTCTTGATGGCGCCTGCGGTTACCAGGTCGAGCTCGACGTCGATGACATCGTCCTTGAGCGCGCGGCCGTTGAGCGGGCCGGCGACGGGCTTCGTCGGATCGTACGTCAGCATGTCGGGCAGCAGGATGTCGATGATCCCGCTGACCTGCTCGTGCGTGTATTTGCCGCCCGAGAGGGCCGTCAGGCGATTCTCGAACGCCTCGAAGAAGTTCGCGCGGTCGGTCGACGGCATTCCGGCGTTGAAGGCATTCTTGTCCTCACCGACGTTGAACACCGTGTTGATGGCAGGGCGGCCCATGCGGTCGATCTGGCCGTCGGGACCGATCGTCGTTGCCCACACGCCGATCGTCTGCGCGGCATCGCCTTCCCCGTCGTTGTTGTCGCCGTTGCCCTTGGCCATGATCTGCTTGGTCGGGACCTCGAGCACGATGGCGTTCGTATTGACGCTGGAGAAGAAGTCGGTGGCGTTCGCGTCGCAGAACTTCCGGCCGGCGGGATTCGGCTTCGCGACCGTGTCAAGGAAGGCGCTGAGGTCGAAGAAGAAAGGGTCCGAACGCTTGCCCGCGAAGGCCTTGATCTGCCCATCAAGGTCCACGCGCTCGTCTCGGTCGCCCGTGCCGAGCACCGTTCCGTGCTCGAGTGTCCGGGCGTTCTCTCCCTTGTACCGGGTCACGGTGTAATCCTGGGTCCCGTTGCGCAGTGCCTCGAAGTCGAAGACATAGGCGAGGTCCTCGACGGCATCGCCATTCCGGTCGATGTTGATCTTGTAGTGGACGTCGGTCGCGTAGTTCGGGGTCGAGACGACGCCGACCAGTGGATGTGTCGTCATGACCAGCACGGTGCGGTCCGCGTCGGCGGCCGGGAAGATGTAGACATCGTTGATGTCTGCGTCGTTCCGACCGCCGGGAGAGGTGAGGCCGGGCGCGTCGAGGTGATCCGCGGCGCGTGACCGGTCGGGCAGGCTGCCCACCACGAGTACGAGTGTCGCGAGTGCGACGGCCGAAGCCGCGCCGATGCGTTGCGCGCGAGTGAAGACCATGTGTTCCTCCACATCCGATCATCGCCGCGGGCCGGCCGAGCTCTTGTGCCGTGAATACGCCAGTCCGTCCCATTACGGATGCCGCCGCCCACCTGCCCCGCGGATTCTAGTTACGCGAAAGCCGAGGGCATGCGAGTCACCCCGACGACCCGCAGAGACGGCGTGTGCTCGATTACTTTCCCGTATTACCAGGAAGCGCGGCCTTGTCAGTGCATCCGTCGCGGAGCGGACGCTGACGAGGGATCCGTCCATTCGGAAGCGCGCGAACCACACCAGGGGCCCCGCGGCCCCGGAGGCAGGCCCCTCATGAGGCGCTTCCGCGGCGGACATCGGATCGAGGTGCGCGGCCACGCGGGCACGGGCTATGGAGGAAGAGCGCTCACGTGGCGGTCAGAGCGGGACCGCGTTCCTGACCGAGCGGGGCATCGTCCACGGGCGGTCTCGCGCCATCGCGCATTCCCAGGCTCACCACCGCGGCGACGGCGCAGAGTGCCGCCGCTGCGATCCACGCGGCGGTGTACGTGCCGGTGCTGTCGCGTATGTAGCCGGCGCCGAACGCGGCGGACGCGGCGCCGATCTGGTGCGCCGCATACACCCAGCCGAACACGATCGCGCCGCTGGAGCCGAACGCCTGCCGGCAAAGGGCGATCGTGGGCGGGACCGTCGCGACCCAGTCCAGGCCGTAGAGCACCACGAACAGCACGAAGCTGGGTTGCACCGTCGGGGACAGCAGTGCCGGCAGCAGTAACAGCGAGACTCCCCGGAACCCGTAGTAGCCCCCGAGGAGCAGACGCGGGTCGATCCGGTCGGTGAGCCAGCCGGAGGCGATCGTACCGGCGACGTCGAAGACGCCGACGAGCGCGAGTAGCCCGGCAGCGGTGGTCTCGGGCATGCCATGGTCGTGGGCCGACGGGATGAAGTGCGTGCCGATGAGCCCGTTGGTCGTCGCTCCGCAGATCGCGAACCCAGCGACCAGCGCCCAGAACGTCCGCGACCTGGTGGCCCACACCAGGGTCTGGACGGCGCGCCTCGCGGAGTTGGTCCCGCGTCTGGGTATGTCCGGGAGCGGCGCCGGCTGAATGTCTCCCAGCGGCGCGACATACCCGTAGGGCTCCACCCCGATGTCGGCGGGCGAGTTCCGCAGCCAGCGCAGCACCACGGGGACGGCCAGCAGAGCGGCGCCTGCCACCAGCAGCGAGGCGGCTCGCCATCCCGCGCGCTCCGTCAGCGCGGCCATGGACGGCAAAAAGACCAGCTGACCCGCGGCGCTGCCGGCGGTGAGAATGCCTGATACGAGACCGCGACGCTGCACGAACCAGGTCTGGGTGACGACCGCGGCGAACACCAGGGCCATGGATCCCGTGCCGAGTCCGATGAGGACGCCCCAGGTCAGGACGATCTGCCAAGGGGAGACAACGAGGACACTGAGCCCCGCTCCCGCTGCCACGACGGTCAGCGCGGCGGAGGTCACTCTCCGAATGCCGAACCTCTCCATGAGCGCGGCGGCGAATGGCGCGGTGAGCCCGAACAGCACGAGGTTGACCGCGACGGCGGCGGACAGGATCGTCCGCGACCAGCCGAATTCCTCCTGCATGGGGACGATCATCACGCTGGGCGCCGACCGGAAACCCGCGGCACCGACGAGCGCGAGGAAGGCCACGCCCGCGACGATCCAGGCCGGGTGGATCCGGCGGCCGCGGCTGGTCACGCGCGCGCTCCCGCGTGACGAGACGACCGTGCTGCGAGCGCGCGTCGGCCTCCGGCGTCCTCCGCGGTCATCGCGGCACCGCAGGTCCGACACCGCCAGGCCGAGTGGGCACCGGTGCGGCGCAACGTCGCGCGCTCAGCTCGAAGTGACGTCGCGCGCTCAGCTCGAAGTGACGTCGCGCGTGCGGAACCGCCAGAGCGCGGCGGCGACGAACGCGGCTGTCCACGCCACGAGGACGAGCACGGCGTGGCCGGCGTCGGGCAGCGCCGCCGGGGGCCCGGGAGGCGCGGACGTCCCCGTGGCGGCGGATAGGCGGTTGATGGCCGCAACGTTCCGTGAAAGGCCGAAGTCGGCGATCGTCGCGAAGTCTTTGTTGAACTGGACAAGGACGGCGGTCACGATCCCTTCCGCGAAATAAACGACGAGGCCGATCGCGATCCCCGCGCCGGCCGACTTCGACCATACGGCGATCAGCGCGGCGAGCGCGATGTAGGGGATGAAGGTGAAGATCGTTCGCGCGGATGCGGCGACAAGTTGCCCTGCGTAGTCGGCCGGTACCGCCCGGTCGAGCGATCCCATCGACGATACGATCTCGCTGCCGGCGACCGCCGCCAGAACACCGAGTGCCGTAAGGACCACCGCGAACAGCACCAGCGTCACGTACTTGGCGGCGAGAAATCGCGCTCGACCGGTCCCCAGCGCGAGAACGGCGCGGAGCGTCCCCCAGTTGAACTCGTTGCCGAAAACGCTCGCGGTGAGCACGATCAGAAGCACGCTGCCGAGCCCGTCCACCACTCCCAACCCCAAATTCGTGACCTGGCTCGGCCGAAGGCCCGCGAGCGCCTGGTCGAACTGCGCCGTGCCGCCGGCCGGGCTCGGTGAGGCGCCGCTGCGGATGGCCTGGAGTTGAGCCTGGACGCTGAAGTACACCAGGAGGTAGATCACGAGTGACGCGGCGATGACCATCAGCAGGAGCACCCACGGCATCCAGCGCCGGCGCAGGCGGAAGAGCTCGCTACGAAGCAGCCGCATCGGGGCCTCCATCGTCGGTGAGCTCGAGGAACACATCCTCGAGCGAGCTCTTCCGCGGCACGAGCGCGCTCGGGTACAGGCCGGCATCCGCGAGCGCGCGACTGAGGTCGGCGCCGCGCGTCGCGTCGAAGACGACGCGCAGGCGGCCGTCGCTTTCGCGCACTTCCCCCGCGCCGGGCACCGCGCGCAGCGTCGCCGCGGCCCGGGCGGGTTCGGCGACCTCCACGTCGAAGTAGCTCGCTCCCTGCGTGACCTCCGCGATCGTGCCGCCTGCGATGAGGCGGCCCTTGTTGATCACGAGAACGCGGTCGCAGACCTGCTCGACCTCGTGCAGGACGTGGCTCGCCAG
>JBBQVQ010000043.1:0-20326 GCA_038211425.1 Candidatus Limnocylindria bacterium | reverse complement strand
CGAAGCGTCGATCGCAGCCATCCCTGGCGGCAGTGGCGCCCCGGACAGCTCAAGACCAAACTGCACGTACCCAAGAGCGAGCTCGGCTGAGCGGTCAGAATCTCGGAGCAGTTAGCGGTCAGAGTCTCGGAGCAGCGACATCCCGGCCGGCAAGAGTTCTCGTTGGCCTGAGACCTTGACCGCGCCGCACCGGCTCTGCGCGCATCTGCGTCGCGTGGCAGCATTACGCGGGAGATGTGCCAGCCGATCGGATCACGCCCGCCGACCCCACCCACCGATCTCCTGCCCATCTCCGGCGGCGCGCAAGGCGAGTCGGTCATCCTGACCAGCGAGGACGCGACCCGATTCCGTGGGCATCTCGCGCGCGCCGACTCAGGTGAGGCCGGCGTGGTCATCGCCCCCGACGTTCGCGGGCTGCACCCTTTCTACGAGGAACTCGCCGAGCGCTTCGCTCAGGCCGGCGTCAACGCGATCGCTTTCGACTATTTCGGCCGTACCGCGGGCGTCGACCCCCGTGACGGCGATTTTGACTTCCGGCCGCACGTCGCGAAGACGACGTCCGCCGGCATCCAGGCCGATATCGCGGCGGCGGCCGGCCATCTTCGCGGCGGCACCGAAACGCAGCGGATGTTCGTTGTCGGCTTCTGCATGGGCGGCCGGGCCGCGTTCAACGCCTCCGCCGAACAGGACGAGCTCGCCGGCGTCATCGGTTTCTATGGCCGTCTGAACCGCCGCGAAGGCGAAGCGGGAGCCACGCCCGCCGAGAACGCCCCGCGCATGCGCGCACCGGTGCTCGGGCTGTTCGGCGGATCCGACGCCTCGATCACCAAGGCCGACGTCGACGCGTTCCGCAACGCGCTGGAGGAGAGCCACGTCAGCCATCACCTCGAGGTCTATCCGGGAGCGCCCCACTCGTTCTTCGACAAGTCCGCCGCCGACCATCGCGAGGCGTCCGACGACGCTTGGCGGCGCACGCTCGCTTTCCTCAAGACGAAGGACCCGGCAGCCCGGTAAGGATGCCGCGGTGACGCTGCTGCTCGGTGTGCTCGCTTTCATCGCCATCACCGTGTTCGAGCAGCTGCCCGTGCTCGGCTGGCTCGGCTGGGCCGTCTCGCTCGCGGCCTGGTTCTACCTGAGCGATCGCCTGCGGCGCGTCGACCGGGGCACCACGTCGGCCGCGGCCGTGCTCGGCGCGGTCACCGGCTTCGTCGGCGCGCTCAGCAGCTGGATCGCACAGATCGGCAGCCTTTTCGGCCCCGACACCGGCTCGTTCGCCCGACTGGGCGCCGGCTTCGGCTTCATCGGGGCCTTGCTCGGACTCCTGTACTGGCCGGTCATCGGCGCACTCGTATGCTGGATCGCCGCTGCGGCGCGCCCCCGCGGGCGCCCGCCCGCCGAGCTTTCCTCACCGGGTCGCTAGAGAACCCTCGGCGGCCGGCACCGCCCAAAGCGGGAAGGACCGGCCTCGGCGAGACCGGCGAGGGGCCTCCGTACCCGCCGCTCCCCTGCGGCCGGTCGCGCAGCCCGACGACCGCGCTAGGCCGCCCGGCGGCGCTTGCGCGAGACGTAGTCGACGAGGACGTATTCGCCCAGACGCTCGGGTTCGACGTAGAACGCGCGGCCGGTGTTGATCTTCGACATCTGGTTGACGAAGTCCACCAGATAGTGGCCACGCGCGAGCATGAAGGTGTTGATCGTGATGCCCTCGCGCGTGCAGCGGACGACCTCTCTCAGCGTCTCCTCGAAGGTCCGGCGTGTCGGCGGATACGCGAAACGCACGCGCCCGTCCTCGAAGTGCGCGGTCGGCTCCCCGTCGGTGATGAGCACGATCTGCTTGTTCTTCCCCCGCGACCGCGACAGCAGCGTCCGTGCGGTCTCGAACGCGTGCTGCATGTTCGTGCCATAGACGTACTCATTCCAGGTGAGCCGGGGCAGGTCGGCGGGCTTGAGCTGGGTCGCATACGCGGAGAAGCCGACGATGTACAGGTCGTCCTTCGGGAAGCTCGAGCGGATGAGCGAGTCAAGCGCGAGGGTCACCTTTTTGGCGGCGAGGAAACAGCCCCGGAACAGCATGGACCGCGACACGTCGACGAGGATCGCGGTGGCCGATTGGGTCAGCAGCTCGGTGCGGTAGACGTCGAAATCCTCGGCGGCGAGGTGCACCGGCGTGCGGGCTCCCTCGCGGATCACGGCGTTCCGGATGGTGCCCGGAAGGTCGAGGAGGAAGGGATCGCCGAACTCGTAGGTCTTCAGCTCGTCCGTGGGATCCCCGCCGCGCCCGCGAGAAAGCGCGCGATGGCTGCCGAAGGCGTCCTTCTTCAGGGTCGAGAAGATCTCTTCGAGGGAACGCTGCCCGATCTTCCGGATACCGCGAGGCGTGAGCTCGTAGCGGTCACCGTCTTTGCGGATGAGGCCGGCCTCTTCGAGCAGCTCGCTCATCTTCGAGATCTCGTCGAGCGAGCGACGCGCGTTCGGTCCGGCGAGCTGCTCGACGTCGTCGGGATCGAGCTCGCGAAGGTCGCTCGGGTCCTCCGCGGAACGAACGATGTCCTCCATGTCTGAGAGGCGGTTCATCTCGTCCATGAGACCGAGCGCCTCGGCGAGGGACATCGGCTCGCCGCCCATGAGGTCGTGCTCGTGGCCTTCGGTGGGCATGAGCTGGCCGAGCGTGTCAGCGAGCTCGTTCATCGCCTCCTGCAGCGAGGGGTCCTGGAACGCGGCACCGAGCAGCTCCTCGAGCTGGTCGCGCATCTCGCTCGACATGCTGTTCCACAGCGACCGCATCGCGGCGATGCCCATTGCGAGCTGCCGGAGGAGGTCGTCCCAATCCTTGGCGTTGCCCGCGAGCTCGGGATACTGGCGCTGGAAGGCCTCGAAATCCGGGTCGCCTCCCTCCACCCGCTCGCGCAGCGCTCGGTTGAGGTCGCGGATCATCTGCCGCGTACTTTCCATGCGCTCGGGGGTCATGTCCTTCAGCGAGTCCCGCATGTTCTTGAAGTAGGAGCCGAGCACCTGCTCCTGAAGTTGCTTGAGCAGCTCCTGGTATTTCTCCGCCGCCTTCGGCTCGACGAACTCATAGTCCTTGAGCGCGCGGATCGCCCTTCCCACATCGTCCGGCAGCGCATCGAGCTGTGCGGTGCGCTCGTGCGCCAGGCGGTCCATCGCCTGGCGCAGGGCGTCGTTCGGCGCCTCGGCCGCCCGCCGCCGCTCGAGCCCTTCACGCTCCAGCCTCTTCACGTGCTCGAACTTCTCCTTGAGCTCGTCGAAGATGCCCGAGAGCCCGTGGCGCTGCGCGCGCTGCCGCTTGGCGTCCTCGAGCCGCTTCAGAAGATCCTGCATGCCCTCCATGCGCCCCGGCAGGCCCCAACGGGCGAGGCGGGCCATGGCCTCCTCGAGATCGCTTCCGGCGAGCAACTCGTCCGACATCGCCCCCAGGAGCTCGTCCGCTTCAAGACCCTCGAGCCGCTGGGTCCCATCCCAGCGGGAGTAGCGCGCCTCGGCGGAGAAGGCGTCGTCCGGCATGCCGCTCACGCCCTGAAGGTCGACCGGGTCTCGCCGCGCTCCTTGTTCAGCTTGCGGTTGAGGTGCAGCCCTTCGAGGATGAACTCGACCGCCGCGGCGACCGCGGCCGGGTTGCCCGTGGCGCCGGCCTTCGCGATCGCGCCCCGCATCCCCGGGATCTGCAGCGCCTGCTTTACGTACTCCTGGCTCGGCAGGGCGGGGGAGACGTGCATCGTCGCCCCGCGCCCGAAGGCAGCCAGGAGCGAGTCGAACTCAGAGACCGCGAAGGTGCGGTTGAACGTGTTGAGGATCGATCGCTGGACGAGCCGTTCGATGACGCGCTCCTCGGTCAGATCACCCACGGATTCGAGCTCGATCTTGCCCGCGGTCGACGCGATCACCGCCGGCAGGTCGCTGATGCGCGGTACGACGCTCGTCTCGCCGTTCCGTAGCGCCCGCTTCAGCGCGCTCGAGACGAGATTCTCGTAGTTCGCGATGGTCACCCGCACTGACACGCCCGACCTCTGCGAGATCTCGGGGGAGCGCCGCGCGAGCTGCGAGAGTTCGGCGAGGATCTCCTTCATGTACGGCGGGACCGTCGTCGTGATCCCCTCGTCGACGAAGGCATTGCGCTCCTGCTCCATGATCCCGACCTCGGTCGTGATCTCGCGGGGGTAGTGCGTGCGGATCTGCGAGCCGAAGCGGTCCTTGAGCGGCGTGATGATCCGGCCGCGGTTCGTGTAGTCCTCGGGGTTGGCTGACGCCACAACAAAGAGGTCCAGCGGCAAACGGATCTTGTATCCCCGTATCTGCACGTCACGCTCCTCCATGACGTTCAGGAGCCCGACCTGAACGCGCTCGGCGAGGTCGGGGAGCTCGTTGAGGGCGAAGATCCCGCGGTGCGTCCGTGGCAGCAGGCCGTAGTGGATGGTGAGCTCGTCCGAAAGGTAGCGGCCCTCGGCGACTTTGATGGGATCGACCTCGCCGATGAGGTCCGCGATCGAGATGTCGGGGGTCGAGAGCTTCTCGCTGTAGCGCTGGTCCGGCGTGAGCCAGGCCAGCTCGACGGCGTCGCCGTCGTTGGCGACGCGGTACCTGCACGCGGCGCAGATCGGCGCGAAGGGATCGTCGTTGATCTCGCACGCGGCGATCGCCGGCACGGCGGGGTCGAGCAGGGCGATGAGCTGCCGTGCGATGCGGGTCTTCGCTTGTCCGCGCTCCCCCAGGAGGATGATGTCCTGCCCGGACAGCACGGCGTTCTCGATCTGCGGGATCACCGTCGCCTCGTATCCCACGATCCCGGCGAAGAGCGGTCGCCGTTCGGCGAGCGCGCCGATGAGGTTGCTCCGAAGCTCTTCCTTCACGGGGCGGCTGCGCGGAAGCTTGCCGGCATCCTGCGCCTCGCGCAGGGCGCCGATCGTGGTCGGTCTCGTTTCGGTGCGCCGGTTCATTCGGTCGGATCTCCTCGCATCGAGTGTGGCACCGTCTCGCCGCGGAATCCGGAAAGGGCCGCGCGGGTCTCGGGAATGCTCCAGCATCGGGCGCGCACCAGCTGTTGCAGGAAGGCTTCCCGACGGCCGAGCTCGTGCTCGGCGCCACCGGCCTCGCCGCCACGCCGCGTCACGAGCAGCTCCGCCTCGGCCGCGCGATCGTGCTCCCACCGATCGATCGCGTCGTCGCGCGTGATGAGCGGTCGCATGGCCGGCTGGCCGTCATCAGACGACATCTGGTGCAGTGAGACGACCCGCCGCGCGACGCCGCGGTGCGGTGTGGCGAAGATCCGCATCACCATCAGAACATCGACGCGCGCCAAGTCCGCTGGGTCGACACCGAGCTGGTCCACCAGCTGCTCGCTCGCCTCCTCGGCCGTGTCCGCGTGCAGCGTCGAGCCGATCGCGTAGCCACGGCGCAGGGTCCGAAAGACGCGTACGGCTTTGGGCCCCCAGAGGTAGACAGGCAGGTGAGACGAAAGCTCGTTCGCCAGGAGCAGTGTCTGGTGCGGATCGGTGTGCCGCAGGTAGTCGAAGGTCTCCGACCAGCCCCGCACGAACACGCGCCTGGTCCGATTGGGAAGGAAATCGAGGAAGGCGGTCAGGGTCGTCGTCTTGCCGGAATGCGGCTCCTCGGCCGCGATCAGGAGCGAGCCGTGGTGCTCGAGAATGAGCCAGCACAGTGCCGCGGTCCGAGGGTCCATGTTCCCCGCGGCGAGGATCTCCGTGACCGAGAGCGGGATCGGAGGTTCCCAGTTCCAGCCCCACCAGCCGACGGGCAAGTCGTAGTCGCGGGCCGTCAGCGGTCTCTCGCGTGTGGGATACCGCTGCTGCATCCGCAAGACCTCCGTTCCTCACGTTAGCACCTGCCCACCGCGCGTTCCTCGCCGCGCGCGACTCGGTGGGCCGATCGGGTGGGGCTGCACGCCCGGTGCAGAGCGCGCGTTCCCGTTTCGACATAATCCAGGGGCGGTGAAGGAAAAAAGACCGGGCGACGATCCGGAGCGGCTGCGCGAACTCGCGAGCGAGGCTGTATCCAGCAACCGGGCCGCGCTGCGGGCACGTGCGGTCGCGATCGACGTCGAGCCTCCCACGATCTTCGGTGTGGGAGAGGCGCGGCGCCGGTCGTCGGACGCGCCCGATCACGACTCCGACCGGATGTGAGGACCGCCGACGCGCCCGCGACCGGTTCCGAGGTCCGCTTCGCGACGATCCCCGAGCTGGCGAGCGCGCTCGGGCGCAAGGACTACTCAGCGCGCGAGCTCGCTCTGGCCACCTGCGAACTGCTCGAGCGCGAGGGCGGGCGATACAACGCGGTCGCGGCGGTCATGCGCACACGCGCGCTGCGAGAGGCCGATCGTGTCGACCGCGCCGACGGACCGAAGGCACCTGACAGCGCCCTGCGAGGGATCCCGTATGGCGCGAAGGACCTTCTCGCCGCCCGCGGCGCGCCGACGACATGGGGTGCCCCGCCTTACCGCGACCAGGTCATCGCCAAGGATGCGACCGCGATCCGGCGGCTCGGCCGCGAGGGAGCGGTGCTGGCGGCGAAGCTCGCGATGGTGGAGCTCGCCGGCGGTGGGTCCTACCGGTATCCGAGCGCGTCCCTGCAGGGTCCCGGGCGCAATCCGTGGGATCTGGACAAGTGGTCGGGTGGCTCATCGAGCGGCTCCGCCGCCGCGGTCGGTGCGGGCCTCGTGCCGTATTCGCTCGGAAGCGAGACGTCGGGATCCATCGGCACCCCCGCCGCGTTCTGCGGCGTCACCGGGCTGCGTCCGACGTACGGCCTGGTGAGCCGGCACGGGGCGATGGCGCTGTCGTGGACGCTCGACAAGATCGGACCGATCGCGCACAGCGCCGAGGATTGCGGCACGGTGCTCGCGGCGCTGGCGGGCGGCGACCGCGCGGACCCGACGGCGTCCGGTCGCCGCTTCCGTCCGCTTGGCGCCGACGCCGCCGCCGATGCCGCGGGCCGCGTGCGCGTCGGGTACGCCGAAGAGGATGTCGCGGAGCACGCCGCCGCCCAGGCGCAGGCCGCCCTCGCGGCCGGCGTCGCGGAATTCGCTCACATCGCGGGCCATCAGACGCGGGCCACGCTGCCGGATGGTTACCCGTACAGCGCGATGGTGGCGACCGTCTTCGGCGCCGAGGGCGCCTCGATCTTCGCTGAGCTCGTGGATGGCGGAGGAGTGGATGCGCTGGTCGACGAGCGGCAGAAGGCGGGACTCCGCGCCGCCGACGAGATCCGGGCACGCGACTATCTCCACGCGATGCGGCTTCGTACGCTCCTCCAACGGGACTTCGCGAAGGTATTCGCGGGAGTCGACGTCCTTCTCACGGTGGGCCGCACCTCGACCGCTCCTCCTGTCGACCAGCCGCTCGATGCGCGTCCGCCCGGGGCGGGGTCGATGCCCGCCCCGGACGGCAAGCCCGTCGGCAACACGCCTCTCATCCCGGCGGGAAACCTCGCCGGCCTTCCCGCCATCTTCTTCCCCTGCGGCTTCGGCACCGATGGCCTCCCGGTCGGCCTCCAGCTGGTCGGTCCTCCATTCTCCGAGCCGCTGCTGGTCGCGCTGGTGAGCGCGTACCAGGCCGTGACCGATCACCATCGCAAGCGTCCGGCGATGTAGCCGCCCTCGGGTTCCGCGGCGTTCCGCTGAGATGGTCGGATCCCGACACGCCCCTTCTGCGGGCATCCGCCCGAGGGCCCGCCGCGGCTCACGGGATCGCACCGTCATCACCGCCATCATCGGTGCGAACGGGCGGAGCCCGGAAAACCAGGCATAATCCACGGCGACAGGCGGAGCCTTGATACCAAGGCTGAGAGTGGGAATCCTCCCCAGACGCCTCGAACCTGATCCGGGTCATACCGGCGGAGGGATCGTCATGGCCACAGCAGCGGACGCCGTAACGCGCGGCATCGATCCGGTTCCGACCGCGCAGCGTCGCCTCGGCGCGCTGGACCTGGCGGTGCTCTGGGGCGACCTCGGAGTTGGGCTCCTCGTCCTTGTCGCGGGCGCCTTCCTCGTGCCAGGCCTCGGCACCGGCGAGGCGATGCTGGCGATCGTCGTAGGGAGCGCCATCGGCTCCGCGCTCCTCGGACTCGCGGCGTTCCTATCGACGGAGGCCGGCGTGCCGACGATGGTCCTCACGCGCGCGACCCTTGGGCTGGCGGGCTCGGCACTGCCGACGGTGCTGAACGTCGTGCAGCTCGTCGGCTGGACGAGCTTCGAGCTGATCGTGATGGCCCAGCTCGCGAACGCGCTGACCCGGGCCGCGTTCGGTGTCGATGCCTATCCGGTCTGGGCCGCATTTTTCGCTGTGTTCTGCACCGCGCTCGCCCTCGGCGGGCCGCTGGTCGTGATCCGCCGTTGGCTCGAGCGGTTCGCCGTCTGGGTGATGTTGCTGACGACCGTCGGGCTCTTCGCGTTCCTCGTCGCCCGGTACGACCTCGGAAGCATCCTGGCCGCCCAGGGCACGGGCGAGCTCTCCTTTTGGGGAGGCGTGGATCTCGTGATATCGCTGCCGATCTCGTGGTTCCCGCTCGTCGCCGATTACAACCGCTTCGCCAAGGATCGGGGCGCTTCGTTCTGGGGAACCTTCGTCGGTTACTTCTTCGCCAACGCCGCATTCTTCGCCCTCGGCGCGCTCCTGGTGCTCGCGCTCGAGACGGATCCGCTCGATCTGAACGCGCAACTGGTCACAGCGCTCAGCGCGTACGCGCTGGGTTGGGTCGCCCTGCTCATCGTGCTCGTCGACGAGAGCGACGAGGGCTTCGCCGACATCTATTCGGCGGCCGTTTCAGCGCAGAACTTGGTGGCACGCGTGCCACAGCGGTCGCTCGTCGTCGCGGTGGGTGCGATCGGTCTGGTCCTCGCGGTCGTGCTGCGCACGACCGACTACGAGGGTTTCCTGCTGCTCCTCGGCTCGGTGTTCGTTCCGCTCCTGGCGATCATCGCCGCACATCACTTCATCGTCCGGCCCGGACGCATCACGCACGAGGCGTTATTCCCTTCGCGGGCCACGCTGAATGTCCCCGCCCTTGCCGTGTGGGCCGCCGGATTCGTCTTGTACCAGTGGATCAGCCCGACGACGTTCGGCCCGTGGGAGGACGCATTCGGAGCGGCGATCGGCGCGCTGCATCTTCCATATCCGCTCGCGTCGCCTGTCGGCGCGACGATCCCGTCCTTCCTCGCGGCAGGCGGCCTTTACGCGATCGCCGGCCGCATCACACGCCGAGGCGCGTGATGCGGCTCGTCCTCGACTGGCTTCCGAACCCGGACCACGCGCCGCTGTACATGGCCGACCTCGGATGCGACATCGTCGTCCCGCGGGATCCGGACGAACCCCTGGCCGCGGTCGCGAATGGCGACGCGGAGCTGTGCCTGAACTACCAGCCGAACGTGACACTTGCACGAGCGCGGGGCGTGCCTGTCAGGGCCGTCGGTGTGCTCATCGACACGGTCCTCGACACTTTGATGGTTCGCCTCGACGGGCCCGTCTCGCGCGTGCGGGACCTCGCGGGCCGCCGCGTCGCCTACGCCGTCGAGCCGTTCGACCGCGCCATGTTCGAGGTGATCGCCGAGCACAACGGCCTCGCGTCGGGATCGTGGGAGTTCCGCAGCGTCGGCTTCGACTTCACCCGAGCGCTTCTCGACGACCGGGTCGACGCCGTGATGGGCGCCTTCCGCAACTACGAGGTGATCGAGGCCGCCTGCCTCGGGATGCCAGTCCGCGTGTTCGAGATCACGGACCACGGCGTTCCGCCATTCGCCCAGCTCGTGCTCGTCGCGCGAGACGATGTCATCGCTTCACACCGGCCGAGGATCGCGCAGATTCGGCGGGCGATGGCCGCCGGCATCGAGCGGACGCGGACCGAGCCACGTTCGGCCCTGGACGCGTACCTTCGCGCGAACCCGGGGCACGACGACGAGTTCCACCGGTTGGCCTTCGCGGCGACGGTGCCGCTGTTCGCTGTCGAGCAGCGGCAGGACCCCAGGCGGTGGTCTGACTTCGCGGCGTTCCTGATGGACAGGGGCGTCGCGGACCGTGCGCCGACCGCGCGCGACCTGTTAGCCGAGGAACTCGTGCCATGACCCCTTCGTCCAGGCTGCGGCGGGCGGCGATGATGCCTTGGCGGGCGAACTTGCGGCATCCATTCGTACGCGGCATCGGTGACGGGACGCTGCCAAAAAGACGTTTCCTCCACTATCTCGCGCAGGACCATGTTTTCCTCACCGACTACGCCCGCGTGCTCGCCCTGGCGGCGGCACGCGCCTTCAGGGTCGCCGACATGACATCTTTCGCCGGACTGCTGCACGCGACCCTGAACGTCGAGATGGCCCTGCACCGGCGGCTGTGCGCGCGGGAGGGGATCGGGCGCGCGGCGCTCGAACGGACCAGGGCCGGCCCGACCACCCGCGCCTACGCGGACTTCCTGGTCCGCGCGGCCTACGAGCGGGATCTCGCCGGCCTCGTGGCAGCGCTGCTGCCCTGCATGTGGGGATACGCGGATATCGGCGCGGCGCTCCGGGCAGGTTCCCTCCCGCGCGCGCCTCGCTATCGCGAATGGATCGAGACCTACGCGGGCCCGGACTTCACGGCCCTTGCCCACGACATGCGGTCGCTGTACGACCGGGTCGGCGACGCGTCGCTCGCGGACCGCGAGCTGTTCCTGACGAGCACGCGGTACGAGGTGGCGTTCTGGGAAGCGTCGTGGCGGGAGGAGCGCTGGGCGTCATGACCCCGGAGGCTCGCTTCGGCGGCGAAGGCGACGGGTAAGGGCCGCCAGCGTGCCGCTCTGGCTTCAAGCGGGAGGGTGGGGCCTCCTTGCCGGCTCCGCGCTGCTCATTGGCGCGGCGATCGGATATTTCGCCAACGTCGGACAGCGCGTCATCGCCGGCATCATGGCCTTCGGCGCGGGCGTCCTCATCTCCGCCCTCGCGTTCGACCTGATGGATGAGGCCTACAAACGCGGTGGCTTCGATTCAACGGCGATCGGCTTCCTCGGCGGGGCGGCGGTCTATACGGGGGCGAACTGGTACATCTCGCACCGGGGAGCCAGGCACCGCAAGCGAAGCGGCGAGCACCAATCGTCGGAGGCGGAGGCCGGCGGCGGCATCGCGATCGCGGTCGGTGCGCTCCTCGACGGCATCCCGGAATCCATCGTCATCGGGGTGAGCATGGTCGCGGGTGGCGCGGTCAACCTCGTGACGGTGATCGCGATCTTCCTGTCCAACATCCCGGAGGGCCTGTCGAGCTCGGCGGGCATGCGGAAGGCGGGCCGGTCGAAGACGTACGTCTTCGGGGCTTGGGCGGCGATCGCCCTCATCTCCGGCGTCGCCGCGCTCCTGGGGAACCTCGTCTTCGGGGGCTTCTCCGACGAGGTCACCGCCGCGACGACGGCGGTCGCCGCGGGAGCGATCCTGGCGATGCTCGCGGACACGATGATCCCGGAGGCCTTCGAGGAGGCTCACGACTTCGCGGGTCTGATCACCGTCCTTGGATTCCTGCTGGCGTTCGTGCTGACGAAGCTGGAGTAATAGGTCACTCATTCGCGCAAAGCCCGCGGGGGGTCCTCGGGGGGCGGAGCCCCCCGGTACGTGTCCACCGAAGCACCTCCCGGGGGGTCCTCGGGGGGCCGTAGTCCCCCGGTCACGGTGTGGGGCGGAGCCCCCCGGTACGTGTCCACCAGGCCCCCATCGCGGGGGGTCCTCGGGGTGCGGAGCCCCCCGGATGCTCGTGATGCGTCGGATTCGTCAGTGAGCCGAAACATCATGTGGCGCCCGGTGACCGTGAGCGTCGCGAGCATGAAACCCGCGAACAGCGCGGCGCCCGCGTTCACGGCCGGCGGAAGGTCGAGGACGAAGGCGCCCAGCGCGAGGACAAGAGCGAACCAGATCGCGAATGCGATGAGCGTTTCGCGCACCTGGAAGGTCACCGGCTGCCGGGGCGCTTGTCGCGCCCGACGCGACTCGGGTGGCATCGCCGCCTCCGCCGCGCGCCGCGACGCGCGGTCGCGCCGCATGACTCGGGTGAGGTATCCGAGGGTGAGGAGCACGAGCAGAAGCTCGACGGCGACGTGGTCCGGGTGTCCGGTCGCGAGCGAGAGCGGCACGAACAGGAACGCGAGTACGAGGACGACCGTCGCGACGGTGCTGAGGAGGATCGTGAGCGCGCGCCGACCGCTCAAGGGTCCGCGAGCGCGCGGTCGAGGACCTCGACGACGTGGAGCGCCGGGATCGCGCGCCCGCGCTCGCGAAGGCCGGCCTCAATCTGCAGCATGCAGCCTGGATTCGCGCTCACGACCGCGTCGGGCCGCGTGGCCAGCACCGCGTCGACCTTCTCCCGGCCGAGGCGATCCGCGTATTCGGGCTGCGTGACGTTATAGAAGCCGGCGCTCCCGCAGCACAGATCGGCGTCGGCCATCTCCACGAGCTCGAGGCCGTCGACCCGTCCCAGCAGCGCTCGCGGCTCGTTGCGGATGCGCTGGGCGTGGGCGAGGTGGCAGGCATCCTGGTAGGTGACGCGCAGGTCGAGATGTCCGAGTCGCCGGGACCCCGCGATCGCCGCGAGATACTCGGTGACGTCCCGGACCTTCGCGGAGAATGCCGCGGCGCGCGCCGACCATTCGCGGTCGTCGCCGAGCAGCTCGCCGTACCCCTTCAGGTGCGCCCCACATCCCGCCGCGTCGACGACGATCGCGTCCACGCCGGCTCGCTCGAATGCGGCGATGTTGCGTCGCGCCAGGCGGCGGGCCTCGTCGCGATCCCCCGCGTGCGCGTGCAGGGCGCCGCAACATGCCTGGCCCGGTGCGTCGACGACGGCGATACCCAGCCGCGCTAGCACGCGCGCCGCCGCCGTGTGCACGTCGCCGTACGCCACGCGCATGACGCAGCCGAGCAGGAGGGCCACCCGCGCGGCGGGCGCCCTCGGCGCCGCCTGTCGCCGGTAGCGCGGCCGCCCGAGCGGCGGCAGCAGCCCCTCGAGCCGGCGGAGCCCCGCGGGAAGCAGCCGCCGCGCGCCCGATCGCCGCAGGAGCCACCGCAGCCCGGTCCGTTCGTAGGTCGAGAGGATCGCCGCGACGACGTCCAGGCGGCCTGGATGGGCGAAGATGCCGCGCAGGACGAGGTCGCGCACGAGCGCCCTCGGTCCACGTTCGCGCGCGCGATCCCGGCGCGCCAGCTCCGCACGCGTCGTCTCGATCAGCCGCGAGTACGGGACGCCGGAGGGGCACACCGCCTCGCATGCCAGACACGCGAGGCAGCGATCGAGGTGCGTACGCGTCGCCGGATTCGGTTCGATCCTGCCGGAGGACAGCGCTCCCATCAGGTGGATGCGACCACGCGGCGACTCGGTCTCCAGACCCGTGATGCGGTAGGTCGGGCAGGCCTCGAGGCACATGCCGCAGTGGATGCATTGCTGCAGATCGTCGCTGCTCAGCTGGATCGGGGAGACCGTCACAAGTGGATGCATTGCTGCGGGTCGTCGCTGCTCAGCTGGATCGGCGAGACCGTCACAGGGGAAGGCGGCCGGGGGCGAGGACACCGCGAGGATCGAAGCGTGACTTCAGCGCGGCCGCGATGGCGCTCGCCGCGCGAGCGCTACCCCATGCCCCGAGCTCGCGGCGCAGCAGGGTCGGCGCTCGTTCGATGACGAGCGCGCCGCCGCGCGCCTCGAGGGTCGCTCGCAGCGCCGTGATCCCGGGACTCGCGCGGTCGGGGAAAAGGTGCGAGATGCCGACACCCGGATAGTGCACCGCGTCGCACCCGGCGATGTCGGGCGCGAAGCCGCGCGCCGGACGGTACGCCGCGCGGAGCGACAGCGGGCGTCGAAGCGGCAGCGCGGCGATGCGGTCCCACTCCGTGTCGTCGACCGGCGTGCCAGGCACCCTGCCCTGTACGAGCGACAACAGGCGGTCGACCGCGCCAGGCGTGCCGGCGAGCCGCATGAAGAGCCTCGCCTCCGGTCGACCACGTTGTTCGATGTCCCGGTCGCGAACGATCGCGAGCGCGTCGAGCGGGATCGCGCTGGCGAGCAGCTCGTCGGCGCGCGCCACCGCGGACGCGAGGGTCGGCAGATCGGCCCGAAGGCTCACCACGCGCTCCGGACGTGCCGTGAGCTTGAGGCTGAGCTCGACGATGGCGCAGAGCGTCCCGTACGAGCCGCTGTAAAGCTTCGTCAGGTCGTATCCGGTCGCGTTCTTCACGACGCGCCCGCCCGCCTTTGTCAGAGTGCCGTCGCCCAAGACGGCACGCACCCCGATGACCCAATCGCGCGGGTGAAAGTAGCGTAGGCGGCTGGGGCCGTCCGCGGCACCTGCGACCGTGCCGCCGACGGTCGCGTTCTCCGGGTCGCCGGCCTCCACTGGCCAGCGCTGGCCGTGAGGCCCGAGCACATCTGCGAGCCCGGCGAGCGTGGTGCCGGCGCGCACGGTGATCACGAGGTCGTGCGGCTCGTGATCCACGACGCCCGCGAGCGACCGAAGGTCGAGCGCGACGTCGTACCGTGCCGGATCGTCGCCGACGCTGATGCGTGTCCCTCCGCCCCACAGGACGATCGCCGCGCCGTCCTCGTTCGCGCTCGCGATCGCCGAGGCGACCTCCGCCACGCTCTCGGGCCGCGCATGGCGACGAGGAGTGGCGCCTCCGACCCGGTACTCCTCTAGACCCACATGCCCTCCGCGAGATGCCGCTTGATCCGGTCCGTCGGGACGTCGGCGCACTCGGCGCCGCCCGGAAAGATCTTGCCCGGGTTCATCGACCCATCGGGGTCGAATGCGGACCTCGCGCGCCGCATCGCGTCCAGGTCGTCCGGCGCGAAGACCCAGGACATGAAGTGGTTCTTCTCGAGGCCGATGCCGTGCTCGCCGGAGAGCGTGCCGCCGGCGTCGATCGCCGCTCTGAGGATCTCGGCGCTCGCTTCCATCACCCGCTCGATGGACTCCGTCCGCGCATCGAAGAGGAGGATCGGGTGCAGGTTGCCGTCACCGATGTGGAACATGTTCGCGATGACGTAGCCATAGCGGTCCGCGATCCCGTTCACGGCGCGCAGCACGTCGGGCAGCCTGGTCCGCGGCACGACCGCATCGTGGAGATAGTTGTTGGGCTTGATGCGGGCGAGAGCCGGATATCCGAGCTTACGGGCTTTCCACAGCAGCGCCCGCTCCGCGGCGTCCGTCGCCGCGCTCACCCCGAAAGCGCCGCTGCGCTCGCACCGCGCGACGATCGCGGCGCCGGCCGCTGCGCATTCCTCGCGCAGACCTTCCACCTCGACCAGCAGGAGGGAGCCGGCCTCCTCGGGCAGGTGCGCGTCGAAGGCGGCGTTCACCGCCTCGATGGTGGTGCGATCGAGCATTTCCATCGCCGCCGGCACGATCCCGCCGGCGATGATGTCCGTGGCGGCGCGCGCGCCGGCATCGACGTCGTGGAAGAGCGCGACGAACGTCCGGACGTCCTCCGGGAGGGGGAGCAGCCGGACCCACGCCTTCGTCACGATGCCGAGGGTCCCCTCGCTGCCGACGATGAGCGGCACGAGGTCCAGACCGGGAAGGTCCGGGGCGAGTCCTCCGAAGGTCGCGAGCTCGCCGTCCGGAAGCACCACCTCGAGCCCCAGCGCATGGTTCACGACCGAGCCGTAGCGCAGCGCGTGCGGTCCGCCGGCGTTGGTGGCGATGTTGCCCCCGATGCTGGACACGCGCTGGCTCGCGGGGTCAGGCGCGAAGAAGAGCCCTTGCGAGCGCGCCGCCTCCGACAGCCCGAGGTTCGTCACGCCGGGCTCCACCAGCGCGGCGCGCGCACCCTCGTCGATCTCGAGGATGCGGCGCAGCCGCGTTGTCGAGACGACGACCGCGCTCGCGCATGGGACCGCGCCACCGGACAGGCCGGTACCCGCGCCCCGCGGCACCACCGGCCGCCCCGCCCGGCGGGCGGCGCGCACGACGGCAGCCACCTCTTCCGCGGTACCCGGAACGGCGACCGCCGACGGTGAGTGCCTGTCGAATCCCGCGTCGTACTCGAAGACAAGCAGGTCCTCGGGTCGCCAGAACACGTTGTCGGCGCCGCAGATGCGCTCGAGGTCGGCGGCGAGGCCGGCCGGTCCCGTCAGCTCAGGCGTGCGGCTCGATCCAGACCGAGCCGTCCTCGGTGTACTCCTTCTTCCAGATGGGAACGATCGTCTTCAGTTCGTCGATCGCCGAGCGCGCCGCGGCGAAGGCCGCGTCTCGGTGCGGCGCCGCCGCAGCCACGATCACGGCCGTTTCACCGATCGCAAGGTCGCCGGTCCGGTGGTGCATCGCGAGGCGGAGCGGCGCGTGGTCGCGCTCCAACCGTGCGGCGATCTGGTCCATCTTCGCCTCGGCCATGTCGGTATAGGCCTCGTACTCGAGGTGGGACACGGCGCGGCCGTCGTTCCGTTCGCGGACGGTCCCGAGGAACACCACGATGCCTCCGAACGCGGCGTCGCGGACATTCTCGAGGATCGCATCGACCGAGAGCGCCTCGGGCGTGACGAGGACCGCGACCGCCTGCCGTGACGATGTCGCGCCGCCCGCGACGGGAGGTATCAGAGCGACCTCGTCGCCGTCGTTCAGGGCCTCATCGTCCACGGCATATTCCCGGTTGACCGCGATGACGAGCCTTGGGCCGCGGGCGAGCAGCGGGTATGCCCCGACGATCGCCGCGATCGCATCCCGTACGGTCGCCTGCGCGGGGAGATCGAGATCGATGCTCCCGACCCCCGCCGCTTCGCGATACGACGCGAAGAGCCGGACGAGCACGCGCACGCGCCGAGTGTACGTGGGAAAATCCCAGCGGCATGGATGCCAGCGCGGGTTTGCCCGCGGTCCTCATCTTCGTCGCCCTGATACTCGCCAACGCGTTCTTCGTCGCGGCGGAATACTCGTTCGTCCGGGTCCGAGGAACGCAGATCGATCAGCTCGTCGCCGCGGGGAGCAGCCGGGCGAAACTCGCGGCCCGCATCAGCGCGCGGCTCGACGAATACATCTCGGCCTCACAGCTTGGCGTCACCTTGGCCTCCCTCGCTCTGGGCCTCGTTGGAGAACCCGCCGTTGCGCGGCTCATCGAGCCCCTGCTCGGCTGGGTCGCCCGCTACTCGGAAACAGCATTTCACATCGTCAGCTTCGCGGTGTCGTTCGGCCTCGTCACCTACGCCACGATCGTCGTGGGCGAAGTGGCACCGAAGTACCTCGCGATCCAGCGTTCGCTCAACCTCGCGCTCATGTGCGCGTATCCGCTCGACCTCTTCTTCAAGGTCATGTATCCGTTCATCTGGTTCGTGTACAACAGCGCCAACGCTGTCGTGCGGCTCTTCGGGATCAGGCCCACCGCGGACCTGGATGCGCACAGCCAGGAAGAGCTAAAGATGCTGGTGGCGATATCGGCGCGGAAGGGTGTGCTTCAGGAGTCCGAGCGCGTCATCGTCGGGAATGCCCTCGATTTCGCAGATCGCCTCGTCCGCCAGGTGATGGTGCCCCGCACGGAGATCCAGGCGGTGCCTGACGACACCCCGCTCGACGGACTCGTTCGGGTCGCTCAGGAACAGCCGTTCACGCGCTACCCGGTCTACAGGGAGGACCTCGACCACATCGTGGGTGTCCTCCATCTGAAGGACATCGTCGGGATGAGCTCCCGCGAGCCGCGCCTCGCGCGGGACGTCATGCGCCGCGTTCCGGCCATCCCCGACACCATGCACCTCGACCAGGCACTCGCGGAGTTCCGTCGCCAGCGGGCCCAGCTCGCGATCGTGTTCGACGAGTTCGGTGGCACGGCGGGTCTGGTGACCCTCGAGGACGTCCTCGAGGAGCTCGTCGGGGACGTCCAGGATGAGTTCGACGGCGGGGGACCGCCCTTCCGCGAGGAATCGCCCGGGGTCTTCGTGATCGACGGCCTCACCTCGCTGGCCGACGTCCGCGACCGCCTCGGGCTCGAGCTGGGGGATGAGCCATACGACACCGTCGGGGGGATGGTCTTTGGGCGTCTCGGGCGGGTGGCCGCGGTAGGCGACGGCGTGGACGTGGAGGGCTTCACGTTCCGGGTCACCGCCGTGGACGGCCGGAGGGTCGCGCAGGTCAAGGCCGCCCGCCCGCCGCTGCGGCTGACCGCGTAGCATCGCCCGGTCGACCGCGTTACAGGGTGTAATGGCTGAATTGGCTCAAGCCCTCGCTGGAGATGGCGCCCTCGCCGTGCTTTCGACCGCGTTCCTCGCGGTCACCGCCGCGCTGATCGCCCACGACACGCGCTCGCGTTACCAGGCGCTGGTACCGCGCGCCGTCCGGATCGACCCCCGCGAGCGAGGGGAGTAGCGGCTTAGCGCCCGATCAGCGCCCGCACGGTGGTGGCGGCTTCGCTCATCCTGCCCGCCCAGAACGCCTGGGCCCGCGGATCGAGAAGGACCAGGAGACCGGCGGTCGCCGCCACGACCGTACCGATCATGAAGCCGAACGAAATGACGCTGGCCCGGAGGCTCAGGCCGGGAGCGCGGTCGGGGTCAGCGGGAGCGGAGACGGGCAACGACGTTGTCGAGCCGCGCGCGTGAGATCGTCAGGAACTTCGCCAGGTTCTGTCTGTCGGCCTCCGGGATCCCCTGGGCTTCGCTCCCGACGGCGCGCGCCAGGTCGCCGAGCGCCTCGTTCAGCTGGCGGGTCGCGACGATGAGCGCATCGTCCTTGAGCTTCGGGACCTCGGGTGCCTGCTTGGTCTCGATCCGCCCCGGATTGAGGACGCGCTCCACTCGGAACCGCAGCTTGGCGAGCGTGAGGTCGCCCGAGAGGACCCTCTTGGCGAGGAACCGGCGGCGACGCCTGTCGTCGACCTTCATGAGCTCATAGGCCGCCGACAGAGTGTCGTAGCGCTGAGCCACCATCTCGCGGACGTCCTCGGGAGCCGTCGCCAGGCGGAGCCGGTTCTCAACGTAGCCCTTGTCCTTGCCGAGCTTGGTCGCGAGGTTTCGGATGGAGTAGCCGAGTTCGCCCGTCATCTTCTGGTAGATCACCGCCTCGTCCAAGGGCGAGAGGTCCTCGCGCTGAAGGTTCTCGATGAGGGCGATCTCTAGAGCCGTCGCGTCGTCGAAGCGCTCGACGATCGCCGGGATCGTCTCCTTCGCGGCGATCTTGGACGCCCGCCAGCGGCGCTCGCCCGCGATGATCTCGTAGGCATCTCCCGCCGGCCGGACGAGGATCGGTTGCAGCACGCCATGCTCGCGGATCGAGGCCGCGAGCTCCTTGAGGGTTTCCTCGTGCCAGGTCATGCGCGGCTGTCCCGGGTTCGGGACGACCTTCGCGAGCGGAAGCTCCCGGACGGCGGTGGGTGGGCGGGCCGACAAAAGGCTGATCATCCCGGGCCCCGACTCCGACTCCTGCTGAACGATCCGGCTGCCCGCGTCGCGGAACGACTTGCGGTTATTGAGCATGGCTGACCTCCACCTCACGCGTCTCGCCTTCGGGCGCCTGCTCCCCGCGCGTTCCGCCGTTCAAGGCCTGCTCGACCTCCCTGGCGAGGGCGTGGAAGCTCTTGGCGGCATCCGAACGCGGCTCGTAGATCGTGATGGGGACGCCCACGGTCGGAGCCTCGCCGATCTTCACGGACTGCCGGATGACGGTCTGGAACACCTGGTGATCGCCGAGCGCGTTCAGCGACTCGAGCATGTCCCGCCCGAGGATCGTGCGGCCGTCGTAAAAGGTGGGCAGCAGACCCAGGACCGCCAGCTCGGGGTTGAGTCTTGCCTGGACGGTCTTGATGATCTTGAGGAGGGCGGCGACGCCCTTCAGCGCGTAGAACTGCGTCTGGACGGGGATGATGACGCCGTCCGCGGCCACGAGGGCGTTCAGGGTCAGCAGCCCGAGCGTCGGGGGACAGTCGATGAAGACGTAGTCGTAGCGGTCGAGCACTTCGGTGCCCAACTTGTCCCGCAGCGCCATCTCCCGGCCGATCGCGGTGAACAGCTCGACTTCGGCGGCGGAGAGCTCGATCGTCGCGGGCGCTACATCGAGGTTGGGGGTCCTCGTCCGCTGGATCACAGAGGAGAGGCTGACGCCGGGGTCCACCAGGACGTCCTCGATCCCGCGCTCGAGGGTGTTGAGATCCACCCCGAGCCCCACCGAGAGGTTGGCCTGTGGATCGAGGTCCACGCAGAGGACCCGATTTCCGGATGCCGCCAGCGCGCCGCCGAGGTTGATCGCGCAGGTCGTCTTGCCGACACCGCCCTTTTGGTTCGCGATGGCGATGACCTTACCCAATCGCCTTTCCTTCCTCGCGCGTGGCGCGCAGCACTGGCGCGTCCGTCGCGTGGAAGCAGCCGCGCCAGTGACGAACCGCCGA
>JBBQVQ010000042.1:0-20841 GCA_038211425.1 Candidatus Limnocylindria bacterium | reverse complement strand
ATCCCGAGACGCCACGCGCCAAGTGGCTCAGGACCCCGCAGTGCTTGGGACGGAGGCCGAGTGGCGCCAGCCGCGCGGCGAACTGCGAAGTGACCGCCTGGCCCAACTTGGCAAGCAGGAATGCCGCCGTTCCCGGGCCTTGTGCTTGATCGTGGCCCTGTTCATCCGAGACCGCAGGGTCTTGGCGACCTTGCTCGCCTCCGGCGGGCTCGTCCAGCTCGGGGATCTCACCATAGGGATAGCGCACCAAACGATCGCGATCGTCATCGCGCCTCTTGTGCTCGCCGTTCTATATCTCGCGGCGGCCGTGCACCTGTTCAACCGGTCCCGCCTCGTCCGTCCGTCGTAATCTTCCGGGGACGCGACAGCGGGAGCTCCAAGGAAGTGAGAGGCGGATGAAGGCGCGATCGGAATCCACCTTCGACATCACCAGCTGGGTCGACCAGCCGTACGACGAACAGGACGGGGTGAAGCTGAGCAGGACCACGGTGAAGAAGACGTTCCGTGGAGGCATCGATGGGCAGAGCACGGCGGAGCTGCTCATGACCTTCGCCCAGGGGGGCTCCGCCGCGTATGTCGGCTTCGAGCGGATCTCCGGCCGCCTGGACGGGCGTGCCGGCACCTTCGTCCTTCATCACAATGCCACGGCTTCGGCGGGAGCCCAGTCCGCGCAGTGGACGGTCGTGCCCGGCTCGGGGACCGGTGACCTATTTGGGCTCCGTGGCGAAGCGCGGATAGGTGGCGGCTCGGAGGAAACCCATACCTTCACCCTGGAGTACGAGCTGCCGTAAAACGACTCAGGCGGTCCCCTCATC
Organism: Candidatus Limnocylindria bacterium; assembly: GCA_038211425.1. GTDB lineage: Bacteria > Chloroflexota > Limnocylindria > P2-11E > P2-11E > JALYKU01. Next base: position 20,026 of record JBBQVQ010000042.1, on the reverse strand, counting down.
GGTGACCGTTGCGTCTGCCGGGATCGTCGACAGCGGCAGCCAGGGTGCTCACGCGTGGGGCTAATCGCCGAAGGCCGGCACGGGACTCTCGGCGCGTGAGCGCTGGCCGCGGCTGCGCGATCTGATCGGGACATCCTTCAGGAACACCGAAGCCACGAGAGCCAGCAATGCGGCGGCCATCGCGACGAGGAAGATGTCGTGCAGCGTGGTGGAAAGGCCCTGGCGGACCGCCGCGATCACCGAGTCGAATGCCTGCTGGAACTGCGGCGGCACGCTGGCGCGCGCCGCGGCGAGCGAGGCGGGATCGAACAGGGTCTGCGTATTGCTCGAGCCCGAAGGCGCGAACGCGCGAGCCTGCGGTGGCAGGTTGAGCGCGTCGACGTTGGCTGCGATGTTGATCGGAAGCCGCTGCGAGAGGATCGAGCCAAGGATCGCCGTACCGATCGTCGCCCCCACGTTGCGGAAGAATTGGATCTGGCTCGTGACGACGCCGATGAAGCGCGGCTCCACCGCGGCCTGGACCGCGTTCACGTACAGGGGGAAGGTCGTCCCCACACCGAGGCCGACGATGACCAGGTCGCGAACGACCTCTTCCGGATGGGAGGCAGGCGTGATCTGCGACATGAGGTAGACCCCGAAGGCGATGAGGGCGACGGCGACCGTTCCGATGAAGCGGTAGCGCGGGATCCGTAGCATGAGCTGGCCAGAGATGACGCTACCCGTGACCAGGCCGACCATCATCGGGGTGATCAGCAGGCCGGAGTTCGTGGCCGCGATGCCGAGCACGCCCTGGTAGATGAGCGGCACGTAGACGATCGCGCCGAACATGCCGACCGCCACGAGGAAGCCCGTGATCACCGAGACGGAGAAGGTGCGGTCCTTGAACAGAGCGAACGGCACGATCGGGTGATCGGTGCGCCGCTCGATGATGTAGAAGGCGATCAGGACGACCGCGGCTACTCCGAGGAGCCCGAGGACCTCGGGCGAGCCCCAGTTGTGGTCGCGGGTGATCGAGAACGCGACGAGCAGCGGGGCGAGGCCCGCGGCCAGGGCACCCGCGCCGAGGTAATCGATGTCGCGCCACGTGGCCGACGTCGTGACCCTCGGCATGGTGAGCAGGACGAACAGGATCGCGATGACACCGACCGGGACGTTCACGTAGAACACCCAGCGCCAGCCGACGTTGTCCGTGAGATAGCCGCCCACCGTCGGGCCGACGACCGAAGCGATGCCGAAGATGCCACCGAAGATGCCCTGGACTCGCGCGCGGCGCTCGAGCGGGTAAAGGTCGGCCACCGACGCGAAGACGCTGGACATCAGGACGCCGGCAAACAGGCCCTGGATGCCCCGGAAGGCCACCAGCTGCACCATGTCGCGCGCCTGGCCGCACAGGGCCGACGCCAGGACGAATCCGATCATCCCCGCGATCAGCAGCGGCTTGCGCCCGAAGAGGTCGCCGAGCTTGCCGGAGATGGGCGTCATGATCGTCGACGTCACGAGGTAGGCCGTCAGGACCCAGGCGTAGTAATCGAGTCCCTGGAGCTCCGCGACGATGCGCGGCAGCGCCGTACCGACTATGGTCTGATCGAGCGCAGCGAGGAACAGCGCGAGCATGACGCCGATGGTCACCAGGACCAGGCGTCGTCCGTGAATTTCACCTGACAAGACGCGACTCCTTCTGTGCGGCTGGCCCGCTCAAGATCTCGTTGAGGTCCGTAAGGGCGATCCTCAATCGGCTCCGCTGCGCGCCCGAGAGGCCCTCGAGCGACCGCAGCAGAGTGCTCGTCATGAGGTCCTCGACCCGGCGCAGCTCCGCGCGGCCGCGGTCCGTGAGAGCGAGCACGACGGCCCGGCGATCGCGCGGATCGTCCTCTCGGCTCACCTGGCCCTCGGACACAAGCCCGTCGATCAGCTCGGTCACGGTCGACGGCGTCGCGCCGCAAAAGGACGCGAGCTCACCGGCGCGGCTCGGCCCCTTGTCGCTCAGCACCGCGAGCAGACGGACGCGAACGATCGAAGGTCCGCCGGCCTCGCGGAGCGTCTGGGACCAGAGGCGCCCGAGACGTGGCAGAAGGCCGCGCACCTGCTTGGCAAGGTCGAGATCCGCCGCACTTGGCTCGTTTACGGACATTTCCTTTGGGAACTGTATTATTCGCTTAACGAAATATATTCGTTCCGAAGCACGCGTCAACCCCCGCGTTCCGTGATGTTGGCGACACTTGCGGCGTGAACGACGAAGGGTCCCGGCGCGACCAGGTCGTGACGCGCCTGCTGTCCAACGTCCCCTATTTCGAGGGACTCGACCGCGTCAGCTTCGCGCGCCTCATCGGCGCGCTCGAGGAGGTTCGGGCGGGGACGGCCTCATCGCCGAGGAAGGGAGTGAGGCCGACTCCCTGTATCTCCTCGAGGAAGGCAGCGTTCGGATCACCCTGCGCTCCCCAAGCGGCGACGTCGAGATCGCCAGCCTCTGGGCGCCCGCGTACTTCGGTGAGCTCGGGCTTCTGCTCGACCGTCGTACCGCGTCCATCCGCGCCGAGTCGGAGTCCGGCTGTGGAGGCTGCCGAGGGCCCGGCTCGAGGGCGTGGTCCGCGACCGCCCCGAGATCGGCCTCCTCGTGGCGCGATCGCTTGCGGAGCTATTTGATCGGCGGCAGCGCGGCCTTGTCGGCGTGCCGGCGGTGCGGGCGTGGATCGCTGGCTCGCGGGCGGGCTGCTCCTGGTCGCGTCCGGTATCGAATCGCCGCCGCCCATCCTCATCCTGGTGGCGCTGATCACGATGCTCACACGGATCGCGCTGCCGAGCCGGCCGGCGATGATCCTGCTCGCACTCGCCTTCGTCCCCGCGGCACCCGCTCTGCACATCGCGCCCTGGGTCATGGGATTCGTCATTCTCATGGCCGCGAACGCGTGGGTCGCGCCGTACCAGGGCCTCGAGTACGTGATCCTCCGTGAGGCGACGAAGGGCGAGACCTTCGACGACCGCCAGGGTGCCGAGTTCGGTGCCGCGCTCGTTGTGGTCAGGCTCCTCGCGATCGCCGCCGGCATCCCGTTCTGGTCGGCGGCCGGCTGCGTCGGCTAGCCTTGCCGCGACGCCGGAGCGATGCCTCGGCGCCATGGCCAAAGCGGAGCTCACCGAGGAATGAACTACCCGACGGTGGGGATCATCCCGCCCGCAGCGCTTCCGCCACCCTGAACGGGTCGGACGCGATCACGCTGGCGGCGTACAGCTCCATCGCGCCGATGTCACTCGTCACGGTCGCGGGGTCACCGCGATCCACGATCCGCGCGAGGGGCGGGAAGACGCTCCAATCGGTGCCGTCCGGGGAGAGCGGGGGCACGTAGCACGCGAGGTTGTGCGCAAGGGCGCCCTGCGCCCGCAGTGAATCGAGCGCCCGCGCGATGCCGGGCGCGAGCGAGCGCTCGTCCTCGCCGGAGCGCCCCAGGATCACGATCTCGCGCTCCTTGATGGGCACCAGAGACGCGAAGACTCGCGCGCCGCCCGTTTCCACGCCGAGACCGAGGGCATCGTGGACCGACCAGAGATCGTCGAAATAGCCGCTCCCCCATCGCTCGGCGTAGGCGAGCGCCTGCCGGCGAAGCAGCTCGATCTTCGGATAATGCATCGCGCGGGTAAGCGTCATCTGCATGTGGCCGTGTACGATCGACCCGCCGGCGCGCCAAAGACAGTTCCACATCGGGAAGTAGTAACGCGCGAGCGGGTCGCGCTCGAGCGCCTTCAACGCCCACCGCCGGGCCGTGTCGAGGTGATCGCGGATCGCGTGGGCGTCGAGCCGGACCAGAGGATCGTGCTCGTCGAATACGAGCACGCCGTGGTAGCCGTCGTACTTCGCGATGTTCGAGGCGGTGACGCTATGTTCGCCGGCGATGCGGCCAAAGTCGTCGGCGGGAGTGCCGGTCGCGGGGGCACAAAAGGGATCACCGGCCGACTTCGCGATCGTATCGCGTACCTGTTCGCCGCCCTTCACGTCGACCGGACGCCGCGACCGGAGCTCGTTGAACAGCGCCCCTTCGAGGGTCGCCACGTTCGTGACGCGCACGATCTTCTGCGCGCGCACGGCATCGACCGACCCGAAGAGCTTCTCGATCCAAGGGTGCATCTCGACCGGTGGGTCAAGGGTCCCGGTCACGGTGCTCACGGCGAAGATGCGCTCCGCCGCCGCCCGAGGGTCGGGGGGCAGTTCAGCGAGCAGTTCCTCGAGGATGACGATGCTCGGGCGCTCGGCGCCATCGGTCACCCGGGCCGCCTTGACCGTGCCGTCTGGTACAGCTTTTCGTAGCTCCGCGCGGACATGCGCCATGAGTGATCCTCGCTCATGGCGCGTGCGCGCAGCTCCCGCCAGCCGTCACCCGCTCTGAATCTCTGGATGGCGCGATCGAGCGCGCCCTGGAAGGCCTCCGGCGCGTACTCGCGGAATACGAAGCCGTTGCCCGCGTCCGCGTCCTCGTCCACGTCGCGGACCGTGTCTGCGAGCCCGCCGACCGAGCGCACCACCGGGATGGTCCCGTAGCGCAGCGAGATGAGCTGGCCGAGACCGCACGGCTCGAAACGCGAGGGCATGAGGAAGAGATCGCTGCCGGCGTAGATCCGCTGTGCGAGCCCGGCGTCGAACGTCAGGGTGACCGCGAGCCGTCCGCGATTGCCCTCGGCCAGCTCGCGCCACCGCGCCTCGTAGGCCGGGTCACCCGTCCCCAGAACGACGATCTGCGCTCCGTCGCGGAGAAGTCCCGGCGCGGCGGCTGTGAGCAGATCGATGCCCTTCTGCTCGACGAGCCGCCCGATGACGGCCAACACGGGCCGGGCCCGGTCGACGGAAAGACCGCTCTCGCGCTGCAGGGCGTCCTTGCACGCCGCCTTGCCCTCCTGGTCGTCGCGCGTGTAGCGAGCGGGTATCTGAGGGTCGTTCTCGGGATCGAAGAACGCGGTGTCGATGCCGTTCACGATCCCGAACAGGTCGACCATCCGCTCCTTGAGCAGGCCTTCGAGGCCCTCGCCGAATTCGGGCGTGAGGATCTCCTGCGCGTAGCGCTGGCTCACCGTGCTCACGACATCGCCGGCCGCGATGGCGCGAGCCATCGGGTTGCACTCGTCGCTCCCCTCGATCGCGAGCCTGCGGCGCTGGAGGCCGACCTGGTCGAGGACGGTGTTCGCGGTGCGTCCCTGGTACGCCAGGTTGTGGATCGTGAAGACGGTGGCCGTCGATCGCAGCTTGCGTCCGAACGGGCCCCGAATGAGGGGCACCAGGAGCCCCGTATGCCAATCGTGAGCGTGCACGACGTCGGGCGCGCTCTCGGCCACGTCCTCGGCCACGGCGCGGCAGAAGAGGCCATACCGCTTGGCGTCGTCGGCGTACCCATAGACCTTGTCGCGGCCGAGGCGCTGGTCATTCCGAACGAATACCGTGCGCACGCCGTCGTTGTGGACCGCGGGGTACTGGACGCGGGCGCGCACCTCCCCGTAGCGCACCGATCGCTCCGGGCCGTCGGCGGGGATGCCATGACGCGCTGCGTCGATGCTGCGGTGGAACGGGAGATAGACGGTGACGTCGTGCCCGAGCTGCGCGAGCGCCTGTGGCAGCGAGCCGGCGACGTCCGCCAGGCCGCCGACCTTCGCGAAAGGTGCGACCTCGGCGGCCGCGAAGACGATCTGCACTTGCCGCGCGAGATGTTAGCGGGGTGTCAGAACTCGCGCATGATGCCGGTGGCCTCGTAGACTGTTTGCTCGCATACGTTCTGGATGCGGTCGCCCATCCGTTCCAGATTGTGCGCCACCCAGAGGAGCCAGGTCGCCCGGTCGATCGTCCTCGGATCGTTCAACATGCAGGTGAGCAGCTCGCGGTAGATCTGCTCGTACAGGTGGTCGATGTCGTCGTCCTGGGCCGCGATCGTCTCGGCCAGCTTCGCGTCCTTCGTGAGGAGGGCATCGACCGCCTGACGCAGGCCGGTCCTGACCAGCGCAAGCCATCCTCGGGATGTCGACGAGCGGCTTGAGGAGCGGCCGCTGCTCGTGCATGAGCACGATCTTTCCGATGCCCACGCAGTAATCGCCGATCCGCTCCAGCTCACCCGCGACCATGACCGCCGCGATGATGGACCGCAGGTCACCCGCGATGGGCTGCTGCATCGCGATGAGGTGGACCGCGCGGTCCTCGATGGCGAAGCGCAGCTGATTGACCTCCCGGTCTGCCGCCACGACATTCTCCGCTGCGAGCGCGTCGAGGCGGCCGAGAGCGGCGATGCTGCGCTCGATGGCGACGTCGACGAGGCTCGCCAGGCGTCTCAGGTCCACTCGAAGCTGCTCCATGCCCTCGTCGAGCGCGGCGCGCGAGTGGATGGTACGGAGCGGGAGCATCAACCGAAGCGGCCCGTTATGTAGGCCTCGGTGCGGGGATCCCGCGGTGTGGTGAAGAGATCTTCGGTATTTCCGGACTCGACGAGCCGCCCGATGCGCGCGCGGAACTTCTCGAGGACGGGGAGAAGCGTTTCGTCCACGAGGAGCACCTTGTCCTGCGCGGGCAGGGCGAGGAACTCGTCCCACATCCACTTCGCCGGTTCGTTCACCAGGCCGTCGACCGCGAACTCCCAGGTGCGGAGGTCGACGTCATCACCGGCGAGCATGAAGGCGGTGTGTGCGCTGACACCCGATGCCTGCTGCATGTTGTGGGTCACGATGACGATGGTCACCTCGCTGGCGAGCTCGCGCACAAGCTCCTCGATCTTGTACGTCGCGAGCGGATCGAGGGCGGAGGCGGGCTCATCCATCAGCAGCGCGGCAGGCTCGGTCGCCAAAGCTCGCGCGATACACAGCCGCTGCTGTTGTCCGCCGGAGAGCGCCGCCCCCGAGCGTGATAGGCGATCCTTCGCGCGACCACGCGCGCGAATCGAGGCGGCTCAGCGCGCTCCACCTCGGCGACCTCGTCCTCGCCCAAGCGGGCGCGCCCGATCGCATCCAGCACTTCGTGCTCGCGAAGCACGTCCACGAGGGTCCGCCCGACCTTCGCATCGGGCGCGATGATCGTCTGGGCCGCGCGGTTCGCGAGGACGATCCGGCCCGCCTCATCGGCGATGACGAGGGCGTCCGACAGCTCGTCGACCATGACCGCGAGCCGGTCGCGCTCGGCCACGGCCGCGCGCCGCTCTTCCATGATCGAGGTCGCCATCCTCCGCAGCGCGCGTCCGAGCCGCTCCACCTCCGCGAGTCCCCGCATCTCGAGATCCGCCGGACTGCCCGCGACCAGGGCCTCCGCTCGCGCCGTCAGTGCACCGATCGGCCGCGTGATGGTGCCGGCGAGCAGTACGAGCCCGGTGAGCGCGATGGCCGCCGCGACCAGGCCGATCCCCACCATGAGTCCGCCCAACCTCGCCGCAAGGGATCCAAGCGTCGTGACTGGAAGTGCCGCCCGCGCGACGCCGATGATGGTGCCGCCGTCACGCACAGGCACGGCGACGTAGAGAACATCCCGTCCCGTCGTCGAGGAATGACGCACCGCGGTGCCCGGTGTGCCGCGCAGAACGGGCGCGACTTCAGGACGGACGGCGAGGTTCTCCATCGTGCGCCGGTCCTCATCGGACTCGCCGAGGACGGTCCCGTCGCGGCCGATGATGGTGACGCGCACTCCTGAGCTCGCCGCCAGGCGATGTGCCAGGGGATCGAGCGTGTTCGGGTCGAGCGCGCGCAGTCCGTCTCGCGAGAGGTCGCCGACGACCTGCGCCTCGCTCGCCAGCCAGGCGTCGAGCGCAAGCGTGTCGCGATCCTGCGCGAGCAGTGGCGCGGTCACACCCAGGAGGGAGGACGGCAATGAGAAGGCTTGCCCCGGCGGAAATGACGATTCGTCGAGTGATCGTGTCGGTCATCGCGTCGCCGCGCACGCGATCGGTCCAGCGAGTGTCCGTCGCCCTATCGGCGCGGGAAACGCGCCTTCCACGGCCGCCAGTATGTCGCGGGGGCGGCGAGGAGAGTGGACGCTCAAATAGGCCCCGATATGGAATGTAAAGACGCTGTAAGACCCGGCCGTGGCGTCTCCCGTGCGATGGCGCGAAGGAAACCGCGGGCGTTCACTGAGGGTAACGAAGATGAACGATCCGACAGTAAAGAAGGAGGCGTCGCTGACATGAAGTCCATCAAGAAAAAGGGTGCGCTCGCGATAGGCGCAGGGGTGCTGAGCGTCGGGATATTCGGCGCGGCGGCGTTCGCGGCTTTCCAGCCGCAGGCCACGATGGCGACCGCGATCCAGGAACCCGCCGACCAGGCGAGCGCGGGCAAGAGTGGGCCTGGCCAGAAGCTCGAGCAGATCCTCAGCGACCTGGTCGCGAAGGGCACGATCACCGAGGCGCAGAAGCAGGCGATCGTCGGCGCGGTCAAGGACTCAGTGAAGGCGGATCCGAAGGTGCACGGGCTCAAGCACTTCGTCGGCGACCTTGGCAAGGCCGCCGCGACATACATCGGAGTCACGCCGGCTGATCTCAAGGGACAGCTCAAGGCCGGCAAGAGCCTCGCGGAGATCGCGGCGAATCACGGGAAGGACCGGGCGGGCCTCGTGAACGCGCTGACAGCAGCCGCGACCGCGGACATCGACAAGGCCGCCGCCGCCGGGAAGCTGACCGCCGACCAGGCGGCGATGCAGAAGGCCAAGGTCGCCGACCACGTTGGGACCGTTGTGGACCACAAACGGGCCGCCACCAAGTAACGAGCGCAACGATCCAGCGCGCCCGGGGCCGGGCCCGAACTGGGGCCCGGCCTCTTTCTGCGTCCATAACGGGCACGGCGCGGCGGCGTTCAAGAGCCGACGGGCACAGGAAGGCGGGGCAGCAGCGATGGGGAATCCGCTCGCGCACGCCTTCTCGGACCGGCGGGCGGGCGGTATAGTCGGGCGGCCGACCGAGGGTCAGCCCGGCGGCACGACGGAGCTCAGTGTGGACCGCGTCCTCGAACAGCGATACCGGATCCTCGAGACCAGCGGCACCGGCGGCTCGTCGCAGGTCTACCTCGCCCACGACGCCGTCCTCGGCCGTGAGGTCGCGATCAAGCTGCTCGATCCGCGCGCCGCCGCCGACACTTCGCTGCGGCGGCTGTTCGTCAAGGAAGCCCGGGCCTTGGCTCAGCTCACCCATCCGAACATCGTGGCTGTCCACGACGTCGGCGAAGTCGATGGACTGCCCTTCATCGTCATGGAGCACATCACCGGACGCTCGCTGAAGGAGCACATCCAGCACGAAGGCCCGCTGCCCGTCGCCGAAGCGGTGCGCCTGGCGATCCAGGTCGCGACCGGTCTCGACTTCGCCCATTCGCGCGGGATCATCCACGCGGACCTGAAACCTTCGAACGTGCTGCTCGACGAGGATGGGAGGCCGAAGATCTGCGACTTCGGCATCGCGCGCTCCGTCGAGGAGGGCGAGGAGAGCGGGCAGCTGTTCGCGACGGCGCAATACGTTGCGCCCGAACGCGTCGAGGGAAAGAAGGCCTCCACGGCGACGGATGTCTACGGACTTGGCCTCGTGCTCTACGAGATGCTCGTGGGCAAGCCGCCGTTCACCAGCTCGTACGCATCGGTGCTGCTGCGTGATCACGTCGTCCGGCAGCCCGTCCCGCCGAGTCACCTCCGCCCCTCTCTTCCCAAGGACCTTGACGACATCGTCCTTCGCGCGCTCGCGAAGGATCCTGGCCTGCGCTACCCCCGCGCCTCGGACATGGTCGCGGCCCTCGAACTGTTCGAGGACACAGGGTCCACACTGGCCGTCGCTCCGGTCGTGCACCAGGCGTCCGGGATCATGACTCAGCCGATGCAGGATTTCGTGCCGACGGTCGCACAAAGTCCGGTCGTCGCGCTCCTCAGCGCCCACGCTCAGCCCATTCGCCGCGCTTTCTACGCGATCCTCGCGGCACTGCCGGTCTTCGGCCTGATGCAGCTCGCCGGCATAAGCGCCCTCGCGACCGTGCTCGTCTCGGCGCTGATCTTCCTCACTGCGTTCGCGGGGCAGCTCGGGCTGGCGCTCGGGCTGGGGTGGCTCGTCGAGACGATCCTGCTGTTCATGTTCCTACCCGGGCTCGCGATCCTCTTCGGGCTGATGGGACTATGGGTTTGGCTGCGGAGCATCTCCCCGGAGCAAATAGCCTTCGCGGTCGCGATGCCAGTCACGGCTCCCTTCGGGTTCGGCCCGGCCCTCGCGCTGACCGCGACCGCCGTACATGGCCTGACGGGTGTCGCGACGGTGGCTTGGGGCAGCGTGATGACCGTGCTTCTGGGCGTCGGCGCCGGACGGCAGTCATTCGGACCGTTCGTTCAGACCGGACTCAGCTTGGAACAGGATTCGCTCTTCGACCCCGCCCGCCTCTCCGAAATGAAGGCGGCGATGCTGAACGTCCTTCAACCTGGCACGAGCGATCGCTTCGGCCCACTCGCGCAGCAGCTCGAGCCCGCCGCCGTGCTGGGCCAGCTCGGGACGTTCGCATCAAGGCTCTCGGGCGCCAACGTCACGTGGATCGCCACCATCGCGACCTGGGTCGGGGCCGCCCTCGCGGTCTGGCTCGTCACGCGTCTGCTTCGCTCGGCCTTCGACGTCATCCTGCGGCGCCCCAAGCGCTGGTTCGTCCTGTACGTGTTCGCGACGATGATCGGCGTCACCGCGGGCGCGGCGGTCTTCTACCTGCTGTTCGAGACGTGGGCGCCGCTGACCTCATCGGCGGCGCGGCCGATCTCCAGCCTTCTGCTCGTATCGGCGGTCACAGGCGCCCTGGTCGCGCTCGCCGCAGGCGTCGTGATCGGCGCGATCGGCCGAGGCGACTCGGACGAGGACGAAGGGCCACTGCCTTCGATGGCCGCCCGCCGTATCCCGGTGCGATAACAGAGGACGGGCCCTCGGGCTCCGCTGGCCGTCACGCGGCGACATTGGACCTAGGGGCGCCGATCCGCGCGGTAGTTAGAATCAGAGCCGCGCGGGAGTAACTCAGCGGTAGAGTGTCACCTTCCCAAGGTGAAAGTCGCGGGTTCGATCCCCGTCTCCCGCTCCGACGTCCCGCTTCCGCGGATCATCCTCGCCGGACCGAGCCGGAGGACGAGCTCCGAGGATGTCGGGGGTCGATTTACCTTCTCCTGGCGATCGCGAGGACGACGGAGCGGAAGACCAGAAGGCCGATGATGGGGATGAGCAGCCCGCGCAGCGCGACCCGGGTCGCATCGACGGCGGGCTTCCACGAGACCTCTCCGTCCTTGATGATGAACGCGCCGACAGGTCGGGCAACGATGCCGTAGCCGACGCCCCCGCCTTCGCCGCCACCGCCACCACCGCGGATGGCGGCGGCCGGAATGACGGTCACACCGTCCTTCTCGAATGGCTCTCCGTACACCCGCTTCGCGGTCATCGCGTCCTGGGCTTGCGCGAGCGTCTCGTGGATCTTCATCTCTGCTCCCCGCCGCGTCGTGGATCAGGTGTAGCAAAGTCGCGCCCGATGCGTTCCGGCGCAGCGGCGGTGTCCGCAGCTCCCGCCGAGCGGAGGATTCTCGTCCTCCGCTCGCGCCTGCGTGCCGGTCACGGAGTCGGGTCGGTGACCGTCACCCCGTAGATGTCGGAGTTCCCGAAGCTCGGCGAGCAATCGCGGGCCGGTGCGGGCCTGGCGACGGTCGTGCCGATCTGCAGCGAGATGCGCCAGGCGTCGATCGCCGGGCAGTCGGCTGCGTCACGGGTGTCGTTCCAGACGGCCGAACCGTAATCCCGCGTCGCGACCGCGTAGACGTAATCCCCGAGGAACTCATCATTGAGCGCGTTCGCGCTCGAGCCGCGGGGGTCGCCTGGAGCTCCGCGGTGCACCTCGGTGAACGCGCCGGTGGCGGTCCGGCGATCCGTCGAGGAGTCGGCGTGCAGGAAGACCCCGGCGAGGCTGCGGGGAGCAGTGGTGTTGCCGCGGTACGGCGTGGTGAAAGCGTTGTAGACGACGTAGACGTCCGTCCCGTCGGGGGAGATGGCGGGCGCGGCGTAAAAGCCACGGTCGCCGGGCCTCTCGATCGCCCTCGGCGCTGCCCAGTGCTCCCCGAGATCGGTCGACTCCGTGAAGTACACGTGCGGCGCGGCGATCCCGCCGCTGACGTAGGTCATCACGATGCGGTTCGTGGCGCCGGCCCCGTCCGGTGCTCCGTTCGCGATGTCAACGTTCGGTGCGGGGGCCAGGTCGCTGCGTGCGCCGGCGACGCCGTCGATCACGGGACGCCCCTGCACCGGGTCGAGAACGCCGGGCTGGGTCACCGGGACGCCGACGTCATCCGGCCTACTCCACTTCCTGCCCCCGTCGGTGGAGCGCGACATCAGCTCGAACGCCTGGTGTCCCTGGTCGGACGACGTCCCGACACCGAACACATAGGCGGTCCCCGTGCTGTCAGTGCGCACGGTGCACCCCTCGAGCTGGTCGCGCTGGACGTTGTTCGCGGCGGCGGTGATCTGGTACTGCGACCAGGTCGTGCCTCCATCGTGCGAGTTGGCGACGATGAGAGGCGCCGGCACCGCGCTGCCCTTGTCCCGGCCGCGGAACGACGCCCAGCACAGATAGACGGTGCCGAAGAACCTGCTTGAGGAGGCATTGTCGGCCCAGATCTGCTCCTTGTCGCTGAATGTGGTGGCCGACTGCCTCGAGACGATCACGGGGTCCTGCCACGCGTCCGCGTCGCCCCGAGCTGCGGCCCTCACGTCGTCGGTGCGCGACACCGCGATGGCCTCGAAGCCCTTGAAGGCTTGCTCGGAGCCGGTCGCTTCAAAGTTGCTGGTCAGGTTCGCGAAGTACAGGCGCGAGCCGTTCGACCAGGAAAAGGAACCATCGGCCGCGGGCTGGGGCCCGAAGGCGACCGCGGGATCGCCGTCGGAGACAAGATCCTCCTTGTGGTACCAGGGCAGCGTGCCGATCGGGCCGACGCGCGGTTCGCAGGCCGCCGGTCCGAGGCAGTGGCGGGCGGTCCAGCCTTGGTACGTCGGCTGGGTCCACGTGGCACCGCGGTCGAAGGAGAAGTACACACCCGAGACGCCGACGCCCGCCGTGAACGGACATGTGGTGGGATCACCCGCGTTGCAGGCCTCCATGTCGATCTCGTCGTTCGCACCGGCGACGAGCACATCCGGATCATGGGCGTCGACGGCGAGCGCCGGCTCGTTCTGTTTGTTCCGAGAGAACGGCGTGGGTGGGCTTCCCGCGGTCACCCGCACATCGCCATCCGCCGCTAGGGCGGCGGTCGGCAGGAACGCCGTAAGCAGGATCGCGACGAGCGACAATGCGCCAAAGCGCTTGGGCGCGCGAATGGTTCGGGTCAATCACGACTCCTTCCACCGGCTCATTGGACGATCGCATTGTGAACATCGAGGACCCGGCGGATGAGCCGAGCCCTCCTCGTTCGCAATTCGCGGTCGACGATACGTCCTCCCGATCGGAAGTCGTCCGCCCGCGACAGCGGAGATCGGCTCAGGTCGCGCCGCCTCGGACCCGATCGTGACCTCGTCCATGCCCGCTCATCACGATGGAACGTAAAGCGACGATGGAACGTACCGCGACGATGGAACGTCCCGCGACGATGGAACGTCCCGCGCTCGGTTTTGCTAGCGTCCGCGCAATGAAGGTCGGGGTGCCGCGCGAGCGCGCGCCGGGGGAGCGTCGGGTCGCCGTCGTTCCTGAGGCGGTCGGAAGGCTCGTCAAGAGCGGCCTCGCGATCGCCGTCGAGCGGGAAGCGGGGATGGGTGCGTTCTTCGATGACGAGGCGTACCGGGCGGCCGGAGCCGAGCTCGTCGATGCCGATCAGGCGCTTGGCGCGGAGTGCGTGCTGAAGGTGCGCAAGCCATCGCCCGAAGAGGCCCAGGGGTTGCAAGAAGGCGGCGTATTGATCGCGACGTTGCAGCCGTTGTCGAACCCGGATCTCATCCGAGCGCTCTGCGCAAAGCGAACGACCGGTTTCAGCATGGACGCGATCCCGCGCGTCACGCGCGCCCAGCCGATGGACTCGCTTTCGTCGCAGAGCAACATCGCGGGATACAAAGCGGTGCTGCTCGCTGCGAACTCGCTGCCGAGGTTCTTCCCCATGCTCACCACCGCTGCCGGAACGGTGACACCCGCGCGCGTGCTGGTGCTCGGCGCCGGAGTAGCCGGACTGCAGGCGATCGCCACCGCGCGCCGCCTTGGCGCGGTGGTGGAAGCGTTCGACACAAGGCCCGTGGTCAAGGAGCAGGTCGAGAGCCTCGGCGGACGGTTCCTGGCGATCGATCTCGGCGAGGCCGGCGGCGAAGGCGCGGGCGGGTACGCGAAGGAGCTCTCCGACGAGGCGCACCGCAAGGAGCAGGAGCTCGTCGCGGCGCACGTGAAGGACGCGGACGCCGTCATCACCACGGCGCTCGTGCCCGGACGGCGCGCGCCGATACTGGTCACCGCGGACATGGTCCGTTCGATGAAGCGGGGGTCCGTGATCGTCGACCTGGCCGCGGAGATGGGCGGGAACTGCGAGCTGACCGAGCCGGGGCGGGCCGTCTCGAAGGACGGCATCACGATCCACGGGGAGCTCGACCTTCCCAGCACGGTCGCCGTGCACGCGAGCCAGCTGTATTCGCGCAACGTCTCTTCGTTCCTCGCGCACATCACTAAGGACGGCGAGTTGAAGCTGGACTTCGAGGACGAGATCACAAAGGGGACGTGCATCACGCACGAGGGCAAGATCGTTCACGGCCCGACGCGCGCTGCGATGGAGTCGGCATGAGCGCAGAGGTCGTGGTCGCTGCGTACGTGTTCATCCTCGCGATCTTCGTCGGATTCGAGGTCGTCTCGAAGGTGCCCTCCACGCTCCACACACCCCTGATGTCGGGAGCCAACGCGATCCACGGGATCATCGTCGTCGGCGCCATCCTGGTCGCGACATCGGTGGAAGGACCCTTCGCTGCCGCTATCGGATTCGCAGCGGTGGTTCTCGCGACGGTGAACGTGGTCGGCGGCTTCGCGGTGACCGACCGCATGCTGCAGATGTTCCGCGGCCGCGGACGGCGGCCGGAGTGACGCTCGCCGATCTTGTCCCGGTCGCGTACCTGATCACCGCGGTGACCTTCATCCTCGGCCTCAAGGGGCTCTCGTCCCCCTCGACCGCCGTCGCGGGCAACCGCATCGCCGCGGCCGGCATGCTCCTCGCGGTCGCCGCCACCCTGCTCGCGCGCGGCACGCTGGGGCTCACGCTCGTGCTGGTCGGGATGGCCGCCGGGGCCGCAGGCGGACTCGTTGGCGCGCGCGCCGTGAAGATGACCGCGATGCCGCAGATGGTCGCGCTGTTCAATGGGGCGGGCGGAGGCGCCGCGGCCCTCGTCTCGACGCTCGAGGCCGGACGCTCCGTCGCCGGGGGAGGGCTGGAGCCGGGAGGCGCCGTGAGCGTTGTCCTAGGTCTGATGATCGGGGCCGTCTCGTTCTCCGGTAGCGCCGTCGCCTTCGGAAAGCTTCAAGGCTTCGTGACGCCCAAGGCATTCCACTATCCGGCGCAGCAACCGGTCACCGCCGCGGTCTTCGGCGCGATGATCCTGCTCAGCCTGATCCTGGTCTACGGCTCGGCGACGGGCACGACGATCGCGCCGGCCGGCGTGCTGCTGTTCCTCATCGCGGTGGTGGCCCTCGCCTTCGGTGTCGTGCTCGTCATGCCGATCGGGGGCGCGGACATGCCGGTCGTGATCTCGCTCCTGAACGCGTACACCGGGCTGGCCGTGGCCTTCGCCGGCTTCGCGCTCGGCAACCAGCTGCTCATCGTTAGCGGGACGCTCGTTGGAGCGTCAGGAACCATCCTCACGCGGCTGATGGGCAAGGCGATGAACCGATCGCTGCGCAACGTGCTCTTCGGAGCGTTCGGCGCCGCGACAGCGACCGGGCCTGCCGCGGCCGGCGCGGGAGCAGACGGGCAGGCGGTCCGCGAAACGACCGCTGAGGATGCGGCGGTGCTGCTCGCCTACGCGCGGCGCGTGATCATCGTGCCCGGGTACGGGCTGGCGGTCGCGCAGGCGCAGCACAACGTGCGGGAACTCGCCGACGCGCTGACGGCCCGTGGTGTCGAGGTGCTCTACGCGATCCATCCGGTCGCCGGGCGGATGCCCGGGCACATGAACGTTCTCCTCGCCGAGGCCAACGTGCCATACGAACAACTCTTCGACATGGATACCGCCAATCCGGAGTTCCCCCGCGCCGACGCTGCGCTCGTCATCGGCGCGAACGACGTGACGAACCCCGCGGCCCGAAGCACCCCCGGCAGCCCGATCTACGGGATGCCCATCCTCGACGTCGACAAGGCGCAGAACATCCTGGTCATCAAGCGGAGCATGAAGCCGGGATTCGCCGGAATCGACAATGAGCTGTATCTCGATCCGAAGTGCGCGATGCTGTTCGGCGACGCGAAGGAAGTGACCGCGCGGCTGGTGGCGGAGGTGAAGGCGGCCTGACCCGGGCAATGGCCTACGGCGGGAGGCGAGCGGGCGCGCGAGTCAAGCGGATGCAGCGCAAGGCCGACCGCTCATGCGCGCGCGCAGCGACTCCGCGTTCCGTGTAGACTTGCTCGTGATGAACTCCTCGCACGACAGCCACGGCAGCGATCTTCCCGCAAGACGCGGGTATTGAGGATGCGCTCCGGCGGATTCCCCTGCCGCTTTCCAGACTGCGTGGTCCGTTTTCCAGTCACCGAGAGCAATTCACTGCCCGCGCTCCTCGGGGCGAGCGAGCTCCGGACGGCGCACGAGATAGCAGCGCACGACTACCGGCATATCTCACTGGTCACAGAGACGAAGCCTCGCGCGCCCTTCCAGCGTGAGTCAGCCGAGAGGCGCGCCGCCAAGCGCTGATCGCACTGAGCCCAGGCGCGTCCCTTTCATGACAGTTCGCTCCGACATCCGCAACGTGGCGATCATCGCCCACGTCGATCACGGTAAGACCACCCTCGTGGATGCCATGCTGCGGCAAAGCCACATCTTCCGCGACAACCAGCAGGTGGTCGAGCGCGTGATGGACTCGAACGACCTGGAGCGCGAACGGGGCATCACCATCCTGGCGAAGAACACCGCGGTCATGTACCGCGGCACCAAGATCAATATCGTCGACACGCCCGGGCACGTCGACTTCGGCGGCGAGGTCGAGCGGGTCATGAACATGGTCGACGGCGTTCTGCTGCTGGTGGACGCGGTGGACGGGCCGATGCCCCAGACGACGTTCGTGCTGCGTCAGGCTCTTCAACGGGGACACCGCGCGATCCTCGTCGTCAACAAGGTCGACCGTCCGAACGCTCGCCCGAACCATGTCCTCAACGAGACCTTCGACCTCTTCCTCGAGCTCGGCGCGAACGAGGAGCAGGCAGAGTTTCCGACCATCTATACGAACGCGCTCGCAGGAAGAGCGGGCGCCGACCACCTGCACGTGGGCCCGGACCTGGTCCCCCTGTTCGAAGCGATCATCGAACGACTCCCGCCCCCCGACGTGGATGGCGACGCCCCGGCGCAGCTCCTGGTCACGACGACCACGTACGACGACTACCTCGGAAGGATCGCGATCGGCCGGCTGCAGAGCGGATCGCTGCGGCGCGGACAGAGCGTCGCGCGCATCGACCACGATGGCGGGCTGTCCGCCGGGAAGGTGACGCAGCTGTATACGTTCCAAGGCCTCGCGCGGGAGGAGGTCCTCGAAGTGCGGGCCGGCGATCTGATCGCGGTGGCCGGCATCCCTGACGTCGCCATCGGCGACACGATCGCCGACGCCGCCGACCCGCGTCCGCTTCCTCCGATCCGCGTCGAGGAGCCAACGCTTCGCATGACCTTCGCGGTGAACACGAGTCCCTTCGCGGGCCGCGAGGGCACCCACGTGACCTCGCGCAAGCTCCGCGAGCGCCTGTACGCGGAGCTCGAGCGGGACGTCGCTCTTCGCGTGATCGATACCAACAGCCCGGACACGCTCCTGGTGAGCGGGCGGGGCGAGCTGCACCTCGCGATCCTCGTGGAGACGTTGCGCCGCGAGGGCTACGAGTTCCAGGTCTCGCGGCCGGAGGTCATCGCCAAGCAGCAGGGCGGCGAGATCCAGGAGCCATACGAGCAGCTCGAGGTCGAGACGCCCGAGGACGCCGTCGGCATCGTTATCGAGCTGCTCGGAATGCGGCGCGGAGCGCTCCACGAAATGAGACATCGGGAGGACGGGAGTGTGCGCGTGGTGGCGCGCATCCCGACGCGGGGATTGCTGGGGTTTCGCCAGCTCCTGCTGACGAGCACGCGGGGCCGGGGGGTGATGAACACCATCTTCGCCGGGTACGGGCCGCTCGCGGGGCCGATCGCGGGCCGGGAGCACGGCTCGCTCATCGCGTTCGAGGACGGCGTGAGCACGACGTTCGGTCTGTTCCAGGCGCAGGAACGCGGCACGCTGTTCGTCGGACCGGGCGTCGACACGTACGAGGGCATGATCGTCGGGCAACACGTCCGGGAGAGGGACCTCGAGGTCAACGTGTGCCGGAAGAAGCACCTGACGAACATGCGCTCGAGCAACTCGGACGAGGCCCTCCGGCTGGACGGGCTGCGAACGCTCTCTCTCGACGACGCGATCGAGTTCCTGGCCGAGGACGATCTCCTCGAGGTCACCCCCAAGTCGTTCCGCCTGCGCAAGCGGATCCTCGCCAAACACGACCGGGACCGCGTGCAGGGTCAGCGAAAGAAGGTCGCCGCCCGGAGCTGAACGCCCCGTGCGCCCTCGCGGTATAGTCCGCGCGGCGGTGAGCAGGACCTTCTGGCCGAGACGGCGCGTCGGCATGGTCCTGCGTTCCGCGCGGACCGGCGCACCGCGCAAAGGGGCACGACATGTATCACCTTCTGCTCTACGACCTGGTCGAGAACTACGTCGGGCGCCGCACGCCATTCCGGGAGGAGCACCTGAAACTGGCCCGCGAAGCGCAGGCGCGCGGCGAGCTGTGGGTCGCCGGCGCCTTCGGTGATCCGCCGGACGGCGCGGCCCTGGTCTTCACCACCGACGACCCCGCCGTGGCGGAGCGTTTCGCGGAGCACGATCCCTACGTTCTCCAGGGTCTCGTCCGGTCATGGCGCGTGCGGAAGTGGAACGTCGTGATCGGCGGCCGGGACTCCGGGTAGGCCTCACCCGCCTCCCACGTTGCTCTGGAGCGCGAGCCGCACGATCCGCAGGACCATCCCGTCGTCGTCGCCGCGGTTCTCGGACAGCAGCTCAAGTTCCTGCGCGCCGACCCAGCGGTATTCGGTGTGCTTGGTCGTCTCAAGGCGCGGGTTGGTCAGACCGCCGCTCGCGCGGACGAGGAAATCGAACTCGCGCCGCCGACGAACCTTGCCATCGTCGTTCGTCTCCCAGTCGGCGACGAGGAGCAGCTCGTCCGCGGCCACGAAGGACCACCCGGTCTCCTCCTCGACTTCGCGCGCGAGTGCTTCGAGCAGCCCTTCGCCCCGCTCCACATGACCGCCGACGATGTCCCAACACCCCGGAAGAAGCCTGCGGTCCGGCGCCCGTCGCTGCACGAAAACGCGTCCGGAGCCGTCGAGGATGGCGGCCCCCACCACGCACTCGCGAGCGTCGCGCTCCGCATCGGCCTGCAGCCGGCGAAGGTCCATCACCCGCGTCGCACGAGGCGCCGAAGCCGGCACACGTCAGACGAGCCGAGAGAGCACGTACACCACCGCCGCCGCGAGCATCCCGAACAGGATGGCCGCGGTGAGGTAGAAGGAGATCTGGCCGCCCGCGTCGGGGTCTCCCGTCTCGCCCAGCGCTCGCCGCGCCCGGCGCGAGTGCTCGCCTGGCACGACGATCGCGAAGCGGCTACTGGAGCGCGGTCCTGCCACGGCGAGCAGGTCGTCAGCTCGCTCCACGATCGCCGGGATGCCCTGGTTTCGCAGGCCCGCGGCGACGGCTTCGGCGCTGGCTTCCTGCGTCTCGTGACCGACGCGCACGAAGGGCTTCGGCATGGATGGGTCGGGCGTAATGGCCGGACAATGCGCACGGCCATGAGCGGTGTCGTTTACTTCCACGAGCGGCA
>JBBQVQ010000041.1:0-21596 GCA_038211425.1 Candidatus Limnocylindria bacterium | reverse complement strand
CCTTCGGCTCAGTCTGCCGCGGCGGCCGGCGCGCGTGTTTCGGTCAACAGCACGGACATGATCTCCAGTGCCGCCGCGACGTCCGCCGACCCGATGCCGTTGTGCGTGACCATCCTGAGCCGCGGCGAGTTACCGAGGTAGCGCGATACGCGAAGGCCCCGGTCCCAGCACGCCTGTTGGAACGCTCCCGCGTCCATCGCCTCGGGTTCGATCGCGAACGAAACGATGTTCGTCCGCACCTTGTGCGGCTCGATCGACACGCCCGGCAGGCTGGCGAGGCCGTCGGCCAGCGCGCGTGCGTTGACGTGATCCTCGACCAGGCGGTCGCGCATCTCCTCGAGCGCGACCAGCGCCGCGGCCGCGATGACGCCCGATTGGCGCATCGCGCCCCCCAGCAGCTTGCGGACCTTCCGCGCCTTCGTCACTGTCTCGGCCGTCCCACACAGGACCGAGCCGACGGGAGCGGCCAGTCCCTTCGAGAAGCAGAACTGCACCGTATCGACCGGACCCGCGAGGTCGCGCGCGTCCACGCCGAGCGCGGCGGCGGCGTTGAAGATACGAGCGCCGTCGAGGTGGACCCTCGCGCCGTGGCGGTGGGCGAGCTCGGCCACCGCGCGGGTCTGATCGGCCGTGATCACCGACCCGCCGCAGTTGTTATGCGAGTTCTCCAGGCACACCAGGGCCGTCCGGGGGAAAGGTCCGGCGGCCGGGCGGATCGCGGCCTCGATGTCCGCGAGCGCCGGCAGGCCGTCCCGGTTCGGCACTGTGCGCCCGTGTAGGCCGCCCAGGACCGCGAAGGCGCCCACCTCGTTCTGGTAGATGTGCGCCATGTCGCCGAGGATCACTTCCTCCCCACGACCGGCCTGGGACAGGATCCCGCAGAGATTGCCCATCATCCCGCTGGGCACGTACACGGCGGCTTCCTTGCCCATGACGTCCGCCGATCGCTCTTCCAGCCGACGCACGGTCGGGTCCTCTCCGTACTGGTCGTCGCCCAGCTCGGCCCCGTTCATCGCGCGACGCATAGCCTCCGTCGGCAGCGTGAACGTGTCGCTGCGGAATTCGAGGATCCTCACTGTCCGAGCGCCTCCTTCACGCGTGCCACCACCGCGATCATCAGGGGCGCCACCAGGATCGCCGGCAGGAAATCGGCGACGGCCACGTCCCGTATACGAAGCAGTTTCAGGCCCACGCCGAGGATGAGCAAGCCGCCGAAGGCGCTCATCTCGCGGAGCTGCTCGGCGCCCAGCAGTCCCGAAAAGAGCGCGGCTCCCGCGGACAAGCCTCCCTGGTACACGACGATGACGACGACCGACAGCAGCACGCCCCAACCCAGCGTCGCGGCGAACGCGAGCGCCGCGAAGCCGTCGAGCACGCTCTTGATCGCGAGCAGGCTGGGGTCGCCGCTCAGCCCGTTCTGAATGGCACCGAGGAAGGTGAGTGGGCCGACGCAGAACACGATGCTCGAGGTGACGAATCCCTCGGACACCGTCGTGCTCCCGTGCCCCAGCCGCGACTGCGCGCGCTGCCCGACGAGGGTGAGCCGCTCCTCGATCCCCAGCAGCGAACCTACGGCGCCCCCGATCAGGATGCTTCCAAGGAGGTAGAGAAGGTTCCCGGTGTCGGCCCCTAGCTTCGCGCCCGCCCCAAGGGTGAACAACCCGATCCCGCGAAAGACGTTCTCGCGGATGCGGGCCGGCAGCCGGTCCCCCAGGATCGTCCCAGCGATCCCTCCGGCGAGGACGGTCGCAGCGTTGAGAAGCGTCCCCGACATGAACATCCGCCCGGTAGTGTCGCCTCTGCGAGGCCGCAGGCGCTGTCGCGTCGCGACACTAGTATCGGCCGGTGTCCTCGGTCCCCGAGCCCTCGCAGCGGTTGCGCCTCTGGGCGCACGAGTTGGCGGCCATGGCCCGGACCGGGCTCGAGTACGCCACGGATCCGTACGATCGCGAGCGCTACACGCGGATGGCGGGCATCGCGGAGGGCCTCGCCGCGATGACGATCGACTCCGATCTCTCGGGGGATCGTCCATATCTTCCGGATGTCGGCTACGTCACGCCGAAGGCGGGGTGCACCGTCGCCGCGTTCGATCCGCACGGACGGCTCTGCCTGATCCAGCGCGCCGACAACAAGCGGTGGGCCCTTCCCGGTGGCTTCTGCGAGGTCGGATCGACTCCGTCCGAGAACGCGCTCCGGGAGCTCCGCGAGGAAGCCGGCCTTGAGGCCGAGCTGGACTCTCTCGTCGGCGTGTACGACAACAGCCGCTTCAACGGTCGCTCGCCGTACCACATCTACACGTGCTGCTTCCGTGGCCGCGTCACGGGCGGCGTGCCGACGCCTTCCATCGAGACGATCGATGTCCGCTTCGTCGCGCCGGACGCGCTACCGTCGGACATGAGTGACGCGCAGCGGGCCATGGTGCGCGATGCCCTGGCCGCCGTCCTGGCCGCCCGATTCCCGTGACCACCATCGCCGTCTACGGTGGTTTCGCGGCGATCCCGATCTTCGACGACCTGCATGCGGCGCTCCCCGGGGCGACGATCGTACCGCTGGGCTCGGACGGGTCCGTCGCCGCCGCGCGGGACGCCGACGTCGCGATGGGCTCGCCGTCGGCCGACCGCGTGCGAGCCCTGCTGCGCGAGTGTCCAAGGCTTCGCTGGGTGCACACGGTGTCCGCGGGTGTCGAGCGCCTGCTGATCCCCGAGCTTATCGAGCGCGACGATGTGCTGCTGACGAACAACACGGGTGCCTACGACGTCCCCATCGCGGAGCACGTCATGGCCATGCTGTTCGCGATCGCCAAGCGCGTCCCGCATCATCTCGCAGCGCAGGCCCTGCACGAATGGCGCAAGGATCCGGGGCATGCGGAGCTTCGGGACGCCTCGCTCGTCATCCTCGGCATGGGGAGCATCGGCGGCGAGCTCGCCCGGCTCGCGTCCGGTGTCGGCATGCGCGTCACGGGGGTCCGCCGCGATCCCTCGCGGGCGACAACGCGCGAGCCCGCGCGCGTCCTGGGCAGCGATGCGCTGGCCGAGGTCGCCGCGGAGGCGGATTACCTGGCCGTCACCGCCGCTCTCACTCCACAGACCCAAGGCATGGTGTCAGCCGACGTGATCTCACGCATGCGGCCGAACGCCTGGCTCGTGAACATCGCTCGCGGCGCGATCGTCGACGAAGGGGCGCTGCTCGCGGCATGCCGCGACGGACGCATCGGCGGCGCGGCGCTCGACGTCTTCAGCGACGAGCCGCTCTCCCCCGGCAGCGCCTGGTGGGATCTGCCGAACGCGATCGTCACCCCGCACGTTTCGAACTCCTCGCCGCGGGTCCGAGAGCGCACCCTCGCGTTGTTCGTCGAGAACGTGCATCGCTTCGAGCGCGGCGAGCCGCTGCTCAATCTCGTCGACAAGCACGTCGGCTACTGACCGTGCGCCGCCCTCACACCTCCCCATGAGGCTGGCCCGGAGGGTGCTCGCGGCGCGCACCGAGGGCTTCACTGAATCCGTCATCCGCGAGATGACGCGCCTGAACGCGATCCACGGCGGGATCAACCTCGCGCAGGGGTTCCCGGACTTTCCCGCGCCCCAGCGGATCAAGGATGCGGCCAAGCGCGCGATCGACGCGGACATCAACCAGTACGCGATCACGTGGGGCGCGCCATCGCTCCGAGCGGCCCTCGCGCGGACCTACGCCGAGCTCTACGGTCTGCGGGTCGATCCGGAGGCGATGGTCACCGTTACCTGCGGTGCGACGGAGGCGATGATCGCGACGCTTCTCGCGATCGTCGAACCGGGCGACGAGGTCATCGTCTTCGAGCCGTTCTACGAGAACTACGGACCCGACGCGGCCATCTGCGGTGCGCGGCCGGTGTACGTGCCTCTTCGGGCGCCGGAATACACCTTCGATCCCGAGGAGCTGCGCGCCGCCTTCGGTCCCCGGACCCGCGCGATCGTCGTGAACACCCCGAACAACCCGACGGGGCGCGTGCTCACGCGCGACGAGCTCGGCCTCATCGCCGAGCTCTGCGTCCAGCACGACGCGACAGCGGTGACCGACGAGATGTATGAGCACATCCTGTACACCGGTGAGCACGTCCCCATGGCGACACTTCCGGGAATGGCCGACCGCACCGTCACGATCTCCGGTGCCAGCAAGACGTTCTCCGTGACGGGATGGCGGGTCGGGTGGATAGTCGCGCCGCCCGCGCTGACCTCGGGCATCAGGAAGGTGCACGATTTCCTCACCGTCGGCGCCCCGGCCCCGCTCCAGGAGGCGGTGGCCGACGCACTCTCGATGGGGCGGCCCTACTACGATCAGCTGGCACGGGACTACCGGCGGCGCCGCGACATCCTCGTCGCGGGACTGCAGGACGCGGGATTCAGGCCGAGCGTGCCGGAGGGCGCCTACTACACGCTCTGCGACACCTCCGCCTTTGGCTTCCCCGACGATGTGTCGTTCGCCCGCTGGCTCGTCGCCGAGATCGGCGTCGCCGCGGTGCCGGGCTCCTCGTTCTTCTCGCGCCCCGAGCTCGGCCACAGCCTCGTGCGCTTCACATTCTGCAAGACCGAGGAACTGCTCGCCGAAGCGTCGCATCGCCTGTCGCGCACCGCAGAGCTGGCCGCCGCGCGTTCGTCGTCCGCCGGGCGAGCCGGTCCTACTCGACCGTGACCGTGGCCGGCGGGATCAGAGCCACAGCGCGTTCGGCGGCGAACGTGAGCGCGAGCGCGTCGATCGCCATGGGACGGTCGAACGGCGTCGCGCTGATGTTCGCGAGGCGCCCGACCGCCGCATCCGCGTCGGCCTCGCGGCCGACGGCCCGCAGCGCGAGCGGATAGCTCGAGCGGACCGTGAACACACCCGCGGGCGAGCCGCGCGCCATGCCGGCCTCGAATGCGGCGACCGCTTCCCCGAACATCCCGAACCGGTACGCGGACTCCGCGTAGAACAGCCATGCCGACGCGGAATCGTGGTCGCGCGCCTCGATCTTCGCGCGCTCGTACATCCGCTCGCGCATGCGCCGGTCGTTCCAGTCGTCGCCGATGATCGCCCGAAGGACCGGCTCGTCCTCCGGCCGGTAGATGACGAAGTAGCTGTAGTTGAAGGCCTGCCAGTTCGTCGCGAACCACGAGTACGGGAGAGGCACGGCAGCGCCGCGCATGGGATCGTTCACGATGAACGCCGATCGCGAGTCGTCGTATCCGCGCACCACCCGGTCGTGGGCGATGCGAGAGGGGTCGTCCAGCCACTGCGTGACGATCGGCGTGAAGCCATTCGCGACCAGTCGCTTCATCAGTTCGTTCGTCCCGTTCGTGCGCACGACCGCGCGGAGCCCGAACTGCTCTCGCACCCACGCATCGACGTTCGCGCTCGGCATGCCGCGCCGGATGTCGGGTCCCCGCAGCGGCACCCGGGCGACCTCCTGCGAGACCGACACCCCGAACGCGGCCAGCGCCATGACGACCGACGCGGGTCCGCAGTTGTTCAGAGATTGCCACACGTGACTGACGCCCGGAAGATCCGCCCGCGATCCCGCAGCGCCCACCGCTGGGGCAGGTTCCGCCGCGGCCGCGGGCGGTGCCACCACCGAGGCGATGGCAGGCTCGAGCGCGACCGCAGCGGCGGGCGCCTGGTCCGCCACAGCCGCCCGCTGTGACGGTTCGCCAACGATCGCGATGGGCGCTGATGGGCTTCCGGTGCACGCGCCAGCGAGGAAGGCCGCCGTCGCCGCCAGTACGAGCCCTCGTCGTCCCATTCGAGGTCAATGCTAGCCGGGGTAGCCCGCGGGAGCGGCAATACCATGGCTCGATGGCCAACGGGACACTGACCCACGGGCGTCTCGCGGATCACCCGCTGTGGTCGCGCGCGCTCGGCCACGTGCCGCTGGTGGCACGGAGCGTCGTGCCCGTGATCGTTTCGGCGTCCGTCGAGGACCGTGAGGCGGTGGAGGGACTCCCCGGCATCGAGCGACTTTCCATCACGGAGCTGGTTCGCGAGGCGCGCGCGGCAGCAGCCGCGGGGATCGCCGGCCTGATGATCTACGGCGCTTCCGACCGGAAGGACGAGCTCGCCCTCCTCGCGAGCCAGCCCGACCACATCGTGCCGCGCGCGATCCGCTGCGTGAAGGACGCCGTACCCGACCTTGCCGTCGCGACCGATGTCTGCGTCTGCGCGTACACCGCGCACGGCCAGTGCGTGCTGTTCGGTCGCGATGGTGCCGATGTCGCCGGGACGCTCGAGCGACTCCGCGAGGTCGCCGTGGTCCACGCCGAAGCCGGCTCGGACCTTCTCGTTCCCTCGGGCATGCTCGACGGAACGGTCGCGGCCCTACGCGGCGCGCTCTCCGAAGCGGGCATCGACGTACCCATCGCCGCGATGGCGAAGCTCGAGAGCTGCATGTATCAATCGCACCGCACCGCCGTCGGTGCCACGCCGATCCGCGACCGCGCGGTCCCGCTGCTGGCGGGGGACGACCCCGGGGCGGCGCGCGCCAGGGCTCGCCGGGACGTCCATGCCGGTGCGGATGCGGTGGTCGTGAAGCCCTCGCTCGCGACGCTCGACATCGTCGCGATGCTCGCCCGCGAGAGCGGTAGGCCGATCGTGTCGTACCAGACCCTCGACGAGCACCTCGCGCTGGTAGGTGCCGGTGAGCGCCTCACGGACGAGCGCGGTCCCGAGCGCGAGGCCCTGCTCGCCTCGCGCCGCGCCGGCGCCGACCTCGTGATCACGCACGGAGCTGCGAGCATCGTGGAGGCTTGAGGCTCCCTTCCCGCGCGGCCGTCACCGTGCTTCTCGCGCCACTGGCCGTCGTGATCCTGATGACCCCCGACACCGGGCCGGCGGTCGATCCTGCGGCGGTGTTCGCCTCCCCGGTGCCGATGGCCTTCATCGCCGACCGCCCCGCCGCCACGCCGGACTCCCCGGCGCAGGAAGCAGCGGCGCGCGCGGAGCCGCTGCCTCGAGGGGCCGCTCTTCGCCGGCCGATCTTGCCCGAGGCCTCCGATCCGTTGCCCGCGTCGGAGCCGCCGCCGGACCCAGTTCCCGCCGCCCCGCCGCCGACGGGCCCGATCTCTGCGCCGCCGCCGCCGCCGACCCCGCGACCGGCATCGGCTGTGCCCGCTCCGGCGGCCCCGCCCGCTCCGGCGGCCCCGCCCGCGCCCGCGCCGCGGGCCACGGCTGCGCCCCCGCCGCCAGTCCCCGCCACTCCTGCCGCGCCAGCAGCTGGAGCTGCCGCCACGAGCGCCTCCTCATCCGAGCTGCGCATGCTCGCGCTGATCAACGGCTCTCGGGTGCAGGGCGGCCTCGCCCCGTACACGCTCGACGCCGGTGTATCGGCGGTCGCGCGACGCCACAGCGGCGTCGAGGCGAGCCTCGGTTTCGTCTACCACGACGGACAGGATGGGTCCGCTGTCGCGCGCGACGCGGCCGCGTGCGGTAGCGGCTGGTTCGGCGAGAACGTTGGAGCGGTGTGGAACGGCAACGTGGACGTTCTCCATCGGGAGTTCATGGCGGAGCCGTGGGCCCCGATCAATCACCGCACGAACATCATGGACGCGACCTTCAAGCGCATCGGCATCGGAGCGGCGCCGGGAGCGAACGCGATCTACATGACCATGGTGTTCTGCCGCTAGAAGTCCTCGCGGCCCTCGATGGCACGGACGCACACTGAATGAACCAAATGGCTTGGTCGGGATCATGACCGGGCGCGTCCGCCGCGGACCATGCGCGGTGCAGATGGATGGGCGAGGCCGGTGCTCCCGTGCCAGCGAGCGCCGACCGCGTTTGGATCGCTGGGTACCGTTGCCGGACGATGACCGGGACACGCGGCCGCACCGCTGCCTCTCCGCGCCGATCCGCGAGGGCGCCCACTCGGGCGCGGTGCTAGCGTTGGCCGGCGTGGAATATCGGCGCACGGTGCTCCCCAACGGCATGCGCGTGCTCGTATCGGAGATGCCGGAGACTCGCTCCGTTTCGCTCGCGGTGTACGTCGGCGTCGGGAGCCGGGCCGAGACAAGGGAGAACGCCGGGACGAGCCACTTCCTCGAGCACATGGTCTTCAAGGGGACCGCGAAGCGTCCCACCGCGGCCGAGATCAGCCAGGCGGTGGAAAGTCTCGGCGGCGCGGTCAACGCGTCGACCGACAAAGAGGTCACGGTGTTCTGGTCGCGCGTTCCCGCGCGGCACTACCTCGTCGCCCTCGACGTCATCGCGGATATGATCCGCACCCCGCTCCTTCGGGCGGCCGACGTAGCGTCCGAGCGCGGCGTAGTGGTCGAAGAGATCCGCATGTACCGCGACCAGCCGCAGGATCGCGTGCACACGCTCATCGAGGAGCTGCTGTATCCGGGGCACCCGCTCGGATGGGAGGTCGCCGGCCGGGAGCGCGTGGTGTCCGGGCTGACGGCCGATGACCTACGCGGGTTCATGGAGCGCGGCTACGCGCCGGAACGCATCGTCGTGGCGCTCGCGGGCAAGCTCTCGGCGGACGAGGCGGTCGCGGCGGTGGAGGCACAACTCGGCGACATCGCCGCGCGGCCGGGCATCCCTCTGGCAGCGGCACCGGCGGCCGCGAAGGTGCGCTCAAAGGCGCTCGCGAAGCGAGGCGAGCAGGCGCACGTTTGCATCGGGTGGCGAAGCGTCGCGCAGGACCATCGCGATAAGTACCCCCTCGACATGTTGAACGCCGTGTTGGGCGAGGGGATGTCCAGCCGACTCTTCCTGGAGCTTCGCGAGAAGCGCGCGCTTGCGTACGACGTTCACTCGTTCGACTCGAACTACCGCGACGCCGGGCATCTCGTGATCTACGCGGGTATCGCGCCCGCACGCGCGTCCGAGGCGGTGGCCGCTGCGCTCGGCGAGGTGGCGCGGATGCGCGAAGAGCTCGTGCCTGACGCCGAGCTCGAGCGCGTGCGGGACTTCGCCAAGGGCCGCATGGAGCTTCGGCTCGAGGACACGCGCGGCGTTTCGAGCTGGCTGGCCGGGCAGGAGATGTTCCTCGACCGCATCCGCACGGTCGACGAGGTCTGCGCGATCATCGATTCGATAGGCCCCGAGGAGATCCGCAGCGTGGCGCGGCGGTACCTGCGCCCGGAGCTCGCCTATCTCGCCGCCGTTGGACCGCGGGCCGTCATCGGAACGCTCGCGGCGCCCGCGGCCAGAGAACTGGCGATGGAGATCGCTTCCTGAGCGAAGCGGACGCGGCGCAGCGGACGCTCGTCGTGCTGAAGCCCGACGCGCTGCAGCGCGGGATCGCGGCCGAGCTGCTCTCCCGCTTCGAGCGCCGCGGACTGCGGTTCGCCGCCCTGCGTCTCCTGCGCGTGGAGCGCGGCATGGCGGAACAGCACTACGCCGTACATCGCGGAAAGTTCTTCTACGAGGACCTGGTCCGTACCATATCCACGTCGCCCGTTATCGCCGCGGTCCTCGAGGGTCCCCAGGCGATCGCCGTCGTCCGCGCCATGGTCGGCGCCACGCGACCGCATGAGGCGGCCCCAGGAACGATCCGCGGCGACTACGCACTCGTCGGGCTGCGGAACCTCGTCCACGCCAGCGACGCCCCCGACACCGCGGCGGCCGAGATCTCCCTGTGGTTCCCGGACGGCGTCGCCACCTACCGCCGCGACGTGGAGCGCTGGATGACCGACGAGGGCGCGCCGGCGTAGCGACGTCTTTGACCTTCGGGCGACAGTCCGAAGCGCGACCCAGCCGCGATGGCACGCACGCCGGCCCCCGCGAGCCGCGCAGTGCGAGCAGGGATCAAAGGACAGACCGACGCGGGCGTGCGGGGTGAGGACCTAGAGCGGGCGCAGCGCGCGGAGGAACTCGTCGGCGAAGGCGGAGATCGGCTGGAGGAACGCGTCGGGCATGACCCCGCCCGCCAGCAGCATCGCGAAGATCACCAGTCCGACGAGTCCGGCGACGGGGCGGCGCTCGACGGTCCAACCGCGACCGGCCGAGCTCGCGAACAGGGCGATCCCGGCGCGCACCTGGGCCAGGAGCAGCGCGAGCGTCGCGAGCACGAGCGCGGCGCCGAGCCAGCTCGCATACGAGTAGGCGATCAGCTCGACGAAGAAGTGTCCGGGGAACCCGAGCAGCGGCGGTGCTCCGATCATCCCCACGCCGCCGGCGACGAAGGAGGCCGCGGCCAGTGGAGCGCGCGCGGCAGTGGGGGGTCCAGCGAGCGCCCGACGCTCGAGCGCGCCCGCCGCGATGAGCTGCTGCGTCGCGCAGATCCCGGTGACGAGCGCGATCGCGATACCGCCAACGATGCCTGGACCCGAAAGAGTCGACAACCCGACGAGCGCGACGCCCACGTTCGAGATCACCGAGCACACGACGAGGCGGCGCAGGTCTGCCGCCCCGGTCGCCAGGAGCGCCCCACCCAGGGCCGACAACAGGCCGATGCCGAGAAGGAGCTCCGGGACTCTGGTGACCTGGATGATCGCCGGCAGGAGCCCGGAAAGAGTGAGGATCTCGACGAAGGCGATGAACGTCGCGGGCACGAGCACGCCGAAGTAGAGCGCGAGCGCGGCAGTGGGAGCCTCGCCGGCGAGCAGCGCCGCGTGCGTGTGGAACGGGATGGCCGCGAGCTTCAGCGCGAACGCGACGATCAAGACGACGACGAGGAGCACGAAGGTGTTCGCCGGTTCGTCGTGCGGAAGCCGCGCGGCGAGCGCCAGGGCGGCAAGCCCCAGGCACCCGCCGAGCGCCACGAAACCGAAGTGGCGCAGTGCGGCTTCGACGCTGCGGTTGCGCTGTACCTGGAAGACGAACGAGCCGACCGGAAGCAGCAGCGCGGCGATCAGTACCGCGTACATCGCGAGCGGGGTGACCAGGAGGAGGGCCGCCGTGACGGCGGCGCCTACGCCGAGCGCCGTCGGAAAGAAGTTGTACGCCGGTTCCCCGATCCACACGTCGACGACGAGCAGCAGCAGCGTGCCGATGCAGACCAGGCAGGCGAGCCGCGCCAGCGGCGAGAGCCGCAGAGGCAGCTCGAGCAGGGCGCCGGACGCGCCGTCCGGCAGGAGCGCGATGAGCGTCATCGCCGTCGCGAGTGCCAGCAGCGACAGGATCGCGACATCGCGAACGCGCTTTCGCAGCCCGAAGGCGACCGTCGCGGCGAGCGCGAGCACCACCGTGGGGATCGCGACAGCCGGCATCAGGTGTCGCGTGTCGCGCGCTCGTTCACGATGAGGAACGCGCCGGCGAGCGAGATGAGCACTTGCAGCCACGACAGGAGGAGGGTCAGGGCCAGGTGCGGGCCCGGCACCAGGCGCACGAGCAGCTGCACGCCGCCGACCATCAGGTAGGCGCCGATCGACATGCGGACCGCGCTGCGTGCGCTGAGCAGGATCGCGATGCCCGAGGCGATCAACCAGAAGGCCGCCACCTCCACCGCGACACCCCGTGCGTCCGCGCCGAGCAGCGGCACGTCGATGGTCTCGCTGCTCACCGAACGGAACGAGGCGAAGGCGACAGGCGTGGCCACGGCGGCCACGAGCGTCGCCAGCCATACACGCCACCCGGCCTCCTCGCCGTAACCGCCATCGCGCGCCGCCACGTAGAGGATCGCAGCGCCGACGAGCGCTGCGGCCGCGGCCACCGCCAGCTGCGGCGAGACCGCGATGCCTGTGGCGATCCCGATCGCGGCGCACGACACCACAGCGAGGGCGACCGCGGCGTGTCGAAGTCCGCGCGATCCGTTGGCCGCGAGCGTGCCTACCGCGACGACGGCCAGAAGCAGCACGACTCGGTCGCCGCCGCTACGCGGTCGCTGGCGTCAACGGACCGACCACACCAGCACCACGACGATGAGCGCCAGCGCCAGGCCGACCCCGCTCGGACGTTCGAGCAGACCGAATCCGAAGCTGACCCGGCTCGCGGTGTTCTCCACGAGGCGGAAGGCCGCGACCCCGGCGGGTACCGGGTCGGCCGCGTCGACCACCAGCCGGAGCCGTGCGGTCACAGGGGCCAGGTCCGGCAGCACCTGACGGACGGACAGGGCGATGGCGACCGCGAGAGCGCCGACCGCAGCGATCGCGACCACGGCCGGTACCGGGGAGGTCACGATCGGCGGAAACGGACGCCCCAGAGTGAACGCGACGCCGTCCACCACGGGAAGCGCGAGGACGATGGCGGCCAACAGCGTCACGAGGAATCCGGCGATCGTCGCACTGGCTTCGAGGTCCGTCGGAGGCGGGATCGCGACCCGCCGCGCGATGTGCGCCAACTGCAACCCGAGGAGGATCAGGAGCGCGAGAGAGGCGAGGAGCTTCGCCGCGAGATCCGAAGCGTCCGATATCCCGACCGCGACGCCCAGGATCGCGGCGACGGAGATGGTCGCGCCCGCGACCAGTGCCATGAAGCCGCGGTGCGGCGCCATCCAAACGGTCTCACCGATGGCGATCAATGCGTCCGCCACGAGCGCGACGAGGGCGGAGGCTATGGCGACGGGGGTGCCCACAGCGACCGCTATGAGCAGCAGCGCCAGCGCGACGTCGTAGCGAACGACGTGCCATTGATCCGGCAACGCAAGCGACACGCTCGCCGCGTAAAGCACCGTGAGGATCGCGGAAAGCAGAACGATGTGGCTCCAGTGGAGGTCCGTATAGAGCGCGATCGCGCCGAGGGACAGGACGAGCAGCCCGACCCGGCGCGCGGTCAGGCGGCCCCGCAGCGCCCAGATCAGCAACGCAAGCACCGCGATGACCGCCGCGGCCGCGCGTGATGCAGGCGATGCGAGCGGTAACCCCAAGGTCGACAGATCCGTGCGCGTGACACCAAGCAGACGCAGCAGCACCATGCTGGCGCCGATGCCGGCGGGCATGGCCAGAAGGCCCCGAAGCACGCCTGGCTCGGGGCCGCGCCCGGCCTCATAGCGCCAGGGGACGAACGGATATAGCCCCGCGAAGAGGGCGGCGCCGGCCGTCGCGCTCGCCACCACTCCGGGACTGATCGCGGTCGGGCGGATCGCGTCGAACTGGAACGCTGCGCCTCCGTATCGGGAAAGCGCGAGCGCCGCGAGCACGAAGCCCTGCACGCCGACGGAGAGGTACACCGCGAGTCGCGCCGTCGCGGGCGGGGGCGCGACGAGCAGCGCGACCAGCACGGTCAGCAGCGCGAGGACACCGAGCAGGACCGTGGCGGCGACAAGATCGTCGACGACCGCCAACGCCATCGACACGATCCCGATCGCGACCAGCAGTGCCGTTACAGCTCGCTGCCGCACGAGTACGTGCGTGGCGGCGAAGACCGCGGCGACGCTGTAGCCGGTGGCCATCGTCACGCCGATCGCGCCGATGCCGTCCAGCCGGTAGTGCGCCTCGACCTTGGGGCCGCCCGCTGCGCTCCATTCCCATAGCGTGCGTCCCGACCCGCGGGTGGCCTCGAGGAACGCGTATGCCAAGAGCGGCGCAAGCGTGCCGGCGAGAGCGACGACGACCGCGGCCCGGCTTCGCCACGGACCGATCGGCGCACCGATGGAACGTAGCAATGCGACGACGATCAATGCGGAGGCGGAGCCGACGATAGGAATATCCGCCGTCAGCAACGGCACGTGAGGTAAGGTAGCCGATGTGGATCTGCGCCTTCTCCCGCAGCAGCAGATGAAGGTCACCCCCAAGCAGATCGCGGCCAACTACATCCTGCAGCTCTCGTCGATGGAATTGCAAAACGTCATCAATCAGGAGTTGGACGAGAATCCGGCGCTCGATCTCGATGAGCTCCAGGTCTGCCCGCTTTGCGGCAACCCGCTGGCCGGACGGGTGTGCCTCAACTGCTTCGGCAACACGGCCAAGAACAGCCTTCAGCAGTACCAGGAGAACGAGCCGCTCGAAGGTACGAACCTCATGCAGCGCGATGACGAGGACGACGAGTTCGACCCGATCGTTCGCGCCGAGTCCGAGCAGACCCTCGCCGAATACCTCAGCTGGAACGTTCGCGTCATCATCCCGAAACGCCTCTACGCGATAGCCGAATATCTTATCGGCAACATCAACGACAGCGGCTATCTTGACGTGCGGCTCGAGGACGCCGCCGAGGTCATCGACGTCTCGCTCGCGGATGCCGAGCAGGCACTTGGGGCCATCCAGTCCATCGAGCCATGGGGCATCGGCTCGCGCGACACGAGGGAGTGCCTTCTCGTGCAGATGGACCACCTCTCGGAGGGAGGCTCGGTCCCACCGCACGCGAGGGCCATCGTCGCCGATCACTTCCGGGAGCTCGGCGAGCACAAGTTCGGCGACATCGCGCAGGCGCTTCGCATCAGCCGCGAAGAGGTGCAGGACGCCTGGGACTACATAAAGGAGAACCTGAATCCGTTCCCCGCTCACGCCTTCGCGGCCGGCCCGGACGGAACGAGCATCGGCGGCCGCCAGGCAACGCTGCGTCCGGATGTCATCATCGTGAAGAACGACCAGCAGGACTTCGAGGTCGAGGTCATCGAGTCACGCCGCTTCGCTCTCCGCATCAACCCGGTGTACCGCCAGCTGGTGGGGCAGCTTCAGGCAGCCCGCTCCGCGGGTGCCGAATCGCCGGCGATGAATGACCAGGAGCGCCAGCACATCCGCGAGTACGTGACACGGGCGAAGTTCTTCATCGACAACATCAACCAGCGGCGCCAGACGATGGCGCGGATCACGGAGGTCATCGTCGAGTGCCAGCGGGACTTCCTCGAGAACGGCATCCAATCGCTGCGGCCGCTCACGCGGGCGGAGGTCGGCGAGAGGATCGGTATGCACGAGTCCACCGTGAGCCGCGCGACCGCCGGAAAGTTCGTCCTGCTCCCAGCGGGCGAAGTCGTGCCCTTCTCCCTCTTTTTCACCGCTTCGCTCGGCACCAAGGACGTGATCAAGAACATCATCGAAGTCGAGGACCGCTCGCGTCCCTACTCCGACCAGGAGATCGTCGAAAGGCTGCGCGACGACAACGGGATCATCCTGGCCAGGCGCACCGTTGCGAAGTACCGCGAAGAGCTTCAGATCCTCCCGGCCCGCCTCCGACGACGCGCCTAGCGGTCCGGTAGGCCGCTTCCTACCTCTGGCTTGCGTTTCCCTTTGGCGGGGCGGCTCCGAGGGTCTTCGCGATGTCGTCGACCGCCGCCGCGTCGATGTGGTATCCGAACGATGTGCGCCGGATGCCGGGCAGATCCTTGCCGCGCATGGCGTCGCGGAGCGCGTGTTCGCGCCAGCCGATGCGCGTGGCGAGTTCGGATGTCGTAAGCCAGTCCCGGTCCTTGCTCTTGGCCTTCTCGCTCGCATCGGCCTTCGGGGTGCTCTTCGACGCCTTCTGGGGGGGCACTCGTCGAGGATAGCCGTTTGCGTCCCAACGTGAGCCTGACGTACACTGATCCACGGCGCTTCGGCCCCCTCCGTCGGGGCCAGCGCTAGTTTTTTGCCCCGTCAGGAGGTTCATTGGACGCCTCGCCCCTCACTTGGGTGATCCCGCTCTCCGGCCTCGTGGCCGTGGCCGTCGCCGCGTACTTCGCCTACGACGTGCTGAGCTCGCCGACCGGGACGCCCGAGATGCAGGAGGTCGCGGGCGCGATATACGTGGCCGCCGTCGCCTTCATCAAGCGCCAGTACCGCACGATCGCGCTCCTGGCGCTCGGCGGAACGGTGCTGATCGGGATCGTGATCTACCTCTTCGAGACCGCTCCCGGCGTGTCCCGCGAGGAGCTCGCGTGGAAGACCGCCCTCGCGTTCCTTGTAGGCGCCAGCGCCTCGATGCTCTCGGGGATCATCGGCATGTTCGTGGCGGTGAAGTCGAACCTCCGGACCGCGGCCGCCGCCCAGCACAGCGTCGGCGACGCCCTGCGCATCTCCCTTCGCGGCGGTGCAGTCTCGGGCATCCTCGTGGTCGGCCTCTCGCTCATCGGCGTGTTCGTCATGTTCATCGCGTATGGCGGCTTCTCGAAGCCGGACCAGGCTCCCTTCACCATCGTCGGATTCGGGTTCGGGGCGTCGTTCGTGGCGCTGTTCGCGCAGCTCGGCGGAGGCATCTACACCAAGGCGGCTGACCTCGGGGCCGACCTCGTGGGAAAGATCGAGGCGGGCATTCCGGAGGACGATCCCCGCAACGCTGCGGTCATCGCGGATCTCGTGGGAGACAACGTGGGGGACTGTGCCGGCCGCGGCGCCGATCTCTTCGAGTCGACGGCCGCCGAGAACATCGGCGCGATGATCCTTGGGGTCGCGATCTTTGCCGTGACACACAATCCGGCATGGATCCTCTTCCCCCTTGTCGTTCGCGGCTTCGGTCTCATCGCGAGCGTCATCGGCATCTTCCTCGTGCGCGGAAACGAGAAGCGGGACCCCATGTCGTCGTTGAACACCGGCTACTACATCACGGTCGGGCTCTCGATCGCCGCGATGTTCTTCGTGACGCAGGCGATGCTCAACGAGAAGGGCGGCGCCCTCTGGTTCTTCTACGCCGGCGTCGTCGGTATCCTCACGAGCCTCGCGTTCGTGTTCATCACGCAGTACTACACGGCGGGCGGCTGGCGGCCCGTCAAGGAGATCGCCGAGGCCGCGAAGACCGGTCCCGCGACGACGATCATCTCCGGGACCGCCGTCGGCTTCGAGACCACGGCTTCGTCCGTCATCGCGATCTCGGTCGCGCTCTTCCTGTCCCACTACTTCGGCCAGCGGTGGGCCGATGAGACAGGTCTCCCCAACGGGGGTGTCTACGGCACAGCGGTCGCGACGATGGGCATGCTGATGACCGCCGCCTTCATCCTCGCGATGGACACGTTCGGGCCGATCACGGACAACGCCGGCGGTGTCGCGTCCATGGCGGGCGCTTCCGAGGAGACGCGTGAGCGTACCGATCGGCTCGACTCCGTGGGCAATACCACCAAGGCCCTGACGAAGGGTTATGCGGTCGGCTCGGCGGCGCTCGCCGCGTTCCTGCTGTTCAGCGCCTACCTGGACAAAGTGACGGACCTGCGCCGCGCCGCGGGCATCGTGCCGCCGGACTTCCACGTCGTTGACCTGGCCAAGGTCGACGTGTTCCTGGGCGGCTTCCTGGGGGCGATGCTCGTTTTCCTGTTCAGCTCACTTGCCATCCGGGCCGTCGGCCGGGCGGGTGCCGCGATCATCCAGGAAGTGCGAACGCAGTTCCGCGAGCACCCGGGGATCATGGCTGGCACCGAACGCCCGGATTACGCGCGCGTCGTGGACATCACGACCGCCTCGGCGTTGCGCAACATGATCCCTCCGGGGATCCTGGCCATCGCCGCTCCGATCGTCGTCGGCATCCTCCTGAAGGCCGAGGCCGAGGCCGCGATGCTCATGGTCGGGACCATGACCGGCGTTATCCTCGCGACGGTCCTCAACAACGCCGGCGGCGCGTGGGACAACGCGAAGAAGTACATCGAATCCGGCCAGCTCAAGGACGAGGCGGGCCAGGTCATCGGCAAGGGCACGGCAGCGCACGCCGCGGCGGTCGTCGGCGATACCGTGGGCGATCCGTTCAAGGACACCGCCGGGCCCAGCCTGCACGTGCTCATCAAGCTGCTCGCCACGATCACGCTCGTGCTCGCGCCTCTGTTCGTTTAGCCGGGCGCCCCGGAGGGGTATTTTCTTTCGCGGTGCGCCAGAGGTGAGGCTCGTCATCGACCTGAACAGCGACCTCGGGGAGGGTGCGGGCAACGACGCGGCGATCATGCCGTTCGTCACGAGCGCCAACATCGCCTGCGGAGCGCACGCCGGAGACGACGCGACAATGCGCGAGACGATCGCGCTCGCGCTGCGTCACGGCGTCGCGGTGGGAGCGCATCCGGGGTACCGCGACCGCGAGAACTTCGGCCGCGTGGCGCTCGAGCTGCCCCGAGAGCAGCTGCTCGACGATCTGCGCTCGCAGGTCGCCGCGCTGCGGTCGGCTGCGACGGAGGCGGGCACTGCGCTCGCCCACGTGAAGGC
This sequence comes from Candidatus Limnocylindria bacterium, assembly GCA_038211425.1. Taxonomy (GTDB): domain Bacteria; phylum Chloroflexota; class Limnocylindria; order P2-11E; family P2-11E; genus JALYKU01. The sequence goes on along the minus strand of JBBQVQ010000041.1, from coordinate 3,684 downwards.
CCACGGCGCGCTCTACAACCGCGGCGAGCGGGAGGCGTCGGTCGCCGAGATCATCGTCGAGTCCGTCCGCCCGTGGCCCGGCCTCAGGCTGTTCGTGCCGCCAGGGTCGGCCATGGAGCGAGCCGCGCGGGCGTCGGGCACGCCGGTGGCGCGCGAAGGCTTCGTCGACCGCGCGTACGAACCGGACGGCACGCTGCGATCCCGCCGCCTCCCCGGTGCCGTGCTCGACGATCCCGCCGCAGCGGCGGCGCAGGCGCTGAGCCTCGCACGCGACGGCGGCGTCCGCGCGTTCGACGGCTCCTTTCTCGCGCTCGAGGTCGACACCCTCTGCCTCCACGGAGACGCCCCGGCGGCGCCGCGCGTCGCCCGTGCCGTGCGGGAGGCGCTCGACGCCGCCGGTATCGCGGTCCGCCCGATGCCGCGGTGAGCGCGACACGGGTCGCGCCATTCGGCGACGGCGCGCTCCTGATCGAGCTGGAGCAGCGCGTCGACGAGGCGATCGTCGCCCGATCCACGGCGATCGCGGATGCATGGGAGTCGTTTGGTCACGGCACCGCCATCCCCGGATACGCGTCGGTGGTGCTCGCATACGACCCGGAGCGCCTGACCGGGTCCGCCGCCGAAGAGGAGGCGCATCGCGCCCTACGCGATGCGCGGACGCGGGGCCGGTCGAAGGCGGCGCGGCTGACCCTGGTCCCGACGCGCTACGACGGCGACGACCTCGCCGAGGTCGCCGTCATGTCCGGATTGACTGTCCCGCAGCTGATCGACCTGCACGCGTCGCGCGAATACACGGCCTTCTTCCTTGGATTCATGCCCGGCTTCGCCTACCTCGGCACGCTCGATCCGCGCATCCGCGCGCCCCGGCTGGCCTCACCCCGCCCCCGCGTTCCGGCGGGGGCTGTCGCTGTCGCGGACGGCCAGACCGCGATCTATCCGTTCGCCTCGCCGGGCGGATGGCGCCTCATCGGACGCGCCGACCTGCGCCTCTTCGATCCCGCTGCCGATCCTCCATCGGCGGTGCGAGCGGGTGATCGCGTGCGCTTCACGCCGCTTTGACCGAGCGCTGATGCTTCACGTCCTCGCCCCGGGGCTGCGCACCACGGTCCAGGACCTGGGGAGGTGGGGCCACATGCGCGACGGTGTGCCGGCCGCGGGTGCCGCCGACCCGTGGGCCCACGCGCTCGCGCAGGAATTGGTAGGGAATGCTCCGGAGGCTGCGGGGCTCGAGGTGGTGGGCCCTCCCTTCCGTTTTCGGTGCGACGATCGGCGCGTCATCGCGGTGACCGGCCGCGATGCGCGCCTGCGCGGCCGCGGCGCGCTCCCCTCTTGCACCGCAGTGCTCGCCCGACCTGGCCAGGAGCTCGTCCTCGAGGGAGGACCACAAGGTCGCTTCGCGTATCTCGCAATATCCGGAGGCATCGCGCCTCCGGCCGTTCTCGGATCCCGGTCGACGTACCTCGCCGCCGGCATCGGGCCGTTCCCGCGCGCGCTCGCCGCCGGCGACGCGCTACCCCTTGGCGCGGCGACGGTGGACGCCGGCCGTGCCGGCACCGGCGCCGCGCCGCTCCCCTACGGTGACGACCTTCGGGCCATGCGCGGTCCGCACGCGGGGCGCTTCCCCGCCGATGCGGTCACGGCCTTCTTCGCCGCGGACTTCACCGTGGGCGCCGACAGCGACCGCATGGGCCTTCGGCTCGAGGGAGCGCAGGTCGCCGCGGAAGACGGCGAGATCCTCACATGCGGACTGGTGGCCGGCGCCATCCAGGTCCCGCGAGGCGGCGCGCCGATCGTCATGCTCGCGGATCACCAGACCACGGGCGGCTATCCCGTCATCGCGACAGTGATAGCCGCCGACCTCGGCCGAGCGGCTCAGTTGGTGCCGGGCGAGCGGGTCCGTTTCGCGGAGGTGGACCGCGACGAGGCAGTCGCAGCGCGCCGCGAGATGCTTCGCTTGGTGGCCGCGCTCGCCTGACGGAACGCGACCATCGCGAGTGCGGCCTCCATCGCCTCGGCGCCCTTGTTGCCCATGCGGCCTCCGGCGCGCGCTTTCGCCTGCGCCATCGTGTCGCAGGTGAGAACGCCGAAGGGGATCGCGACGGCGCATTCCAGCGAAAGCCTCATCAGGCCGTCGGCCACGGCCCGGGCGAGGACGTCGAAGTGGGGTGTCTCGCCGCGCACGAGGCAGCCGATCGGGACGATCGCGTCGTAGCGCCCCCCCGCGGACAGCATCGCGACCGCCGCCGGCAGCTCGAACGATCCCGATACGTCGAATCGATCGACGCTCGCTCCCGCATCCCGCGCCGCCGACAGGGCGCCCGCCGCCAGCCGCTCGGTGATATCGGCGTTCCAGCGTGCGACGAGGATCGCGGTCCGCGCCCCGCGCGAGAACGTTCCCCCGCGCGGCGGCCGCCTCCCGGCTATGGGTCCTCCCCGCCGATCACGGAAAGAAGGTGGCCCATCTTGCGCCGCTTGGTGCGCAGGTACTCACGGTTCGCCTGGCGCGCCGGCGTCTCGAGCGGTACGCGCTCGGTCACCTCGAGTCCGTAGAGCGAGACCATCTTGTGCGGGTTGTTCGTCAGCAGCCGCACGCGCCGCACGCCGAGGTGGTCGAGGATCTGCACCCCGATGCCGTACTCGCGCTGGTCGGCCTTGAAACCGAGGCGTTCGTTGGCCTCGACCGTGTCGAGTCCCTGGTCTTGGAGCGCGTACGCGCGGATCTTGTTCATCAGTCCGATCCCGCGGCCCTCCTGCCGCAGGTACAGGAGGACCCCCCGCCCTTCGTCGGCGATGCGCGCGAGGGCGGCATCGATCTGGTCGCCGCAGTCGCAGCGAAACGACCCAAAGACATCGCCGGTCAGGCATTCGGAGTGGACGCGCACGAGTACCGGCTCGCCGTCGCCCACGCCGCCCATGGTCAGGGCGACGTGCTCGGCCTCCGTCGTGCCGTAGCGGGCGCGGTATCCGTGGACCGTGAATTCGCCGTGCGCCGTGGGCATGCGGGCGACGGCGACGCGGTCGACCAGCCTCTCGCGCGCCATCCGGTACGCGATCAGGCCCTTCACCGTGATCATCCGCAGCGCGTGGCGCTTCGCGAAGCGGGTGAGCTCGGGGAGCCTCGCCATCGAGCCGTCCGGCTTGGTGATCTCGCAGATCACGCCCGCCGGCGAGAGCCCGGCCAGCCGGCAGAGGTCGACCGCGGCCTCGGTCTGGCCCGCGCGGACGAGCACGCCGCCCTCGCGGGCTCGCAGCGGAAAGACGTGCCCCGGCTTCACCAGGTCCTCCCGTCGCGTGGCGGGATCGGCGAGCAGCCGTATGGTGTGAGCGCGATCGGCGGCGCTGATGCCGGTGGTGATCCCGGCCCGCGCGTCCACGCTGATGGTGAATGCCGTCCCCAGGCGCGCCTCGTTGCGCGCGACCATCTGCGGGATGTCGAGCTCCTCCAGACGTTCGCTGGTCATGGGGACGCAGACGACGCCGCTCGCGTACTTCCGGATGAAGGCCACGTCCTCGGGGCGGCAGCTCTCGGCCGCCATCACCAGGTCGCCTTCGTTCTCCCGGTCCTCGTCGTCCAGGACGATGACCATCTTGCCTGCCGCGATGTCCGCGACGGCGTCTTCGGTGTCCGCGAATGGGGATCTCATCGCATCCTTGTCCCGAGCAGGCGCTCGACGTACTTCCCAA
>JBBQVQ010000040.1:0-26887 GCA_038211425.1 Candidatus Limnocylindria bacterium | reverse complement strand
CATGCACAGCGACTCTCAGTCGGCGCAGTCGTATGGCGAGGAAGCGATCGGTCTTCTCCGCGCGCTCGGCCAAAAAGCGCGACCTCGCGTACGCGCTGATGGGGCTCGCTTCGAACCTCTTGTCCGACCCGGCCGCGTCGGCGCGGGCGGCCGCGGAAGCGGAGGCGGTCTTCGAGGAGACGGGCGATCGCTGGAGCCTGGCCCTCATGCGGTACGTCCTCGCCGACACCGCGCTGGACGCCGGCGACTACGCCGCGGCGCGCAGCGGCCACTCCGAGAGCCTCGCGCGTTTCCGCGACATCGGCGACCTGCGCTGGAGCAGCTATCCGCTCCTCAGCCTCGGCCGGATCGCGTGCATCGAAGGAGACTTCGCTCGCGCGCGCGCGGTGGTCGAGGAGGCGCTCGCGATCCGCCGCCAGATCGAGCCCGACAACCGCTGGTTCGTCGCGATCGCCCTGAACAGCCACGGCGAGGTCGGTCGGTGCGAGGGCGATGCCGCCGGGCGGCGCCGTCCTTCAACGAAGCGCTTCGCTACGGCCGCGAGCTTGCCGACGAGGCGATCGTCGGTTGGTCGTTGCATGACCTCGGCCACGTCGCGTTGCAGTCGGGCGGGCTGCGGGCCGCGGCCGGGTATTTTCGCGAGAGCCTCGCCCTGCGGCGGCGCGGCGGTTCGGGGATCGATGTTGCCGCTGGGCTCACGGGGCTCGCGGGCGTTGCGCTACGCGAGGGGACCGTCACCGATTCGGCGTGGCTCTTCGGCGCGGCCGACGCATCGCTCGCGGCCGCGCACGGCGTGCTGGGCCCCGCGGACGAAGCGGTGCGGAAGGCCGACCTGGCGGCGCTTCGGGACCGTCTCGGCGAAGACGCCCTTGCCGCAGGCATCGCGGCCGGCGCCGCCGCGTCGGTGGAGAAGGTCGACAGGATGCTCCGCTCCATCGCGGCCTCGCCTCCCATCGCGGCCTCCGCCATCTGACGGGTACCGTCCGAACAGGTGACGAAGACCGCGCCGGCCGCTAAATGGCCGAGCGATTATCGAGCGGTCCGGGCATCGCTCCGCGGGACGCGGACATCATCGACTCGCGGCGCCCCGGAGCGCAGGTGACGAAGACCGTCCTCTTTCGCCGGCGCGTATCAGTACACGGCCACCTCTGAATACGCGCCCCAGAGAGCCTTGAGGGTGTTCACCATCTCGCCCATCGAGCAACGCGCCTTCACGCACTCGATCGCGATCGGCATGATGTTCGCGCTCTCGTCCTCGGCGGTGACCCGGAGCTTTTCGAGGAGCCGCCGGGCGCGGCCCTCGTCACGGGAAGCCTTCACTCGCCGGAGCCGCTCGATCTGGTTCCGCTCGGTGTCGGGGTCGATCCTGTGCAGCTCGATCTCCTCGTGGGCTCCGCCGGTATCGACGTGACGGTTGACGCCGATCACCGGCTTCTCGCCGCTCGCCTTGCGCTCGGCGATGCCGTAGGCGAAGTCCGCGATCTCGCGCTGGAAGAAGCCCTGCTCGATCGCCGCGACGGTCCCGCCGAGCGCCTCGACGCGCTCGAGGTACTCCCACGTCGCCTTCTCGATGTCGTTGGTGAGCGCTTCGACGTACCACGACCCACCGAGCGGGTCGACCACGTTTGTGACGTTGGTCTCGTCGGAGATCACCTGCTGCGTCCGCAGCGCGAGAGTCATCGCCGATTCGGAGGGGATCGCGTACGCCTCGTCCAGGCCGTTGGTGTGCAGCGACTGCGCTCCTCCGAGCACCGCAGACAGCGCCTGGAGCGCGGTCCGCACGACGTTGACGTACGGCTGCGGCTTCGTGAGCGAAGCCGCGGCGGTCTGGCAATGGAAGCGAAGGCGCATTGACTCCGGCTTGGCGGCGCCGAACTCCTCCTTGACGATCTTGGCCCATACGCGCCGCGCCGCGCGGAACTTCGCGATCTCCTCGAAGAAGTCGCTCTGGCTCACGAAGTAAAAGGCGAGCCGCGGCGCGAACGCGTCGACCTGCACGCCGTGGTCGACGACGGTGCGCAAGTACGCGCGTGCGTTCGCCATGGTGAACGCCAGCTCCTGCACCGGTGACGACCCCGCCTCCGAGATGTGGTACCCGCTGATGTTGATCGGGTTGTAGCGGGCCATGCTGCGGGCGCAGTAGACGATGGTGTCCCGCACGATCCGCAGCGACGGACGGATCGGGTATGTCCATTCCTTCTGCGCGATGTACTCCTTGAGGATGTCGTTCTGGATCGTCCCCGACAGCTTGTCGAGGTCGTAGCCGCGCTCCTGCGCCACGGCGACGTACATCGCGAGGAGGATCCACGCCGTCGGATTGATGGTCATCGAGACCGAGATCTTCTCGAGGTCGATGCCGTCGAAGAGGTCGAGCATGTCGTCGAGCACGTCGACCGCGACGCCCTCGCGTCCCACCTCGCCGGCGGACATCTCGTCGTCCGAGTCGTAGCCCATCAGCGTCGGCATGTCGAAGTCGACCGAGAGGCCCGTCTGGCCGTTCGCGATCAGGTACTTGAACCGCCGGTTCGTGTCGGTGCCCGTGCCGAAGCCCGCGATCTGCCGCATCGTCCAGGTGCGGCCCCGGTACATCGTCGGGTACGGGCCGCGCGTGTACGGGTAGGCGCCCGGCAGCCCGATCTCCTCCCACGGCGTGTCCGCGACGTCGAGCGGCGTGTAGACGCGCTTCACCTCCCGGAGCGACCCCGTGACGGCTTGGGGCCGCGACTCCGGCTGGCGGACGAGGAACGAGGCGAGCTCCGCCGCCTCCCAGCGCCGCACGTCGGCGTCGATCGCCGAACGGGCGTCCTCCGCGATCCAACGCGTCCGCCTCGCTCGCGCGTCGTCCTGCTCTGACATCAGCTCCTCCTTCATGCGACGCGCAGCAGCTGCTCCGCCGCGGAAGCCGGGTCGAGGCGGCGGGCGCAGACCTCGTCGACGGCGTGGTCGAAGGCCTCGCCGCGCGCGGGTCCCTGCAGGTGATCCGCGAGGATGCGCTGGGCGAGCGTTCGGACCTGGCGCTCGGCCATCGCCCGCGAGCGCGCGGCGAGCTCTCCGGTGTCCACGAGCCAGCGGCGGTGGCGCGCGATCTCGTCGGCCAGCTCGGCCGCACCCTCGCCGCTGGTGGCGACGGTCCGCAGGATCGCGGGCCGGGGGCGCGCCCGCGCGCGGCCGCCAAGGCTGAGCATCGAACGCAGCTCCGCCAGCGTCCGGTCGGCCCCGTCGCGGTCGGCCTTGTTCACGACGTGGATATCGGCGATCTCGAGGACGCCCGCCTTCATCGCCTGGACGTCGTCGCCGAGCCCGGGGACGCTCACCACGACGACCGCGTGCGCGGCGGACGCGATCTCGATCTCGTCCTGGCCGACGCCGACGGTCTCCACGAGGACGTGGTCCATCCCCGCCGCGTCGAGCACCGTGACCGCGTCCGCGGTCGCCCGCGCGAGGCCTCCGAGGGCGCCGCGGGTCGCCATCGAGCGGATGAAGACGCCGGGATCGGACTCGAGACCGGCGAGCCGGATGCGATCGCCGAGGATCGCGCCGCCGGAGTACGGGCTCGAGGGATCGACCGCCACGACCCCGACCGTCCCGCCACGGCGCCGCAGCTCGACGACCAGGGCGCCCACGAGCGTGCTCTTGCCGCTCCCTGGCGCACCGGTCACTCCGACGACCCAGGCCCGCCCGCCGGCGCGGAACAGCGCCGCGATCTCCTCCCCCACTCCGGGCGTACGCGATTCGGCGCGCGTGATCATGCGGGCGATCGCCCGCGGGTCGCGCGCGAGCACGCCGTCGGCCAACGAGCGCATCGCGCTCCTCACGTGCGCAGGATGTCGCGCCGGTCGACCACGCGGCGCGCCTTGAACTCCGTGCGCTCGAGCGTCCCCGGCGGGACGACCTCCACCCGCGCTCCCACGCCGAGCACCGTCCGCAGGCGTTCCTCGGCCGAGCGGCGGAAGCCGGCGATCGCGGCGCCACCCATCGCGTGCAGCTCGCGGTCGGCCTCGACGTGGACGGAAAGCTCGTCCATCGCGTGGTCCCGTGAGACGACGATCCGGTGCTCGCCGCCGTAGTGGTCGAGGGCCATGACGATCTCGTCGATGGCCGACGGGTACACGTTCTCGCCGCGGACAGTGAACATGTCGTCGATGCGGCCGTAGATGCCCTTCGGCAGGATCGGGTACGTGCGCCCGTCGGCGCCCGGACCCGCCTCCCACCGGGTGAGGTCCTTCGAGAGCAGTCGGATCATCGGTTGGCTCTGCCGTTCGAGGTGCGTGTACACGGGTGTCCCCTCCCTGCCGTAGGGCACGCGCGTGAACGTGCCGGGATCCACGACCTCCGTGTACACGAGGTCCTGCCAGCACAGCATCCCCGGCTGGCCGTCGGACTCCGCGAGCGCCATCCACGGGGACATCTCCGCCATGGAACCGCAGTCGAACACCCGGCCCCCGTAGAGATCCTCGATCTTCCCGCGGATCGCGGGGACCGATGCGCCGGGCTCGCCCGAAAAGAACAGGATCCGGATGCCGAAGTCGCGCGGCTCCATGCCCTCGCCGCGCGCCACCTCGGCGAGGTGCAGCGCGTATGACGGCGTGGCGTAGATCACGTCGGGCCGCATCTCCTTCAGCCACATCACGGCGCGGAGCGTCTGCCCGGGCACGCCGGCGCCGAACGGGAACACGCGCGCGCCGAGCCGCTCGGCGCCGATGAGCGCTCCCCACGAACCCATGTACAAGCTGAAGAACGAGGCCATGAAGACCGTGTCGCCGGGGCGCACGCCCATGGACCAGAGGATCCGTGCGTGCGCGTTCGCGATGGCACGCCAGTCGGCGTGCGACACGCCGAACGCGGTCGGCCGTCCGGTCGTTCCGGATGTGCCGTGGATGTGCGCCACGTCGGCTACGGCGACGCAGAGATAGTCGCCGAACGGCGGGTGGGCGGCCTGCGCGACGCGCAGCTCCTCCTTCGTCACGACGGGGACCCGCTCGAAGTCCTCGAACGAGCGGATCCCCTCCGGATGGACCCCCGCCTCGTCCCACTTGCGCCGGTAGAACGGAGCGCGCTCGTACGCGTAGCGCATGACCGCTCGGATGCGCTCGAGGATGAGCGCATCTCGCTCGTCCGCCGAGATCGTCTCCCGGCGCGGGAACCAGTGGCGCTGCGCGCGCTCCGGCACGAACGATTCGTCGTACGCCGGCGGCCACGACCAGGATTCCACCGCCGTGTCCTCGCTACACGGTGGCGCGGCGCGAGTGCAATGCGTCGCGCACGGCGGCCACCACCGAGTCCGGCGTGCTGTCCTGGCCGAGGATCTCCGCGACGCCCAGCCGCTTCAGCTCGTTGACGTCCTCATCCGGTATCACCCCGCCGCCGAGCAGCACGATGTCGTCCCAGACGCCGCGGTCCTTCATCGCCTTGATGAGCCGCGTGAACGCCGTCATGTGCGCACCGCTCAGGATGCTCACGCCGATGCAGTCGACGTCCTCCTGCACGGCGACGTTGACGACCTCTTCCGGCCGGCGATGGAGGCCCGTGTACACCACCTCCATGCCTGCGTCACGCAAGGCGCGCGCGACGATCTTCACGCCGCGGTCGTGGCCGTCGAGTCCAAGCTTCGCGAGCAGCACGCGGATGTGCCGGGCTTCGGTCACGGCGTCCTCCCCAGGTCCCGCTCGGCTCGTGTCAGGCGGCGGCTTCAAGTCCCATCTCGGCGGCGAGCGCATCCGCCTGCGCACGCCGCTCACCGGCATCCCCATGCTGGCCCGCCAGATCGAGCGCCTCGCCCCAGGCGCGAAGCGTGCGGACCAGGGCCGGACGAGCGCCCATGGTAGTGAACAACTCGGCCGCCGTGGCAAAGTCCTCGAGGCCCGCCTCGCGCGTTCCCTCCGAGCGCGCCCGGAGCGTCCCCCGGAGGGTCAGCAGCGTCGCCTCGTCCCACGCGTCCTTGGTCTGCCGGTCCATCTCGATGGCTCGGTCGAGCTCGGCGCGGGCCTCCGGACCCGCGTCGTCCAGCATCGCGCGCGTCCAGCTCAGCGTTCCGAAGACGCGATTGCGCCACGGGTAGAGGCTGGCCGACCGGGCGATCTCCCCGGCGCGCTCGAGCGACGCCCGCGCTGACCGCACGTCTCCCCGCACGACGTCGACCATGCCGAGCAGGTAGTTCGACAGCACCGCGCAGGAGAGCGCGCCGGCATCCTCGGCTTCGCCCTGGCACTCCCTTGCGGTGTCCGCGGCACCGTCCAGCCGGCCGCGCTCCAGGTCGATGTACGCGTCGTTGATATGCGCGTCCAGGATCGCCATGACGTCCGCATCCCGCGCGATCGCGTTCGACCGCGCGCCGGTCCGCTCGGCCATGGCGAATTCCCCGAGCCGCGCGTAGCCCATCGGCAGCATCTCCGCGACCATCGCTGCACCCATGCGGTCTCCGTGCCGCTGGAGCACCGGCAGAAGGCCCTCGAGGACGCCGAGCGCCTGCCGGATCTCGCCAGCGAACAGCATGCCCATGGCGGCGAAGGCGAGTGGGATCGCGCCGATCGAGTCGTCGCCGAGCTCGCGCCCGATCTCGCCGGACCGTTCGAGCGCCCGGCGAAGCGCGGGGCTCGTCGCTTCGGTCTCGCCCTGCGCGCGTCGCAGATACGCCACCCAGAAATACGCCTCGGCGAGAAGCCGCAGGTCTCCCACCTCTTCGGCCTTCGGTAGCACACCCTCGAGCGACGCGACGTCCTTGTCCCACGGGCTGAACGTCCAGCCCGCCTTCACCGCACCGACCACCGCCTCGACGCGCTGCCGTCGGCGTTGCGGCGTTTCCTCGACCGCGTCGAGGTCCGCCAGCGCGCGCTCGTAGGCAGCTCGGGCCTCGTGGTTCGCATACCTCGCGGCCGCCTCGCGTCCCGCCTCGAGCAGGAAGGGGACGCCCGCTCCGCCTCGCCGGCCTCATGGAGGTGCAGGGCGAGCAGCGGTGCCAGCGTCGGCGACGCCTCTCGATGGAGCGCCTGCAGGGCATCGGCGACGCGCGAGTGCAGCCGCTTCCGGTCCTGCTTGAGGAGCGAGCCGTACGCCGTTTCCCGGATGAGGATGTGGCGGAACACGTACTCCACCTCCGGCTCGACCGCCACAAGCCGCACGAGACCCGCCGCCTCGAGCGCGCCGACCGCCGGGCCGACCGGCTGCGCACCGTCGACCGCCATCGCTCGCTCCAGGGCGGGCAGCGAGAAGCGCCGCCCCATCACGGACGCTACTCGTAGCGCGCGCTTGGCATCGTCCTCGAGTCGATCGATCCGTGCCAGAAGCAGCCCTTGGAGATTGCCCGGGACCTCGAACGCCTCGATTCCCTTTCCCGCGACCCAGCGCGCACCCGATCTCGCCACGGCGCCGCGGTCGATGAGTGTCCGAATGATCTCCTCGACGAAGAAGGGATTGCCCTCCGCACGTTCAAGGATGAGATCGCGCGTCGGAGCGGGGAGTGACTCCACGTCGAGAAGGTTGGCGATGAGCGCGCGGCTGTCATCCCGCGTGAGCGGCTGAAGGCTGATCTCGGTGAGCGCGCCACCGAACAGGTCCCGCGCCATGGTCACCAGGTGCCAGCCATCCGAGTCGCGGTCGGGGCGGGCAGCCATGAGGACGAGCAGCGGAAGCTCGTTCGCGAGCGCAAGGATCTCGGCCAGCACCTCCGTCGAGGCCGGATCGGCCCAATGGAGGTCGTCGCACACGACGGCCAGAGGCGCTCGCGCGGTCGTGGCGCGGAGGACCTGGCGGAGGGACGCGAAGTACCGACCCTGGAGAAGAGCGGGGTCCGTGGCGGCGATGCGCTGCGAGCTCCCCTCGCTGAGCCCGACGCCGAGAAGGAGCTGCAGATACAGGATGACGTCGGGGGCATCCGCTCCGAGCAGGTCGCCCACCCTGGCCTCGAGCGCCTCCGTGGTCGCGGCGTCGCCGGCGGTCGGGCCGACCCCGACGAGCGCTCTGACGAGACGGCCGACGAGGTGGTACGGCAGTGAGCGCCCGTATGGGACGCACCGGACCTCGGCCCAGCCCGGCCCGGCGTGCAATGCGCGAGGGCGCAGCTCCCCGATCAGCCTTGTCTTCCCAACGCCGGGCTCGGCGATGATGCACGCCGCGCGGCCGCGGCCCGCGCCCACGGCGCGGGTGACCGCCTCCAGGGCGGCTATGTCGTCGTCGCGGCCGACCATGGGGCTCGCGAGCCCGGCGAGACCTCGAACGGATCCCGGAGCGTCCTTCGGCCCACTCACCTCGTAGGCGACGATCGGCTCCGCCTTTCCCTTGACCGTGAGCGGATCGAGCTCGACGGCGTCGAACAGCGGGGCGATGAAGCCGAACGTGGCGGCCGTGACCAGCACGGTGCCCGGCCGTGCGGCGCTCTGCATCCGAGCGGCGACGTTGACAGCGTCGCCCATGGCCGTGTACTCGTACATGAGGTCGCTGCCGACGGTCCCAACGACCACCGGGCCCGTGTTCACCCCCGCGCGGATCCCAAATTCGAGCCCGCGGCCGCGCAGTTCGCTCCCGAGACGCGCGATCGACGAGACCATGTCGAGCGCGCACCGCACGGCGCGCTCCGGGTCGTCCTCGTGCGCCACCGGGGCGCCGAAGAAGGCGAGGATCGCGTCGCCCATGAGCCGCGCGATCGTCCCCTCGTATCGGTAGATGACCTGCGACATTCGAGAGAAGGCGTCATTGATGATCTCGGTCCAGTCTTCCGGGTCCATCGACGCCGCAAGGGCGGTGGAGTTGACGACGTCGCCGAAGACGGCAGTCACGGGTCTTCGCTCACCCGCACCGGCCGCGCGCATCTTTTCAGCGAGCGGCGTTGGCGCCGCAGCCGCCAGCCGGCGCTGACGCTGTGCGGGATCGTCACGCACGGGGGAATCGTATGCGCGTCCGCTCCGCGCGTACCTTCACCGCTCCGTCGGCGCCGACAGGGAAGCGGGGCGGCGGCCCCTTGGACGGAGCAGCGCCGGCGTCAGGACGCCGGGTTGAGTCGCGCGATCGCGCGGTTCAGGAAAGAAGCGAAGGTCACCCACGCGAGGTACGGAAGGAGCAGAGCACCCGCAACAGGGTCGATCGGCCAAAACGCGACGAGCGTCGCCGCGATCGCCAGCCAGAGCGCGACGATCACGACGAGCGCACGGTGGACGTTGCGTTCACCGAAGAAGACGGCAGACCACGCGACGTTCAAGGTGAGCTGCACCGCGAAGAGGACGAGCGCCGCCGCCACGTCGCCGCTCCTGCGCCACACGAGCCAAGCGGCGATGGCCATCGCGAGGTAGAGGACGGTCCAGACGGGTCCGAAGACGCCATTCGGCGGATTCCAGCTCGGCTTCCGCAGCGACGGATACCAGGCGCGCAGCTGCGGGATCGTTGCCCGGCTTCCGAGAGCGGCCGCGCCGAAGCACACGCCCACCGTGACGGCCAGGGCGACCCATTCGTTCACTTGCGCGAGCGGCGCGCGAGGTGAGGGCCACCGTCCGTCCCCCGTGCGGCGATCACCGCCCGCCACGTGGGGGCGTCGCTCGATACCGCCGGGGCGGGCCTGTGAGCCGCGGCGGTGCGCGACCCTGCGTCCCGCCCAAGGTATGTCCGCAGTCCCTCCGCGAGGGGCGTCAGCCGGCGGGGCATCGCGGCCAGCAGCGGCCCGGTGTCGACGGTCGCGGGCTGGTTCACGAAGTCGACGGCACCCGGCGTGAGGGGCGGGCGCGGCAACAGCTGAAGCGGCCAGGCAGCGAACTTCAACAGAACGGCGGGCGCCGGGATGATCGGACGGCGTCGGCCTGAAATGGCCAGCGCGACGCGGATGATCTCGCGCATCGTCAACGTCTCGGGCCCACCGATCTCGAAGATCTTGTCGCGAGCGGCGTCGGCGCGGAGAGAATCCGCGGCCAGCCGGGCGACGTCGTCGATGAACACGGGAGCGAGCAATTGACGGCCGCTCCCCGTCAGCGGCACGAAGGGCAGCAAGTCCGCGAGACCGAGGAAGCGGTTCAGCGCGACGTCGCCCGGGCCATACGCCCAAGTCGGACGAATGATGGTGTATGGGATCCCCGAGTTTCGTACCGCCCGCTCGGCCCGCCACTTCGCCCGAAACCACGAGCGCCGCGACCCGGGAGCCGCGCCCGCGCCCGACATGTACACCACCCGACGCACGCCGGCTCCGATCGCGGCCGCAACGAGCCGCTCGGTGCCGCCCGCGTCGACGGCCTCGAAGGTGTGCCCGAAACGCGGCGACTCCATCGGATAGTTCGGGAACGCGAGGCTGATCACGAGCGCGTCCACGCCGTCGAGCGCGGCCTCGAGCGACCGCTCGTCGGCGACGTCAGCGTCCCGGACCTGGACCTCGTCTGGAAGTCCGGCGGCCGCGCTCTCCGGACGATGCGAGAGGACGATCACGTCGTCTCCGCGCCCGTGCAGCTCCTGCGCGATCGCGCCGCCCACGAATCCCGAGCCGCCGGCGACGGCGACGCGGAGGGGGTCCTCCCGTGAGCTTGTGACCGGAAGCAGACGCTCGATCGCCCGACGGCGGTACGCGAAGATCGCAGCGAGCCGCCGCCTGACGATGAGCGTGTTCACCAGGTCGCCAAGCGGCCCGAAGGGGAGCTCATACGCGACCGCGTCGGTGATGCGCGTTCCCATGACGGCGCCGACGCGCTCGTCACGGAACGTGTGAGTGTGCTCCCAGCGCGCGTATGGACCGCGTTCCTGCGCGTCCACGAACGACTCGGGCGGGTCGTAGCGGGTGATGCGACTGACCCACGCCGCCGGGATCCCGAGGAGAGGCCGGAGGCGATACGCCAGGCGGAGGCCAGGACGCATCGCGCGATCCCTGCTGACCATCTCGAATCGCATGTCAACGGGGGTGATCCGAGTGAGGTTCTCGGGCCGCGAGAAGAATGCGAAGACCTCGCTGCGCCGCCGGGCGACGGTCTGTTCGGAGCTCAGGTGGTGAACGCTCATGGTCAATCCTCCTTTACGGTCCCTACGGAGCGCACGAAGCCTCGCGGGTGTGTACATAGTTTGTAGAGAGTCGTTGGCTGAGAACGTACCTCGTGGGCCGCCCTCTTGTCTAGGGTCTGTAGAGAGTGTCTACTGGGGGAAGTGGACCTCCCTGCGGCACGTTTCCGCATCGGCGAGCTCAGCCGGCGGACGCGGGTGAGCCCCGAGCTGCTCCGTGCCTGGGAGTCGCGCTACGGACTGCTCCGGCCCGAGCGGACATCTGGGGGATTCCGCCTGTACTCCGAGGGCGACGAGCGGCGCGTGCGCCGGATGCGCGCTCGGGTGAGATCGGGCCTGTCCGCCCGCGAGGCTGCAAGCGCTGCGCTCGAGGAGGACAGCTCCACAGGGCACGCGACAGCCGTGTCCCCTGCCCTCGTGGAGGAGCTGGACGCGGCGCTGATGGCGTTCGACGAGCCAGGGGCGCATTCGACCCTCGACCGGCTTTTCTCAGCGGTCTCGATCGAGGGCGCTATCGCGCAGGCGATCCTTCCGGAGTTGCGCTCGATCGGCGCTCGCTGGGCCGCGGAGACGGTGAGTGTCGCGCAGGAACACTTCGCGGCGACGCTCATTCGAGGACGATTGCTCGGGCTGGCGCGCGGGTGGGACGAGGGGCGCGGGCCTCGCGCCATACTGGCGTGCCTCCCGGGCGAGATGCATGACATCGGACTTATCTCGTTTGGTCTTCTCCTGCGCTCGGAGGGGTGGCGGATCGTTTACCTCGGCCAGGACACCCCTCTTGAGGCCGTCTTTTCCGCGCTCGAGCGCTCGTTAGCCGATGCGCTCGTTCTCGCATCCGTCGAACGACGCCGGTTCCGTCGCGCGGCGGACGACCTTCGTCACGTGGCCCGCGGCATGAAGATCGCCATCGGCGGTGCCGGGGCCACGGAGGCCGTCGCGCGTCGTCTGCGCGCGACTCTCCTGGGTCCCGATCCGGCCCTCGGCGCGGTGCAACTGCGCGCCGACATCAGTGGATCATCACGGGGCGGCACGAGGATCGACCTGACTGCGCCCGTCCCCGGTGACAGTCCGGCGTGAGATCGCAACGGCGCTGCTCGCGGCCAGGGCCATCCGCAAGACCGTAGGCGTACGTCGTGTCGCGAAGGCCGTACCGCGAGACCGCGACCCCGGCAACGATGGCCGGGACGCTGAACGTAGGCAGGGTGGTCCTCGCCGATGGCGTTACTCTCCGGCGCTGTCCTCGTCGAGGAAGGGGACCACCGCCGCCGACAACGCCGGCGAGTTGAAGATCGTGTAATGCGTGAGTCCGGGCAGGATGGCGAGCCTCGAATCCGGGCGTCCAGAGCCGTCCCATCCTCCGTCTCGCTTGCCGCCGCCGAGAAGCCCGAACATCTCCACGGCATGCGCCGGCGGGAAGATATCGGCATCCCCGGCGACGACCAGCGTGGTCGCCTTGATCCAAGCGATCTCTTCGGAGAAGTCGAAATCCTTCTTCATCGCCTCGCCGATCTTGTCCAGTAGGCGCGGCCAATCCTCGGGCCTCGGCGCGACGCTGGCGTAGAGCGCGTACATCGGCGTCTGCTTCATCCCCTCGGCGCCCGCCGCGCTCACCTGCCCCTGCGCGGCGAGCATCTCGGGGTAGAAGGCGCTGCGTCGGATGTTCGTCGACACGATCACGAGCTTCCGCACCATCTCCGGATGCAGGATGGCGGTCCAGAGAGCGACACCGCCGCCCAGCGAGTAGCCCATGATGTCCGGCCGTTCGAGCTTCAGATGTTCGATGAGGGCCGCGATGTCGCCGGCCATCAGCTCGACGCCCAGCGGCCGGTCGATGTCGGCGGTCCGGCCGTGGCCCTGCAGATCGACGGCGATGACCTGCCGGCGCTCGGCGAGCGCGGGCAGGTTCGGTCCGAACATCTCACCCGAGCCGAGGCCGCCGTGCAGGAGGATCAGCGGGCGCCCGGCCCCGTGGACCTCGTGGTAGAGCTTGATGCCGTTCACGTCGGCGTAGTGGCCCGCACCTCTGGTCGCGCTCCCCCATGGGCCCGGTCCCGGGGTCGACGGCTCGCCCGGCGTCCCGGGCCGGCTGATGTGGGTCCCGGTCTGGGTCTCGGACATCTCCGATCTCCCGTTCATTCCTCGGTCCGGTCATTCGGTCTCTCGGATGATGGCCGTCCTACGGACAAGACCCATGCATCTCAGCTCTGAGACGCAGTAGCGCACCACCGACCGAGTCCGCGATCCGAACTACGTGGTCCTAGCCCCCTGTGCGACGGCGCCGGACTTCAAGGCGCCTGCCGCGGTGCTCCGGAATTGACGTTCACCAACCAGCTCACGCCGAACCGGTCCAGGCACATGCCGAACGTGTCGCCCCATGCGGCCTTCTCCAGCGGCATGGTCACGGTGCCGCCTTCCGCGAGCCTTTCGAAGTAAGCGCGAAGCTCCGTTTCGTTTTCGCCGCTGAGCGACATGCTGAACGTGTTCCCCGGCTTGTATTCCATCGCTTTCGGTGTGTCCGCCCCCATGATCGTGATGCCATTGTCGGCATCCAGCATGGCGTGCATGATCTTGTCATCCTCGCTCGGGTCCTGTGACGCGTTGAACTCTTTGAAAGTGTTCATCTCGAGCTTGCCGCCGAATACGGTACGGTAGAACTCCATGGCCTCGCGCGTGTTGTCCTTGAAATTGAGGTACGGATTGAGCCTCGTCGGCATTCTTCATCTCCTCCCGGATCAGACTGGTTAGGGCCGCGCGTGGACGCATCATGGCACGCGCGGACCGTTGAGGAGGCGAGCGACACAGGTCTCGCGGCGATGGACAGGAGGCTGATCCCTCCCGCTTTGGCCAGGGCCGATAGCTCGGCCGGTGACGGACCGGACGGACGGCTCCTGACGGGGCGAGCGTGCTCGAGTGGTTACGCGACGAGCGGCCTGGGCTCACCGGGGACGATCATGAAGCGGCCGACCGCGACGAAGACGGCGAGCGCGAGCAGCAGGCCGTTCACCGACCAGTCGTGGGCCGCCCTCGCCCCGGCGATGTGGAACACGATCGTAAAGATCATCACCAGGGCGAGACCGGCGGCGCCGAGCGGCGCGAGCAAGGGAAGCACGCCGGTCACCGCGGGCGCCGGGAACAAGTGGAGCGCTTCGGCCACGCGGTCCCCGCGTTGCGATTCGTGCACGCTGCCGAACCCACGCTCGCTCGGCACACTCGGCTTGAGCGCGATGCTCATCTGCGAGCGTTCGGTGGTGCCCACAATGACCCCGCGAGGCGCGGATCGGCGAGCTCGACCTCGCGCGCGGCTGTTTTACCGTGCGGCCGGAAACGAGCAAGTTCGGACGCGAGCGCGTCGTGACCTTCCACCCAGCGGTGGGGCGCGAGCTCGACCGCTACCTGCGCAATTCGCGCTTCGGCGCGAACCCAAAAGCGGGGCTCTTCCCCACCCGGACCGGCACCCCGTTCGACGCGGACGGCTTCGCGAAGCTCTTCGCCCGCCTTCGTGAGCGGAGTGGGATCCGCACCTTCTCGGCGCACGTCCTCCGGCACACCTGGGCTACCAACTTCATGAGCATCCCTGGCGCGAACCTCCTCGAGCTCAAGCGCCAGGGCGGCTGGGAGCGTTGGGAGATGGTCGAGCGCTATAGCCACCATGTCCCGGTGCGCGACCGGCTGGCCCTCCCGAATCCGTTGGCGGCGCCGCACAAAACCGCCTTTGGTCAGTTGCCCTCCGCGCGCGTCAGCAGCCTTTCGCGGTCTGCCTAAAGGACGCCCGACGGGCCCCAAAGGCCCGTCAACACTGATGATTCTGGTGGGCAGAGAGGGAATCGAACCCCCACAGCCAAAGGCGGCTGATCTACAGTCAGCGGAGCTCACCACCTGCTCGATCTGCCCATGCGCGCATCGCCTCGGCACCTTCAGTTTAGTCCGCCACAATCGGAAACGTGGACGACCGGGCGCTGCGCATCGCCTTGATCCTCGCCGGGCACCTCATGTGGCTCTCGGCGGGCGCGCTGCGCATCGTGCGGGGCAGGCGCGCGCACCAGGTGCGGGGGAGCAGTCCCTGGTGGATCGAGTACTACCCGTCTCTGGTGTGGCTACCCCTGCTCGCGGTGCTCGTCGCGCGGCCCTTTCCAATGGACATCGATCCGGTAGTGCGCCACGCGGGTCTCGCGCTCGCTTGGTTTGCCGCGCTGTTCGCCGCGTGGGCCATGTGGTCGCTCGGTCGGGGATACGGGATCCGCACGGACCTCTTTGCCGGCCATGAACTTCAGACCCACGGGGCATACGCGGTGGTCCGGCACCCGATGTATCTGGGGATCATCGCCTTTCACGTCGGAGCATCGCTTGCGCTGGCGAGCGTCGTACTCCTGACGGCCACTGCGGTCCTGATCGTCCCCTACACCGCTCTCCGGATCGTGGCCGAGGAGCGGGTCCTCCGTGGGGTGTTCGGCCTCTCCTTCGACGCCTACGCGGCGGGGACCGCGACGCTCGTACCCACCCCCGGATCGCCGTTACGAAGGCGCGCCGACGGCCCCCGTCGTGAAGACACGTAACGCCCAAACACACGACCATCCATGCGTCTGCTAGGCTGGACGATGCGACCACTGAGAGGAAAGGAGGCTCCGTAATTTGCTGTCAGGGGACCGAATCACCGAGCCTCATGCAGCCCTCGACCCGGCGAGGACTCATTCTTGCGTCTGCTAGGCTGCACTACAGACACCATCGAGGAAAGGAGGGACTTGGAATGCTTCAGTTCATTCGCAACGACGAAGGCCAGGGACTGGTGGAATACGCTCTCATCATTGCCGTCATCGCCATCGCGGTCATCGTCGCCATGATCTTCCTGCGCGGCCAGATCCAGAACATTTTCAGCAACATCGGCAACAACCTCACGTAGGAACCGCAAGCGCGAGGCAAGAAGAGGTCCCCTTTTGGGGGACCTCTTCTTCTTTAGGTGTGCGCAGGTTTCCCCGATCGGGCAGGCGCTCGCCGGCGTGGTCGTTACCAGGACGAAACGTCACGCTGCCCGGCTCGCAACAGCCGGCGGGGCCCGGCGTTGCACCGGTGTGGGACAGTGGGCCAGGCGGGAGGATGGGCAGGCGCTCGTCGAATTCGCCCTCATCGTGCCGCTATTGCTTCTCGTCATCGTGGCGATGGCCGACTTCGGCATCGCATACCAGCGGTACACGCAAATGACCAACGCGGTCCGCGAAGGCGCGCGGTACGGCTCGACCTACCCGACGCGGATCAACTCGGCGAACAACGCGGATCCCGAGAACGTCAATGCCCGCGTCCGCCTCGATGCCGTCGGTCCGGCGCTGAGCTCGGTGAGGGTCAACTACCTCGAGGCCAACCTCGCCAATCCCACGCCACGCGACGCCACGGTGACATCCAACCAGACGGCGTACGCCAAGGCTGGAAACGGAATCCAAGTCATCGCGACTCTCAGCTATTCCCCGATGACGCCGTTCGCGAACACGCTGTTCCCGGGTGGTCAGGTCCAGGTGAGCGCGACGAGCGTGATGAGGATCGAATGACCCTCCACAAGGTCAACGTGCGCGAGGATGCCGGACAGGCGCTCGTCATGGTCGCGCTCTCGATGTCGGTCCTTCTGGGGGCGGCCGGCCTCGTCGTCGACATCGGCGCCGGGGTCCGCCAGCACCGGTCGCTTCGCAATGGCGCGGACGCCGCAGCCCTTACCGGCGCTCTGGCGGTCGCGCAGCAGCAGTTCACAACGATCCAGCGCGACATCGTCGACCTGGCGGAGCGTAACGGGGTGCCCGACACGAACGGCACGTCGTTCGACGGGGTGAACGGGAACGTGACCTGGTCCTACATCGGCAACAACGACGCGGACACGACGCAGGCGGCGGCAACGGGCGTCCGTGTCCACGTCATCCAGAGCTGGTCGACGCACTTCCTGAGCTTGATCGGTATCAGCACCATCCCCCTTGCCGCGGATGCCGTGGCCTCGGTCGAGCGGCTCACCGGACAGGGGGCGACCGCGCCATTCGCCGTCTACGAGTTCCAGGGCGGCGTCGATCTCCTGGCGCGCGACGGTTCCGGCAAGATCACCGGCCTGAACCCGGCCGCGATCGGCCCGAGCTACCAGGTACATGGACCGCAGGTCGCCGATCCATTCCAGCCAAACAGATTCAAGGGACGGCTACCACTGAACGGGCCGCCGTTCAGCGTGGGCGACTCGATCGACTACGATCATGGAGACATAGCCGGCCCGACCCGCGACGAGGTCAAGGCCATCGGCACCCCTTATGTCATCCTGCCCATCTTCGACGGCAATGGCACCGACCCGGACAAGGTGCACGTCCTCGGCTTCGCCGCGTTCATGATCACCCCGAACGGCGCCAACAAGGATTACGGCGTCATCGTCGCGGGAACGTTCATCGGGAACGGAAGCGGGGCGCGTGATTGGGCTCCTGGCCAGACCTTCGACGTCGTCACGCTGAAGCTCGTCCGCTAGGAGCGAATCGGCTGACCAGCCAACTTGCCGGCGTCCGGCTCGGCGCCTTCCTTCCGAGCGTGGACGGCCGCACTTACGCTTGCACGCGCTAGCGCTGACCACTTACGTCGTCTCGTTTCCGGGCGACAGGAGCATCCGTACGTCTTCCCTCTGTACGATCGATCGTCCGCCTTTGCGTCCGGCTAGGCGATGTCACGCCGGCAGCCTGTCCCCTCCTCACTCAAGAGTTAACAAACCGCATCAATGACATCCGCGACCGTCCGAGCATGGGCACGACGGGTGCTTGTGTGCTTGTTCCATGCCTCTATTTCGTCGGGTGGCTTTGCGTGTTGCCCAAGCTCGGTTCATCAACGAACAAGCCGGCCAGAGCCTGGTCGAGCTCGCCATCTCTCTCCCCGTACTTCTGCTGATCGTCCTCGGACTCGCTGACGTTGGCCGGGCCTTCTATTACACGAGCGCGATCACGAACGCAGCGCGGGAAGGTGCGATCTTCGCCTCGCGCCAGCCCGCCGCGGGGGACCCCCTGGTGGCACAGCACGCCTGCAACGAGACCGGATTCGCCGCCTACAACACCGCCTGCCCCGGCCTGGGGGCGACGCGGACCTGCAATGTTTCACCGTGCACGGCGGCAAGCGATGTGACCGTCGAGGTCACGTATGACCTGAAGCTGATCACCGCTCTCATGGCGCAGAGGATCCTGCCGGCGGGGGCGGACACCATCCACCTTCGCGCGGCGTCGAAGTTCCCGGTGGTGGCGCAGTAGTGCCGCTCATCGGGGACGCGAACGGGGAGAGGGGCGCGACGATGGTCGAATTCGCCTTGATCGTGCCCGTGCTTCTGCTCCTGGTCATCGTGATCCTGGACCTCGGCCGCGCGGTGAACGCCTACGTGACCGTGAGCAACGCCAGCCGGGAGGGCGCCCGGTACGCATCGGTGCACCCTGACGCCTCGCCGAGCGCGATCGTCGCGCAGGTCAAGTCGCGCAGCGTTCCGCTCGACGGATCCCAGCTGACGGTGACCCCCACGTACTACAACGGTTCCTCCTTCCAGAACTGGCCGCCGCCGGCAACGAGCCCCAAGCCAACGACTGTCCCGATCCGCGTGCAGACGACCTACTCGTGGTCATCCGTGACATTCCTCCTCGGCCAGTTCATGGGCTCGCGGACCTTCACGACGTCGTCGACCATGGACACGATCCGATGAGGCTGCGCCTAAGGGTTCGTGCGGGTCAGGACGCCGGCCAGGCGCTCATCATCGTGGCGCTTGCCGTGGCGGTCCTGTTGGGGTCCCTGGCGCTGGGCCTCGACTGGGGCTACGGGCTGACGCAGCGCCGGGTGATGCAGAACGGCGCCGATGCCGGAACGGTGGCCGCCGCGAACATGCTCGCCCAATCGGTCGTCGCTGCGACCTCAGGCGGCTCCACGGTGTACGGGTTCGGGGCCAGCCAGGAGGAGATCTTCTGCACGGCGGATTCGTTCGCCAAGGCCAACAACAGCTTCGCTCCAGCCGGCGGGACTCGCACGACCCGGGTCGAGTACGGAGTCGTGGCGAACCCGAACAACCCCGCGACGTGGGACCCCCCGACGTGGACGCCATCGTCGGTCACCGCGTGTACGACCGCCACATCGACCCCGGTGAACAACAACACGCGCTTCGTGCGTGTTCGCGCAACGATCCAATACCGTGCCTTCCTGGCCGCCGCTATCGGCCACCCGACGATCGACGCCGCGGCGAGCGCGGCAGCCCGCCTCACTGGCACGCCCGTCCCGGACAGCGGCCCGACGTGGCCGATGGTGCGCCACTACGACCCGGCGGACTTCACGAGCGCTTCGTGCGGAAACCCGTGCAACCCTGCGGCGGCGAGCCCGGTGACCTTCTGGTCGCCGAGCGACAACGGCGCCGTCTACGGCAACTTCAAGGCTGCCGTGGACCTCTCCAGGTACTCCACGAATTACCCGTATTCGACCGGATCACCCTCGAACGTCGGCCAGCTGATCACACAATGGGATCAGACCGGCACACATCCCGACCGCGCGGGCGGTGCATGCGCACCGACCTGGGATGCCACGGGCGACCATACCCCGGTGGATCAGAACAAGACCTGCGACGTGCCCAACTGGTTCTACTACACCTTCGGCGGCACGCTGTCCCTGACCCAGCCGTGGGACACCGTCGGTACGCCGCGGCCCTCGGGCCAGTCTCCGGTCGTCGGCCTCGGTACGCGGAGCGTGTGCACGTCGCCACCGAGCTTCTTGAAGACGCCATCGTGCGCGAGCGGCGCCGACAAGATCGGTGACAGGGTAGAGACGACGAGCGGAAACCTTGGTTCGAACATCTCGAGCGCGCTCGCCGCACGCATCCAGGACTTTGGAAAGTACAACGTGTTCTCGAACAATCCCTACCCGAACACGAACGGCACCTGCACCAACCTGGGCCTGCCCGCGGAGAACAACTGCATGGGCAAGGCGCTCACCGTGCTGATCTACCTGTGGGACTGCGCCGAGGACTTCAACAGCGGATCGTGGGTCCCGGTGGCGAAGAACTCCGCGCCGACCGACTGCTCGAGGCTCGGCAACAGCGGAAACAAGAAGATGGGGACCAACTCGAGCGGCGACGTCAATCGTGTTCACCTCTTCACCAACGCGCCGTTCACCTTCTACAAGTCGCTCGTCAGCACGAGCTCGATCAAGGGCTACTGGGGTGGCGCGGTCGGTGATGCCGCGTCCTGTCCTGCCTGCGTGCTGAATCCGCTTTCCAATGCCGCCTACCTCGTCGGCGATTAGGGGCGAGCGGTCAGGCATCGGCGCGAAGCGACCCCGCGGCCTCAAGCGGCGAGCAGCGAGTGTCCGCTGCCGCGCTCGCTCGGTTTCGTGACAGGGACGGTCCCGCAGGCTCCACCGGTGACGAATCCTACCTAGCGGGCGCTGGGTCGCGCGCCGTGGCACGGAGGGTGCGTAGTCCCCAGTCAGGTCGTCGGTTGCCCGTCCCAGGACACGGCTTTCCATCGATAGCTGGATCACCGAGGGGACAGGCAGACGAAGACGCATTTGAAACCACTTAAGGGGAACGTCGATGCGTGACAGACGAGCAACCGGACTACTGGTTCTGGGGATCCTCCTCAGCCTTCTCACGGGATGGGCGCTGTACAACGCCACCCAGAGCAATACTCCGACGTCGGCGGCTGCCGCGGTCCAGACGCAAGCGGTGCTGATCGCGAAGAGCGAGATCCCCGCGCGCACTGTCGTCACCGCCGCGCTGCTCGACAGCCGCGACTATCCCTTGACCCTGATTCCTACGGGCGCCATGACGGCCCAGGCGGACGCCATCGGCCAGACAACGCAGGTCGCGATACCGGCCGGCGCCGCAGTCCTCAAGGCGCAGCTGGTCGCCGCCGAAGGCGCGACAGGAGCGTCGCTCACCGTCGAGCCGGGCAAGGTCCTTGTGGTCTTCCCGACCGCGGATCCCCTGACCGCCGCGGGACTCGTGAACGAAGGCGACCGCATCGACCTCCTCGCGACCATCTCCCCCACCGTCGATTCTCGCGCCACCCAGACAACGCTCCAGAATCTCACGGTCCTCCAGGTGCTCCGGCCGACGAAGGAACTCCCCCAGAGTGTCACCGCGCTGGTATTCCAGGTCGACCCCCAGGTCGCCCTGGTGCTGAAATACCTCAAGGACTCGGGCACGGCGGTGGACGTGGCCGTCCGCGCCCGCGCCAACAGCGCCCTGAGCAAAACGAGCACCGTTGATCTTGCCTACCTGCTGGCCACGTACGGGATCAAGAAGTAATGAAGCTGCATGACGACGTCATCACCGTCCTCCTGTTCGAAGGCGATGCTGCCGTGCTCGAGCGAGCCCGCGCCGCGCTCACGAATGATGCCCTCATCGAGCTGGCCGGCGTCGCCAACGACGAGCGTTCCTTCCTCGCCAAGGTGAGCACCGTCCACCCGGACGCGGCGATCGTCGATCTTTCGGCGATCACGACCGACTTTTCGGCCGTTCTGCGCGATGTCCTCTCGCGCGACCCCGACTGCTGCGTCATCGCCGTCGGCGGCGCCGACAAGGCCGGCGCCATGTCGCGCGCCGTGAGCGCCGGCGCCCGCGGCTTCCTGATGAAGCCGTACCAGCCCCATCAGCTGCTCGAGACGATCCACGAGGTCGTGGAGAACGCGCGGGCGATCCACCAACTGCAGCAGGGCGAGAGCGCTGGTGAAGGCCGGCGCGGCAGCGTCATCGCCGTCTATTCGCCGAAGGGTGGCGTGGGCGGCACGGCGGTCGCCACGAACCTCGCCGTGGCGCTCGCAGGCCGGTCGAAGACCAGCGCGGCGCTCGTGGATCTCGACCTGCAATTCGGCGACGTAGGCGTCGCGCTCGATCTAAAGAGCGCGAACAGCATCTTCGAACTCGCTGCAGGTGATGCGACGGATCCAGCGACGATCGAAGATGTCTTCGTCAAGCACCGCTCCGGTCTGCGCGTGCTCCTCGCCCCCGAGGACCTGGCGTCCGTCGAGTCCATCGACACCGCGCGGATCGTCGGAGTCATCGACGACCTACGCGACCACTTCCAGTTCGTGGTGTGCGATCTCTGGGCGAGCCTCGACGAGCTTACGATGGCGGTGCTCAGCGCGGCGGACCGCGTCGTCGTCGTCACCACGCCCGAGCTTCCTGCCCTGCGCGACTTGCGGCGCGCGCTGGACGCGATGGCAGCGCGCGGGCTCGACGGCCGCACGCTCCTTGTCGTCAACCGTTTCCCATCGAAGGCCGGTGTCACGAGGCCGGAGATCGAGCACGGGCTGGGCCGCCCGATCGTCGCTTCGGTGCCGAGCGACGGGATCGCCGTTACCGGCGCGATCAACGAGGGGCGCAGCCTCGTCGAGACCCATCCGCGATTCCGCAAGCTCTTCGAGCAGCTCGCCCAGTCTGTCGTCGGAGAGCTGGCCTCTGTGAAGTCCCCCAGCGCGCCCGCCGCACGCGGTGCCCCAACGCCAGTCCACAGGGAGGTCGCGTAATGGCACTCCTACGTCCGACCAAGCCACGCTACGCCCGCCCGGTCGAGGTTCCGGCCGCGGCCCCTGTCGCCGCGCTCATGCCGCACGAGGATTGGACGCCCGACGTCCTCAAGGTGAGCCGGCTCCGCGACGAGCGCGAGGTCGAGCTCATCGCGCGCATCCACGCGAAGCTCACCGCGATCCTGGGGCGCACCCCCGAGGCCACGTCGAGCGAGGCCGTGAGGTCGCTCGTCAACGAGCAGTTCCCGCTCGCCCTGGAGGAGGAGAGGCTCAGCCTCAGCAGGCTCGATCGGCTCCGGCTTCAGGACGCCCTGCTGTCCGAGATCGTCGGCTTCGGGCCGATCCAGGACCTGCTGATGGACGAGAGCGTGTCCGAGGTCATGGTCAACGGCCCGCACCAGGTGTGGATCGAGCGCGATGGAAAGCTGTTCTCGACCGACGTGACGTTCGCCAATGCCGACCACGTCGTCCGCATCATCCAGCGCATCGTCTCGCCCTTGGGGAGGCGATGCGACGAGTCCTCTCCGATGGTCGACGCCCGTCTCCCCGACGGCTCCCGTGTGAACGCGATAATCCCGCCGCTGTCGCTTGCCGGTCCGGTGCTGACGATCCGAAAGTTCAAGCGGATCCCTCTCGCGCCGGTCGAACTGCTGAAGAACCAGACCGTGACCGCTGAGGCGCTCGAATTCCTGCGAGCGTGCGTCCGCGGCCGGATGAACATCATCGTCGCGGGCGGTAGCGGCGCCGGCAAGACGACGCTGCTGAACACGCTGTCGTCGTACATCTCGTCCCGCGAGCGCGTGGTGACGATCGAGGACGCGGCCGAGCTGCGGCTCCAGCAGGTGCACGTCCTTCCGCTCGAATCCCGCCCGGCGAACGTCGAAGGACTGGGCGAGGTGACGATCCGCGACCTGCTCCGCAACGCCCTCCGAATGCGCCCCGACCGGCTGGTCATCGGTGAATGCCGTGGCCCCGAGGCGCTGGACATGCTCCAGGCCATGAACACCGGCCACGACGGCTCGCTTACCACCGTCCACAGCAACGGACCGCGCGACGCGCTCTCCCGCATCGAGACGATGGTCATGATGAGCGGAGCGGAGTTGCCACTGCGAGCCATCCGCGAGCAGGTCGCCGCGGCGGTCGACCTCGTCGTGTACATCGAGCGTCTTCAGGACGGATCCCGGCGCATCACGCAGGTCAGCGAAGTCCGCGGTCTCGAGGGCGACGTGATCACGATGCAGGACATCTTCGCCTTCGAGAACCAGGGCTATGACGGACTGCACATCCTGGGTGCTCTGCGCCCGACCGGTATCCGCCCGGGCTTCGGCGATCGCCTCCTCGCGCGCGGCCTCCAGCTCCAGGCGTCGTGGTTCGGCTACGAGGCCAAGGCTTCGGACGAGCGCAACTGATGTCGCCCCTCCTCATCGCCATCCTCGGCGGCTCCGCGATGCTTTCCATCGCGCTCGGGCTCTGGCTCCCGGCGACGCTGAAACAGCGGGCGGTCACGCGACGGATGTCGGCCTTTCTGACGACGACCGCCACCGGTCTTTCGGAGGATCGCGGCGGGCGGCGCCGCGTCCGCGGCGCCCGACGAGGAGGCACGCGCCGCGGCCGCCTGCCGTTCGTCGCGAGCATCGAGACGCTCGTTGCCGAGGCGGCGGTCGACCTCACGGTCACGGAGGTCGCCGGCGGGATCGGGATCGGGCTCATCGTCGGCCTGCTCCTGGGCCTCTTCCTCACAGGATCGACCCTGCTCGCGCTGCTGATCGGCGCCGTCGGCGCCGGGGCCCCGGTCATGTGGCTGAGGCTCCGCCACAGGCGGCGGCTCGGGAAGTTCCAGGCACAGCTGGCCGAATCCGTGGCGCTGCTCGCCTCGGCGGTCCGCGCCGGACACAGCCTCCTTCAAGGCCTCGAGCTCGCGGCCAAGGAGTCTCCCGACCCGACGAGAGCGATCATGGAGGTGGTCGTCCGGGAGATCGGGCTGGGCGCCCCCCAGAGCGAGGCGCTCGAACGCCTGGCGGCGATGTACCCGTCGGAGGACATAGACCTGATCGTGTCAGCGATCACGATCCACCAGCAGGCGGGCGGAAGCCTCTCCAGGGTGCTGGATCTGATCGCCGAAACGATCCGCGAGCGCGCCCGGATCGCGGCCGACATCAGCGCGCTGACGTCGCAGCAGCGCTTCTCGGCCTACGTCCTCTCGGCGTTGCCGATACTCGTGGCGGTCGCGCTGTTCTTCATCAGCCCGGATTACATCGGGGTGTTCTTCTCATCAACGCTCCTCAAGGTCGCGATGGGCGGTGCGGGCATCCTCGTGCTCGTCGGCTTCCTCGTCATGAGGAAGATGGCGGCGATCGATGTTTAGGTCCGCGCTCCGCGTCGCCGCGATCGCCACGGTCGTCACCTCGCTTCTCTCGGCGACAGCAGCCGCGGACGCCACATACAAGATCAACGTGACGCAGTTCGACACCACCGCGTATCCCGACGTGAAGATCGTGGCTTCGGTCACCGACGTCGGCGGCAAGGCAGTGAAGGGACTCGTCAGCTCCGACCTGGTCGTGGCCGAGGATGGCAGGACGCAGGACGCCAAGCTCGAGCTCGCTTCCCAGGTGGCGCCGGTCATGCTGGTCCTGGTCCTCGACACCAGCGGCAGCATGGCGGGGCGCCCCATGGCGGACGCGAAGGCGGCCATCGTCTCGATGATCCGCACGCTTGGGCCCTCCGACCAAGCGGCGCTCGTGACGTTCAGCGTCGACGTGCGTGTCGCCCAGGGACTCACTCCCGACAAGGAGGCGGTCATCAACGCGACGAACGCTGCGGCGGTCGGCGGGGATACCGCGATCTACGACGCCGCCGTCGCGGCGACCGATCTCCTCGCCGGTGTCGACCCGAAGGCCCGCCGCGCGATCGTGCTTCTGACCGACGGCCTCGACAACTCCAGCCGGACCGCCCGCGGAGCCGCGCTGCAGCGCGTCCAAGCGGCGGGCTATCCGGTGTTCGTCGTCGGCCTGGGGGAGCAACTCGATCGCCTGACTCTGCAGGCGCTCGCCGACGCGAGCAAGGGCGGGCAGGCCTTCGTCGCTCCGACCTCCGCGCAGCTCGCCGGCGTCTATGCCAGCCTGTCGGAGCAGATCCTCACGCAGTATTCGGTCGTGTATCGGTCCTCTCTCGGGCCTCAGGCGCAGGCGCGCACGGTCCCGGTGCGCCTCCAGCTCATCCACGACGGCAATCTGCTCGGCGAGGCGACGGTCACCTACACGATCCCCGCTGGTCTGAGCGCTCCCGCGACCGCGCCGCCGCAGGCCGTTCCCGTCGTGCCCGCGCCCGAAGTACCGGTGGTGCCCGCGATCGCCGTGCCGCAAGCGCCCGGTCTCCTGGATGGACGGATCAGCGTCGCCTGGCGCGTCGCGATCCTCGGAGCGCTGGCCGCCTTCGCATTGTCGCTCGGGGTCCTCAATCTCTTCGCGGGGCGCCTGCGCATGCTGGCGCAAAGACGTCGGCGCGAAACGTTCCTCCCGCCGCTGACCGGAGAACGCGTCGCCGCGGTCCGCCGCCAGTCCTTCGGCCGGCGCGTGGTCATCCCACTCTTCGGGGCGCTCGGCGCTCCGTTCATCCGTATCACACCGAGCTCGCTCATCGCGACCTCACGGCAGCGCTTGGCCGAGGCGGGCGATCCGTTCGGCCTGGGACCCGTCGAGTTCCTCGGTTTCCGCGCAGCCCTCGGGCTCCTGGGCGCGCTGGTTGCTGGAGTTCTCGGCGCGCTCGGCACCGACAGCCTCGCGATGCTCATCGGGATCTCCGCCCTCGGAACGCTCTTCGGGTACGTGCTCCCGGGCTTCATCGTCGGCTCGATGGGTAAGTCGCGCAGGAAGGCACTTCTGCGCGCGCTGCCCTCGACGCTCGACCTGCTCGCCGTCAGCGTGGACGCGGGTCTCGCGCTCGACGGTGCGATGGCCCAGGTGGGCCAGCGTTGGAAGAACCCGCTCTCGGACGAATTCCGCAGGCTCCTCGTGGAGTTCCAGATGGGGCGAGATCGGCGTCAGGCGCTGAAGGAGTTCGGCCGCCGCACGGGCGTGGCCGAGATAGCCCGTTTCGTCACCGCCGTCACCCAGGCGGACGCGATGGGCGTCGCGCTATCGCGCGTGCTTCAGGAGCAGGCGGCGGAGATGCGGGTGCGCCGACGTCAGATCGCCGAGGAAAAGGCTCGGACGGCACCGATCAAGATGCTGTTCCCGATGGTCTTGCTGATCTTCCCCGCCCTGTTCGTGGTCATCCTCGGGCCGGCGGTGCCGCGTCTCCTGACGATGTTCGGCAGCTTTTAGAGTCGCCGCCCGAAAGGCGCCCGCCTCGCCAGCATCGCCGCGCCCGCTGCCACGAGCGCGAGACCGAACGAGATCAGCATCGCGCCCGCGGCGCTCACCGGACCCCCGGCCCTCTC
>JBBQVQ010000039.1:0-27238 GCA_038211425.1 Candidatus Limnocylindria bacterium | reverse complement strand
GTCCTCTCCTTGCGGGAGCGAACGAGCCGCTTGAGGTCCTTCTGCTTCGGCATCACGTTTTCCTTCGTTCATGCGCCGCAGGCGGAGCCTCCCCAGCAGCGCCGCCCTCGGCACGAAGGTCCGTCACACCGATCCGGGAGTTCGCCCGCCTTTGCCTCGACGAGGGCCTTCGCTGGGGGAAGGCCACCGAGGTTCGGCGTGGATCACCGCCGGCGGCAATGTAGCACTCGGGGCGCCGGTCACCCGTCGGTCAGGAGTCGTACGCGCCGAGCGGCTGGTCGCCCGCCGAGAGCGGACGCCCCGGCCCATGGACGCGGCGCCCCAGGTCGCGCCCATTTGTGAGGCATACGCTTCGCCCGCTGCGGCGAAGATCGTCTGTGAGGAGACCCAATGCAAAAGATCACTCCGTTCCTATGGTTCGATGACAACGCCGAAGAGGCGATGAGTTTCTACGTCTCGATCTTCAAGAATTCGAAGATCCACGACGTGAGGCGATACGGAAAGGGCGGTCCTGCGCCGGAGGGGACGGTCATGACCGGGACCTTCCAGCTGGAGGGCCAGGAGTTCATGGCGCTGAACGGTGGCCCGCAGTACAAGTTCACGCAGGCCATTTCCCTGTTCGTGAATTGCGAGACCCAGCAAGAGGTCGACGAGCTGTGGGCGAAGCTTTCGGCCGGCGGCGAAGAAGACCAGTGCGGCTGGCTGAGGGACAAGTTCGGACTCTCCTGGCAGATCATTCCCCGCAAGCTGGGTGAGCTGCTGGGCGACAAGGATCCCGAAAGATCCAAACGAGCGATGGGCGCCATGCTGAAGATGCGCAAGATCGACGTCGCGGACCTCGAGCGCGCGGCCGAGGGATCGGGCTAGGTGCGTGAGCCCCCTGGACGTTTCGCGGCGATCGACGCCGACTTCGATGACTGGCTGGGCGCACACGGACGAAGCGCACGGGAAGTCGTCGTGGCGGTCTACAAGAAGGCGTCCGGCCGCCAGACCGTGACCCTCACCCGGTTGCAGGAGGTCGCGCTCTGTCACGGCTGGGTCGACACGCAGACCAAGAGGATCGACGAGGCCCGCTACGCGATCCGTTTCGTCCCTCGACGCCGCGGCTCGAACTGGTCAGCGAAGAACCGTCAGATGGCGCGCCGGTTGCTGGAAGAGGGCAGGATCAGCGCGGCCGGTCTGGCATCGCTTCCCAACGACCTCTGAGCAGCGACTGCCCTGCCCGGCGCACGAGTAGCGGTCACCCGGTGGCTATCTGACCTCGATGATGAGCGTGAGCCCACCGGCACCTTTCTCCTCGCGGTTGTCGTTGGTGGTGTGGTGGTTGATGTGGCAATGCAGAAGCCACAGACCGGGCTCACGTGCCGTCCAGATCGCGTCGTACCGCTCGCCGGGCCCGACGTTGACCGTGTCCTTCTCGATCCGGGCAGACTCGGACACCGTTTGCCCATCCGTCGCGATGATCGTGAACGGCCCCCCGTGGATATGCATCGGATGGACGAAGCCACTTTGGGACCCGATGAAGCGCACCAGGAGCCTTTGCCGCTGTTGGAGCTCCACGCGGTCCGTCGCGGGATACGCCTTTCCGTTGATGGTGAAGTAGTTAGGTTGCATCCCGTCCATCGGCATGGCCGGGAAGGTGTACCCGTCCTTCGCAAGCCACTCCTGGAGCTGGATTACGAGCTCCCTGTCGTACGCGGCCACGGGCTTTGGGGGGTCGATGATGAGCGCGCCGTACAAGCCCAGCGCCTGCTGGCGATCGGGCTCGGCGTGCGAGTGATAGAAGAACGTCCCGGCCTGGGTCACGGTGAACTCGTAGGTGAAGCTCGCGCCGGGCGCGATCGGCGCCTGCGTGATGCCAGCCGGCCCGTCCATGCCGTTCGGAACGATGAGCCCGTGCCAGTGCACGCTGGTTGGATCGGGGAGGGAATTGCGAACCACGAAGCGAACGCGGTCGCCCTCCGTGATCCGGATCCGCGGACCGGGCACCTGACCGTTGAAGGCGTACGCTGAAACTTGGACATCGGGCAGGATGTTCCAGCGCACGATCGACGCCTCGAGCGCATAGACCTTGACCGCTCCGTCCAGCCGCGGCTCGAGCGGCTGATCGCCGCGGGCACCGGGAGGGGCCGTGAAGCGCACGGCGCGGGGATCCACCGCTGACATGTCGCGCATCGATGCGCCCGAGAGGTCGCGCCGCATGGGCATGCCAGGCGGCATCACGACGCCGGAGACCTCGCGCGCGCTCACCGTGAGGTTCGCCTGTGAAACGGCGAAGACGCTCCCCGCGACGAGCGCGAGCACCGACAGCAGACTCATCGCGACCAGCTGTGCTCGGGTGACGGCGAAGGCTGGCTCCTTCTCCGCTCGCATTCCCGGCATGCCGCCGTGGCCGCTCTCCTTCGTTGGCTCGCCACCCTTCGGTGCCTCGGTCGCCGCGTGCCGCATGCCCTTCATGTCATTCACGCGGGACCTTCGACCACATCGCTCGCTGGGGGCGCGGCGCGTCGGCCCCGATGCAGCATCTTCCGCCAGGCGCCCTCGAGCGCCATCGAATGACCGCCCCGGCCGAGTGCCCGCTCCGTGCCCATCCCGTGTTTGAGTCCGGCCTGCACGAGCCAGACGTTCATCGGGTACGCGATCGCGAAGCCGATGGTGATGCTGGCTGACATCGCGCCCCAGTAGAGAAGCGAGCTGGGTTCCATCGCCCGCATGTCCTGACCCATCATGAGCAACACCATCGCCGGGACCATCCCAGCCATCACCATATTCATCGAGAGCCACTCGGGCACAAGTGCTTTGCGCAATGCCTGACGATACGAGCCGCCCATCATGTCCTTCATGAAGAGGGCCTGGAAGATCAGCAGGCCGAACAGGAAGCCGAGGGTGTACTCGGTGATGAGGTCGACCCACATTGGGAAGCCGATGAGCGCTGTGACGGTGGCGGCGAAGACGATCCCGGTCGCGTCCCCCGCGACGCAGTGGATCGTCGAGCCGACGCCCTGCTTCCACAGTGGGCTGATGAAGCCCTCATGGGTCTCCGCGCGTGGCTCCTTGCACGAGAGCACATAGAGCACCGCGCCAAGCAGCCCGGTGTAAAGGGTCACGAGCACCCAAGCCCACTTCATGATCTGGAGCTCGGGGTTGTTCGTGAACGCGTCCCAGGCAACGTACGCCGTCGCGGCGAGGGTCAGCGCGATCCAGCCGAGCACGACAACGTCGATCCAGGCGAGGGGGCCGACCAGAGGAAGTGAGAAGGGTGTCACGCGCGCTCAGCGTAGTTCGCCGGGCGGATGCGGCGCTCGCGGGTATGCGCAGCTAACC
The DNA here is from genome assembly GCA_038211425.1 of Candidatus Limnocylindria bacterium. Taxonomy (GTDB): domain Bacteria; phylum Chloroflexota; class Limnocylindria; order P2-11E; family P2-11E; genus JALYKU01. The sequence continues at coordinate 23,914 of JBBQVQ010000039.1, read as the reverse complement.
GCCGGGGGCGAGGAACGTCGTGTATGCGAGGCCGGCGAGCGCGAGGAACATGCCGACCGTCGCTACCCAGCCGAGGGTCGTGAGCACCGGTCCGATCGTCTGATCTCCCATGACCTTCGGGTTGCGGGCGGCCAGCATGACCATCACGAGGATCGGCGGCGCCACGACGCCATTCAAGACTGCGGTGAAGAACAGCGCGTCGATCGGGTTGATGCCGATGAAGTTCATCGCGACGCCGACGAGCGTCGCGATGACTATCACAGCGTAAAAGGGCTTGGCTCGACTCCAGTGAGCACTCAGCCCGTATCTGAAGCCGAACGCCTCGGCGAAGGCGTACGCCGCCGACCCGGACAGGATCGGGATAGCCAGGAGTCCAGCGCCGATCATGCCGGTGGCGAAGATGATCCCAGCGAAGTCGCCGGCGAGCGGCTTGAGCGCCTCGGCCGCATCGGCGGCGCTGTTGATGTCCGTCTTTCCCGCTTTGAACAGCGTCAAGGAGGTCGCGAGGATGATGAAGTACATGACGAGATTCGAGACTCCCATCCCCACGTTCACATCAATCGTCGAGTAGCGGATCTCTGCTGCTGACGCGCCTCGGCGGGACGCCTTCGTTGTCTTGCCCGCCTCGATCTCCTCCTCGATCTCCTCGCTCGACTGCCAGAAGAAGAGGTACGGGGAGATCGTCGTCCCGAGGATGGCCACCAAGGTCGCGACGTACTTCGGGTCCAGGCTGAACGTGGGTACGACCGTCGCCCGCAGCGTTTCCAGCAGGTCGGGGTGGACGACCACCGCGTCGATCACATATGCGAGGAGGGCAAGGGTGAGCCACTTGAAGGTGTTCGCGATCAGCCGGTAGCTGCCGAAGATCTGAAGGGCCAGGATGCCCAGGGCGACGGGCACGACCAGCCAGACCGCCTGGACGCCCGTGAGCGAATGGACAGCCTCCGCGATCGCGCCCAGGTCGGCGCCGACGTTGATCGTGTTCGCGCCGAACAGGAGCGCGACCGCGCCGTAGAGGATGTACCTGGGGTAGCGCTCGCGGATGACTCCCGCGAGGCCCTGACCGCTCACCATCCCGAGCCTCGCGCAGATGTTCTGGACCGCGGCCATGAGTGGAAAGGTGAGAAGCGCGGTCCACAGCGTTTGCAGCCCCAGGCTGGCACCGGCGACCGCGTAGGTCCCGATCCCGCTCGGATCGTCGTCAGACGCGCCGGTGATGAAACCCGGGCCGAGTATCTTGCCGACCTTCTTGACCGGGTTCGGCTCCGCCTCGATGTCGGCGGCTATCCCGGTCGTCGCGCCCACGGGTTTCGAGTGCGGGATCACGGCGTCCTCGGCGTTCGCCTCTGCCACGGCGCACCTCCGTCCAGGGTTACGTCCAGGGTTAATAGGGGCGCCGGTGAGCAGTTCTTGTGCTGCCGTGGGCTCGCTGAGCGCGCGAACCTATAGGTCGGAAACCCGGGCGTGGACAAGATCGCGAATGATGCTCATGGGCACATGCTGCCAACCCTCGTGCGTGGTCAGATCCAACGGTCGATTGTTGTGGTCGGTAAAGTTCGAGGCGACCGTCATCGACTCGAACAGGTCGAAGGACTCGCGCATCGTGATCCCGCCTCGTGAGGCTCTGTTCTTCGCTCTTGCGGCCTCGAATCGACGCTGGGCATCAACGTCCCATCGGATCTCGATCCAGAACCCCTCGTACCGACCTGTCATGTCGTAGCGGCGTGTGGGGATCTTCACGGCGCGACGCGGGACCGTTCATTGATGTCGATACCCTAATGCTGCCCTCTTGTGACCGCGTTCACATTCCAGCAGCCGGGCGTGGGGTGAGTGCTCGCCGTATCGGGGCTCGCCTATCGAGCGATCACGCGGCGGATAGGCCGCCCGCCGCGATCACACCAGTGGCGCCAGTTACGCGCGAGATCGGCAGAGTAGCCCTCCCGATCTCTTTTTCTTGTGGGCCTCGGACCTCCGCGCCGTACCATCGGGTCGCTTGGCTGCACCTCAGGCTCGGGTGGTGCAACCTCGGATCGCCACGATGAGGGGAGCGAACGCTGCCGCGATCGGTGCGATGCACCCGCCCTCGCTCCGAGCGATCGCTTCATCGAAGCCGTCGAAGAAGGCCATCAGTGAATCTGCCATCCCCCCCGGCAGCCGGATGGCGACGGTCGTGGGGCGCGTGCGGCGGCCAGCGGAACGTTCGGACCGCTCGCCGATGACCGCGGCCACGACCGGTCCGAGAAGTACCGCCGCGGCCGGCTCGTCCGGGTCGGCCGTTGGTTTCCCCAGTTCCTCGAATACGTCCGCGAGCGCGGCCAGCTCGTCGTCATGAAGATCATTGAAAGGGAGGGTCGCGCGTACGACGAGGTCCGTATGCGCGTGGCTCGCTCGGCCGGCGCCAGAGCGCCGACGGCGGTTCCGATGACCGCCGACGCGCGCCTTCGCGCATGGCCGCGAGCACCGCGCCAGGGACTTCATCGAGACGCGAACGCGCCCCGCAAGGCGAGGACCGGAGGCGGTGGGAGGACACCGCCTCTCGTCCCGCCGGAGGAGGATGGATGGAGTTGTCCGTCTCGGATGGGCAGGGCCCGGATGAGTTCGCGGATGAGCTCGTGGTCCTCGATCGCGAGGACCGACGACGAACGCGTTCGCGTGTCCATCATGGGTCGCCCCCTGCCTCTGCGCTGAGCGCGCTATCTACTCGCTTGCTTGTAACCTAAGCAACTGAACGCAAGCCGGTCATGATGCCGCGTCATCAGGTGGCCCGGGGAATGGCCGCGGCTACCCCTTGGGGAGGAGCTGGGCGACCGCCTGGAAAGTGATCCCCACACCGAATACCACGACGACGGCCGCGGTCAGGAGCGGCAGACGCGCCATCAGAGCGGGCGCGCCCCGATAGCCGGCGAGGCGCCGCGCGGCGAGCGCACCGGCTCCGACGAGGGTCATTCCAACGCCGACCAGGACGGCAGCCATGCCGAGGCCGAACACCGCGATGAGCACGATGCCGAAGCCGACTTGGTGGAAGTTCACCGCGGCGAGAAGCAGGAGGAGCGCCGAGGCCGAGGGAACGATCCCGCCCGAGAGGCCGAGGACCACGAGGCTCTTCCATCCGAGCGCGGTTTCCAGCGGTCGGGCATGGTCGTGATCGTGGTGACGGCCATGGGCCTCGTCCGGTCCGTGGGTGTGCCCATGCCCCTCGCGCGGGCCGATGCGCCCGCGCAGCAGCCAGAGCCCGACGCCAAGGATGATCAAGCCCGACGCCGCTGAGAGATACGGGTAGACGCGTTCCGGAGCGAACAGCGACGACGCGACCAGGATGACGCCGCCAAGCACCAGGACGCCGAGAGTGTGCGAGATCGCTACCGAGAGTCCGAGCAGTAGGGCCTGGCGACGCGTCCCTCGGGTGCCGACGAGATACGCGGCCATGACGGTCTTCCCATGGCCGGGCGTGATGGCGTGGAACGCACCAAGACCAGCGGCGATGAGCAGCGCACCAAGGAGGCCTGCGAGGTTGCTCAGCGGGCCGGCGCGCAGGAACGCGGTGAGCTCATCGCTCGCCACATCGACGCCGAATCGGGGGATTGTGCCGGTTGCACCGGTGCTGGTCGCCGAACTCACACCGCCGCCCGCGAGCACGAAGGCGTTCGCGCCGTTGACATCAGGCGGACTGATCAATGGGTCTGTCGGATACTGCCGGAGTTCATTTGTGGGATCGGCCGTGGGTGCGCTGCTCTGCCCGAGCGAGACGCCACCGACACCGCGGACGATGACCTGGTGCCACCCGGTGCGACCCGCGAAGGTGCTGTCGTGATATTCCAGCGGGCCATCGACGCGGCTCGGTGATGCCGTCAGATCCAGCACCAGACGGAGAGTCGAAAGCCCGGCCTGACCGGGAAGTAGATCGAGCGACGACGATTGGATCCGCCAGTCGACGGGCGTGCCTCCGAGGGAGAGCGCGAGGCCCCCTACCAATCCTGGCGCTTTCGCGGTCAGGAACGTCGCTCGCTCCGCAGCGGTCGGGGTCGGGCTCAATCCCGCGGCCGAGAGCTCCTGAAGGGTCGGAATCTCGGCGAGGTCGAGCACGTAACGCAGCGAGACGGAGCTGGGTCCGATCTGCAAGGCGCTCGAGCGATTGACGGTGAAGTTCCCGAGCGGGTGCGCGGATGCTGTGCTGCCGAGCGCAAGCGCGATCGCAACGATGCCGATGGTCGCGGCGAAGATCCGGCGCACGCGCCCTCCCGGGCAAAAACGTCCCGCTGTTCGGGGAATACGACACCGGACTGGAAGTGGATTCTTTCGCCGCGGACCGGATCGCAAGGCCAACTCCGAAGGCGATTCGTTAGGAAGCGGCCGCCCCCGTCGACGCGAGGTAGGCACCCGGGTCTGCGAGGAACAGCTTCTTGCACGAGGGCGCGCAGAAGCCGACGGTACGGCCCTCGTACTCGACGGTGTGGCGCGTCGTCCCGAGATCGACCTCCATCAGGCACACTGGATCGAGACCGTCGCTCGTCTCTTCCGTTGGGGACGCCCCGAAGGTCATCTGGGGTGCCGCCTCACCCGGGGTCAGGTAGCGCTCGTACGCGTGGCCCGTGAGCGCGTCCGGCACCGGCAATATGGAGCCCGCGGCCAGCATCGCCTCGATGTAATCGAAGACCGCGGTGGCCAGCTGAGGGGCGTTCAGATCCTTGAGCCAGATCGAGCGGCCCCAGATCTGGAGAAGCGCGTTGTTCCCTACCGCGCAGGGTCCGAGGCATCCAGTGAAGGTCAGATGCACCCGGCTGCGGATCTTCCGCTGCTCCCACTCATCCGACCAGAGCGAGTTGTCGAACGGCATGCGCCCCTTCTCGGTCCACCCGCAGCAGCAGTTCCCGTTGGCGCGTGAGCAGACGAAGAGATTTCCGGTGACCTGAACGATCTTGAACTCCTCGCCGCGCGCGGGGACCCGCACTACCGCATGGCGCAGCTGCGCTGGGCGGCCGCCGAGCGGATCGCAGGTCCTGCAATCGCGATGACCAGGGCCGTGCGGACCGACCGGCCCGCCGTTCACGTCGACAGCACTCACATGTGCGCTGTGTAACCGGGATCGAGGTAGTGCAGCGGGTCGCCCTGGAAGGCCTTCTTGCAGCCCGGGCCGCAGAAGTAATAGGTCTTGCCCTCGTGCAGAGCGGTGTGTCTTGCGGTCCCGGGGTCCACGTCCATGCCGCAGACCACGTCCTTCTCCACCTTCGCTCCTTCGTTCATGATGCCGACTCCACCGGGTAGTCCTCCTCCTGGAGGACGTTCTTGAAGCGGTCGACGCCGACGGTCTGCTCGTCGTAATCGACGTTGACGGTCCTGCCCGGGATGTCGACCTTCACCGCGCGCACGCCGTCGAGCGGCGTGAGGGCCTCGGTGATGGTCCGCTCGCAGTGCTCGCACGAGATGTCGGGAACGTTGAGTGTGGTCTTCGCCATATCGGACTCCCTTTCTTATCGCACGTTGATGATGAAGTCGGCGGTGAGGACGCGCCCATCGGACGTCTGGAACTGGCCCCAGATCTTGTACAGGCCCGCTTGCGGGAAGGTGTGGTGGAACTCGATCTCGGGTCCGTACGGAGCGACCGCCGCAGCCGACCCGTGACCGGCGCCGGCGCTCGGCGGCTCCCCGTGGGTATGGGCGAAGGCACCCGCCCGCGCGTCGAGCATGACGACGTGGGAGGCGGCGCCAAGATAGGCCGCGAGATCGCGTCGGGGCTGGCCGGTCCGGGGATCCTCGAGACGGAACGTGAACGATGCGTCCGTGCCGGCGCGGAGATCCCCGGGTACAGCGAGCGCGACCCGTGTGTCATCGGCCACGACCTTCGGGGTGAGGTCGACCACGAGCGTGCCTTCGCCTGAGGCCGCTCCGACGATGAGCTCGTCGCGCGCGACGATGTCCTGGCCGCTCGAGCGGGTGAATTCGGCGTAGAGGACGTAGGTGCCGGCGGACGAGAAGGATGTGTCCACGGCGTACTCGCCCGGCGTGCCGGTGGGCTGCGGGTGGATGTGCCCGAACACCGCGAGATCCTTGCGCGCGACGATGAGGTGCATCGGACGCTCGTGGCTCACGACGACGTCGCTGAGCGGACGCCCCGCCGTGTCGGCGAGCCGATAGGTCAGGCGCACGGCGGAGCCGGGCCCGAGCGTTCCCGTCACTTCCGGCCGGGCGACCACATTTGCCTGTTCGGCCGTGATGGCCGGACGGGTGCCCGGCATCGCCATTCCGGCCATCGGATCGGAGCGGCCGAGGGCCATCGCGCCGGCGCCGAGGATGAGCGCGAGGGCCCCGATGGCGGCGAGATACGCGTACTCGCCGACCACGGCGCGAAGCGGCGGATGCAGGATCTCGCGCACGCCGGTCGGCCGACGGAAGCCGCGCAGCCGCAACGCGTTCGTGACGACGCTGACGCTGCTCATGGCCATCGCGGCGGCGGCGAGCACCGGACTGAGCAGCACGCGGAACAGCGGGTAGAGCCCTCCCATGGCAACCGGGACGAGCAGAACGTTGTAGGCAAATGCCCAGAAGAGACCTTGCTTGATGACGCCGACCGTCTTGCGCGAGAGCGCGATCGCGGTGACGATCGTGCGCAGGTCACCGCCGATGAGCGTGATGTCGCTTGCGGCGATCGCGACGTCGGTCCCCGTGCCGATCGCGATGCCGAGATCAGCCTGCGCGAGCGCTGGAGCGTCGTTGATCCCGTCGCCGACCATCGCGACCGTCTTGCCCTGGGCCTGCAGCTCCTTCACCTTCGCGGACTTTTCCCCGGGCAGGACCTCGGCGAGCACGTGCTCGATCCCGACCTCGCGCGCGATCGTCGCGGCGGTCGCCGCGTTGTCGCCCGTGAGCATCCAGACCTCGAGCCCGAGGGCCGCGAGCAGCTCGACCGCCTCATGCGACTCGGGCTTGAGCGTGTCCGCGACGGCGATGAGGCCCTTGGACTCGCCCCCTATGGCCACGTACATCGGCGTCGCCCCCGCCTGGGCCACGATCTCCGCGCGCTCGGCAAGTCCGTTGAGCTCGATCCGCCGGTCGCGCATGAGGGCCAGATTGCCGATCAGCAGGTCCCGCTCCTCGACATGGGCAGCGATGCCTCTCCCGGCGATCGCCTCGAACGATTCCGCAGCCGGGAGCTCGAGCCCACGATCGCGCGCATACGCGACGATGGCGGCGCCGAGCGGGTGCTCCGATCCGACCTCCGCCGCCGCGGCCAGACGGAGCAGATCACTTTCGGAGATACCGTCGGTGGCGAGGACCTGCGTCACCGCCGGCTTGCCGCGGGTGAGCGTGCCTGTCTTGTCAAGGACGATGGCGTCGATCTTCCGGGTCTGTTCGAGGGCCTCGCCGCCCCGGATGAGGATGCCGTGCTCGGCCGCCTTTCCGGTGCCGACCATGATCGCCGTCGGCGTCGCAAGGCCCAGCGCGCACGGGCAGGCGATGATGAGCACGGCGATCGCCGTCTGTATCGCGAAGGTGAGCCGCGGCTCGGGTCCGAACGCGAGCCAGCCCACGAAGGTCAAGAGCGCGACGATCAGCACCGCGGGCACGAAGTAGCTCGAGATCTCATCGGCCATCCGCTGCATCGGCGCCTTTGAGCCCTGGGCATCCTCCACCAGGCGCACGATCTGCGCGAGGGTGGTGTCCCGTCCGACCTTGGTCGTCTTGAAGACGAAGGAGCCGGATGTGTTCAAGGTGGCCCCGATGACCGCGTCGCCGGGGCCCTTGTCCACCGGCAGACTTTCCCCGGTCAGCATCGATTCATCGAGCGCGGAGCGTCCGTCTGCGACCACGCCGTCGACCGGGATCTTCTCGCCCGGGCGTACGCGAACGAGGTCACCCACGACGACGCGCTCGATCGCGATGTCCTGCTCGACGCCGCCGCGGATGACGCGCGCCGTTTTGGCCTGCAGCCCCATGAGAGCGCGGATCGCCGCGGACGTCTGCTTCTTGGCACGCGCCTCCATCCAGCGGCCCAGCAGGATGAGGGCGACGATGATGACCGCGGTCTCGTAATAGAGGTGGTACTGGAATCCCCACCGCTCGGCCAATGTCGGCCACAAGGTCACGAACGCGCTATAGGCGTAGGCGACGGTCGTGCCGACCGCGACGAGCGTGTTCATGTTCGTACTGCCGTGGCGGCCCGCGGCCCACGCCGCCTGATAGAAGACGCGACCGGCCCAGAACTGGACGATCGTGGCGGCGATGAGGAGCACCGGGGCGAGCAGCGTGACGTCCAGCCCGAGTGGCAGGAACATCAGGCCCATCATCACCAGGCCGACGACCAGGCTCACCTTCCACTTACGGCCGAGATCGTCGAGTTCGCGCTGCCGCTCGCGCTCGTGTGGGTCTTCGACAGTCGCCGCTGGATCGGCGTCCGACACGGCAGGGGTGATCGCGGCAGGCGCGGTGCCGAGCCTGTAGCCCGCCTTCTCGACCGCGGTGCGGAACTGCTCGAGGCCCGCGCGCGCCGGATCGAAGACGACCCGGGCCCGCTCCGTCGCGAGATTCACGCTCGCCGTCTCGACGCCATCCACCTTCGCGAGCGCCTTCTCGATGCGGCGCACGCACGACGCGCAGGTCATGCCCTCGACGGGTAGCGTCATCTCGCCCGGCGCGGCTTCGGCTGCCGGGATCGACGCGGACGTGACCGCAGGCTCAGGCGCCTCGGTGGGCATCTCGCGCACGCCATACCCCGCCTTCTCGACCGCCTTCTGCAGCTGGTCGGGAGTCGCGGTGCCAGGGTCATAGGCGACGCGCGCCTTCTCGGTCGCGAGGTTGACGCTCGCCTCGCGGACGCCCTCGACTCTGGAGAGCGCCTTCTCGATCCGGCGTACGCACGAGGCGCACGTCATCCCGGTCACCGGGAACGTGATGTCGCGCGTGTCTCGCGTGTTCTCGCTGACGATCGCCATTACTTCCGCGCCAGCTCAAAGACCTCGGAAAGCTCCTGGATCATCGCCTCGTTGCGGCCATCTTTGAACCCGTCGGGGACGCAGGTCGCGAGGTGACCGCGGAGGAGCTCGGCCTCGAACTTCTGCAGAGCGCGCTCGACGGCATAGGTCTGCTTGAGGACATCGACGCAGTACGTCTCGTCCTCGACCATCTTTCTGATGCCCTTGATGTGCCCTTCGATCGACGCGAGACGCGAATCGAGGACCTTCTTCTCGGCTTTCATGGCTTCCCTCTGCTCTCTCGGGCGGACCCCGGAGTGCCGGCTACCATTGTACCCCCTCCCGGGTGGGGTGGGTCTCCGAGGTACCGGATCAAGCGAGTCGACACGCGCAGGGCTCTCCAGAGGCACGGGGCTGCACCGGGAGCCCAAGCCGGCCGGGCCCCGGCACGGATGCGTGCCGGGGCCTGTAGTCCGAGCCTTCGGCTACTTCTCTGTCATGCGCTGGAGATCCCGCAGCTGTTCCGCGAAACGGTCCCACGTCTCGCGCGCGCCCTCCTCCGCCCCGGTCTCCCACATGCCGTCGCGGTCCGCCGTCGTGTCGAAGACGCTTGTGGCGGTCATCCGCGTCCTACCGTCGATCTCCTCGAGGATCAGCGTCTCGACCGACACGTGACCCGGCAGTCCTTCCCACTCGAAGGTCTGCACGACCCGCTCCGGCGGGACGATCTCGCGGTACACGCCCTTGAATCCGTGCTCGCCGTCCGCCCCGCTGTTGACGAATCGCCAGGCACCGCCGGGGCGCACGTCCATTTTGTCGACGGTCGTCGTGTAGCGCCTCGGCCCCCACCAGTTCGGGATGAGATCCGGGTCCGTGATCGCCTTGAAGACTAGCTCGCGGGGCGCGTCGAACTCGCGCGTGGTGACGATCTCGCGGTCGCCGCGCCGGATCACCGTCGTCTTTGAGCTTTCAGTCGTAGGCACTCTGCGTCCTCCTTATGCATTCGCCGAAGTTTGGTCATGAGCTCACGATCACTTGTTTCGGCCAGGTCTCCTGTCCCTCCTTTGCAGCTGTTTCAGGTATTCGTCGAGTCGATCGAAGCGTTCCTCCCACAAGCCGCGATATCGCTCGACCCAGTCGGCAGCCTCTGCGAGCGGCCGCGCCCTCAGCTGGCAGGGTCGCCATTGCGCCTCGCGGCCGCGCTCGATCAGCCCAGCGCGCTCCAGCACCTTGAGGTGCTTCGAGACCGCGGGCATCGTCATCTCGAACGGCTTCGCGAGCTCGGTGACCGTGGCCGGGCCTTTGGCGAGGCGCCCGAGGATCGCGCGCCGCGTCGGATCGGCGAGGGCGCCGAAGGTGGCGCTCAGACGGTCAGGCTGCGCCTCCATGCTTCACCATCCATTTAAATAACCTAGGGGTTTAGTAATCTATGGAGATCTGCCTGTCAAGGGCCGGCGCGATGGAACTGTTCCACCTCGCGGATGGCGTCGGCCCTCGAGCCAGCGGAGCAGCTCTTGTCGCACCTTTTGCCGCCACTCGCAGCCGACCAGCAGGGCCTCAGCGTCCGGGTGGGTCCGAGGAAGGGCAAGGCGAAAGGCAACGCGAACGCGCCAGCAAGGCGACCCTCGCCCTGCGAGCGCAGCGGGACTAGCGGGCTGGCCCTGCGCGAGTTGGCGACCAACTCCACATCACGAGGTTTGAGGGCGTAGAGGCGAAGAACCTTCGTTCCCGTAGTTCGCAGCTGCGAGAGAATGAGTGCATGCGCGGCGCTGCCGGGGCCCTCGAACTGATCGGCCGACTCGGCTCCGACCCCACTGACAGCGACGACGTCGGCCGCAAGAAACGCTACCTCGTCGCATCCGCGGTGCTCGGTTTCGTCCCGGCCGGCCTCATTTGGGGCCTCGTCTATTTCGCCTTCGGTGAGCCGGTCGCCGGCTCGATCCCGCTTGGGTACAGCGTCTTCTCGGCCATCAACATCGCGGCGTTCGCGCGCACCCGAAACCTCGACGTATTCCGCGCGCTACAGCTGCTCTTCATCTTGCTGCTCCCCTTTCTCCTCCAGGTCACCCTCGGCGGCTTCGTGCCGGCAAGCGCCGTTATCCTCTGGTCGCTCCTCTGCCCCTTCGGTGCGCTCGTCTTCCACGATGCCCGAAACGCGATGCGCTGGTTCGCGATTTTCCTCGTGCTCGTCGCGGTCTCGCCGTTCCTCGTGACGCGCCCGGACAACAACCTGCCGCTCTGGCTTGTGACGCTCTTCTTCGTTCTGAACATCTCGACCGTTTCGTCGATCGTCTTCATCCTGCTCGCGACGTTCGTCCACCAGCTCGACCGCGAGCGGACGCGCTCGGAAAGCCTGCTGTTGAACGTGCTCCCAAAGACGATCGCGGATCGCTTGAAGGACAGGCCGGGTGTCATCGCCGATGCCTACGACGGGGCGACGATCCTCTTCGCCGACGTCGTGAACTCGACCCCCCTCACGCGGGACCTGTCGCCGCGGGAGATCGTGTCGCTGCTCGACGGCTACGTCGTCCACTTCGACGAGCTCGCGGTCCGCCATGGCCTCGAGAAGATCCGGACCATCGGCGACAACTGGATGGGCGTCGCGGGCGTCCCGGAGGCGCAGGACGATCATGCACGACGCGCGGCGCTCATGGCCCTCGACATCCTCGACTACGTGCGCGAGCGGCAGCGGGCGGCCGATCGCGGGCTCGACTTCCGCATCGGCCTCAACTCCGGTCCCGTCGTGGGCGGAGTCATCGGGCGGAGCAAGTTCGTCTTCGACATTTGGGGGGACCCGGTGAACCTCGCGAGCCGGATGGAATCGACGGGGGTGGCGGGCCGCATCCAGATCGGACCGGATACGAGAGCGCTGCTTGACGATGAGTTCGTTCTCGAGCCGCGCGGAACGGTCCACGTGAAGGGACGCGGCCCGATGCAGACGTGGTTCCTGGTCTGCCGGAAGAAGGCGCAGCAGGGAACGCCGGCTCGCGCTGAACTGACTTGAGTCACGGATCGGTGCGGACACGCAGCGATCAGAAGTGCGCCTGGCCTCCCGGTGTCAGAAGTGCGCCTGGCCTCCTGGTGGTCAGCCAGCCGGCCTTCTACCTCAGCGCTGGTCCGACCGCAGTCCCTTCAGCGACCTCCTTCAACCGCGCGACGATTCGTTGCCCAGGTGAGGCTGACGCTCCCGAAGTCGTAGTCCGGCATTTTCGCCCGGAAGGCCGCCGTGCCTGAGCACGACCTTGGCTCCATGCTCGCTTGATTCCAGAGCCGGTCGACGCGGCTTCCCTGCCCGTGGGGGAATCCGCCCACGCACGCCCAGGCGACGGGCCTTGCCGAGATCGAGATCCGGCGGCGGCGAGGCGACGTTGCCGAGTTCGCGTCGAATCCTGACAACACGACTCGCTGGTACCGGAACATCAAGAGCCGCGAGTGGCGCTCGCTGAAGCCGCTTGCGCTCGGCTCCCGCTTCGCGTTCATTGCTCGTTTCCTGGGCCGGCGTCTCGTGTATACGTACGAGATCGTTGAGCTGGTCCCCGGCGAGCGGCTGATCATGCGCACCGTGGAGGGGGCGTTCCCCATGGAGTCCACTTACATCTGGGCTGATGGGTCACCGGGAACGACGCGAATGACACTGCGCAACCGGGGCGAGCCGTCGGGCTTTTCGAGGATCGGCGCGCCGATGATGACCGGAGCGATGCGGCGGGCCAACCGCGACGATCTCCAGCGCCTCAAGCAGGTGCTCGAGAGCCAGGTCCCGCGCGACTAGAAGGACCGAACGTACCGGGCCGCGCGGGAGACGCTCGTCGTGACTCGAGGTGTGGTGATTAGGAGAATGTGGAGTCGCGCGGTCGCGACACGAAGTACCGCGCGAATAGATCGGCTGGGAGGAGTACGTGGGGTCGTGCGTCCTATGCCTGCGCGCCGGCCGGCCGATGACGCGCGAGCACGTCTTCCCGCGTTGGCTGGTGCGCCAGGTTCACGGCGGGCGACTGGTCGCGTCACACGCGTCACCGGCAGGGTCGCGGTCGTCGACGGCGCCTTTGCGGATCGCACGCGTGATCGCTGACGTGTGCGCCGAGTGCAACGCCGGCTGGATGAGCACGCTCGAAGTGAGCTTCCGCCAGGCGCTCTTCGCTCGTCCGCGAGTCGGCACGATTCGAGCACCAGACCGCACCACGCTCAGTCGCTGGTTCACCAAGACGGCGGTGTTGCTCGCCCACGATCGCGGAGGCGTCCTCGTAAGCACGGCGCACCGCCCACAACTCGTCGCGGGCATGCCCGACGACGTCGAGGTGTTCTTGGCGCGTCGGCGCCGACCAACGCAGCAATTGGACTTTGCCCTTGACGTGTCGACGGATGGAGATGTGGGGGCGATGCGGTCGGTCGCTGTCCTGATCGATGACCTCATTGGGCACGTCGCGACGCGCGGCGCGCTGGGGAGCCGTCACGGCACGAGGCTGTGGCCGCTACGCTCGCACACGCTCCGCTGGGAAACCCTTCCGGTCATCAGCACCGCTCATCATCCGGGGAGATGACGACCGACCGCACGCCGGCGGGGGTTGGGTGACTTTCTCTCACCCCGCTGACGACAAGTTTCCCGCGATCTCTGTGGGCGCCGCCGATCGATGTCCCGCGCCTGCCGTTCGACGCCCGGTATCGGTTTCGACCTGAACTAACCGATCAGCCGCCGCAACCGCTCTTCATGGCATGAGCGACGAGGTCGACCAGGGTCCATGCTGCGCGCGGTGACCGAGAAGGTCAGCTTCCCCGCGATCTCGCTTCGCGCCCACGAAGGTGACCTCGAGGACGCTCTACCGCGGGTGTTCCGCGCCCTCGTCGCCATGGGCGCCCGCCGCGACGAGGCCGAAGATGCGGTGCAGGAAGCGGCAGTGCGTGCGCTCGGATCGCGAACCGTGATCGAGCGGATCGACGGTTGGCTTTTCATTGTCGCAGTGCGCATCTGGCGCGCGCGTCGCATGCGCGAGCGACTCCTTCGCCCGCTCGAGTGGTTTCAGGGCAGCACTCCTGCGCCCGATCCCGTGCACGCGACGGTGCTCGGCGAACTCACGCGGCTCCCCGAGCGCCAGCGCCAGGTCATCGTTGCGCGCTACGTCCTCGGCTTGTCGCAGAAAGAGACCGCGGCGGCGCTCGGGATCGCGCAGGGAACGGTCACCGCGACGCAGGCGCAGGCAACGCGCCGGCTGCGGTCGCGACTGGGGGACGAACGATGACCGATGACCTCGACGGCGACCTCAAGACGCGCTTCGACCGCGAGCTTGCGCGCGTGCGTGCGCCGGCGACGTGGTCGCTGGAGAGGCGGCGGTCGTCCCCTCTCGGTGTGGCGGTCAGGGTGGCCCTGGTCGCCGCGCTGCTCGCCGGTGCCACGGTCGGTGGACTGACGCTCCGCGCAGCTCGCGAGTCGCAAACGGTCGCCCTCGCCAGTCCCTCGCCCTCCGCCGCGGCTTCGCCATCGCCGACCGCCGGCACCGCCAGCGGGTTCGTCACATATGACAACGAGATCCTTGGCTACCGCATAACCCTGCCCGAGGGATACAGGCGCTCCATATCGAGGATCGAGGCCGGGCAGGTGAGTTTGGGCGTTGACCTCTACACGCTGCAGACCGAACGGGAGGAGCGCGACCAGTGCCTACGCGACAGCGGTGACGTGGGCTCTCTGTTCTCTGATCGCGATCCGGACATCCGCATCGGGGTGGCCCGCAACGCCCCTGGCATCTCTGCCGTGGAATGGGTCACGACTCCGCGTTCTCCAGGTGCGCCGCCGCTGAGCACGCACCAGCGGGTGGAGCCTGTCACGATCGGTGGTCGAGAGGCGGTCAGGCTCGTGGCTGACAATGCGACCGCCATGACCACCGCGTTCGTGATCCGCGCGAACGATCGGATGTACGAGCTCGATGCGATCCAGGGCTTGCGGCCGCAGAAGACCTGGCTCGACAACATCGCGATGAGCTTCGTGGCGTTGCAGCCCACGCCGTTCCCCGTGCCCACCGCCACCACCCCGCCGCGCGACGCGACGCGACAGCTCGGCGAGGCGCTGGCCAAGGCCTTCGCTGCCCGGGATTCAGATGCGGTCGCGCGTCTGATGCCCACGTGCTGGATCTTTGTCTCGCCCCTTATCGATGGCCAACCGCCCGGTGGCGTTCTTTACCGCTCCGTCGCTCTGTTCACCCAGGGGCTCCGCACCCGATTCGCGATGGGTGACCTCACGGTGACCATCGATCCAGCGGTGCAGGTCCAGATGGAGGGCGGCCGGGAGCGGTACTTCGTCCGCTCCGACTGGACGGAGCCCGACCGCACTACGCGGATCGACCTCTTCCTCGACGAGTTCGACGGGCGGTGGCAATGGCGCACGGCCCTGCATCACTACAAGAGAACGGACCTCATCAACAACTGCTTCCCGTACCGCAGTCCGTGGACTTCGGGGACCGGGTCCTGCTGACCTGGCTCATTTCTGGACGCCTGAGCCGAGGGCTAGGCCGTCGCCAGATAGCTCGCGAGGTTGTCCAGGTGCTCGCTCCAGCCCTGCCGCTGCATCTCTTCCGGGTACTCCGTCTCGAGGGTCAGCTCGATGGTGACCTTCGTCTTGCCGCCGCTGTCCTCGAGCGTCGAGATGACGGACCGTCCGTCTGCCATCGCGTAGACGATCCGCTCCGGCGCGACGACCTCGCGATAGGTACCTTCCAGGACGAAGCTCTCCTTTCCATCAGGGGACGCGTAGCCGATCCGCATCGCTCCGCCGGGCCGCACGTCGGCCTCTGCGAACGGAGTGGTCCAGCCATCTCCGGCGTGATGCCAGTGCGTGAGGTGCTCGGGCTTCGTCATTGCCTCGAACACGACCTCGCGCGGCGCGTCGAGGACGCGGGAGACGCGGGTGGTCCGGCCTCTCTGCGCGGGGAACTTGTCGGCTTCAGCGGTCATCGGTCTTTCCTCCTTCAGGGTCTGTTTGGTCGCCGGCCCACGGATGCAGCGAGCCGGTCGAGTGACTGCCGCGAACCATCGGCCGCGCGGTACTTTGCGACCTTCTCGTCACGCTCTTCCTTGCTACCGAAGAGCAGACGCAGCGTGACCTCGGTGGCTCCGCCGGGCTCGGCCAGCGTGAGGGTGGTCAGCACCGCCTGGGGATCGTCCTTGGCGCTTCCGTACGACCAGACGATGCGCTCCGGGGGCACGATCTGCTTCCATACGATGTGATTCGGATATTCGCCGTAGGGGCCGTGGATCGTCGCATCCCGGACGCCTCCCGGCCGGAATTCGAATACACCTGTGGTGATCGTGGATCCGTTGGGGCCGCTCGGGATCCTGATCATCCGATCACACTTCGTGCCTCGCCTCATCGGTGCGCTGTGATCCTCGCAGGTTCGGCATACATGGTGAGCAGATTCACATCGCTGGTCCTGCCCCAGCACGCGCAGCTTGTTTCCAGCATCGCGAAACCGGCAAACGTCGGAGAGCTGTCGATCATGCTCTGGCTCCTGTTCACCGGCTTCGGGGCCGACCCGCTCGATGACCCCAACAACACCCCGTAGGCAGGCAGTGCAAGGGATGGTTCTGCTGATGCCGCTAGGCGGACGCTCACCATCCGCACAGCTGGGCGGGACTGACGAGGAGCGCGACAGGCCTCAGCTCACGCCAGGTGCAGTCGCTCAGTCGCGGCCCATCGCGGTGGCGATGTCGGCCTCGTTGCCCGAAGCGTCGGCCAGCGTCCACCATGACGGCGCGAACTCGTCGCGCACCATCCGGCCGCCCGCGGCGAGCGCCGCCGCGACGCGAGCCTCGGCCTGCTCGTACGGCACCCATATGGCGACGTGGATCGCGCCGCCGCCGTCCGGGCGCGGCTCACCCATCTGCTCGAACCAGAACGACGGCCCCCGACCCCGCGGATCGACGAGGTCCTCGTCGGGGCTGTCGCGGCGAGGCTCGTACCCGAGCACCGCCCGCCAGAACGGCATTACATCGGCGGTGACGGTGGCGCCCGGGATGACAAGCAGACTCTGGACTGCCGACGGGTCGGCAGAGAGGCCCAAGTCTCGGGCAGCTGCCGAGATCCGGCGGGCCAGCTCGACATGGCCTCGGGTCATCCCGGCGTAGTCGTCAGTGATCGTGATCAGGCGCACGGTCACGCCGTCGTGCCGCAGGTCAACGTCCGGGTGGTGGTCGTCGACGCCCGGCGACTCGCTGATCGCCTGCACAAGCCGGGCGCCTGCCACGAACGACCCGGCTCGGAAGTGCGCGCACGCACCGTCGCCGAGCACGCGCCAATCCTCGACGCCCGCGGACTCGTGGAACTGCTTCGGGCTGATCTGGTCGGTCAGGCGGGCCTCCTTGTCACCGAACTCTCGTTAAGGTCTCGCTCAGCTGACGCTGCGAACGACGTTGTTCGTCGATCTGCAACGCCATTGGAGCCCGCGCCGGCGCGAAAGGCATCGCCGCCTCAGCCTGTGATAGGTGGCGAGCTAGCGAAAACTCCAGTTCTCGGGAAGTGCAGCGACCCTGATCAAGCTGGCATTCAGCGCGCGGCGCGCCTCTTGCGAAGAGCCGAGCCGATCTGCTGGAACTCGCGTCCGATCCTTACCTTTCGCGCGAGCGTGACCTCGCCCTTCTTGTTGCGCGCGGCGAGGTTTCGATTGATCCGCTTGAAGCCGTTCAGGGCCTCTTGGATCTCCGGATGCCGCGGAGCGTCGTTGTCGACCGGGATCTTACGCAACAGCTGAGCGAATGTCTCTGCCTCTTTGGCGAGCGCTCGCGCCACTCGACGGTCGGCGGAGGGGAACGGCATCGGCGGCAAACTAGCACATGTTCGCTAATCTTTCACTCGTGACCGTGCTTCCCGCCGGCACGCTCACGTTCCTGCTCACGGACCTGGAGAACTCCTCTCGGACCTGGGAGGCGCAGACCAGTGCGATGCGAGCGGCGATGGTCCAGCACGACGAGATCGTCTACGGAGCCATCGAGCGGAATGCCGGTGCCATCGTCGAAAGTGGACGCGAGGGCGACAGCGTCCTCGCGGTCTTCGTGCGGGCGCGGGACGCCGCGGTCGGCGCCCTCGAGATCCAGCGCGCATTCCGGTCCGCGGACTGGCCGGGTGGCCTCAAGTTGCGGACGCGAATCGCCTTGCACACCGGAGAGGTCGAACTGCGGGGCGGCCACTACTTCGGGCCCCCGCTCAACCGCTGCGCCAGGGTGCTCGCCCTCGCCCATGGAGGCCAAACGTTGGTGACGCAAGCGACGCGCGAGCTCCTGGAGGACGATGCCCCGCCCGAGGTCGAGCTCACCGACCTCGGGGTGCACAAGCTGAAGGATCTGCGACGCTCGGAGCGAGTCTTCCAGCTCACCGACCTCGCGAGTCCAGAGCAGTTCCCGCCGGTGCACGCTCGTAGCGCGTATCGCACGAACCTGCCGAATCTGCTTACCAATTTCGTGGGACGCGAGCGCGAGCTTATCGATCTCCGCGAGCTGTTGACTCGCGCTCGACTGGTAACCCTGACCGGGCCGGGCGGAGCGGGGAAGACCAGACTTGCCAAACAGCTCGCGCTCGACGCCGCGGCCGGAACCCCGGGCGGCGCCTGGTTCGTCGATCTGGCCCCCTTGGAGGACCCGAAGCTGGTCGACCGCACCGTGGCGACGGCGCTGGACCTCGAGGAGCAGCAGGGTCGATCGCTCCTGGAGACGCTCATTGAGCACTGTGGCGAAGAGCCGATGCTGCTACTGCTGGACAACTGTGAGCACCTGCTCTCTGCCTGCGCCGACCTGACGGAGTCGCTCCTTGCGTCCTGCCCGGATCTTTCGATCCTCGCGACGAGCCGCGAGCCGTTGAACATCGGCGGCGAGGTCACCTGGCGGGTGCCTTCCCTCCCTCCCCGACACGCGGCGCAGCTCTTCGTCGACCGCGCGCGCTCTCGTTCGCCCCACTTCACGCCCTCCACGGGGACTACATCCGTGATCGAAGAGATCTGCCGACGGTTGGATGGGATGCCGCTCGCCATCGAGTTGGCCGCCGCGCGCACCGCCGTCATGCCGCCCGAGGAAGTCCTCCGGCGCCTGGGCACGGGACTGGCGCTGGCGGGCGGCGATCGCACCATGGCGAGTCGACAGCAGACGCTCGAAGCGACGATCGATTGGAGCTACCAACTCCTTTCTCCTGCTGAGCGCACGCTACTTCAACGTCTCGCGGTCTTCGCCGGTAGCTTCTCGGTGGTCGCGGCCGAACGCGTGTGCCAAGGTGACGATCTGCCGCTCGATTCCGTTCTCGAGCATCTCGGCCAACTTGTGATGAAGTCGCTCGTGCAGCCCGTCGACGATCGGTACGCCTTGCTCCATGCGGTCCGCGGCTACGCGCAGCGCAAGCTGCCCACCGCGAACGCGGCACACGAGATGGAGCGACGGCGAGCCATGTACTCGCTCGAACTCGCGTCATCGCGGCGTCCGGGCGCCCTCGCGGAATGGCTCGATCGGGTCGAGACCGACTACCACGATCTGCGCGCCGCGCTCGCCTGGTGCATCAAAGAGCAGCCGGAGACGGGTGCCCGGATCGCAGGGAACCTCTACGAGTTCTGGCTCGGACGCGGGTATGCGCTCGAGGCGCGAGCGTTCCTCGGCGACCTCGTGGCGCGGCTCCCCAAGGGATCGGCCAGCCGCGACCGGGCGCTCATGGATGCGGGCGTCTTCGCCTACACCGCCGGTGACTTTGCCGCGGCGTCCGCGCTGATCGAGGACGGCCTCGCGGACGCGAAGGCGAGCGGGGACCGGGACCTGATCGGCCGCGGCCTGGCGTTCCAAGGCGGCGTCGCGCTTGCCGCCGGACAGGCCGGGGAGGCTCAGTCCGCCCTCGACGAGGCACTCGCGATCGCGCAAGAGACGGGGCGCGAGCAGCTTCAAGCCGCCGTGCTGCATCACCTGGGTTCGTTGGCAAGCGTTCGTGGCGACCCGGGGCTCGCCCGCGACCTCTACTCCCGGAGCCTCGAGGTACGCCGGGGCCTCGCGACGGAAGATGAGGCGGGGACGACCCTGACCCTTCGTTCGGTCGTCGGCATCATTCTCGGCGATCGGTCCCAAGCACGCGCCGACATCGTCGAAGCGCTTCGTATTGGTCTTGCCTTACGCGACCGCCGCGCAGCGTGGTCGCTCGACGTTCTCGCTTGTCTCGAGGCTCTCGACGGCGACGCGGAACGCGCTCTGCGGCTCGCGGGGGCGGCTCGAGCGGTATACGAGTCGACAGCGCAGAACCCGCCCGCAGTGTGGCAACGCTTTGTCGGTCCGCCAATGGGGCGCGCGCGGGCGCAACTGGGAGAGGACGCAGCGAGCGCCGCGATGCAAGAAGGACGCGCTCTCACGTTCGACCAGGCACTGCACTATGCCGTCGACAAGAGGCCCTCCGACCCCGTCTCCCAGACAGAGCCGCTACAGCTACCCCGCTAGATCGTTTCAGGCCGCACGTCTCGGGAGCGCCGCGGGCCTGGATCTGATGACAGATTCAAAACTCGAGGACGGAGTCCGTCGGCCCTTGATGCGCCGTCGCGAGGCGGCGCGCCTTCGGGACCGCGAGCGCAAGTAAGCGCCTGTTCGGGCGGGCCGCGCTTCTGAGTCGGGAGCTGTCGGTAGATCTCGCCTGCGGTCGTTGGCGACGACTTGGACCTGCCTCGCATCCACCCGGCGACGCGGCACGGAGCCCCCGATGTGCTCGTCGGACGCTTGTGAGGACATGTTTCGACGTGTGGGCCCATTTCGTGCAAAACACCGCGCCGATGCGTCGGGCGGCCATCGCTGTGGTCATCCTTGTCTCGGCGTCGGCGTTCGCCGCCGGGCCTCGGGCTGCCGCGGCTGCGACGTGCGGCGCGACCCAGTCGCCCAGCGGGACGCTATACCTGCCGAACGTCACGAAGACCCTCGGAGGTCAGCTCGGCTGGGTGACGCCGTTCATCGTCCAGAACGTCGGCACCGCCGCGACCACGCTCGAGGTCGCCTTCTACGGCTTCGCCACCGGTTCGCTCGTGACCTGCCGGGCGGTCGGCGGGCTCGCGCCGGGCGCTTCGTACGCGGATGTACCCAACGATGACACCGACCTACCTGACGACGCACAGTTCTCGGTGGTGGTCCGCAGCTTCGGCGCACCCGTCGTCGCTGTGGTGAACGAACAGCGGGGCTCGGGGAACGCGTCCGAGGCCATGGCCTACACCGGCTTCACGTCGGGAGCGACGCGCGCCTTTCTGCCGAACGTCGCGCGACGGTTCTATGGCTACGACACCCCATTCATCGTTCAGGACGTCGGTGCATTGCAGGCGACCGTGACGATCGTATTCGCAAGCTTCGACGGGACCTCGACCCTAGCGCTGGTTCGGAGCGTCCAGCCCGGCCGGTCGATAGTGATCGACCCTGACACGTTGCCGGGCCTACGTGACGCCACGCAATACTCCGTCGCGATCAGCTCGGATCAGCCGGTAGCGACCGCCGTGAACGCCAGTCAGAGCGCGGCCGCGCCCGTCTCGTACAGCTACGACGCCCTCGCTTCCGGGGCCGCAAAGCTCTACGCGCCGTTCGTCGTCAAGAACGATGAGATCGGCCGATCCAGCCCCGTCGTCGTGCAGAACGTCGGGTCCGCAAGCGCGCGGCCGACGCTCGCCTTCACCTCCATCGGGTCGTTCACCTTGATCCGCACCTTCACCGGACCCGTGATCGACCCCGGCCGTTCGTGGGTCTTCGATCCCCGCTTCGAGCATCTCACCCTAACGCCGTGCGGTGCCGCCGGGAGCGCGGCCTGCCTCGCGGACGGCACGTACTCGCTTGTGATCGATTCGCCGGGCGCGACCATCGCGGCCGTTGTCTTGCCTACCGGCCCGACCGTCGCCGGCGCGTACACCGCGAGCGGCTCTCCCGCCGCGCGGACCCATCTTCCGAACGTAACCAAGCGACTCGGCGGGGACGCTGGCTGGACGACCCCGATCGTGCTGCAGAGCGCGCAGGCGTCGCGCGCGACGTTGCGCTGGCGCCGTTTCGCCGATGGCACCCTCGTGCTGACGCAGGTCGTCGCGCTGCCGATCGGCGAAGGCTCCACCGGCGCGTTGCTCATCGACCCGCGCGACATCGCTGAGCTTCCGGATGGTCAGTATTCGGTGGTGATCGACGCGGAGAACGGGCCGGCGGCCGCGATCGTCATCGAGGTCGCCGAGGGTGGTGACGACCACATGATCTACGAGGGACTGCCGGCTCCCTAGCGGCGGCTCGCGATCCCGCGGTCTGGTGCAGGGAGACCTGGCTCGCAGGTCCCACCGCGGGACCGGACATTCCTGCTCGATAGTTCCACGTCAGCCTGTGGAATGACCCGAAAAATGCACGCCTTCCCTGGACGGTGCCCCGGCACGTGGCCGGGCTCCCCGTCGGGACCGGCGACTCGGGGATCGCGGGCGGTCGCATGCGCTCCATCGGGCTCGCCCTCACTTCGCCCTCCTCGAGGCACCAGCGCCAGACCAGCCCCAGCGACCGGAAGCGGGTTGCCGCGGTCGCGGGCTTTTGCTCGGCGAGCTCGCGCTCGAGGAACATCTCGACATGCTTGCGTGTGACCAACATGACCCCTTCGGTACCCGCCGGTCGCGCATGAAGTCCGCAAGCGGCAGGTAAGCGGTCCCTCGCGGAGACGCGGGGTGTCTCTCAGCCCGTGTTGGGGCGTAACCGCCGTCTGATGGGACGTACGGCGATCTCGATCAAAGATCCGGTGAGCGCAGCGAGGACGCCGAAGGTTCCGAGAACTATCGCGCTGACGATCACCATCCGACCCGCGTAGCCCACGAACCAACACGGGTCGCCCGGACTCCAAAGCCCTCGTACCGGACCGAGTCACGCGTCGCGCTCTCGGTCATCCGTCGAGACGGTCCCCTCCCCCTATCCGAGTCAACCCGCGCTTTCGATCTTGACATATGCCGATATAGACATATATTCTTCTGGCTCATGGCACGAGCCGCCACGACCTCTGATGCGTTCAACGCAGTTGCCGAGCCGCAGCGGCGGCGGATTCTCGTCCTTCTTAAAGGGCGCGAGCGTCCGGTCAATGAGCTCGCACGCGCACTGCGGATCGCGCAGCCGCGCACGTCGAAGCACCTGCGCGTGCTTCGCGAAGTGGGACTCGTGCGGGTCCGCGAGTCCGGGCAGCAGCGGCTCTACGGCCTCGACGCGCGCGGCCTCGAGCCGGTGCACGAGTGGGTCATTGGCTTCGAGCAGTACTGGAACGAGAACTTCGACCGGCTCAACGAGTACGTGAAGACACTTCAGCAGAAGGGGCATGCAGATGGCAACCGAAGGTAGCAACGAGGCGGACCGGGAGATCGTCGTCTCGCGCATCATCGACGCCCCCCGGCGACTCGTCTTCGACGCATTCACCAGCGCCACCCACCTCGCCCAGTGGTGTGCCCCGACGGGCGGCAAGATCACCACGCAGGCGTTCGACTTCAAGCCGGGCGGAGTGTGGGACGCCACGATCCAGGGCCCCGATGGCAGCGAGTATCCGAACCACTGGCTGTGGAAGGAGATCGCGCCGCCGGAACGCATCGTCTGGATGTACGGGATGAGCAAGGATGACCCGCACGCGGTGAAGACCACCCTCACGCTCGCCGAGCGCGGCGCCACGACCGAGGCGACACTGCGGTTGGTCTTCGGCAGCAAGGAAGAGCGAGACGAGAAAGTCGCGAAGTACTACGCCGCCCAGGGGGCGCAGCAATCCCTCGACGCGCTCGCGGCATACGTAGCCATGCCTGCCGCGCGCGGACGCCAGTAGAGAGCTACAGGCGCGAGCGCGCGCATGAAAGGACGTGAGACTCATGAAAACAATGACGTGTAAACAAATGGGTGGACCATGCGATGCCCCGTTCCATGGAAAGACGGCTGATGAGGTCATAAAGGCGGAAGATCGCCATCTCAAAGAAGTCGTCGCAAGCGGTGATGAAACGCACAAGAGCGCCTTGAAGAGCATGCAAGGTAGGTGGAGAAATCCCATATCAGGA
>JBBQVQ010000038.1:0-27432 GCA_038211425.1 Candidatus Limnocylindria bacterium | reverse complement strand
GAGCTATACCGCGTGGTAAACGGCAAGATCCAGCGGCTTCAGTTGTTCGGCTAGCCCCCTCGCAAGTCCCCGCCGATATCTGAGTCAGCGAGGCGGGTGCCACCGCGGCGCCGGCGTAGGCCAGAGCGGGTGTTATCCGCGCGATGCGTCCGGATCGCGCCCGCCTCCGTATAGTCGGCGCGCCGACCGCGCCGGTCGGGTGTTACGCGAGTAACCGCCCGCGCGGGCATGCAGCGTCATATGTACCTATCGGCTAGTGGCACAGGCCAATGTCGTGTCGCTGGAGACGCGCGCCCCGAGCGTCGAGGGATTCGGCGCGATCGATGTGCGCACGCTGCTTCGCAATGCGCTGCGCATGCGGCCCGATCGCATCGTGGTCGGCGAGGTGCGCGGCGGCGAGACGCTCGACATGCTTCAGGCCATGAACACCGGGCACCGCGGCTCGCTCACCACTGCGCATGCGAACGGGCCGTATCACGCGCTCCTGCGGCTCGAGACGATGGCGCTCATGGGCGGCGTCGACCTGCCGTTGAGCGCCGTGCGCGAGCAGATCCGTCACGGGATCGACATCGTCGTGCACCAGGAGCGGGATCCGGTGGGCCGCCGCAGGATCATCGCGGTCGCGGAGTTCGATCCGTCCGGTGCCGGTCCCTACCCTCTCCGCGAGATCCCGTTGTGACCGTGCTTCTCATCGCCGTCGCGCTCGGCATCGTGGCCGCCGAATTCGATCTCGCTCGCGGCGGACCCGCGAGCCGACGCGCCCGAGCCCTCGCTCCACGGGTGCGCTCAGCGCGGCGTACCCGGCGCGTGGTCCTACCCGGCCTCGTGGAGGCGATCGCGGCGGCTCTGGCGAGCGGACTCTCGCTCCAGCTCGCGTTCGCGGAGGTAGCGCCGACGCTCCCGGAGCCGCTGGCCGGTGTGACCCGGCGGCTAGCCGCCTCGCTGCGCCTCGGGCTCCCGCTCGACGCCGCACTCCGCGGCTACGAGGATGTGCTTCCCGCGGAGGATGTCGCACCACTCGCCATCGTGCTCGCCGCCTTCGCCCGAAGCGGCGGGCGCATCGGCCGCAGCCTCGGGAGGGTGGCGAAGCTGCTCCGCGGCCGCCTCGCGCTCGAGGACGAGCAGGCCGCCCTGACTGCGCAGGGACGGCTCTCCGCGATCGTCCTCGTCGCGCTCGCGCCGCTCGGAGGAGCCTTCTTCGCGGTTGCCATGCCGGAATATCTCGCAGCGCTGACGGGCCGCGGCCTACCGCTGCTCCTGCTCGCGGTCGTGCTCGAGGGTCTCGCGGGCGTGTGGCTATGGCGACTCGTGCGCGCGACGGCGCCGCGTGCGGACTTCGCGTCCCTGATCGATGCCGTCGTCGTCGGCCTGGAAGCCGGATTGACCTTCCAGCAGTCGCTCGCGGAGATGGTCGGCAGGGCTCCGGTCGTCGCGCGCCTACCCGAGGCGCGCCGGCTCCTCGCGGACCTCGCGCTCGGACGGCCACCGGCCGAGGCGTTCGCGCCATTCGCCGCGGCGGGGCACAACGAAGCCCGGGTCGCCGCGCTGGTCAGGTCCGCGGCGCGTTTCGGCGCTCCGCTGGCGGACCTCCTCGTCGCGCAGGCAGACTCGCTTCGTGAGGCGGACCGCCGCCACGCCGAGGCGGCGGCGCGGCGTCTGCCGATCCTGATGCTGTTCCCGCTCACGTTCTGCGTCCTCCCGGCCCTGCTCATCGTCTTCCTCGGCCCGCCCCTCATGTCGCTGCTTTGAGCGGCGCAGCGGTGGGTCAGGATCGCCGATCGGGTGGTGCGCCCGTGCCCGAGGAATGACGGACCATCATCGGAGGGGTTGGCCAAAGCGTACGCTACCCTCCTGACCAAGCGGCAAAGCAAGCTCGGGGAAACGGTGGTAGCGGCGACCGGCGGCCGCGGCGTCGCCTCCCGGCGCAGGCCGAGCAGCCGGCGCCACGGATCGAGGTTCGAGCGATTCATCGCGTCTCCGTGGCGAGCTGTCCTCCTCATTGCTTTGCTCATCGCTTTCCCCGTCATCGTGGCCGGGCAGGTCGTCGAAAACTCGGGCCGCGATCGGCTGCGCAGCCAGGCGCAGGCGCAGCTCGATGAGGGCGCCGACGTCGGCGCCGGTGTCGTCGCGGGCCGGATCGCCGAGGTGCGCGCGCGGGTCGAGGTGGTCGCCTCCGGACAGCCGCTACGCCAGGCGGTCGCGGCAGGCGATATCGGCCCGATGGTCGCGCTCCTCGCCGACCGGGAGCCGCTGTTCGGGGAGGACGTACAGCGGCTGTTCATCCTGGACACGGCGGGCACGCTGCTCGCGGTCGAGCCGCCCGCACCTGGCGTCGTCGGCCAGAACTTCGCCTATCGCGACTATTTCATGGGCGTCGCTCGAAACTGGACCTCGTACGTCTCCGAACCATTTGAGGCCGCCGTGCAGGGGAATCCGGCTGGAGTCGCCGTGGTCACGCCGCTGCGCGATCCGGATGGGCGGCCCATCGGAGTGCTCGGCGCTCTCGTCGACCTGGGAAAGGCCCGCGGGTGGCTTGCGCCGTTCCGCGGCGCATTTCCCAACATCTACCTGCTCGATCAGAAGGGCAAGATCATCGTCGCCGAGGCCGGTGCCCAGAACGGTTCGGCTCTGCGCGACCTCTCGACGAATACGACGGTCAGCGCGATGCTGGCGGGCTCACGGGTCCGGGGCGAGGTGGGCGACCTGTTGGACGGAAGTCCCACCCTCGTCGCCGCGGCGACGGTCCCCGGCATCGGATGGCACGTCATCGTCGGGCGATCTCCCGAGATGCTCGAGGCGACCGCCGCCGACGTCTCGCGACAGTTCCTCTTGCTGCGCCTGGCGCTCGTCAGCGTGCTGCTCCTTGCGGGATACGCGCTGTCCCGGACCACCATGCGGCTCCTCGGCGCCACGCGGCGGCAGGCGCTCACAGACGGCCTGACCGGGCTGTACAACCGCCATCACCTCGAACGCGAGCTTCGCGCCGTCGCTGCACTGGCCCAGCGGGGAGGCTACGAATTCAGCGTTGTCGCGATGGATCTCGACGGCCTCAAGGCCCTCAACGACGGCCGCGGGCACGCCGTCGGCGACCTCGCGCTGCAGCTCTCGGCGCGCGCTCTCGAGGAATCGATCCGTCCCTACGACATCGCGGTCCGCGCGGGTGGCGACGAATTCGTGGTCATCCTCCCGCAGACCGATGGCGCGACCGCGACGGTGGTCGCTTCACGGGTGCTCGCGAGGATCCGCGAGCGCGCCGGCGCGCTGGCGCCGCCCGGCATAGACGCCAGCCTCGGAGTCGCCACGTGGCACCGGGGCATGAGTGCCGACGCGGTCATTGCCCTTGCCGACGCGCGTCTGTACGAGGCCAAACAGCTCGGGAAGGGACGCGTCGTCTCGAGCGCACGAACCGGCGCCAGGGCGGCATCTCCGATCGGCGCCATCTAGGCCAAGCCCGGCGGGGTGGCGGCGGTCCGGCCCGCCGACGGGGACCCCGCCAAGTCGGCCCACGATGCGCGCGGCCCCTCGCGTCGCGGCGTGCAGCGTCGGAGGTGCGCTAGAGGATGAGCATCGCGTCGCCGAACTCGTGCCACAGGTATCCCCGCTCGCGCGCCTCGTCGTAGGCGCGACGCAGCAGGGGCGCGTCGACGAACGCCTCGAGCAGTTCCCAGTGGCTCGCCTGCGGCTCGTGGAGTCCGGTGATCATCGCGTCCGCGTGGCGGATCGCCGTCGTCGGCGAGATCCGCAGATCGGTCCATCCGCGGGCAGCGCGCAGCGGGCCGCTCTCCCCCGCCGTCTCGAGCGCCCGGACGACGGTCGTACCGACGGCGACGACGCGCCGGGCTCGAGCGACCTGGGCGACGGCCTCGTCGTCCACCTCGAACCACTCTTCATACAGGCGGTGCTCGAGGTCGAATTCGTCGTCCTGGTATGAGCTGAGGCCCGTGTGCAGGACGACGTCGGCGAGCCCGACGCCACGGTCACCCAGGGCGAGCAACAGCTCCCAGGAAAAGGGCCTCCCCGCGGAGGGCGGCTCCGCCGACCCCGGCCGCGTCGCGTACACGGTCTGGTAGCGGTCGAGCGCGACAGGTGTGGGCACGTACGAGTAACGGATCGGCTCACCGAGCGAGGCGATGGTGTTGATCCCGGTCCCGGGCGCGAGGTCGATGCGCCAGAGGAACGGGATGTCAATCCGCCGGCCGACCACCCGTCCGAGGGGCGCGCCGCCGGCCCGCAGCGTCTCGCCCGGTGTCAGCGGCAGGTTCGCGTGCGGCGCCTCGATCCCGACGGAGAGCACGTCCCACGAATCGTTCCGCCGGACACACGCCCGGAGCTGCACCCGCGTCCCGTTCGCGCGTACGGCGGGCACCGCCGCCGGCAGCGTCCGGCTGCTGTTCACCACGAGCAGGTCGCCCGGGCCCAGCAGCGTCAGCAGGTCGTCGAACCGCCGGTGCTCGACGCGACCCGCGCCCCGGTCAACGACGAGGAGCCGCACGCGGTCGCGCCGGATGCCACGAAGCTCGGGAGGGAGGCTCGCCCGGAGATGGGCGGGAAGTTCCTGGGCGGCGAGGACCGTCAACCGGCCGCCAGCAGGTCGGGGCCGCGCATCCGGCCCGACGGCAGCGAGTCGTCCTGGACGACCCGGATGAACGCGCGGGCAGAGGTCGCCGGATCGAGCAGTCCGGCGGGGTCGTCCTCGGGGGCGGCCGCGCGGTGCATCGCAGTGTCCATGTCGCCCGGATCGACCGCGTGGATGCGCACTCCGGTACCCTCGAGCTCCGCCGCCCACGTCCGCGTGAGCCCGTCGAGCGCCGCCTTCGAGACGGCGTACGCGCCCCACCCCGGATAGCCGGTCACAGAAACGTCGGAGCTTACGTTCATGATCACCCCGCGGCCCCGCTGGAGCATGCCTCCGATGAGCGACTGGGTCAGACGGAACGGTGCGACGAGGTTCACGCGCAACACGTCATCGAACGCGCTCGGCACGTAGTCGGCGAGGAACGGGAGCGGTGTCGGGCCGAGCTCCGACGCGTTGTTCATGAGGATGTCCACGCGCCCGAAACGGTCCAGCGTCAGCACGACGAGGCGCTCGATGTCACGTTCCGAGCGCAGGTCGGCAACGACGGTCAGCGCCTCGGCACCGAGCTCCTTGGCGTCGGCCGCGACGCGTTCGAGTTCGCCCGGGCCGCGGGCGCACAGCGCGAGGGCAGCGCCCTCCCGCGCGAGGGCGAGCGCGGTCGCCCGCCCGAGCCCTTTCGAGCCGCCGGTGAGGAGAGCGACCGATCCGCGCAGTTCCACGTTCTGATGGTCAGTCTGAGCCAACCCGGAGCATCGGTCCGGCGGCCTCCGTCATTGGGCGGAGCTCCTCAGCCGACGAGGCCGCTCCGCACCGCCAGCACGGCCGCCTGCGTGCGGTCGGCGACGCCGAGCTTTCCCAGGACGCTGCTCACGTGGGACTTGACGGTCTTCTCTCCGACCCCGAGCCGCGCCGCGATCTCCTTGTTCGCGAGCCCCTCCACCATGAGCCGCAGGACGTCGCGCTCGCGGACCGTGAGGTCGCGCACGCGCCCCAGCGTCGTCGCCGCGGCGGCCTCGAGCGACCCGAGCGTGGCCCGAGCAGCCTCCGGATCGGCCTCGGCGCGCGCGGCCCCCTCGTGCGCCGCGGCCATCATGCCGAACAGCGCCTGCGCGACGGCGTCGCGGACCTCCCTCGCCACCCGGTCTCGTTCGCGCAGCGCGGCCAGCTCGCCACCGCGCGCCGAGAGGCGCGCGGTGGCGATCGCGATGCCGGCGTGCGCCGCCAGCATCTCGACGAGCTGTTCGTCGGCCGCGCTGAAGCGGCCCTCCGGAGTACCCGACAGGTACAGATTCCCGAGGACCAGGCCGCGGTGGCGGATCGGGACGCCGAGGAATTCCCGCATCCGCGGATGGTGCGGTGGATAGCCCGAGAATCGTCGGTCGCGCGCGATGTCGTCGAGGCGGATGGTGTTGCCCCCGCTCAAAAGTACGCCGAGGATCCCGTGTAGCCGCGGCAGCCCCCCGATCAGTGCCCAGCGCTCATCGGGGATCCCGACAGTGATGAAAGTCTCGAATCCTCCGGCGCGGTCTGGCACGCCCAGAGCCCCGTATCGTGCGCGGACCAAGCTCGCTGCGGCGCGCAGGATCGTGTGCAGGGTCCGCCCCGTATCGAGGTCGCCCGACACCTCGAGGGCGGCACGATGGAGCTCCCGCAGCTGCCGCGCAGTCGCCGCGATCACCTCGCTCACCTCGGGAACGGTAGCGTCACGCCCGGTCGCCGCAAGGCCGCGCGCGCTGACTACGCGATCGTGACCGCGGCCGCCAGCGGTACCCGCCGAGCGGACCGGGGGGCACGCCGGCGCACGTCGTGGTGTCATCCCACGAGCTCGCGCAGGCGGATCGCGTTGCGCGGGGCGTAGCCAAAGCTGTCGTTGTTGAAGTACCCGAACACATCGAGTCCCTGGTTGCGCCATTCCTTGATCCGGCCTGCCCACTCGCGCAGCGCGGCGTCCTCGTAGTTCGAGGCGTACAGCCGCCCAGGGCCGTGAAAGCGGACGTAGACGAAGTCGGCCGTCACGGCCATGGCCGTCGGAAAGAGCGGCGTGTCGGCGATGCACAGCCCAACGCGCCGCTCGCGCAGCACTCCCAGCGCCTCTGCCGTGAACCATGACGCTTCGCGCGGCTCGATCGAATGCCGTCTGCGGCGGCGCGCGACCGCGCGGAAGTAGGACCGCGTGCGCTCCGGGTCGAAGCGCATGCCCGGCGGAAGCTGCGCCAAAACGACCGCCGCCTTGGGCCCGAGCCCGGCGAGCGTGTCGTACGCCCTCCGCACGCTCTCGGCCTCCACGTTCAGCCGCCTGATGTGCGTGATGAAGCGGTTCAGCTTGACGGCGTACGCGAAGTCGTCCGGCACCGCCGCGCGCCACCGGGCGAAGGTCGCCCGCTCAGGCTGCCGGTAGAAGGGATTGTTCAGCTCCACCGTGTCGAAGCGCTCCGCGTAGTAACGCAGCCACTGCGCGACCGGCAGCCCGGCCGGATAGAAGTCGCCACGCCAGTGCCTGTACTGCCAGCCCGACGTCCCGATGCGGACGCGCCCCATGGCTGCGCTCATCGGCCGTCCGGGGTCCGGGGGGCCCATCGCTCGTTCGTCAGGCTATCCTTCAGGCAAGACAAGGCTGCATTGGGACGGGCGCGGCCCGGCCGGCGGCAGACGGAGGGCGCCATCACACCCCAGCGCATCGTCGAGAACGCCGTCCTGGTGGCCTTCGTGCTCGTCGTGGTCGCCACGGATTGGCGATGGCGCCGCATCCCGAATGCCGTGACGTACCCGGCGATGCTCGCCGGACTGGCGCTCGGCGCCTGGGAGGGCCTGCCCGGGACGCTGTTCGGTGAGGGACTTCTCGACCACGCCGCCGGACTTGCGCTCGCGATGGCCGTGACCTACCCGGTCTACGCGGCTCGCGGGCTCAAGGCTGGCGACGTCAAGCTGCTGATGGCGGTGAGGGCGCTCCGCGGCACGACCTTCCTCCTCTATGCAGGGCTCTTCGGGGCGCTCGCCGGCGGGATCGTTGCGCTCGCGTTCATGGCCGCCCGGCGGGCGTCCCGCTCGAGGCCTTCGCTGAACGCGCTGCTTCATTCGTGGATCCCCTACGGGGTCGCGCTCGGCGCCGGGGTCCTTGTCGCACTCGCGTTCGAGAGGGTGGCCTGATGCCGGCACAAGTGGTCGACCAGGAGCGGATACGGGTGCTGATCGTCGACGACGTCGACGAGACCCGGGACAACCTCGCGAAGCTTCTGGGTTTCGAGCCCGACATCGAGATCGTCGGCTCGGCGGATAGCGGTCAGGAGGCGATCGCGATCGCGAAGCGCGAGCGTCCCAGCGTGATCCTCATGGACATCAACATGCCCGGCATGGACGGCATCGCGGCGACGGAGATCATCGCGAACACCGTCCCCGAGTCGCCGATCATCATGATGAGCGTCCAGGGCGAGCAGGATTACCTTCGTCGCTCCATGCTCGCGGGCGCGCGCGAATTCCTCGTGAAGGGTCGTACGACCGCGGACGAGCTGGTGAGCGCGATCCGCAACGTCAACGAGCTCGAGAGGACCAGGCGCCTCAAATCCGCGCCGCCCCCGCCGACGAGGAGCGTATCGGCTGCCGCCGTCGCCGAGCGGGAGCGCGGGAGGGTCATCGCCCTCTTTTCGCCTAAGGGCGGCCTCGGCCGCACGACCATCGGGACGAACCTCGCGGTGGCGCTTCACCAGTCGACCGGAAAGCCAGTGTGCCTCGTCGACGGCAGCCTGCCATTCGGCGACGTCGGCGTGATCCTCAACGTGAGCCCCAAGGCCAAGACCATCGCCGACCTCGTCGGTTCGTTCGAATCCGCGGACGCGGACGTGCTGGAGAGCGTGCTGTTCCAGCACTCGACCGGCGTGAAGGTGCTCCTCGCTCCGCCGACGCCCGAGACGACGGAGCTGATCAGCGCCGCGCACATGAAGCACGTGATCGAGGTGCTGCGTGAGCGCTACGACTACGTCATCGTGGACACCTGGCCGTCGTTCCAGGAAGCCGTGCTCGCGATCCTCGACGCCGCCGAGGTCATCCTGACCCTCCTCACACTCGAACTCACCAGCCTGAAGAACATCCGCGTCTTCCTCGAGATCGCCAAGCAGCTCGGCTATCACGACCAGAAGGTCCAGCTCGTGGCGAACCGCAGTGACAGCGCGGGTGGCATCAAGCTCGCCGACGTCGAGGTCAGCCTCGGCAAGAAGATCCGCCATACCATCGTGTCCGACGGCCTCCCCCTGGTCCTGGCCGTCAACCGCGGGATCCCCTTCGTCATCACCTACCGCGACAGCAAGATCGCGCAGGACATCTTCGCCCTGGCGGCGCGCCTATCGGGCGACGCCGAGCCGGTCGCGGCCGTCCCCGAGCGCAAGGCCTCCCGTCAGGGGTTCCGCCGCTTCGCGAGGTAGCCGGACGACCGCTCCCGGGCGGCGAAAGGCCCTTCGCCCGCGCGAGTAACGGGCGGTCGCACCGGCGGTTAGACAGAAGCGATGTCATTGTTGAAGCGCATCGAGGGCGCTCGCCCGGTCACGCCACAGGAACGACCGCCTGTAACGGCGGCGGGGACCGTCGCGCCACCCCCAGCCTCGGGCCCGCTGACGCTCTCGGTCCACCCCGTCCGGGACACGATGCGCGACGTCCGGACCGAACTCCACAGCCGCATCATCAACAACCTCGACCCGCGCCTCGATCTGAGCGATCTGAAGGCGCTGCGCTCGAGCATCGAGGAGATGTTCAACCGTTTCCTCGACGACCAGGCGGTCGTCATGACCCGGGTCGAGAGGCAGCGGATGCTCGACCAGATCGTCGACGACATCCTCGGATTCGGCCCCATCCAGCCGCTTCTGAACGACGACTCGGTGACCGAGGTCATGGTGAACGGGCCTTACCGCGTGTACCTGGAGCGCAGGGGCAAGCTGTTCCTGTCCGACATCACCTTCGCCAGCGACGAGCACGTGATGCGCGTGATCGAGCGGATCATCGCCCCTATCGGCCGACGGGTCGACGAGTCGAAGCCGATGGAGGACGCGCGTCTTCCTGATGGCTCTCGCGTGAACGTCATCATCCCGCCGCTCGCGCTCAACGGTCCGGTAGTCACGATTCGAAAGTTCCCGAAATATCGCATCCAGGTGGACGATTACATTCGCCTCGGGACCGCGACGACCGAGATGATGGAGTTCCTGCGCGCCTGCGTCGAGGCGCGGCTGAACCTCTTCATCTCGGGCGGCACCGGCTCCGGCAAGACCACGCTCTTGAACATCCTGTCCGGGTTCATCCCGGAGGATGAGCGCATCGTGACCATCGAGGACGCGGCCGAGCTTAAGCTCGTGCAGGACCATGTCGTGCGCCTCGAGTCACGCCCCGCGAACATCGAGGGGAAGGGCGCGGTCACGATCATGGATCTGGTGAAGAACGCTTTGCGAATGCGGCCGGAGCGCATCATCGTCGGTGAGGTCCGCGGCGGCGAAGCCCTCTCGATGCTCCAGGCCATGAACACCGGCCACGATGGATCGCTCTCGACCGGTCACGCGAACTCGCCGCGCGACATGCTGAGCCGGATCGAGACGATGTGCCTCATGGCGGGGATGGACCTGCCGGCGCGCGCGATCAAGGAGCAGCTCGCCAGCGCACTCGATCTCATCGTGCAGATCTCCCGCCTGAAGGACGGGTCGAGGAAGATCACCAACGTCACCGAGGTGCAGGGAATGGAGGGCGACACGATCGTCCTCCAGGACGTCTTCGTGTTCGAGCAGACCGGCTACGTCGATGGCCTGGTGAACGGACGGCTGCGCCCGACGGGCATCCGGCCGAAGTTCACCGAGAAGTTCGAGGCGGCGGGCATCCGGCTCCCGCGCGACGTGTTCGGCGACCTCACCGCCGGACTCCGATAGTGGAGCTTGTCCTCCCGATCGTCCTCTTTACCGGAGTCCTCCTCGCTTCGTGGGGCGTCTCGCGCCTCGTGGGGGTGACCGAGATCGTCGAGGGCCGGATGGCGCGATACGCCGGCGGCCCCGAGACGAAGCGCGAGCGGCGCGACAGCAAGAAGAAGCGCAAACAGGTCGACCCGTTCGCAACGCTCTCCGCCGATCTCGACGACAAGCGGTTCGCCGCGAGGGTCCGTCGGGACCTCGCTCGCGCGAACCTGAAACTTCGCGTCAGCGAGTACTACTACATCCGGATCGGAGCGGGCATCGGGCTCGGGCTCCTGCTCTGGGTGCTGCGCGATCCGACGTACGGCGTGATCGGCCTCATCCTCGGATACTTCGGCCCGCGGCTGTGGGTCGGCCGTCGCATCGCCGGCCGCCTGGGCGCCTTCAACAAGCAGCTCGCCGACACCATCACCCTCCTGTCGAACTCCCTGCGCGCGGGCTCGAGCTTCCTTCAATCCATCGAGCTCGTGTCGCGGGAGTCGGCCGCGCCGATGGGCGAGGAGATGGCGCGCGTCGTGCGCGAGGTCAACCTCGGCCTGTCCATGGAGGAGGCGCTGCAGAACCTGGTGCGGCGTATCCGTAGCGAAGACGTCGACCTCATGGTGACCGCGATCGGCATTCAGCAGCAGGTCGGGGGTAACCTCGCCGAGATCCTCGACACGATCGCCTTCACCATCCGCGAGCGGGTCCGCATCAAGGGCGAGATCAGGACCCTAACGGCGCAGGGTCGCATCTCCGGCTACATGGTCGCGGGACTTCCGATCGCGCTCGGGGGAGTCTTGAACCTCATCAATCCCGCCTTCATGGACCCGCTCTTCAGCATGACCATCGGCCGCGTCCTCATCGCCTTCGGGATCGTGCTGATGACCATCGGGTTCTTCATCATCCGCAAGATCACGGACATCAGGGTCTGACCGTGGAGTCCATGGTCTTCGGCGGGATGATGTTCTTCGCGGTCGTCCTCGTGTTCGCGTCGTTCGTCATGGGCCGACAGCTTGATCCGGTGCAGGTGCGTCTGCAGCAGATCGCTCTTCGCCCGCGCAGCCTCGAGGAGATGGAGCTCCAGCGCCCGCTGTCCGAACGCACCCTGAAGCCGGTCATCCGCGGTCTGTCGTCCATCGTCGGTCGTTTCTATCCGGCCAACACCATGCGCTCTCTCGGCCTGAAGCTGAAGCGCGCCGGCATGGAGACGACAGGCGTGGAGTTCTTCCTCGGCATCAAGGGGTTCGCGGCGATCGTCGGCGGCGTCCTGGTGACCTCACTCGTGCAGCTCACGATCGGCGACCCGCTCCCCGCTGCGCTCGGGCTCGTAGGCGGCATCCTCGTCGGCTTCATGGCGCCCGACTTCTACCTGTCGCGCAAGGCCAGCAGCCGCAATGGGAAGGTCCTCGAGGCCCTCCCGGACGCGCTCGACCTGCTCACGATCTCCGTGGAAGCCGGGCTCGGGTTCGACGCGGCGATCGTCAAGGTGACCGAGAAGTTGAAGGGTCCCCTTTCCGAGGAGTTCAAGCACGCGGCCAGCGAGCAGCGTGTCGGAAAGTCGCGGCAGGAGTCCCTGCGTGGCATCGTGGAGCGCGTTTCGGTGAAGGAGCTCGCGAGCTTCATCAGTGCGATCATCCAGGCTGACCAGCTCGGTGTGTCCATGTCCAAGGTCCTGCGGATCCAGTCGGAGCAGCTGCGCACGGAACGCCGTCAGCGCGCCGAGGAGAAGGCGGCTCGCGCGCCGATCCTCATCATGCTTCCGACGATCGGATGCATCTTCCCGTCGCTGTTCATCGTCATCCTCGCGCCAGCCGCGTTGTCGGCGATGTCCTCGTGCGGGACCTTCTGAGTTGAGTCCGGCCGGCCTCCGGGCCGGGACCGCGCGCTCCCGCTCCGACTACCGCGTGCTCAACCTCACCAGAGCCACCACCGTCGCAGAGCGCTGCCGCGTCGCAGACTCCCTTCTTTCTCGCGGCATCGGCCTCATGGGCCGGTCGCGCCTCGCCGAAGGTGAGGGGCTCCTCATCACGCGCACGTCCACGATCACAATGCTCGGGATGCGCATGCGGATCGACGCGGTGTTCCTCGATGGCGAAGGCCGCGTTGTGAAGGTCGGTCCTGGGCTGCGCCCATGGTCGCTGGCGATCCGCGCGCGCGGCGCGGTGGATGTGCTCGAGCTCGCCGCCGGAGCCGTCGCGGCCAGCGGCACGCAAGGCGGCGACGTACTCGTCTTCGAGGCTCTTTGAACCCTGCTGATCCTGCGTGCGGCCCGCGACGTCCTGATCCCGCCGCGGTGCGCCGGGTGCGGCGCCCCTGGCGAGTGGTTCTGCCATGAGTGCCGCGACCTCCTGGAGCCGGCCACCGTCGCGCTGACGCCGGCCCTTCGCATTCGTGGGGCCGGAGGATACGAAGGTCCACTGCGCCTCGCCATCCACCGTCTCAAGTACGCCAGCGAGCGCGCGCTCGCGACCGA
Organism: Candidatus Limnocylindria bacterium; assembly: GCA_038211425.1. GTDB lineage: Bacteria > Chloroflexota > Limnocylindria > P2-11E > P2-11E > JALYKU01. The sequence continues at coordinate 14,465 of JBBQVQ010000038.1, read as the reverse complement.
GCTCGGCGACCTCGTCGGCGCCCTCGTCGCGGCCGATCTCGCCGGCGGCCACCGTCTAGACGCGCTCGTCGCGGTCCCGCTCCACCCGGCCCGCGTGGCGTCGCGCGGTTACGACCAGGCTCAGCTGCTGGCCGCGCGCGTCGCCTTGGCGGTCGGACTTCCGTCCCGACCGGCGCTGCACCGCATCCGGTCCGGCCGCCCGCAGGTCGAGCTCGACCGGCGCGAGCGGACGGAGAACCTGCGCGGCGCTTTCGTCGCCGAAGCAGGTGCCCTGCGTGGGCTGCACATCGGACTACTCGACGACGTCTCGACCACCGGAGCCACACTTCGCGCCGCCGCCGCCGCGGCTCGCGCCGCGGGTGCCCGCGCGATGTCCGGCTACGTCGTCGCGATCGACGAATAGCCACACAACACGAGGGGGCTTCGCCCCCTCGGACTCCGGGCTCTGAAGACACAGCAATGCGGGCGGTATGCCGCTGACTGAAGTTGCGCGGTGGTTGGGTGCGGTCACCCCACGTCGTTAAGCAGGGCCCAGAGGGCCCTATTCGCCGCCTTACCCCCGGGCTTTGAAGACTCAAGGCGTCGGGGCGGAGTCCGGTGACTGAAGCAGCGACGCGTTCGCATGCGGCCACACCACGCCGTTGAGCAGGGCCAGAGAACCCTTTGAGGGCCTTCGACCCCCTCAGGCGTGGCAGGAAGGGCCAAAAGCGGGGCGCACAATTCGGAGGCATGCACTGCGATACCGCCGCGTGAGCGACGCGCCCCGCTGGGTGATGCGCGGCGTTCTCCTTGTCGTCCTCTCGTTCGCGAACCTGAATCTCATTTGGTCGCCGGACGTCGTACCGAACGCGTTGTTCGCGTGGACGATCGTGCGTTCGGGGAACGTCGACTTCGACGAGTTCACCGGTCCCGTCGAAGGGGGCGGCATCGACCGCCAGACGTACTACTTCCGCGCGTGCGGAATCTCCACTGCCACCGGACCGCCCACCGCCGCGCGGTCCGTGGGCGGGCCGCCGCCGCCGGGGCCGGACGACCACGTCTGCTCGATCTTTCCGCCCGGCATGGCGCTGCTCGCGCTCCCCGCATACGTCCCGCTCGTGCTCGCGGGAGTCGCCCCGACGGACGCGACCGGGCTCATCTATATGGGTCACCTCGTCGCGGCGATCGTCGAGGCTGCCGCGACGCTGCTCCTGTGGGCCACGTTCGCGCGATCCGTGACGCCGGGATGGGCGTTCGCGCTGGTCCTGCTCTACACGTTCGGAACCAGCTCGCGGACGATCGCGTCGCAGGCGCTTTGGCAGCACGCCGGCGTGCATCTGACGGTCGCGGCCGCGCTGTGGCTGGTGCTCGTCGAGCGCCGGCTGACGGCGGCGCGCGCGTTCGCCGCCGCGGTGCTTCTCGGCTTCGGCGCGGTGATACGGCAGACGACCGCCCTGGTCGCTTTCGGGCTGGCGCCCCGCTCCATACGCGCACTCGCTGTTTCGGCTCTGGGCTTCGCGGTCGGCGTCCTTCCGCTGCTGATCTACGACCAGATCGCGTTCGGGTCGCCGCTCGAGCAGGGATACGGCACCAAGCCGTTCGACAACGACATCGGCCTTGGCCTGTATGGCCTGCTGCTGTCGCCGAGCCGCGGCTTCTTCATCTACCAGCCGTATCTGCTCGCTGCGTTCTTCGCCTTCGGGATCGCCTGGCGCCGGTCGGGCAATGTCGCCGCGCGGCTCCGCTGGCTCTCCGCGCTGTGGGTGGGCACGCTTCTGCTGTACGCGACCTACGCGGAGTGGTGGGGCGGGCGGGTGTTCGGCCCGCGGTTCCTCGACGATCAGACGCCCATCCTGTTCGCCGCGTGCGCCTGGGGCATCGGCCATGGGCTGTTGCGCGCGCGTGTGTCGAGGTGGGCGTTCTGGGTCGCGGCGGCGTGGTCGCTGATCCTCTACGGAGCCGGGGCACTGGTGTACGACCAGGGCTGGGACACGCGCCCGCTGAATGTGAACTTTCACCCAGAGCGGTTGCTCGACTGGAGCGATCCGCAGTGGCTCGCGGTCATCCGCGCGCTGCCCGCGGGTGGAGCGCGCGCCGCCGCGGCGGCCGCCCTGTCGCTGCTGACTCTCGCGCTCCTGTTCCGGATCGAAGCGCTCGGCGGCGCCGCGAGGGCCGGGGAGCGGGGCCGCGCGATGCCCCAGCCACTATCGTCGGCCGAGTGACCGCCTTCGTGGTCTTCTTCGGGCGCGCCGGCGAGAGCGCGCTCGAGCGGCGCCTCGACGCGTTCCGCGTCGCGATCGCGGCCGGGCTCCTGGAGCGGGCCGGGGCGGCGGGTTTCGCGCCGCTGCTCGCGGTGACGGCCGACGCCGAGGCCGCCGCGGCGTTCACGCGGACGGGGGCGGAGGCGGAGCCTGCCGAGGGGCAGCCCTTTCACCTCGGCGCGGAGCTGGCGCGGCTCGTGCGCCGCCGACGCCTCGACCGCGTCTGCGTCGTGGGCGCGGGCGCAGGCGCGCTCCTCGCGGTGGCCGACCTCGCTGAGATCCGCCGCGACATCGAGGAAGCGGATCACCTCGTCCTGTCGAACAACTACCACTCCGCCGACCTCGTCGCCTTCGTTCCCGCTGCCGCGCTCGATGCGATCACGCTGCCTGCCACCGACAATCCCCTGGCGCGGCTCCTGCACCAGCAGGCGGGGCTGCCATCGCGGCAGCTGCCTCGGTCGGCCGCGACGCTGCTCGACGTCGACACTCCCGCCGACGCGACCGTCCTGGTGCGCCATCCGCTCTGCCCCCCCGAGCTCCGCGGGCTCGGATCCTGGGATCAGGAGCTCGGCGCTCGGATCGACGCCATCATGCGTCTCATCACGACGCCGGAGCAGGAGCTGCTCGTCGCCGGCCGCGTCGGCGCGCCGGTTTGGACCTTCCTCGAGTCGCAGACCGCCTGTCGCGTCCGGATGCTCGCGGAGGAGCGCGGGATGCAGGCGGCGGGGCGCGATGCCGCGGGTCTCGCGCGGACGGTCCTTGGCTTCCTCTATGCGGCGACGGCCCCCGAGGGCTTCTTCGCCCGTCTCCGCGAGCTCGGCGATGGAATGCTGTTCGATAGCCGGGTCGTGTTCGCGCACCTCGGTTGGCGCCCAGATCCGGCCGAGCGCTTCGCGTCCGATCTCTTCGACGTGGAGGCGATACGCGACATGGACCTCCGCGCTTTCACCATGGCCGCGAGGGATGCCGACATGCCGATCCTTCTCGGTGGCCACACGCTCGTCTCAGGCGTGCTGTGGACGATGGTCGAGGCCGCGTGGAGCGGCCACCCGGAACCGGTTGCCTGATCTCTTCGACCACCACATCCACAGCGACCGCTCCGACGGAACGGTGTCGCTCGCCGGTAGGGCCGCGAGCACGCGCAGCCGCCCGCACGGCGTGTCCGACCACTTTCCCTGGGGGGCGAGGATGCGAAGCGACGACGACGTGTTGCGCTACCTCGATGACGCCGGCCGCCTCGGCCTGCGCGTGGGCCTGGAATACGATCTTGGCATCGCGCCGCCACTGCGGCCGGCGACGCGCGACGCGCTCCATTACCTGATCGGCGCCGTCCATTCGCTTCAACTGGGTGACGAGAAGATCACGTACGACGCAGCGGGGCAGGTCCTGAAGGGCCGGCGCCGCGATTTCCCCGGCGGCGAGCGGTTCACCGATCCCGACCTTCAGCGGCGCATGCTGGAGCGGACGCTCGAGGTCGTCGCGGAAGGTATCGCCGAGAGTGGCATCGACATACTCGGCCATCCGACCTTCTCCCCGCTCGCCGCACTGGGAGATCCGGAGACCGGCTATCCGGCGGAGTGGCAGGATCGCCTCATCGATCTCTGCGTCGAGTCCGACGTCGCGATCGAGATCAACGAGTCGTACGGGGTGCCGCATCGCGAATTCCTGGTGCGCGCCCAGCGCGCGGGCGCGCGGTTCTCCGTGGGTTCGGACACGCATTTCGAGCTCCGGCCGCTCGACCGCACCGAGGAGATGATCGCCGCGGCGGATCTCGAACGTGGCCGCTTCATGGCCGGCGCGCGCGTGCGACCGTAGCCATCAGCACGGCATGTGCCTCGCGGCCGCGTCATGTTGCGCCTGAGCGCCGCCGCGATCTCCTGACGCGCAGGCGAGAGGCGGGCGCCGCATCGCTACGGTAGCGTCAGCGTCCCGTAGATCGTGGGCGGAAAGACCGTGGCGGGATGCGTGTCATCCAGGCATCCGGCGATCGTGCCGCCGTTCGATAGGGTCGCTGAGAACTTCGCGACGCCGGGGCCGCAGCGGATGTCCCCGCCTAAGGTCGTCGGCCACTGAACGACACCGCCGGTCACCCGCCCGCGGAGCCGCGAGCCGTCAGCGTTCACCGTCGCCCATGAGCCGCCGAAAATCGTCACCAAATTCCCAAGACCTGCCGTACCGAGGTAATTGACGCTCGCGAAGATCGCGCCGCCGATGGTCGTCGCCCCGGCGAATGTGGCGCCGTAGGTCGCGCCGCCATAGTGGACACCGGGGAAGAATTCCCGGCCGCTGAAGCTGACGGTAGTGCTCGTGCTGGCCACGGCCACCAGCGCGGCTGCGTTGAGGATGAGCGCGCACGACAGAACGACGAGCATGCGCCGACCGGATCGAAGCGCCATAACGGTCCACCTCCGCTGCCGCTGGTCGATCCCGCGGCGAGCGCCACTGTGTGCCGGCCCAACTTCGTGGTCAAGATGTCGCTCGGGGCGGCGACTTCCCGGTCCGCGGGACCCCGTTCAGGCCGGCACCCCGTCCCGATCGGCCGCGCTCACATCGGCTCGTCGATGAGAAGCTCGTAGACGAGGAGGCCGATGGCCACGAGCAGCACCAGGTGGATCGCGTTGCCCCCGACGTTGAGCGCGAGAGCGGCGAACCACACCGCGACGCTCGCGAGCACGAGCGTCCACCGGAGGCGATCGGCGGCCCTGGCGCTCACGACCCCGAGCCTATACTTCGAGGGCAGGGAACCCCTGCGAAGCCGTACCAGGAGGGGAGCCGTGTTCCGGGGTCTGTCCGTCTACACGGGGAACGCCCACCCGCGCTTCGCTGCGGACATCTGCCGCCACCTCGAGATCCCGCTGGGGAAGGCTGAGGTCTTCAAGTTCGCCAACGACGAGATCTTCGTCAAGATCAACGAGAACGCGCGCGAGCACGACGTCTTCGTCGTGCAGTCGCTGGTCGGACCCTCCGTCAGCGACGCGATCTTTGAGCTGCTGATCATGGTCGACGCGTTCAAGCGAGCCTCGGCGGGCCGGATCACCGCGGTAATGCCGCAGTACGCGTACGGGCGCAGCGACAAGAAGGATCAGCCGCGCGTGCCCATCACGGCCCGCCTGCTCGCCGACCTTATCGGCGTCGCCGGTGCCCACCGCTTCCTGACGATGGACATGCACCAGATGCAGATCCAGGGGTTCTTCGGCATACCCGGCGACGAGCTGTCGGCCCGCAACCTCCTCATCGAATACTTCCGGGGCATCGTCGACCGGGACCCGAACGGCGTGGTGCTGGTGGTGCCTGACCTCGGCTATGCCAACGCCGCGCGCCGCATCGCCGAGGCTCTGGGCATTCCCCTGATCTTCATGCAGAAGACGCACCTCGCGAACACCGGGCGAAGCGAGATCGTCGGCGTGATCGGTGACATCGACCGGCGGAGCGCGATCATCATCGACGACGAGATCGACAGCGGCCGGACGGTGCTCAATACCGTGCAGGTCCTCCAGGATCGCGGAGTCCAGGACATCTACGTCGGCTGCACCCACGCGACGCTGTCGGGTGACGCGGCCGAACTCCTCTGCGCGAGCGGGATCCGGGAGCTGATCACGACCGACAGCGTCCCGCTGCGTCCCTCGGCGCGCAATCTTCCCCAGATCCGGGTGTTGACCGTGGCGCCGCTGTTCGCGGAAGCGATCCGCCGCATCCACGACGGCGAGTCGGTCGGCTCGCTGTTCAATCCGCCGGGCATGCAGCTCCCACTCCAGGTCAGCTGATCGGATCGTTCCCGTGAGCGTGCTGTCCCGGCTCCTCAGCTTCGCGGACTCGAACCAGGCCGAGGTCAAGCGCCTCGGCAAGATCGTCGTGCGCGTGAACGCGCTCCGCGAGCAGACCGCCGTGCTTTCCGACGCCGCCCTGCGCGAGCGGACGGACGAGTTCAAGGGGCGCCTCGCGGCCGGGGAGACCGTCGACGACCTGCTCGCCGAGGCGTTCGCGGCCGTCCGGGAGGCAGCCACGCGCACCATCGGCCAGACGCACTTCGACGTGCAGCTGATCGGCGGTGTCGCGCTTCACCGAGGGCACGTAGCCGAGATGAAGACAGGCGAAGGAAAGACGCTCGTCGCCTCGCTCGCACTCTACCTGAACGCGCTCGAGGGGAGGGGCGCCCACCTCGTGACGACGAACGATTACCTCGCGAAGACCGGCGCCGGCTGGATGGCGCCGATCTACCACGCCCTCGGCATGAGCGTCGCCTACATCGCGCACGACGTCTCGGCGGTCTACGACCCGACCGTCGAGCTCGACGAGATCGACCCGCGGCACCGCCACTGGCGCCCGGTGTCGCGCGCGGATGCGTATCGCGCCGACATCACGTACGGCCAGAACAGCGAGTTCGGCTTCGACTATCTCCGCGACAACATGGTCGACGATCTCGCCCAGCTCGTGCAGCGCGAGCTCCACTACGCGATCGTCGACGAGGCCGACTCGATCCTCATCGATGAGGCGCGCACACCGCTCATCATCAGCTCCGCGGCTGAGGATTCGTCCGAGATGTATGCCTCCTTCGCGCGCGTAGCCGCGCGCCTCCAGCCCGACACGGATTACATCGTCGAGGAGAAGCACAAGGCGGTCTCGCTGACTGCCGAGGGGATCGCCAAGGCCGAGCGTGCCCTTGGCGTCCCCAACCTGTACGAGGGCGACGCCACCGCTGTGCACTACCTCGACAACGCGGTGAAGGCCCGTGCGCTGTATCGCCGCGACAAGGAGTACATCGTCGATCCGCAGGGCGAGGTCGTCATCATCGATGAGTTCACCGGCCGGCAAATGCCCGGGCGGCGTTGGAGCGACGGGCTGCACCAGGCGGTCGAGGCGAAGGAGGGCGCGAAGGTCCAGCGGGAGACCCGCACGCACGCGACGATCACGATCCAGAACTACTTCCGCATGTACGACAAGCTCGCGGGCATGACGGGCACCGCGGCCACCGAGGCGGAAGAGCTCTTCAAGGTCTACAAACTCGAGGTCACCGTCATCCCGACGCACCGTCCGATGGTCCGAACCGACCTGAAGGACCTCATCTACAAGACGCAGGACGGCAAGTGGGACGCGGTCGTCGGGGAAGTAAAGGAGCGCAACTCGACAGGGCAACCGGTCCTGATCGGCACGACGTCCGTCGAGAAGAGCCAGTCGCTGTCTGAGCAGCTCGACCGACACGGCATCAAGCACGAGGTCCTGAACGCGAAGAACCACGACCGCGAGGCGCTCATCATCTCGAAGGCGGGACAGCAGGGGGCGGTCACGCTGTCCACCAACATGGCCGGCCGCGGCGTCGACATCCTTCTCGGTGAGGGCGTCGTCGACCTCGGCGGACTGCACGTCATCGGCACCGAACGGCACGAGGCACGTCGCATCGACAACCAGCTCCGCGGCCGCGCGGGGCGCCAGGGTGACCGGGGGTCGTCCCGCTTCTACAGCTCTCTCGAGGACGACCTCATTCGTATATTCGCTTCGGAGCGGATCGCGGGGCTGATGGCGCGCCTGGGATTCGACGACTCCACTCCGATCGAGTCGGGCATGGTCACGAGCGCCATCACGCAGGCGCAGGTCAAGGTCGAGGGACAGAACTTCGACATCCGCAAGCGCGCGCTCGAGTTCGACGACGTCCTGAACAACCAGCGCGCCCAGATCTACGGCGACCGCAGGAAGATCCTCGAGAAGGGGGACGTCCAGGAGGTCGTGCTCGGATTCCTGCACGATGAAGTCGCCGCGCTCGTCGATGCGGAGGCGGCTTCTCCCGACCCCGAGGACTGGGATCTCACCGTCGTCGCCACGGCGCTCGGGACGATCCTCGGCAGGCCCAAGGAGGTCACAAAGGAGATGTTCGAGGGCATTTCCTCTCAAGTCGCGCTGCGCGACCGGACGGCCGAGCTCGTGGACGATACGTACGAGGCGCGTGAGAAGCTCATCGGCCCCGAAGCTGCTCGTGCGGTCGAACGCTGGGTGCTTCTGCGCACCATCGACACGCATTGGGTCGAGCACCTCACCGCGATGGAGGAGCTGCGCGAGGGCATCTACCTGCGCGGCTACGGACAGCAGGACCCGCTCGTCGCCTACAAGCGGGAAGCACACACCTTCTTCGAGGAGATGCAGGCGCGGATCGCCGCTGACGTGGCACAGGGCATCCTGCGCATCTCCGTACGCACGGCGGAGGACACTGAGCGCGAACAGCAGCAGCAACAGCAGCCGGCCGCGCGCACGGCCACGGGTGCCGGTGCCGTGACAACGACGGCCGGAGGCGCCACGCGGTCCGCGGGCGGTGTCGCGGTCGCGGCGGACCCGCGGGTGAAGATCGGCCGCAACGACCCCTGCTACTGCGGTTCGGGCAAGAAGTACAAGAAGTGCCACGGCAAGTGAGCGGCACCTGATCACCATCCCGTTCGACCCGAACGTCCACCTCGGGCCGATCACCATCGCGTGGCACGGTTTCTTCACCGCCGTTGGCATCTTCTTCGGGGTGGCTCTCCCGGTTCGCCTGCTGCGCGATCGCGTTTCCGAGGACGAGACGTACGCCGTCGCGACCTGGGGAGTCGTCGGCGGCATCCTGGGCGCCCGCGTCGTGCACGTCATCGACCGCTGGGACCTTTACGCGGACCACCCCGAGCAGATCCTCGCGATCTGGACCGGCGGCATCGCGATCTGGGGCGCCATCATCGGCGGCGTCGCCGCGGGCTATCTCGTCGCGCGGCGCCGCGGCTTCCCGATCGGTGCCGGCGCGGACGCCGCAGCGCCCGGCATCGCGCTCGGGATGGCGATCGGACGGATCGGCGACATCATCAACGGCGAGCACCATACGGTCGCCTGCAACGGCCTGCCGTGGTGCGTGGGCTACAGCGACCCGAGCACTCTCGGCCAGCCCGGCCCGGTCCATCCGGCCGTCGCGTACGAGATGCTGCTCGACCTCATGGCCGTCGCCGTCATGCTCGTGCTGCTGCGGCGACGCGCCGGCCGCATCCGCGATGGCACCATCTTCTGGCTCTGGGTCCTCTACTACGGCGTCGGCCGGTTCCTGATCTCGTTCCTGCGCGTCGGTGACCCGACCAGCCTGCTGGGACTCCGGCAGGACCAGCTCATCTCGCTCGGCGCGGTCATCGTCGCGTTCCCGATCCTCATGTTGCTGACGGTCGTCCCCCGCCGGGAGCGCCTCGCCGCCTGATCGACATACCGTTCGACCCCGACCTCACACTGGGGCCGCTGCGGCTCGCGTGGCACTCGATCTTCTCCTTTATCGGCCTCGTCGTGGGGAGCGTCGTGTCCATCCGGTGCGCGCGCTTCCTGATACGCGACGATCGCGTCTATCCATTCGCGCTCGCGGTCATCCTCGGGGGGCTCATGACCGCGCGGGTGGGCCACATCGTCGATAACTGGACGGTCTACGCGGGCCGGCCGGACCAGTTCATCGCGTTCTGGAACGGGGGCCTTGCCGTGACCGCCGCGCCGATCGGCGCATCGCTCGCCGGTCTAGTGGCGGCCCGGGCGCTCGCGCTGCCGATCGGCTTCATGTTCGACACCTCGGTCATCGGGATCGTGCTCGGGGAGGCCATCGGGCGCCTCGGCGACATCGTGAACGGTGAGCACCACGGGGTCGCATGCTCCGGAATGCCGTGGTGCGTCCGCTACACCGGTGCGAGCACGCTGGGGCAGCGCGAGGCTGCCCATCCCGTCGCCGCGTATGACCTCGTCATCGATGCGGTGCTGTTCGCGGTCCTGTTTCGGGCCTGGCGCCGCCTACGCGGACGCTCACCGGAGGGGCGCGTGTACCTCCTCTACATGGCGCTGTACGGCGCCGCCCGCGTCGCATCCTCGTCGCTCCGCGCGGATCCGCAGGTCCTGGGGGCGTTCCAGGAGGCGCAGCTGCTGGGCGTCGCCTACGTGCTCGGTGTGACTCTTGTCGTCATTTCGCACGTGCGGCACCGCGCATGACCGCGGCGTTGCTCAAAAGCGACAATCGAAGGGTGTCTACGCGCGCGGCGGACCTTCAAAACGCGCCTCTGGCGCTGTAAAATCGCGGTACGCAAACCGGCGCAGACCCCGGGAGGGTCGCCGGTGCCTGCGGCAAATAGAACGGTCGGCCCGTTCGCGGGCGCTAGCGCTAGAGAGGATAGTCGCCGGGTGAAGGAATGGATCGTCTGCGAGGACAACTGCCTCAAGTGCTCCTATGGAGCGACCCTCGACTGCGACGGCGATTGCCCCAGGTGTCCGCGGAATACCTACTGCCCGTGCGTGACCTTCGTCAGCTTCGCGGGCGGCAAGCTCGCGCCTATGGTCCAGCCCGTTTCGACGACGTTCGAGCGCCCGCGCAAGCGATAGTGCCCGTCGACCAGGCGGCCATCTCGACGCTGCGCGACCGGATCGACCGCATCGCGGTGTTTCTTTGACCTCGACGGACTGTCGGGTGAGGTCGCGACCCTAGAGCACGACGCGCAGCAGCCCGACCTCTGGTCGGATCGCGCGCGAGCGCAGGCGGTCCTCCGGCGTCTCGATCAGCTACGGCGGCGGCTCGAGCGGTGGGATCGCTACCGCGGCCGAGTCCGCGACCTCGCCGACCTCGCGCCGCTCGCCGGTGACGACACCGGGCTCGCGGGCGAGCTCGAGCGCGAGTTCACCGCGCTGTCCGACGATGTCGCCAAGGCGAGCATCGCCGCGCAGCTCTCTGGGACCTACGACGAGCGGGACGCCGTCGTCGCCATCTCGGCCGGGGTCGGCGGGACCGACGCAGCCGACTGGGCGCAGATGCTCGTGCGCATGTATCTGCGCTGGGCCGAGCGCCGCGGGTACCGCGCCGAGATCCTGGAGTCGACACCGGGCGAGGAGGCGGGGCTGAAGAGCGCAACGCTCACGATCGAGGGCGAGTACGCCTACGGCTACCTCAAGACCGAGCGCGGGACGCATCGGCTGGTGCGCATCTCGCCGTACGACTTTCAGCGGCGGAGGCAGACGTCATTCGCGCTCGTCGATCCCACGCCGCAGGCTGACAGCGAGGCGGAGATCGACCTGCGCCCCGAGGACCTGCGCGTGGATACATACCGCTCGACGGGCGCGGGCGGCCAGAACGTGAACAAGACGGAATCCGCCGTCCGCATCACGCACGTGCCGACGGGCATCACGGCCGCCTGCCAGAACGAGCGCTCGCAGCTCCAGAACAAGGAGGCGGCGATGCGCATCCTCCGCGCGCGGCTCCTCGAGGACCGCATACGCCGCCAGGAGGCCGAGCAGGCGGAGCTGCGCGGCGAAGTGCGGTCGGCCGATTGGGGCAGCCAGATCCGGTCCTATGTCCTGCACCCGTACACGATGGTCAAGGACCATCGGACCGGCGTGGAGGTGGGGGATGCCGCCCGCGTTCTCGACGGCGACATCGACGCCTTTATCGAGGCCGCGCTTGGCCGACCGCCCGCCGGTGGCGTCTAATGGAGGCATTGGGGATTCGTTCCAGGTGTGCGGCGAGGCCACCGATGGCACCGCTCCTGCTCCGTCAGGCCGCGGCAAGATCACAGGGAGGAAAGTGCTCATGGCGACGATGAAGAACCTGAAGCTCGACGAGCTTCTCGAGGATATCAAGGACGAGGCGGGCAAGCGGGCCTCAGGAGTCTTTGGCGAAGGGCGCAAGCAGGCAAGGCGTGCGGTCGGAGGGCCGGACGAGAATGCCGTGCCGTCCGCGTTCGTCCTCGGGCTACTGGTCGGGGTGGCGCTCGGCGCGCTGATCGCGCTGCTGGTGACCCCGCTGTCGGGTGAGCAGGCCCGCCGCAAGATCACCCAGCAGGTCGACAAGGCCCGCGGTAGCGGCGGCGACTGGCAGTCGACGACCAACGGGCAACCGATGGGATCCGCCTACCAGAGCACGCAGGGCGTCGACCGGACCTAGGCGCAGACGGGGCGTAGCCGGGCTCGGTCCGGCTACGCGCTCTCCAAGGTCTTGGCTCGGCCGCGGTCGCGCGCGATCCGGGGTACGCCGGCGGTCGCCACGTCGACCGTGCCCGGCCGCCGGTACCCTGCTTCCCACGCGCTGAGGTCGAGGTACAGGGTCGCGACATCCTCGGCGAGAAGCCGTACCGGCGCGTTCGAGGTGTACGCGCCGATCGCCTTCAGGTATCCGTGACAGCGCTCGCAGCTGTCGATCCTGGCGATCGCGGATGCGTCACCCGCCTTCCTCGCATTCCCGCCCGTGTCGTCCGCTGCGCTCGGTTCGTCCGGCATCGGGGCGCGCGAACCAAGGGTCCGGTGGTCGTCGTTGCCGCAGTACGGGCAGAGCAGCACGAGCCAGGACCATGCGCTGCCACACCGGCCGCAGCGCAGGACGCGCCGCCGCTCAGGCCCGACGAGCTCGGCGAGCGTTGGCCACGCCCCGCAGACGGGGCAGTAGCCTCGGTCCCAGGTATCGATGGGCACCGTCGCCGCGAGCTGCGCGGCGGCCTCCCACAGGAATGGCTGCAGCGCCAGACCGAGCAGCTCGTGGAGCGCGGACGCGTCCACCTCGGCGCGCGTGGCGGCTCGGGCGGTGGCCTCGCGGTCATCCGAGAGGGACGCGGCGAGCAAGTCGTCGAGGTCGATGTGCGTCTCGGAGAGGCGCTCCGCGCTCACTGCCGCTGGGGAGCCTGGCACCGCCGTCTCCGCGAGGTTCCGCGCCAGCCGCCCGAGCTCCTCACCGACCTCGTCCATGTCGACCGACAGCACCGCGCGCTCGAGCAGCGGAACGCCTTCCGCCAGGGCGGATTCCGCGGCGGCAGGCTCGATGTCGACGGACGCGTCCGGAGCCGGGCGCCGCTCGAGCTCGGCGAGTCGCTCGTCGTGGAACGCAGCGACGGGGCCGAGGGCGGCATCCTCCGCGGCGAGGGCGCGCCAGCGGGCGCGCGCTTCGTCGATCTCGAGCTGTGTCGGCATCAGGTCGTCACGGCGGCCGGTGCGGCGAAGCTGGACATCGCGCGTCTCCCCGGGCCCGAGGTCAGCGCCTCGGGCCGCTATCCCTGAACGAAGGCGATGGACGAGTACAGCATTGCGGCACGGAACGCCAGAACGCCGATGAGCACGATGACCCCCACGGCCGCCATCCGTCCCGGCGCCCGAAGCGCCCAGCGGGGCACGGCGAGCACCAGCGGCACGACCACCGCCGCGATCACCGCGATCCAGAAGAGAGGCCCGACGAACTCGTGCAGCGTTGCGATGAGCGACGACGCGTCGCCTGCGGCCGCGAGGCCCGCGACGAAGATCGCGAGTAGCACGGCGCACACGCCGGCGAAACCCGCGAGGCCGAAGCGGACGGCGCCCGCCGTTCTCCCCGCGCGCAGGCTATCGCTGGCGATGGCGGCGACGGCCATGCCGGAGAGAGCGCTGAACGCGACGTAGAGCGAGCCGAGCATGAACGTGTCCGACCAGACGCCCTGGTTGCTGACGTTGATGAGGACCCCGCTATATGCGGCGGTGGCGAGCGCGAGAACGCCCGAGACGACGAGGAACACGGGGTTGTGGGCGATCGCCTCGATGAGGGCGCGCGGGAGAGGGAAACGACGCATGTGCAGCAGCGCGTCGGCGAATGCGATCGCAGTGGCGAGGCCGAAGATCCCGATCATGTAGGAGCCCCACGACATCGGCGAGTTGGCGTTGAACATGAGCGGTGACGGGCCTCGCTCGACCGCTCCCGGGCTGCGCAGGATCAGGTTGAGGAAGCGGCCCGGCTGGCCGAGATCGGCGACGAGCAGGACCGCGACGACGAGCATCAGCGGGGCGGCGATCACGCCGGCGCGCGACGCGACCTCGCGGTCCTCTTGGTCTCCGGCCAGGTTGGCGAACGCGATGAAAAGGACCGTGCCCGCGGCGATCCCCGCCGCGAACATCTCGAGGGCAAGGATCCACTCCCACTCGGGAGGCAGGACGTATGGGGTGACCACGTGCGCCTCCTCCTACTGTGACGACGCGGTGGGCTGCGGCGCCGCGCCCTCGCGCGAGGACGCCGTTTCATCCATGCGCCGACGCCGGAACGCGGCGAGACCCGTGACGCCGAGGACCGCGGCGGAGATGAGCGCCACGCCCGCCGAGGGCACGAAGTTGCGCTGCGGCAGCTCGGCGTGCGCGGGCAGCCCGTATACCTCGGGCTTGTCCATCAGCAGGTAGAAGACGTTCAGCCCGCCGACGAGCTCGACGTCCTTCACGGCCGTACCGGCGTTCGGGCCCTGCGTGATCCTGCCGCTG
>JBBQVQ010000037.1:0-28436 GCA_038211425.1 Candidatus Limnocylindria bacterium | reverse complement strand
CGGCATCGCGGCCTAGCATGAGGTCGTGCTCGTCGGCGGCCGCGAAGTCAACGTCACGAATCCCGACAAGCCGTTCTTTCCCGCGCGGGGTCTGACCAAGGTCGATCTCATCCGCTACTACGTGGACGTCGCTTCACACATCCTGAACCATGTCGAACGTCGGCCGATGCAGATGAAGCGACATCCAAACGGCGTGGACGGCGACTTCTTTTACCAGAAGCGCGTGCCGATCCCGCATCCTGACTGGCTCGAGACGGTACACATCAAGTACCCGAGCGCGAACGAGGCGGATTTTCCCGTCGTCGGCGATGCGGCGGGCCTCGCGTGGATCGCGAACCTGGGCTGCATCGAGATGCACACGTGGCACTCGCGCGTGAGCGATATCGCCCGTCCGGATTACATGCTGACCGACCTCGATCCGAGCGAAGGAAATCCGTGGGGGCACGTGCGGGAGATCGCGATGGTCGTCAAGGAGGTCCTCGACGAGCTCGGGCTGCCGAGCTTCCCGAAGACGTCGGGCGTCAGCGGCATCCATATCCTGACCCCGATCGAGCCGGAGTTGCCGTTCCCCGAAGTGCGCCGGTTCGCGAAGGCGGTCGCGGTGGAGGTCGCCAAGCGCGTCCCGAAGATCGCCACAACGACGTGGGTGGTGAAGGATCGAAGTGGCGTTTTCGTCGACTACGGGCAGAACGCCTTCGATCGGACGATCGCGTCCGCCTATTCCATCCGTCCGATGCCGGACGCGCGCGCCTCGGCCCCGCTGCGCTGGGACGAAGTGCCCGACGTCGATGCCGCGGCGTTCACCCTCGAGACGATGCGCGACCGTCTCGCGCGCGTCGGCGACCTCACGGCGGACATCTGGAAGCAGAAGAGGAGCCTCGTACCGCTCTTTCCGGCGATGAAGCTCAAGCCGCCGGTCATGGACGAACGGGTGCTCGTCAGGCCGAGCCGCACGCGTCCGGGCACCGACGGGCGGTGGCAACGCTGGCAGCAGCGAGCCGCAAAGGAGAAGCGGTCAGAGACCTAGTCGGGGAGAACCGGATCGCGGCCGACGCCCTGGCCGCCCATTTGGCATGGCCGATGTCTGTCGCCGCTGCGTCACAATCATGGTCGACACTGAAGCCGTGGAGTTGACAGCGATCGGAGCGGAGCAGGGGCCGATCCTCGTGGTCGACGATGACCCCAAGATCGTTCAGCTCGTACAGGCCTACCTCGAACGCGAGGGACTGCCGGTGATCACGGCCGGTGATGGCCGCGAGGCGCTTGCCGCGGTCCGCGAGCGCACTCCACGGCTCATCGTCCTTGACCTGATGCTCCCGGAGATCGACGGTATGACCGTCGCCCGGCGGGTGCGCGAGGACTCGGACGTGCCGATCCTGATGCTCTCGGCACGAGGAAGCGTCGCGGACCGCATCCTTGGACTCACCGAGGGTGCGGATGACTACGTCCCGAAACCCTTCTCGCCCGCCGAGCTCGTCGTGCGCGTAAAGGCCGTGCTGAGACGTTCCCGTCCCGAGCGCGGCCGAGAGGTGCTGCGGTTCGTTGACCTCGAGATCGACCGTGACCGTCACGAGGTCCGGCGAGGCCCTGAACCGATCGTGCTAACCGCCGCGGAGCTGCGCCTGCTGGTCTCGCTCGTCGAGGCCGATGGACGGGTGCTCTCGCGCGACGCGCTGCTCGACGCGTTGTACGGTCACGATGCGGGGGAGACGCTCGACCGCACGGTGGACGTCTACGTCGGTCGGCTTCGCGAGAAGCTCGGGGACGACTTCGACCGGCCGCGCTACATCGCGACGGTCCGCGGCGCGGGCTACCGCGCGGTGATCGCCTCGAAGTGACGAGCATGGCGGTGCGCATCGCGCTGGCCTCGATCATCGTCACAGCGGCGGCCGTCGCGGTGATCGTCGTCGGGGTGCTCGGTTTCGCCGCTGCCGCGTTCCAGAGTCTGATGCTCGAGCATGGCACGAGCGTTACGGATGCGAAGCAGATGTTCGATCAGACCGTCGCCGTGTCCTTCCTCCTTGCGGCCGTCGCCGGCGCGGTCGGCAGCGTCGTCCTCGCTGTGCTGCTCGCGCGCTGGCTCAGCGCGCCGCTCGGGCGCATCAGCGCCGCGGCGCGGCAGTTGGCTCACGGCGAGCGCGACGTCCGCGTGCAGCCCGAGGGTCCCCGCGAGATAACCTCGCTCGCTGCCTCCTTCAACCAAATGGCCGAGCGCCTGGAGGAACAGGAGCGCCTGCGCGCGGAATTCATCGCCAATGCCGCCCACGAGCTGCGCACGCCGCTCACCAACCTTCTCGGCTATCTCGAGGCCCTGCGCGACGGTGTTGCCCAACCCACACAGGAGATATTCGCGTCGCTGCGCGAGGAGGTCGATCGGATGGTCCGCCTCGCGAGATCGCTGGACGAGCTCGCGACCGGCGATCGCGACCACGACGTGCCGCTCGTCACCGTGGACCTTCGTCAGGCGATCGAGACGGCGGTGGAGCTGGCCCTCCCGATCTTCGAACGGCGCGGGATCGCCCTTTCGGTGCGCGTCCCGGCGGACCTCGCCGGGCGGGCGAACCCCGACCATCTGTCGCAGGTGCTCGCGAACCTTCTGCAGAACGCGGAGCGATACACGCCCCGGGGTGGCCACGTCACGATCGCGGCCCATCTGGAAGGAGGCGAAGCCGTCGTCGTGATCAGCAATTCAGGCAGCGGCATCCCGCCCGTCGACCTGCCGCACGTCTTCGAGCGCTTCTATCGGGTCGAGAAGTCACGGGATCGCGCGCGAGGCGGCGCGGGGATAGGGCTGGCGATCGTGAAGCAGTTGGTCGAGCTCGGCGGCGGACGAGTCGGCGTCGAGTCCACCGAAGGGCTCACCCGCTTCTGGTTCCGCGTTCCGGCTTGACGTCCGCATGTGTCATCACTGCGGGCGGCGTCACCCATGCCCCTGAACGCCGGCGGACGGCGGCGCCGACGGGGAGGACGGCCGCGACGCTCATGCCACGCAGCCGCTGCGCCTTGCCCTTCGGCGTCCTGGAGCGTTTCGGAGTGGAGGTTAGGAACCCCTCATAGCCGGCCGTTTTCGCGTCGGACTAGCGCCCTCACGGACACTGGCCGGGAACGCGCGCGGATTCGGCGATCTGGGTATCTCCCCCCGGGGAATCGGTGATGGTCACCACCGTCGCGCCCTTCGCCCACAGGGCGCGGAGGGGACCGGTACCGCATGGCGTCCATCCCTGCTGCGTGAACGCCGCCATCAGCGGGCCGCGCGCGTCGGCGCGCGAAGAAGCGCGGCAGTCCACGTACCAGGTGCGGGAATCGGCACTCACGATCGGCGCGCCGATGTACGAGCAGCTCGTTGGAAGCACCAGGCCGACCGGCGTCGCGGCCGGGTATGGGGTCGACGTGGCACCGGACACGGTCACCGTTGGCGCTGCACTTATGACCGGGGCCGACCCGCTCGCGCGCGCGGAGTTACTCGCGGGAGCGGAGCCGCTGGCCGGCGCCGCGCCGAAGGGCGTCGCCGGCGCCGACCCGCAGCTCGCCAGGGTCAGCGCAAGCGCGAGGCAGATCGCGGCTATCCATGGGTGATGCATACAGGCTTCAGCCCGTAGTGTCGCCGATGGTCACGGGCTCCGATCTCGCGGCCTCGGTGGCTTCGCGGATCTGCCCCGGGGTGTGGAGGCAGAACGCCCACTCGCCGAACCGCGCGACCCATGCGTCCTCCGTGTATCGCCCGGGCTGCCTGAAATGCCGCTGACCGGGGCGCGAGCTCTTCTTGTTGACGATCAGCGCTTCGAGCCGAACGTCGATCCCCCCGATGTTCCGCGGACCGGTCACACCCGCGGCCTGAAGGACCGTCGGCGCGTGGACCGCGCCCCGCCACGGGCCGGAGACCGGCCCGAGCAGGACCAGGTACGCCCACTGATACGAGATCAGCTCCGCGTGCTCGAGCAGGTGGTCCAACAGCGCTTCGGGCTCGACCGCTCTCGGCCCCGTTGCCGCCTCGTTCGGCATCCGACCCGCGAGGGCATCGGGGATGACTGTCTCATCCGCGACCTGCTTCGGACTGACGGATCCCTCAGCGACGCTCGCCCCTGGGGTATCGATGACATCGCCACCCACGACGGCAGCTCCCTCCGCGAAGCGATCATCCTCGAACAGCGGACGCAGGAGCCCGATACGGGCGTCCTCGTCCAGCCCCTCGATCGCGCGCGTGCTGACCAATTGGCGCGCGAAGGGAATGAGGTGTCGCATGCCGTCGCGGATCGTCGGCCCGAGGTCCGCGCACAGGCCGGTCATCTCGCGGCGCGAGCGATCGAGTGCTGAGTCGAGGTCGGCGGCCGCATTCAACGACTGGCGGTGGAACGCTTCGAGCAGCCCCGCACGAGCCTCGATGCACGCAGCGTCGTGGCGCGTCGCCGCGGCAAGAACGGACGCGATCAGGCGCGTCTGGGCGGGGAGCGTGCCGGGCGTATCCGCCGCGGTCTCGGCGACCGGATCCTCTCCGGACGCTCGTGCTCCACGCTCATCGGGTCGGGCGTCGGGGGGTGGTACGGCCGTCGATGGCATGCGATCGCCGATCTCGGGACCATTCCTGCTGCGGAATAGCGTGCGTACAAATCGCATTTGGAACCACCTCGCGCCGCGTCGCCGGCCGCTGCATGCGGATATGGGCGTCGCCCGCTGCCGTTCTGCTGCACATCGCGTGCGCGCGTCTTACAGCGTTCACTGACGCGCCCGGTCCGCTGTCGCGCCCCTGGAGCGCCTGCCCCGGATCAGGACGGTCTTATCAGGCTGCGGCCCTCGTTACCGTGGTTCGGATCGACGAAAACGGCGACCACAGAGGCGAGCCCATCGTGCTGATCGGGCCGAGCTATCGTGCGGCAGCTCGTTCGGCCATCAACGCGTGAAGGGCGTCACGGTCTGATAATCCCGCACCGGGTGAGTCCGCCGGTCGCTCCATCGGTCTCATCCGCGCGGGAGCCTTCGGGAGGAATGGGATGACCGCCGACACCGCCGCACGAGGAGCACCCCGTCGCGAAGAACCGGGTCGTCAGGCACCAGCCGCGCCGGGCGCGCTCGATGCTTTCTTCAAGATCACCCAGGAGGGTTCGACCCTCAGCAGGGAGCTGATCGGCGGACTCACGACCTTCTTCGTCATGTCCTACATCCTCGTCGTGAATCCGATCATCCTGAACTTCGTCGGCGTGCAGGGGCTTCAGGACCAGAACCTTGGCCCGGGCTTTCCCCAGACCGTCGCGATGACGGCTCTCACCGCCGGCGTGATGACGATCGCCATGGGCCTGTACGCGAACCGGCCCTTCGCGATGGCGGCCGGTCTCGGCCTCAACGCGGTGGTGGCCTTCCAGCTCATCGTCGGCAACAAGCTGCCCTGGCAGGCCGCAATGGGGATCATCTTCATGGAGGGCGTCGTCATCACGGCCCTTGTTCTTACCGGAGTCCGCGAGATGATCCTCGACGCGATCCCGATCGCGCTGAAGCGCGCGATCGGCGTCGGCATCGGGCTCTTCATCCTGTTCATCGGCATGAACCTCGCCGGTTTCGTCATTCAAGGGCCGCCTGGCGACCCGGTGACGCTGTCGAAGCTGAACACCGGTCCGATCCTCACCGCCGTGATCGGACTCGTCCTGACCCTGCTCCTGTTCGCGCGCGGTGTGCCCGCGGCGCTCCTCATCGGCGTGGTCGGTACGACGATCATCGCCGGCCTCCTTCACGCGCTCGTTCCCGGCTACACCGTTTCGACGGCACCGGGCAAGGCCGAGATCCCGCACGATCTTCTGGCGCTTCCTGACCTCTCGACCGCCTTCAAAGGATTGAACTTCGAGTCGTTCGTCCTCATCGGGCCTCTCAGCACCGTGCTGGCCGTCTTCACCATCATGCTGTCCGACTTCTTCGACACGATGGGCACCGTGATCGGCATCGGGGGGCAAGCGGGCTGGCTCGACGAGAAGGGCCGCCTGCCGCGCGTGAAGCGGATCCTCCTGGTGGACTCGGTCGGGGCCGCCTTCGGCGGTCTCATGAGCGCGTCGTCGAACACCACCTACATCGAGTCCGCCGCGGGCGTGTCCTCAGGCGCGCGCACGGGCCTCGCGAGCGTCGTGACCGGCGTCCTATTCCTCGCATCGATGTTCCTATGGCCGTGGGCGACGGCGGTGCCCGGTGAGGCGACCGCCTCTGCGCTCATCATCGTCGGCTTCCTCATGGCCGCGATCGTCACGAAGATCGACTTCGAGGACATCGATGTCGGGTTGCCCGCGCTGCTCACGATGGCGGTGATGCCTTTCACGTACTCGATCACCAACGGCATCGGCGCCGGCTTTGTGAGCTACGCCTTCATCAAGCTGGTGCGCGGCCGGGCGGCGCAGGTCCACCCGCTGCTCTGGGTCGTCGCGATCGCGTTCATCATCTACTTCGCGCAGTCGGCGTTGTTCGGCAGTTCCTACCGCTAGAGATCCGATCGCAGGTCAGCCTTTGTGGCGCAAGAGCCGTTGCGCCCTGGGGCGGATCCCGGGCGGCGACGGATCCCGCGCCCGGGCAGACGCGGCGGTGCGATGTTCTCGCCGTCGCTCCCGATGGAGATGGCCGACTCCCCAGGGAGCGGACGGGCCGAGTCCGCCGCAAGTACTACACCGCTTGTAAGAGAAACCGCCCGCAAGTAAGGCGACGCGAGCGGCCGGGAAGCCAAGAGTGGATGAATGTTCATCCGTCTCGCGTGCGCTCTCGGCGCCCTGCTGCTCTCCGCGTGTCTCGCCGGTCCGCCACCGTCCGCCGGGGATCCCGCTCGGAGGTCCGTACCGCCCGACGCAAACGCGACCGCTTCGCCCGCCCCCGTCGGTCCGACGTCGCGACCTGGGGAGCCCCGCGTCGCGCGCGCGTTCACCTCCGCCGTCCAATACCTTCCCGGAGCGCCGACGGTCACCGCAGCCGACCTCGTCGACCCGGACCACGGCTGGGTCGGCGGCACCGATGGCATCTACGCCACGCGCGACGGTGGGTCGACCTGGATCCGCCAGTACGACGGACCGATCGCGGTGCGGTCGCTCGACTTCGTCGACCTGCGCAACGGCTTCGCCCTGGGCGCCGATCGCCTTCTGGCCACGACCGACGGTGGCGCGCACTGGGAGCCGCACTCCCTCCCTTCGCTTGGGCTTCGGTCGATCAAGTTCCAGAGCCCCTCGGTCGGGTGGGGCATCGGCGCCCCAGAGCCAGGCCCCGGCGGCCCCACCGACATTCCCTTCGAGCGCGGACGGCTGCTGGGCACGGTCGACGGCGGAAGGACTTGGCGCACCAGTGACGCGCCGGCATCCGCGCAGACGGTCTGTTTCGGAGGTCCGGTGCGCGGCTGGGTCGGCGACGCCAACCGCGTGTGGAGCACCAGCGACGGAGGCAGCACCTGGCGGCTCGCGCTCAGCGCGTTCCTCGTGTCGTCCGATCGGGTCGGGTGGCGTGCCCAGGTGCGCTGCGCGGGCGACGCCGTCTGGGTCCAGTTCGCGCAGGGGGGCGCCGGAGGTACGGGCTTCCAGGTCATCTACCGCAGCGCCGACGGCGGGACGAGCTGGCTGCTCGTGACCGCCCGCGGTCCGCTCTCGCCGTTCGACGACGCGCACAGCGGCGCGTCCTTGGCGGCTCCGGCCTCGGCGATCCCGGGAACGTACGCGAGTCTCGAGGGTGTACTGGGGCCGCTCGCCGCCTACTTTTCCGGGGGCAACAACGCCGGCCGATCGGTCGCCATCACGAACGACGGCGGCAGCACGGTCGTCGAGGGGCTGCGGCGCGGCGCCTTGTCCGTCGACTTCGCCGACGTCCTGCACGGCTGGGCCGTCGTATTCGCCTATCGCGGGGAAGCCTCGGGAAATGCGCTGCTCACGACATCCGACGGCGGCCGCCACTGGCAGCGCCGTTTCCCGGATCAAAGCGCCCGCCCGACGTTGGCGATCGATTTCGTCAACGAGAGCGACGGCTGGGGTCTGGGCACGGATGACGATGCGCGCACGGTGCTGCGGACCCATGACGGCGGCGGAACGTGGGAAGCGGCCGGCCATCTCGCGGGTGGCGATCGGGAGGCGAGCTTCGCCGACACGCGAAGCTCGAGTCTCTCGTTCAGCGATGCCCAGCATGGGTGGGCCGTCGTTGCCGGCGGCGCGCTGCAAGCGACGGACGACGGTGGAACGACCTGGCGCGTGGTCGCCGTCCCGGGCATCGCCGCGGATCGGGCCGGAGGGGGGCGTGCCGTCGCGCTCCTGACGCCGGCCGAGGGGGCGGTGCTGGCCGGCGACCGGCTGTTCTTCACCGTGGACGGGGGCACCGATTGGACGCCGACATCTCCACTGGGCGGTCGCCCTCTTTTCCTCTCGTGCGCCGCGGCGGCCTCGTGTTGGACCACGACGGTCCGGTTCGCGGCCGCGCCCGTCCCCTCGTTGACGCGCGTGATCGAGATCCGCCGCGACGGCGGCGTGACCGTCGTGCCACTCGTACCTGACCTCGCCAACTCCGGCGCCGTCATCGCGCTGTCGATGCGGGCGCCCGGCGGCGGGGCCGTAGCGGCGATCCGCGAGTGCGGCGAGATCGCGCCCACATGCGTCCAGGTCCTCGCCACCTCCGACGGAGGAGCGACGTGGGTCGAGGACCGCACCGGGATCGCAGGCCGCGACGGAGACCTCGAGTTCCTGGATGCCGACCGCGGCTGGCTTCTCACGAGCGGGCGTCTCTTCCGCACCACCGACGGTGGCCTCGCCTGGAAGCAGGTCAGCTGAGTGCGATCGCTCTGCCTTCTGACCATGGCTCTGTTCGTGACCGCCTGCACGGCCGCGGCCGCCCCACGCTCGGCAACGCCGGCCGCGTCCAGCGCGACGGATCGGCCGTCCGTCGCGGCCCCGTCTTCTGCCGCGGCCCCGTCTTCTGCCGCGGCTGCGACCACCGATGTGGTGGTCGCCAGGGTCGATTCGCTTCCTGCACGGCCGAGCGTCGAGGTCGTGAAGTTCGCGGATGCGGTCCATGGTTGGCTTGGGGGCGATGGCGTGATCCTGGCGACGAGCGACGCCGGCACGACCTGGCACGAGCAGCTGCGAACGCCCGGCCGGATCGTGGCATTCGACTTCGTCGACGCCGGCACGGGCTGGGCGACCATCGCGGACGGGAGCCTGGTGCGCACCCGCGATGGCGGAGCGACATGGCGGGTCCTTGGTCCCAAGGGTGTCGCAGAGGTGGATTTCATCGGGCCACTCGTGGGCTGGGCGACCGCGCTCGGCGTGGATGAGGTCGGTGTCCGGCCCGCAACGACGACAACGCTGCTGCGCACGGATGACGGCGGGGAGACGTGGCGGCCGGCCCCGGGCTCATCGCAGGCACATAGCGTGTGTTTCGCGAATCCATCGGCGGGCTGGGCCAGCGGCGACACCGCGGTGCGCCGCACGGTCGATGGCGGTCGTTCATGGGCCACGGTGCTTCGCGCCCCCCTGAGTTCACAAGAGTCCTGGTTCGCGACCGTTCGTTGTGCCGGGCAAGCCGATGCGTGGGTCCAGTTCTGCGGATCGAGCGGCGGATTGAGCCACAAGCCGTACGTCGTCTACCGCACAGGTGACGGCGGATCGTCGTGGACGGTCGTTTTCGCCGAGGGCTACTCCGGCTCGCTATATCCCGGCATCAAGGCCCGATCGGGTCCTGGCTCGTATCCGAGCATCTTCGGCGCGATCGATCCCCGGAGCGCCTTCTTTATGGGGTGGTATCCGGAGACGGTCTCGGTCGCGGTGACCGTGGATGGCGGCGCCACGTTCACTGGCGAAGGGTCGGCATCATTCTTCACCGGCATCGCGCTCCCCGCGATCCTCAGCCCGCGCTCGGCCGATTTCACTGACGCCTCGCATGGCTGGGTCGTGGGAGCGTCCCCGACCGAGACTCGAGTCCTGCGTACGATCGATGGCGGGCGATCCTGGACGATCGTCTATCCGTCGAGCGCTGACGTACCGGTCCGAGGTGTCAGCTTCATCGACCGCGATAATGGGTGGGCGCTCGGGAACGCCTCCGATCCAACGGCGATCATGCGCACCAGAGATGGCGGCGCACACTGGAGCCGACTGGGCTGCCTGCCCCCGGCGGCGTCCGATTGCGCGACGGGCAGACCGAGCTACTTCCGTCAGTCCCGACCGCCGCTCGCCTTCGCCGACGCTGACCACGGTTGGGCGGTGGGTGGCGATGGAATGCTCTACTCGACGGTGGACGGCGGCCGGTCGTGGGCAAAGGTCGATGTTCCGGTCACGCCAAAGCCGGGCCGAGAAGCCGGCATCATCGGTGTCGCGTTCACCGACCCACGCAACGGATTCGCGCTCGCCGACGGCGATGTCCTGCGTACCCGCGACAGGGGAAGAACGTGGGACCCTCTCGGTCTGCCAGGCGATCGACCTCAGGCGATCGCCTGCGGCGGCGTCATCTGCTGGGTGGTCAGGGGAACGCACCCGGCCGATCTCCTGCGCTTCGCTCCCCACGTCGCATCGGTGAGCGTCTCCCTCCCCGATGAGATCGCGGTCAATGCCGCGCCTGCCGGCATCGTCTCGATGGGCAGCGGGGCCGCCTGGACGCTATCGCAGTGGGTCGGTCAGGCCTGCCGCGACTTTGGCCTGCAGAGCTGCTATCGCCTGTTGAAGCTCGACGCGGGGCGGTGGACCGAATACCGCATCCCGATCGAGGGTTCGTTCGATCCGGTCGTGTGGTTCGTGAACTCGGAGACGGGATGGCTCGGGACGGGAACGCGCCTGTACCGGACCGACGACGGCGGCCGGAGCTGGCGAGAGCTCATCGCTCGCTAGGGCACCGACAACGCCTCACGCTCGCGCAGCCGCTCCACCCCGCGCACGAGGCCGAAGCAGCCCGAAAGCATCATCGCGCCGTGCGGCACCGCCTGGTACCAGCCGAGCGGCCCGGCGAGCTGGCGATTCGGACCCGTTACCGCGACGAACGAGAACGGCTCCAGGTCGCGGTACGCGTCGAGGACCAGGGCGCCGTGGCCGTCGTCGTCGAAGACCTCGTCGTGCGTGATCGTGCCGCCGATCAGGTGCTCGATGAGATGCTGGAGCTTCGGTGTGTCGACCGATTCCGTGTGGTGCTCCATCACACCGAAGAGCTCTTGGCCGCGCACGAGGAGACCGAGGACGTGCTGGTTCCCGACGTTCACGATGCACGCGCCGGCGCGCGCCTCCTCGGCGACGCGTCCGTCCTCGAGCGCCCCGAGCACCGCGACGGGCCCCGTGTCGGCGACGATCGCGCCGGGCACGTCGTCCAGGATCGCGCGCAGGCGTGTCATGTAGTCCGGTGGTCGGCGCCACACGTGATCGGCGAGCGTCGCGCCCGGCAGGATGTAGCGGCGCCAGTGGTCGAAGCGGAAGAGGCGGTTGCTGTAGGAAGGGGAGAAACCGTGGTCCTGCGCGGCGACCGCGATCGTCCGTGGCAGCGTTATGTCGTAGGGCGCCAGCGCGGCTGCGAGGCGCGGCAGGTCGAGATCGCGGAACTCGATGCGAATGGCACCTTCCGGAGCATCTTCGACGACACGGATGCCACGCCGGCGCAGGAGGTCGAGGTCGTCGTGCACCGTGCGCGCGGCGCGCTCTGTCGCGTACACACCCAGCCCGGTCTCGAGGTGCCGCCACACGGCATTCGTCGTGTGGTAGCCGCCCATCAGGTTGCCGTGGAGAAAGACGTCGTGGCCTGCGTCGCGCGCTGCCGCGATGCGCCGCCCCGCGATCGCCGTCGCTGAGGGAAGGACGAGCTGGACGGCGTTCTCCATGGGCTCGCCGGGGTCGTATAACAGCGTGTCCATCGTCCCCGCGCCGATATCGATCGCAAGGATGCGCTGATCGATCACGAGTCACGATGCTATCGCCGGACGTCGTAAATGACGGCATACTTAGTCCTCGCGGCACAGAGAGACACCGGGAGGAAAAGACACGTGGACGACAAGCTGAAGGGGATCGGCGAAGAGCTGAAGGGCAAGGCGAAGGAAGAGATCGGGCGGGTCGCCGGCGACCGTTCCACCGAATGGAGCGGCAAAGCCGAGCAGGTCAAGGGAAAGATCGATCAGAAGATCGGCGATGTGAAGAACACCGGGGCGGATGCCGAGCACGACGCGGTGCGCCGCGACCGTGAGGAACTGCCGCCCCGGTAGCTCGTCGCCCCGTGAAGGGCGGGGCGACGCGCTCCGCCCTTTCATCTCCAGGTTTCCCGCGGTCGTTCTCCCTACACTTCGTCGATCTCGGGGAGGTCGCATAGAGGTCGAGTGCGGAGGTTTGCTAAACCGTCCGGATAGCTGCACCAGGTTGCACGGAGCAGCAATTACGCCGCAATCAGGGCATGTAGCGGCAGCGAGATGCACTGTCCTGCACCGGCGCTGCTACAAACGTTGCTACAGAGCCTGGGAGGCGGGCGCGATCCGGACGCATCGCGCGGATAACACCCGCTGTGGCCTACGCCGGGCCCTGGTACGCCCCCGAAGTCGACATCGGCCCGAGCTTGTGGCGCCGAGCCACCACTAGCGTGGCGGAAATTCTGGCGGGCGCGGCACCGAACTCGCGCCGAATGCGAACGACAGCAACCACTCGGCGACAACGGCCATTGACCAAGCCGCCACCACGGTGATGGCCTCGACGCGGTCGCCGATCTTCACCTGCGTCGATGCCTTCGCCGCGCGGCGGTTCACGCGGACCTTGCCGCCCCGGCAGGCCGCCGTCGCCTCGGAGCGCGTGCGGTAGATCCGCACGGCCCACAGCCAGACGTCGACACGCGTGGGGTCGGGAGCGGTCTCCATCGCAGACACGATCATGGCCGCGACGCCGCGGGTGCGGCGAAAAGGAGCGCGGGCTGCGATTTTGCGACAATCCATTCGTGACCCGCCCCTACTCAGACCCTAGAAGCCACGCAGGTCCGGCCGTGATCGCGCTCACCGTCGTCGGTGTGTTTGCGGGGTTGATTGCTTCGTATATCCCCTCGGCCATCGTTGGTGCGCTCGTCGGTGCCGCTGCACAGGGAACGACCAGTCACTCGGGCGGATGGGTCGAGGCGGGAGCGATCGGGGGGATCGTCTGGCTGGCGGGCACCGGCGGGATCGTTGGTGCCGTACAGCGCCTGGCGCTCCCTCGTCCGCGACGTGGCTGGTGGCCGATTCCGGTGCTGGGGCTCATCTGGGGCATGGCGCACCCGCTGCACGTGCTGATCGGCGGGCGCGCTGGTGCCGTCGACTTGGGCTTCCTTCTGCCGTTGCTCGTGTTGATCAGCGCGGGGGTCGGGGTCCTCTATCTGGCGGTCCAACCGCGGCACGAGCCGACAGTCACGGGGTAAGGACGCGCGACGGACCCCCCGGCAACTCGGGTACGGGCTTCACGGGTGGGCGCGCGACGGTCGCACACTTGCTCAAGGAGCTCTTCACAATGCCGGGCGGCGAGGTGAGCTCCTTCGCACAGATTCACGCGACAGACTTCTCGGGATGCCCGCAGTAGCCGAGTAGAGCTCCGTGAAGAGAGCGCACATCCGAGCATCGCGGCGCCCACGACGCTCGGATGTGGCGCTTCTCGCGAGAGCCGAGCATAAGAGGAAGGGCCGCGGACGTCAGGAGAGCGGAACGTCCGCGGCCCGATCTTCGGCGCGAAGGAGAGTGCGCCGAGGGGTATGACTTAGGCGGTCAGCGCTTCGGCGCCGTCGCATACTGCGCTCGTCGCGCTGCGCCACCGAGCGTAGCCGCACCACGGATGCGCGTCGCGATGGGCCAGCACGGCGGCCGCGGCGGCGCGCCGAGCTTCTTGTACGCGTTCGCCGCAAGGTTGCCGACCGTGTTGATCGAGATCCCGAACTCGGCGGCGATGTCCTTGTGCGTCCTGTCGCGGTCGATGCGCTCGAGCGTCGCCCATCGCTTCCGGCTGCGGGACGGCCGGATCGTCGCACACTGGGCCGTGCGCGACGATCTGCGAGCCATGATCCAGAGCGGCGTGATCAGACCCCCGCTCCCGCCCGCGGGCTGACCGAGGCGATAGCGAGGCCGATGTAGAACGTTACCCCTTGACCGGCACCTGCAGGATCGTGCGCAGTCCTTCCTCTATCGGCGTGAGCGTGACGCCGAACGTCCGCGCGGTCTCGTCCATTTCGATGACCGTGTCGTACGTCTCCATCGCGACGAGCATTCCCTCGACGCCCGGCGGCAGGCCCTCGATCGGCTCACCCGGTCGCGCCGAGCGCGTCTCGATCTTGCGGCCGACGATGCGCTCCGCCGCGCCGACTACTTCGGTCCACGACACGGGGCGAGGCCCCCCAATGACGATGGTGGCGTTGCGCGCCGCGGGATTGCCGACAGCCGCGATCGCGAACGAGGCAGCGTCG
Organism: Candidatus Limnocylindria bacterium; assembly: GCA_038211425.1. Taxonomy (GTDB): domain Bacteria; phylum Chloroflexota; class Limnocylindria; order P2-11E; family P2-11E; genus JALYKU01. The sequence continues at coordinate 14,072 of JBBQVQ010000037.1, read as the reverse complement.
CGCATCGAGCTCATGGAGTGGCGGCGCGATGCCTCGCCGACGAGCGTGACCGGCTTCCCCTGCGCCAGCGGCGCCGCGACGACTATCCCGCCCCATATTTCAATGTAGAGATTCGGCATGAGGATCGTGTAGGTCATGCCGCTCTCACGGAGCCGCTGCTCGTTCAAGGCCTTGATCCGCATCAGCGGGGCGGGCGAATCCGACGAGGAGCCGAGCGCCGACGTGTACACGAACTGCCCCACGCCAGCGGATTTCGCAGCGTCGATGAGATTGCGGTAGCCGACGTCGTCGACGGCCTAAAGCGTGTCGGGCGGTTGTCGGATGATCGCCGTAGCCGTCGTGACGATCGTGTCGACGTTCCGGCACGCCGCGTCGAGGGAAGCGCGCTCCTTCAGGTCGCCGATTGCCGGTTTCGCACCGGCCGCCACGAGCGGCGCGTAGTTCCCACCTTCGCGCACGAGGATGCGTACTTCCTTGCCTTGTGCGAGCAGACCGCGGGTGATCATGCCTCCGAGGTTTCCGGTCGCGCCAACTACCAGGATCATTAGTCTCCCCCTTACCCGATCGCGGCGTCAGTCCTTTGGGCGCAACTGTATAGGTGTGTCACGCGCACGACGAAGGGCGAGCGGGAGCGTCTCCTCAACGCCGACAACGGAAGGGCTGCCCCCTGCCTTTCTCTAGGCCGTCCGCGAGGCTTTGATGCGCTCGAGGATCGGACCGAAGTCGATGCGCTCCGCGCCGCCGGCGGTCGGGGTTGGATGTGGGCCGAGGCGGTGTGTCCGAACAGGGGTGCCTTCGGCGTCGTCGCGCGCGGTGTCGCCGGCTTCGGTGTCGCCATCATTCGTCCCTCCTCACCACTTGTCGGTGTTCGCGGTCAGCCATTGCTGGAGGCGCGCGCCGCGGATGCGCTGCTGCGCGTTGCGCTTCACGAGCAGTTTCTCGGCGAGCTCCTGCGACTCTTTCGCCTCGTCCGCCGCGGTGGCGTAGGCGGCCTCAGCGCGCTGCTCGTCGGCGCTCGGCCCCTTGTCCCACTGGCGGCGCGACATCTGCCTCTGGAGCTCGCGCTCGGCGGACTCGAGCTTGGTGCGCGCGAGATCGTACGCGGCTTGGGCGGCGGTGAACGCTGTCTCCGCGGCGATGTCCGCCGCGGTCGGTGGGTTGGCGACGTCGACCGGCGCCGGGTCCGTGCTCAGCCGTCCGAAGATGTAGGTCGGCTCTGCGTGGTGGCGCTGGTACTGCTCAGGCGTGTACGGCGCCGGGGATGAAGAGTCTGCAGTCCTCGCACGTCCTACGGATGCGCTGCTTGTGGAGTCGCTGACACGGCGGCGGGGCCGCTGGCGCGCTCGGCGTGCCCTTGTTCTGCATGACCTTCAACATCGCTATCTCCCATACCAGTATTCGCGGAGCTCGCGGTCGACCGCGGCTGACCGCATGGGAGCCCTCTACGCCGTCGCGCTGGCGTCAGGCGCGCGGGTCGGCGAGCTCCTGGCGCTTCGGTGGCAGGACACGGACCTACAGCGCGGCGCGATCCGAATCACCCGAACACTGACGCGCACGACGCAGGGGTGGGAGATCGGAGAGCCGAAGACCTCAGCGTCGCGGCGGACGATTCCGATCGGGCGCAGGCGACCACAGCGCTCCGCACGCACCGTCGCATCCAGGCCGAGGAGCGCGTCCGAGCTGGTAGCGCGTGGCACGCGGACGACCTGGTGCTCGCCAACGAGATCGGGCGGCCCATCGACGGGACGCACGTGTCCCACACTTTCCGGGCCGTCCTCGCGCGCGCCGGTCTGCCGCGGATCCGAGTCCACGATTTGAGACACAGCGCGGCGACGCTGCTCCTCGAGGAAGGGATGCACCCGCGCGTCGTCGCTGAGCGGCTCGGCCACTCGACGCCGTCGCTGGTCTTGAACGTGTACGGCCACGTCACCGAGCGGATGCAGACCGAGGCGACGGCCACGCTGGACCGGGTGCTCGGGGCGTGAGAGCACAGGAACCGGGGCGGCGTTGCTACAAACGTTGCTACAGATCGCTCTCCCAAGATGGTCTGAATCCGCGAAAGCCCGCATAATCGTTGACTCGGGGAGGTCGCATAGAGGCCGAGTGCGGAGGTTTGCTAAACCTCTGAGTCGGGTTTCCGGCTCCGCGGGTTCGAATCCCGCCCTCCCCGCCGGATCGCCGGTGGGTACGGCACTCTCGAGCGAGCTCTCACCTCCTCAGCTCGAAGACGTTCGTCAAGACCCGCGCCACCTCGGCGAACCCGAACGTCGGGAACGCGAAGCCTTCATAGGCGGGCCAGCGTCTGCGGATCGGGCTCGCCGGCGAAGTATCTATTCAGGCACGCCGCAAAGATCGGTTCCTCGGGCGCCGCCAGTGCGAAAAGCGTCATCGAGGAACGGAATTTCACATCGTCGGGATGGCTGAAGATCTCGGTTATGGAACGCCCTTCGATCTCCGCGACCAGCACGCAGCACTCGCGCAGCCGCGGGCCAAGAACCGGATGCGCCAGGTATGCGGCGGCTTCGTCGAGCGACGAGAGCGCGAACTTCTGCGCCATCACGCTCTTGCCGAGCCCCGCGACCTGGGGAAAGATGAACCAGATCCAGTGACTGCTCTTGCGGCCGGCGCGCAGCTCGCCCAGCACCGCTTCGTATACCGGCTGCTGCGCAACGATGAACCGCTGTAATTGAAAGCGATCACTTATCGCCATCGCCCACCCTCAGGCTGAACCGCCTCCAGGATGATCCGACACCGTCCAGCGCGCGGGCGTCGGGCGAGTCCAGCACGCGCCCCCGAGCGCCAGCTCCGGCCCCGCTATAGCAGCGTGGCGACGCTGACGCGCGGACTGCGCCGACCGAGCGGGTCGCACACCTCCACGAGGTACGACGTACCGGCGGGAACGCTCGGCGCCGTGTCCTCGATCAGGTAGGTCCCATCAGGCTGGCGCCTGGCGCCTGCGGGGTAGGACCCCACGGCACCGGAGGGTTCCGTGGAAGCGGCCGGGGTCACGCGGTAGACGTCCAGAACGTAGGCGCCCTCCCCGCCCGCGTCGAGCGAGTTGGTCGAGGAGAAGCGCACCTGCACGCCAGTAGCGCCAAGGACCGCCGTGCCTGGCGTCACGGCGACCGGCGGGGCCGGAACGACCTTCCACGAGACCGGGGTGCTCGACCCGCTCCACAGCCCCGGCACCGAGCTTCCCGGCTCGGGTCCGCCCTGCACTTCGGCGCGCCACGTGTACGTCGACCACGGCGCGAACCGCAGCGAGCTGTCCCAGGGGGTGGCTCCGTCATCGTCCACGACCGCCGGCCACGCCGCGGGAGTCGAGGACGAGACCACCGGCATCGCCAGCGCGTCGGCACCGCTCACCGGCTGCGGCGCAGCCGCATCGCGACCGGCGCGGTCTGGCCCGCCGGCACCGCCACCATCAGCCGCACCCTGAGCGGATCGGTCGCGTGGGGGGCAGCCGTGAGGATCGGCACAGGTGGCGCAGGGCTGTTCGGCACACCGCGCGGCACGAGCGCCGACGCGTCGAAGGATGTCTCCCCGCCGAGCTGCAGCAGCGGCGAAGTCGCCAGCACCGACACCGGCAGCACCTTGAAGAACACGATCACGCGGAGCGAGCCGGACACCTCGTGGTCGTACGACATCGGCCCCGACGACGTGGCGAGCAGCGGCGTGCGTGTCAACAGCTCGAAGCACGTCCGGTCGAAGAGCGCGGCGTTGGTGCGGAACACCGCGGCCCGGTCGGGTCCCGAGGAGACCGAGGTCAACGCGGTGAGGGCGTTCGCGGCACCAGGGATGCCCGCCGCCGCGAGAGCGGACAGGCGCTGCCGCAGGGTCGTCTCGTCCGCTGAAGTAGACCCGGTACGCGGTGTTCGCGGTGGCGTTCCACTGCACCCGCACACGCGAGCGGCCGAGCGCGTCAGGGCGCGCGGCGTACTCGAGAGTGTTCGCGATCGTCAAGGGCGCCGGCGCCCGCGGGTCCACCGCCTGCGCGTGCGCGGGCGGGCTCTCCGCCGATAGTCGCCCGCCGGCGTCCTTCCATCGCGCGGTCGCGACGAGGTCGCGCAGCTCCGCCGGAGCGAGCGGCGGCACGTTCAACGACACGATGAGGGGTGCGGCGTCGACGCCGGCGGGGGCAGCGCCGCGTATCGCCGCGGCCGACCCGGCAACGGGGCCGCCACCTCCGACGGTCGCCGTCACCGCGAGCGCGTCCAGGGGAAACCCGCCCGGCGGCAGGTCCGGATCGCGCGGCTGGAGGCACCGCACCTGCATCGTGCCGCTGCCGCCGAGTGTGGCCGGGTCGACGTATGCCGCCTCGATCACGGGCACGGGAACGGGCGGGCGTACCCCGTCGCCGACCGATGCCCGGGCCCATGGGCTCCATCGGCCGAACCAGTCGGACTGCGCGACGCGGTAGTCGGTCGCGCCCTCGAGCGTGAAGCGGTCGTGGACCTCGCCCTGTCCTGGGGCCGAGGCTGCGGACGCGGCACCGTTCTCGGCGAGGACACCGGGCACGATCGGTGTCGCGCGGTCAGGCGCACCGGCGCCGAAAACGTCGCGCAGCCGGGGGTTGAGCCCGACGACGCCGGGGCTCTCGCGAGCGAGCGCGATGGCCGCGGCCGGCGCGAGTCCGGACAGCGGCAGCACGACATGGCGTCGCGCGGTGGGGGGCACCTCGGGCACCCAGCCGAGGTCCTGCGGAGCCCCGACCACCGGACCAGGCAGTGTCGGCGAGACCAGGCCGACGACCGCGGCAGCCATCGTCCACAAGTCGACGAATGTTCCCTCCCGCTGATCCTTGACCAGGCTCGGCAGCGGCAGCGGGAAGTCGCCCGGATCGTCCGGCCCGCCGAGCAGCAACAGCGGCCCCAGCCAGCCGGCGCTCTTTGCGTGTGCGGTCCACGCGCCGCGCACGACGTAGACCACGATGTCGCCGGACGAACCGGGTGGCGAGTCGTCGTGCTCGACCAGCCCGAGCAGACGCCCTACCCCGGGATCGAAGGCACCCTGCAGCACCCCCGTGAGCGGCGGCACTTCGAGGGTGGCCGTCGCGACCGAGGTCCCCGACAGCGGCTGCGGCGCCATGAGCAGCCGCGCCGGCGGCCCGCTGAGGTCGTCGACGATCGCGCGGACCATCGGCTCGAGCCGCAGAGCCCACAGCAGCTTGACCCGCTCCATGTCGTCCGAGGGCGCGACGGGGTCGCACGACGAGGGGTCCGCGGCGTCGGGGTCGTCGTGCAGCCCGAGCAGCTGCGGCGCGCCGCGCAGAACGCGGTCCTCCGCCCGGCCCCAGGCGTCCGCGAAACCCTCGTACCGCCCACCCCGCTCGATCGGCAGAGCGAGGTAGTGCCACGGTTCGCGGCCCGGCCTCTCGTGCACCTGGAAGGCGCGCAGCACACGGATGCCGACGACCGTGCCCGCACCGGTCACCTGCACACGGTCCATGCCGGTCGCGCAGACCTGGTAAGGCGCGCGGGTGGCGGTGGCGACCACCGACGGTCCGTGTATTCCGCTCACGATGGCGTCGACCCGCACGCCGCTCTTCGGAAGTGGCCGCCGCGGGGGCTCCGGGAAGGGGAACGGGAACGGCAGCCGCGCCGCGCCGAGCCCTCGTCCCATCGGGCCGGTCTCACCGAACGGCACGCGGCCGAAGCGCTGTCCGTGCGTGATGCTGACCGGCTTCACCAGCACTTCGGCGTAGATGACCGGGTTCCCGGGATCGGAGGGCAGCCAGGCTGTCGCGGGGCTGGCAGGTGCCAGGTCGAACGGCACCGGAAGCGAATCGCCGCGTGCATCCGTCCACAACACGTCCGTGGCCGGCTCGATGCGCTCGCCGCTGCCCAGCGAGATGCGGTCCACCAGCAGCGGCGCGACCGGCAGCCCGAGCGTCGGCCCCGGCAGGACCCGCAGGTGCACGCCTGGCCGTAGATGAGGGTCGCCGCGACCGTCGAGCGCGGCGGCGGTGAGCGCCCACGGCGGAGCGAACCGGCTCACGGGACCTCCCTCCTCACGGTGCGCGGACCGCCGAGGAGCTGCGCGCCGCCGACGGCGGTGCGCCCGCGCAGCGCGTCGACCAGGTGTACCGACAGCGCGTCGCCTGCGCCCGGCACGACCACCGATGCCGGCGCGAGGAGGACCCGCGTGCCGCTCGCGGTGCTGCGCACGTGCGTGAGGGGCGCCGCGCCCACCGTCGCCGTCACGCCGATGCGGCCCTTGCGAGCGATCGGCTCGGGCGCCTCGAGAAGTACGCCGGCGAGGCCCCAGGCGGTGCGACCCGACGCAGGATCCGGCGGCACCCAGAGGGTGGTCGTCCGTGGTGTCCGCGACATCGGCCAGGGGTCGAGGCCGACCGTCATCAGTGCCGCGTCGAAGCCGGCGTCATCGTGCGGGAGCGCGCTGATGCCCGGCCACTGCGCCGGCAGCAGCACGTCGTCGGGCGTGACGGCCGTCGGGTCGCCTGCCGGGAGCCCGAGCACGCGCAGTATCTCGTCGACATCGCGCCACCTCGACGTGCGGAAGTGCCAGCGCGCGACCACGAAGTCGGCGCCACTGGACCGCGGATGCGCCACGAGTCGCAGGTCGTAGGCCTTGTCCGGCTCGAGCGGCGCCTCGACCTCCACCGCCGTGCCGCCAAGCGACGTCGGTGGCACGCACGGCGCCGACGTCGTCGCGGCCCCAACGACGGCCATCTCCACCGGCAGCAGGGTATCGTCGCCGACCCAGGCCTTCACCGTCGCTGTGGTGACAAGATCGGGGGGGCGTGTGCCCGGCGGGACGGTCCCGGGATCGACGTCCGTGGGGCGGACCTCGACGCGGGCGTCGAAGCCGTAGCCGTCGAGCAGCCTCGCGAAGTGGTCAACGGAGAACGTCACCCGGATCGGGTCGTCGAGCAGGTGCGGCAGCGGGTCCGAGGGCTGCGCACCGGTGACGTAGCGCGCCGTGCTGCGGGGGTCGAAGGATTCCTCACGGATGAGGTCGATCGGCCTCGGTGGCGTTACAGGCGCAGCGAGCCCCGCGGTGCGGAACGCGTAGATGTCCGTGGCCCCGCTCTGCCACGCGCCGGGGTCGGGCGCACCCGGCGCCGACGATGAGCCGGAGCGCTCCCAGCGCTGCCACTCCCAGGTCACCGAAACGCGGTAGTCGGTCGCGGGGCGCAGCAGGGTGCGCGGCGGCGGTCCGAGCACGATGACGATCGGGAGCACGACCTGGCCGGTCACCCCGCCGGCACCGGAAGCGGTGGCCGTGGCCAGGACCGTCCCGGCGGCACCGGTCGCGTGGGCGGTGATCGCGGTCAGGATCTCGGAGCGGTGTTCCTCGGCCTGCCGGGCCTCGAGCTCATCGTGCCACCGCACCCCACAGCTGCCGACGACCGTGACGCGGCGTCCGGGCGCGGGCGCGATCCGCAGGCCGGCCCACGGGCCGGCGGAAGGGGCGCGGTACATCACCGCTTCGCAGGCGCGGCCGGCTTTGACCGAGGGCTTCCACGGCTCCTGGCGACCGTCGGGCAGGACTCCGACGACGTCCGGGGGCACCAGGCGCTGCTGATGGTCGGGCCGCCAGCGCAGCAGCTCGCCCGACGTACCCGCGGGGTCCGCGCTCGTGACGCACACCTCGGCCAGGCCGCCTTCGCCCTCGCCGAAGACCTCGAGTGCGACGATCCCCTCGCCGCGCAGGGTCAGCGTGGTCCCGCCGGGCGCGTCGGCGCTGTCGACCTTCCTCCCGTTGCCGTCCAACGCGACGACCTTCCAGCCCTGGTTGATCACCGCACGGATGCTGACCTCCGAGGTCGCCTCGGCAAGCTCGACGCGCAACCCACTGCCGATGAGCAGCAGCGCCCAGCGGCCGTCGCCGTCGAAGTCGACTGCCTGCAGGGAATTCCGCCCCAGATCGCGCACCACGAGCCCGCGGTAGCGCAGCACCGTGTGGTCCTCTCCGACCAGCCCAGCGAGCCTTTCCCGGTCGAGGTCGCCGAAGTCGACGCATGCTCCCGGCACCCCGACCTCGCCGATCCCCACGCCGCGGACGGGCACCGGGCAGACCTCGAGCGTGAGTGTCGGCTCCGACAGCGGCGGGTCGTACGTCGCCCCGAGAGCGAGAGCGCCGAGCTCCTGGCCGCCGCGCACGAACGACGCGAGCCGCCAGCCCGTCGTGCGAGCCGGCCCGCTGGCGAGGCCGATGGGGTTCTCGAGAGCGGCGACACCGGCCGGCTGCACCGCCGCTCCCGCCGAGACGGCGACCGCGACGGCGACGTCCCAGGGTCGGTCTCCGGGCTGCGAGGTGAGCAGACGGGCCGGCGTCGTCCCCGGGGTCGCCTCGGCCGGGTCTTGCGGGAGCACCGCCGCGCCGGCGCCCGATGGGCGGCCGAGGGCGCCGGCCACGCAGACCGGCTCAGCGTGCTTCACCGGCTCGCAGATGTCACCGACCAGCGGGCCCGGGTCGCCGGGGGAGCCGCCCGGTCGGGTGAGCGGCAGCAGCCCGGTCCACGGCTCCCACGAGAGCAGCGCGAGGTCACGCGGTTCGCTCTCGGTCGCCGACAGCCACGGCGGCTTCGTTGCGGACCGGATGCCCGGCCACCACCACGCGGAGTCGAACTTCGTGCCGCTCGGCGGGGTGAGCGCCGGCCCGCTCGTCGGCTCCAGCCGGAGGCCCGTGATGCGGAACGCATGCTTCTGGTCGCGCGACCCGCTCCACACCGGCCCGGGCATCGGCGTACCGACCTTGAAGTCACCACCGGTCACCGCGTTGTCGACCGTGTGCGCGAAGTGGATGACGGGGATCGTGTCCGGCCACACGGTCGGCGCCGTGCCGCCCGTCACCGCCTTCGCGACCGCGTGGCCGAGCCTGGCGACCAGGTCGACGCCGACGATCGGGCTGGGCGGCGGGCTCGGCGCGCCGAGCGTCGCCGAGACGTTGATCTCGACGCAGCCCGAGATCGAGAAGAAGAAGCAGTCGACCTCGCCGCAGAACTTCCCGTGCAGGTCGGTCCGGTCGCCATCGGTCTTGAGCGTGATCTCGCCGCGGGCTGCGATGCTGAGGACGACCAGGTCGAGCTCGCCGCGCACCCAGATACCTGCCGCGAGGAAACGCGGACTGGTGCCGAACCCCGCCAGCACCGTGGCCGAGGCGCTGAGCTTGATCGGCCCGGCTGACCAGTTGATCTCCCATCCCGCGCCGAAGCCGATCGCGAAGCCACCGAAGACGAAGTCGGCGTTGCCCTGCAACCCCGGCGTGATGCCGCTGCCGTGCACCAGCACGAACGCCCACACGCGCACGTCGAGCACCGCGGGCAGGAGGGTCATCGTGACGGGCGCGCCCTCGCGCCCCGACTGGCCGTCGGTGCCCACATGGACGAACGACGCGGTGGGATTCGCGAACGGGAACCAGGCGCCGACCGGTACGTCGAGCACGAGGATGCCCGGCACCTCGTAATGCCCGCGGAGAGCGAGCGCGACGCCGTTCCCATCGACGACGACCAGGCCGATTATCGAAAGGCCGTAGCCCGGTCGCCCCACCGTGTCACTCGGCACGGGCGCGGGGCCGTCGAGGATCTTCGCGATGACGGCGAAGACGACCGCCGGTCGCGGGAATTCGACCGTGATCATGCCCAGCGCGTGGAAGGTGAACCCGAGGTCGGGTGCGGTGCCGACGGAGGCGCCGAGGCCGAGCGCGTACTGCTCGGGCCTCGAACGGTATTTCGGCGGCGGTTTGGCGAGCCATCCGAGCTCGCGCTCGACGGGATCGGCGTTCGGGGCGATGTCGCGCTCGCCATTGGTGACGAACCGGCCGATCACGCCGAAGAGGCCGAGGCCCGAGTTGGCGAACGGGATCGGGGCGGGGAAGCGCACGCCGATGGTCAGCTCGACGAACCCCGCTGGGCCCAGCGAAAGGTCCGCGAGCGCGCCGACCTTGAGCGGCACGATCTCGAGCTGGATGCCCGCGTGGATCACCCCACCGCTGACGTCGAGCGCGCCCTGGCCCTTCAGGGTCGCGGGGATGTCGACACCGGCGCGCAGGCCGCGGAGCTCGACGCCCTGGATGCCGCCAGGGCCGAATATGACCCGAACGGTCGCGTTGCTCAGTGTCACGACGCCGAGGTCGAGCGAGAGCGCGAGGTCGACCTCGAGCCACGAGCTCTGCGACCCCGCGCGGGTGCCGGTCACTCGCAGCAGGTCGTCGAGTGGCGGGCCCAGCTGCCAGCTGCCCGGATCGACGACCTCGGGGACGACGTTCCCGACGACCAGCCCGACGCCGTCCCACCAGTCGGCGGCGGCCGTGTCGATGACGACGCCCACGCCGCGGTAGTGCAGCTTCATCGGCTTGTCGGGCCGGGTCGAGACGTGGATCGGCAGGCCCGAGCCGGCGACGTCGACGCTGAGCTCCACCGTGTAGTCGACGGTGAGCCGGGTGCGGCTGCCTGGCTCGGACTGGCCGCGGCGCAGGTGATCGATCGTGATGCCGGTGACGATCGTGCGGCTGCCGTCGCGCAGCAGCACGCTGGCGGCGCTGCCGATCGCGGTGATCAGCGCGCCGATCAGCGCGGCGTCGGCACCGGTCGGGCTGCTCGCGGCGCCGATCACGGCCGGTGCCAGACCCGTGGCAGCGGCCAGCACCTTGTTGCGCACCTGCGCGATGCCGGTAGGGCTGCCCGCGACGTCAAGGCTCAGGGTGAAGTCGTCGGAGCCGGCGGTGCGGTCGTGCGCCCAGCGACCCCTCAGGGTCCACACCGGCGTGCTCGTTGTCGTGCTGTCGTCGGGCGCCGTCACGGGCGTCGTGCCGCCGCCCGGCAGTCGGAGCGTCGTCGCGCCAGGCCACTGAACGAGCGCCTCGGCGCGGATCGGCACCGCCTCGCCCAGGCTTCGCGCCGTCGGGTCGTTCCACTCGACCTCGATCCGCACCCGGTACTGCGGCCGTCCGCGAGGCGGTGTGGGCACGACCGCACCGGTGACCGCCGTTGGGTCGGCACCGGGGACAAGGGCCCGCAGGCGCGCCGGGTCCAGCGTGGTGGCGTCCTGAGCAGGCGGCGTCGCGGCAGTGGTCGGCGCGATGTCGTAGGCGTAGATGTCGCCGCGGCGCAGCGGCCGGCGGTGCTCGTCATCGCGCGGGTGGGGCGTCGCCCACGACGCGTACTCGGGGGTGGACCGCGCCTTCCAGGAAACGACGCTCGCTTCGGCGGGGAGCGAAGGCGAGCCGGGCGCGGGTGACGGCGGGGCCGTGGACCACGGCGACTGCTCGCCGCGAACGGCGAGGCGCCCCGCGTCGACGCCGAAGCTGACCAGCAGGTCGCGCGTGCTCACTGCCCGGCGCTCGGCCAGGTCGCGGTTGTAGGTATCGGTCGTCGCCGTGATGTCGATCCTCGAGTTGAGGTCGTCGCAGCGCCCGACCACCGCGAACTTTGCCGACGAGCCGAGGCTGCCGACCCAGTCCTTCAGCTTGGCGATCGCCTGCTGCGCGTCGCCGACCCAGGCCTGGCCGGCGGGAGAAAGTTCGGTCGAGTCGTAGACGAAACGGACGTGGCTGCGGGTCGCGACGGCGTCAGCCGACGGAGCCGGAGGAGGTGTGCTGGCGCCCGAGGTCGCCTCGGTCACGACCTCTGCCATGGTGCCCTGCGCGACGGTCAGCACGCCGCTCGCGACCGTGGCTGCAGGGATCGCGCGACTCAGCGATCCCGCGGTGTGCCATGACGTGAGCCCGTACGTGCCGGAAACGTCGACGGTGCCGACCGGGGTCCCTGTCCCGCCGCCGAGGGTCGTGAAGGTCCCGAGACGACAACCGACGAGGACCGGACCTGTTTGGCGCACCTCGAACCGGACCCGGCGCACGGTGCGGCCGCTCTTGCGCAGCTGGAGGATGGAGGTCCGCACAAGCGGGGTGGCCGGGAGACCCACTGTCGCACCCGCCGTTTCGGCGGCGTCGTCCCAGCGCCATGCGTACGGCCCGTCGGTCGCCGTCGAGTGGGCGAAGGTGGCGCCGCCCAGGTCCATCGCTGTCCCACTGACGCTCGTCACGTTCGTCCAGCTCGCGCCGCCGAGGGTGAGGTCGACGGTGGGCGGCGGCGACCAGTTGCCGGTGAAGGCGCACGTGGTTGGCGCCGCGTCACCGAGGCGCACCTCGATCGTGTCGCCGGGCTGTACATCGAAGCCGCTCGGGTCGGTCTGCCCGCCGGGGAGTCGCCAGGTGAGCGCGCCGACGGGCGTCGTGGTCAGGCGCGCACGAACTCGCGCGGCCGGCGGCTGGGTGCCTTGCAGGGTGGCAGCGATGCGGTCCTGGCGCACGCTCGCATCGCCGAGCGCCGAGATCGCGAGCGCCTGCCAGCTGCCCGGAGACGTCTCCTGATCGACGATCAGGGCCAGCGGCGTGTCGGCTGCGCCCCCGAACTCGAGGAACGCGGTGCCTTCGACACCGACCGGGTCGCCGAGGAAGACGTTCTGCACGCCGAGGCTGATGTCACCGAGAAGCGGCGCGCCCGGCGGCAGGAAGAACGTCGCGCGACGCAGCGCGAGCCCGCGCCACGCTGCCGGCTTGGGCGCGGGGCTCGTGTTCGTCGACTCGTCGTAGGTGAGCTCGTCGACCGTGAAGCCAAAGCTCGACGAACCGAGAAAGAAGCTGGGCGGCTCGAAGCCCAGTGCGACGACCGGTCCGTGCGGACCGAAGGGATCCGCGTCGTCGAGCTCGTCGATGAGGCTGACCTCGGGGGTGCTGCCGCCGTTCGCGGCGATGCGCAGCACGCCGCGACCGACGATTCGTACCTCGGTGCGGCTCGGCTCGTCCTCGAGTCTCGTCGCACGAGCGGGGTCATGGCGTTCGCGCGCCGGCCGCAACCCGGGCACGAGCAGTGCGACCCGGTCGAGGTCAAGGTCGAGGGCCCACTGCGTCGCAGGAGCGCTCTCGCTCGCGCGTCGCACGGCGAGCTGCACGTGCAGGCCGCTCGACAGGCCGGGTGCCTGCAGCGGCAATGTTCCAAGCTGGGGCAGGCCGCGGTCACTCGCGCCGACGACCGTGGCGCGCACGACCGTCACGTCGCCGGTGGTGGTCTTTCTGACGTCGTGGATCCCGAGCGCCTGCAGCTGTTGCTCCAGCTCGCGCGGGAGCAGATCGCCGATTCCGTTGTTGCGCAGGGTGTCGAGCATGTCGGCCATCAGCGCCCGCGCCCCCGACCGTAGCGACGCCCGACCACGCGTCGATCCACGCCCTGACCCCCCACCGCCGTGCGCGATCGCGCAGTGTGCTCCTGACCATCATGTGCGCACAAGCGCTGCGCACGGCCGGATTCGAGGGATTGGATCCGGCCCTCCCTGCCGGATCGGCAGGTGGGTACGGCACTCTCGAGCGGGCTCGTCAGATCCTCAGCTCGAAGACGATCTCGGGGCCATCGTCTTCGTCGATGACCCGCGCGACCTCGGCGAACCCGAACTTCGCCGCGAGCGCGAGCGACGGGGTGTTGGTGGGACCGATCGAGACCAGGAAGCGCGAGATCGACTGCGTCCGGGCCCAGTCCAGCATGCCGCGGATCGCCTCCGCGGCGAATCCCTGACGGCGGGACGCGGGCTCGACCGTGTAGCCGAGCTCGACGGCATCCATAGCACCGAGGGCGTTGGTCCCGGGCTTGCCGTGAAAGCCGATCCTGCCAACGAACCCGCGCGTATCGCGGCGCACCATGGCCCGAAGGAGCCAGCGCGCGCAATCCGGATCCCGCGACAACTGCTCGAGGCGTCGACGAAGCACTGGTCGAGACTCTCGGGCCCAATCGACCGGCAGCGGCGCGCCGTCGATGGAAGATCCGCGCCCGGCCAGGACCGCTTCGAGCGTCGCCGGCGAGAACAGGACGAGGTCGAGGCGAGCGGTGTTGATGACGTGGGGGTCGCCAGCAGCGGGATCGTTCATGGCATCCGACACTAACGGCCGATCGCGCTGCGGGATCCGGCCGCGTGCACGGGGAGCGCGCTCGTCATGGCAGCTCTCTTCTCGTTCGTCAGCGGGATCGCGGACCTGGGGCGGAGGAGGCTCGGGACCGCGTCGTAAGGATGGCCGCGGTCAGTCGCCCAGAGGCCGGAGCACGAGGCCGGCGGGCA
>JBBQVQ010000036.1:0-30820 GCA_038211425.1 Candidatus Limnocylindria bacterium | reverse complement strand
CGCGAGCGCCCCGAGCCCGAGGACGCCGCACACCACGAAACCGGTCGGAAGACCGAAGGCCTGCGATACGGCACCGACCAGGAGCGGACCGAGCATGTCCCCGAATTCCTTGAACGAGCCGGCGGCGCCCATCGTCGCGCCGAGCTCGCTCCGCCGCGCCAGCCGGCTGATCAACGCGTCCGTGTTCGTCCAGACCGTGCCCACCCCAACCCCCGCGCCGATCGAGACGACCACCAGTCCGGGACCCTCGACAAAGGGCGCGATGATGATGCCTGCGCCGGCGAGCAGGAGGCCGACGCGGATCGTGCGGGCAGCTGACACGCGATCCGCGAGCGCCCCGGCGACCGGCTGGATGGCCAGATAACTCAGCGCGACGACGGAGATGAGAACGCCGCTCGTCAATGGGTCGATCCCGAGCTCATGGATCCGAAGCGGTAGGAATCCAAAGAGGATCCCGACGAAGAACATGTTGACCACCGTGACGGCGTACCAGGGGCGCAGGGTCGGTGACATGAAGACCACGAGGAAGCTCGACCACTCGAGGTCGTCATCGTCGTCGAATGCGGCGGCGGGTTCCGCTGGAGGACGCGGCAGGAGGAGCGCCACCGCGAACGCCACCACCCCGATCATCGCGGTAGCGACGAAGATCGTCGCGAACCCGCTCTGAACGACGATCAGCCCGCCGACGACGGGACTCACCACGTACCCGGAACCTTTGATCGCGTTGTACACCCCGTAGGCCCGGCCGCGGTTCGCCACGAAGTACGTGCCCACGAGCGCGAGAGACACGGCCGAGAGTGCGGCTGCACCAAGGCCCTGGAGGAAGCGCACGAGGATGAGCAGCTGCGGGGGCACGACGACGTAGACAAGCGACGCGGCGGTGAAGACGCCGATGCCGAAGAGCATCGTGCGCTTCATGCCCTGACGGTCGGCGATCGCCCCAAAGACCGGTTTGGCGAGGATCTCCGCGAAGTCGTAGGCCGCGATGAGGACCCCAATGACGGCGACGCCGACACCGACCGTGTCCGCGTAAGTCGGCAGGTTGACCGCGACAACGTGCGCTCCGAATGAAGTCACGAAACCGACGAACCCGAGCGCCGCCGCGACGAGCAGCCGGACTGGGCGAGACTGGGGACCCGCTCCGTTCATTCGTTCAGGCGCGGCGAAGCCCCGGCTCGACTGTCTTCAGTCCTGGAATCCGGTTCTGGGAAGGTGACGTCTAGCGGTATACCCCGTTGTGCCCGAGGCTGAGCCTGCCGGGCTGCGGAAAGAATGTAAGTCCGTGGGGAGCGTTCTCCACCGCGATCGTCCTGACGACCTGGCCGGTCGTCGTGTCGACGACGATGACGCTCGACCCGTAGCGGTTGCCGGTCCATAACTGTGTGCCGTCGGTCGAGAGCGTGAGCATATCCGGGCTGCCGCCGACGACCCAGTTCGCGACGATCTTGCGGGAGCCGAGATCGATCACGGAGATCGTGCCGGCGAGACGATTGGTGACGTACAGCGAGCGGGCGTCGCGGCTGACCGCCAGGCCATGCGCGCCGCGTCCCGTCTGGAGGAAGCCGACCTCTTTCATCGCGACCGGGTCGACGATCGACACGCCGCCTCGGCCCTGGTTGGTGACGTAGAAAACGGAGCCGTCGGGGGCGAGTTTCACGTCGATCGGGAGACCGCCGATGTCGAGGTTCGCGACGAGCGCCATGGCATTCGTGTCCACCTTCACCACGCGCCCACTGAATTCGCACGTTGCCAGCAGGTACGAGCCGTCGGCGCTCATGTCCATGTGGTCGATCCCGGGCCACGGGATGCTCACACTTTTCAGAAGTCTCCAGGATCGTGGGTCGTAGAAGTCGAGCCGATGGAGGTCCTCCGCCACGACGATCGCCTTCGACCCGTCGACGGTGAAGTAGAGGTTGTACGGGAGCGGCACGCTGATCGACCGGAGGACCCTTCCGCTACGCGAGTCGATCTCGGTGAGCGCGCTGTCGTTCACGTAGAGCTTGCTCAGGTCCCACGAGGGGGTGACGTGCTGCGGGTACGTCCCGACCTTGATCTTTCCGACGACCGTGAGTGTGGCGGGATCGATCACGCTCACGGTGCCCGACTTCTCGTTCGGCACGTATACCCGCGGGGCGATGTCGGAGACAGCCGGAGCGAGTCCGCTCCTGGTCGCGGCGTAGACGTTGAGCGGCTGCGCGATGTCTGGCGCCGGCGGCGTATCGACCACGGCGGGTAGCGGGGCCCGCGCGGCCGCGTCCAGGGCGCGAGTCTCGGGCACCGCCAGCTCCACGTAGGCCGGACCGTCGTCAGGTTCGCGCAGCCCACCGCACTGCGCGAGCGCGAGCACCGAAGCGACTGCGACGGCAGCCCCACGCCCAGCAAGTCGCACCCTGGCGATACTATCTGAATGCTGGTGCAGATGTGCAATTGACGGCCGACCGCTGCGAGGTCGAGTGCCTCCACCCGGAGCACGTCGCGCCGCTCCTGGGAATGGTCGTGGGCGGAAGCGAGGCCGAGGACCTCGCCGCGATCTTCGGGCTGCTCGCCGACCCGACCCGCGCCCGACTGCTCCACGCGCTTTCCCTGTCCAACGAGCTGTGCGTCTGCGACCTCGCGCTGTTGCTCGGTCGCAGCGAGTCGGCGCTCTCGCATCAGCTGCGGGTCCTGCGCGATCGCCGGGTCGTGAGTCGACGGAAGGAGGGGCGGATCGTGTACTACCGCCTCGCCGACGACCACATCCGACACGTCCTGGCCGACGGCCTGCGCCACGCGCGCGAGGCGGCTCCCCAGAGCGAGCGCGAGGCGGGCTAGTGGCGCACGCGCACAGCGCCGCGGGGGCGCACCAGGGGCGGCTGCGCATCGTCCTTGGGATCTCGAGCGCGATCTTCGTCACCGAGGTCGTCGTCGGCATCGCCGCCAACAGCCTCGCGCTCCTGGCCGATGCGGGGCATGTCCTGGCCGATGTCATCGGCACCACGCTCGCGCTCGTCGCGATCTGGCTCGCCGCGCGGCCAGCGACGCGGGAGCGGAGCTTCGGCTTCTACCGATTCGAGATCCTCGCCGCGGTGCTCAACGCGCTGATCCTGTTCGCGATCGCGGGGTACGTTCTGTTCGAGGCGTGGCGGCGGCTCTTCGAGGCACCCGAGGTCGCCACAGGCCCGATGCTCATCGTCGCCGCCGGTGCGCTCATCGCCAACGGGCTGGCGGTATGGCTCCTGCGCGCGGGCCAGGGCGAGAGCCTCAATCTCCGCGGCGCCTACCTCGAGGTGCTCAACGACGCCTTCGGCTCGGCCGCGGTGCTAGCCGCTGGTCTGGTGATCCGCTTCACCGGCTTCCACCAGGCCGACGCGATCGCCTCGGGGCTCATTGGGTTGCTCATCCTGCCGCGTACGTGGGGCCTGCTGCGTGAGGCGGTCGACGTGCTCCTCGAGGCGACCCCGAAGGACGTCGACATGACGCGCGTCCGTGAGCACATCCTCGAGGCGCCCGGCGTGCGCGACGTTCACGACCTCCACGCCTGGACGATCACCAGCGGCCTGAACGTCGTATCGGCGCACGTGATCGTCGATGGGGGCGCGCGGAGCGCCGACGTCCTCGATGCGCTCTGCCGGTGCCTCTCGACGCAGTTCGACATCGAGCACTCCACGTTCCAGCTCGAGACCGAGGACCGCCAGCCGCTCGAAGCGGCGGCACACCCGTGACCGGGCTGGCGGTTCCGACGCCCCGACCGGCGCTGCTCGCCCGCGCGCTCCGCCTCGAGTACCTGACCGTGGGATGGAACCTGGTCGAGGGTGTCGTCGTCATCGCGGCCGCGCTCGCCGCCGGCAGCGTCGCACTGCTCGGCTTCGGCATCGACAGCTTCGTCGAGAGCGCCTCGGGCTCGATCTTGATCTGGCGGCTCCTCGCCGAGCGCGCACACTCCGACGCCGAAGCGATCGAGGCGATCGAGCGCCGCGCCCAAGAACTGGTGGCGCTCTCGCTCTTCGGCCTCGCCGCGTTCGTGGCCCTCGATGCGCTGAAGACGCTCGCCCTCCAGGAGCATCCCGAGCCGAGCGCCGTCGGCGTCGCCATCACCACGCTCTCGATCGGGGTGATGTGGTGGCTCGCGCGGGCGAAGCGACGAACGGCGATCGTGCTCGGCAGCCGCGCGATGCAGGCTGACGCGTTCCAGACGACCGCCTGTTGGTGGCTCTCGCTGATCGTGCTCACCGGGATCGCGGTGAGTGCCGTGACGGGCTGGTGGTGGGCCGACCCGGTCGCGGCGATCGGTATGACCTACTTCCTGGTGCGCGAGGGACGCCAGACATGGGCGGGCGAAGACTGCTGCGGGAACTGACAACGCCCGCGGCGGTCGCGCGCGACCTACCGGACCCCGCTGAGTCGGCCGACCAGACGACGCTATCCGCGCTCGCGCCCTCGTCCGTCGGATGACGTCCCCCTGTCCGGCGCTTCTCTTGCTTCGAGGCCGGTCGCGGACGCGTTGACCGTCTACGGCGCGGTCGCGGTGACGACGATGCTCGTCATGTACGCGCTGGAACCCCGATCGCCCCGCTTCGTACTCGCCTTCGCGGGCGCGTGTCTCGCGTCCGCGCTGTACGGCTTCATCCAAGGGGCATGGCCGTTGGGGGTCGTCGAAGTCGTCTGGTGCGGCGTCGCGCTCGTTCGTTGGCAGGCACGCGAGCATGCCGAGCGAACCGCGAAGAGGTCTGATCCGACCTCCTGAGGACCTGGCCCGGGATCGGCGGGTGGAGCGCCGCCAACTTCCCGCGCCCGCCGGTTCGTGCCGCTAACGCATCATTCCAGGACCCATCACCCCATTCACCCCGTGCATCCCGTTCATCATCGGAACACAACTCGCGGCCATCGTCGTCCACATGAAGACCCAGGGGACGAGGACGAGGATCGCAAGAACGAACACCGCGGCCAGTAGCGCCTTGGCCCATGCCGGCCACGCCTCCCGCGGAACGGCTCCGGTACTCACGATCAGATCCCTCCTACTCGGGCGGCAGCGGAGTTGGGGTGCCGGGTCCCCGGCCGCTCCACTTGTCGTCGACCACGCGGCGGATCGCCCGCAGGCCCATCCCCTGAGCCCTGAGGTCGATCACGTCACGCGTGATCCCAGTACAGATGTCTCAGCCGAAGCTCATCGTATCGAGTCGGATCCGCCCGTCAGCGAGCACCTCCCGGACGTAGCAATCGAAGTTCGAGCGGTGACCCGCGGCGACACAGCCGCAGTAGCAAGGGAACCACTTGAGGGTCGCTTCGTTGGCTGCGGCGTAGCGGTACATCGTCTGGGTCTCGGCGGGCAGCTGCAGAAATTCGGACGGCCACTGGTTCTTGGTGGGATCGGCGTAGAGCGCGACGAGCCCGTCACCAGCGCGAGTCGCCGCCGGGGCGCGGGTCGAGGCCGGGGCGCAGGCCCAGGCAACCGCTCCGGCACTCATGAGGAAGAAGCGGCGGCGGGAGATCGTCAGCCCACGCATCATTCGATTCTGAGAGACGCACCCTGCGATGCAAGGACGACGCGCGCCACCTACGTCTGGCTCTATTGTCCGCTGACTCCTCCCGGCCGCGCTGTCACACTTCCACACGTGAGAATGGCCTTCGCGGCCATCGGCATTGCCGCGCCGGCCACTGTCTTCCTCTTCCTGCTCGCGAACCCGTCGGCCAACCTGAGACTCGATGACGCTGCCGAGCACCTTGTGATCACCAGCAACGTGGCCGTCCTCGCGTTCTTCGCCGGAGTGCTTGTCGCGCGCGCTGCTCTGCATTTGCGGCAATACCGCGCGCTGCTCGTCGCGCTCGGCTTCGGCAGTATCGGCGGGATATTCGCGGTGCACGGCCTCGCGACGCCGGGCGTGCTCCTGCGTGGGGATCCGAATGACGCGCTCGCTGTCCTCGCCCTGTCGGCCCAGCTCTCATTGCTTGTGCCGGCCTTGCTGTTCGCGGTCCGCTACACCTCCGCTGTCGAACGGGCCGAGCGCCTCGTGCCGGCCCGCGCCCTGGTCGCGCTGGTCGTCGGCGGGATCCTCTTGTATGCGGCCGTCGCGCTCACCCTGCCAGCCGCCGTCGGCACCGTCATGCGAGCAGTGCTGCCTCCCACCACCGGCGGGTTCGGTGGTTACGCCGGCTTTGCGACGAATAACGGCCTCGGCACTGCGGACGCCGTCATCCTGCTCCCAGGCGTGGCCGCGATCGCGCTCCTCCTATTCAGCGCGATCCGGCAAAGCCAGGAGTTCCTGCGGAGCAAGCTGCCCTTGCAGGGCGCGCTTGTCGCGTCGTACGTGCTCCTCGCGCAGACGCAGGTCTCGATGACTCTCGGACAGCTGTGGTCGCTCGCATGGTGGGAATACCACGGGCTCATGCTCGCGGCGGTCGCCATCGCGCTCGGTGCGTTGTTCGTCGAGCTCGACCGGCGCCGCGGGCTCGAGCGCTTCCTCCCGCGGACGGTCGTCGAGCGCGTCATCCAGGGTGACCAGCTGCGGCTGGAGGGCGATCGGCGCGTTGTCGCCGTCGTGTTCACGGACCTGCGTGGATCGACGGCGCTCGCGGATACCCTCGACCCCGAGACCGTCGTCGGGATCATGAACACCTACCTGCGGACGATGGCCCGGGCGGTCGTCGATCGCGGCGGGATCATCGACAAGTTCACCGGCGACGGCCTCATGGCGATCTTCGGCGTGATGAGCGACGCGCTGACGGGCGCCCGTGAAGCGGCCGCCGCCGCCCTCGATATGCGTGCCAGCATGGACGCGCTCAACGCGCAGCGAACGGTGAGCGGCGCGCCAGTCCTGAAGCACGGGGTCGGGCTGCACATCGGCGAGGTCATCTTGGGGGCGATCGGCCTCCCGGAGCGCTCCGACTACACGGCGATGGGCGATACGGTGAACACCGCGTCGCGTATGGAGTCGCTCTGCAAGGAGTTCGGTGTCGATTCTGTGCTCTCCGCGGACATCGCGGCTCGTCTGCAAGGCACCGTCGCGCTGCGGGCGCTCGGCGAGGTCGCGGTGAAGGGCAAGGCTCAGCCGATCGCGGTGTTCACGCTCGCGTGAACGGGGGGGTTTTCAGGCTCGCCACAGGCTTCATCCTCTAGGCCGTTTGCCCATGGAGGGCGGCGAACAGGTCGACGACGTTGCCGTCGGGATCGATCACCTGCGCGTACCGCTGCTCCCAGAAGGCGTCGTGCGGTACGGTCTTCGACGGGTGGCCCGCCGCGACCACCTTCGCGTGCACAGCGTCGACCTCGGCCGGACTCACGCACTCGAAGGCCAGTCCGATCCTGTGGCCCTTCGGCTCGGTCCAGTCTTTATCGAGTTCCCTGATGAGCTTCAGGTCGTCGAGCATCAACCGGACGCCGCTGGGGAGCGTTACCTCAGTGTGATCGCCATCCGGCTCGGGGAACCTCACTCCGAGCAGCCCGTAGAACCGGATGGAAGCACGGACGTCCCTGGAGACGATCCCGATCGCGCTCAACGACGGCATTGACCGAGCCTACCTCTACGCGGGGAGCCCCTGACAGAGCTCGAAGGCGCACCCAGGCCAGCCGCGCCACCACCGGAGGCGCACCGTGCGGACGGTGATCGAGGAGCGCGCGGAGCGCCTTTGAGATAAGCGGGGAGAGAGTCCCGGCAGCGCTTGACCAAACGACCTTAGTGCCCCGGCGCCGATAACGGCCCGTCGAAGATCGAGGTGTCGGCTGCACCCTCCACCTCGAGGTATCCGGCAGCCCCGCGGCCGAGTGCGCGAGGAAGCGCGTGGTCGACCAACGTGTACCGTCCGGGGACGTTCACGGTGAATTCGACGGCGGTCGCACCACCGGCGGGGACGAGTGTCGTCTGGACGCTCTCGAGCGGCTGGCCGAGCGCTCCTTCCGGGTAGACGCGGTCGAAGATCTCGCCGATCACGTGGAAGTTCGAGGCGACGAAGCCGCCGACCCCCAGGTAGATGCGGACCTTCTCACCCACCTTGGCCTTGAGCGCTCCGGTCCCGGTCAGCGCACCAACGCGCCCGTTGAAGAGCACGTAGTCGGGCGTTTCTGCCAGCGTCTTCTCGTTCGAGAACTCGTGGTGCCCCGGGGTGCCAAAGGCCGTCGTGGTGTAGAGCTCGCTCTGCATGACGTAGAACTCGCGATCGACCTTCGGCAGGCCGCCGACCGGCTCGACCAGGATCATCCCGAACATCCCGTTGACGATATGCATCGGCACCGGCGCGGTCGCGCAGTGGTAGATGAAGAGTCCGGGATTCAGCGCCTTGAACGTGAACCTCGCCTCCTGCCCGGGCGACACTACCGTCGCAGTCGCGCCGCCCCCCGGACCGGTGACCGCGTGGAGATCGATCGAGTGCTGCATCGTGTCATTCGGCGCGTTCTTGAGGTGCAGCTCGATCGTATCTCCGACGAGCACGCGGAGCATCGGCCCGGGAACGGTACCGTCGAATGTCCAGTACGTGTACGTCTGGCCCTCGTCGAGCTTCGCCGTCACCTCTTTGGTCTCGAGGCTCAGGACCACGGTGGTCGGTGTCGTGCGCGTTATGGGTGCCGGTACGTCCGCGGCCGCGCGGGCGATCTCGGCGACGGTGACGGGCTTCGCGGCCGTGGCGACCGCGGTCGTGCGCGCCGCCGCGCCGGCAGCCGCTCCCGAGTGGTCCATGCCGGCCATCTCCGTCGGCATCGCCGTCGCCGACGCGGCCCGGGCGGGGGGCGCGGCTGGCCGACTTGCCGCGGAGCCGATAAGGACGACGCCTGTGGCGATCGTCACCACGAGGACCACCGTCAGAACGAGATTGCGGAACGCGAAGCCGAAGGGATCGAAGGACGCATCGGGACGCGTGGAGTTGTGGGATGTCAACTTATTCATGTACCGAACGTATCCGCGGATGACCGGTGCGCCGAGTGCCGAGCGTCACCGTTGGACAGGGCCGGACGGCCCCTAAAGGCGTGGGCGCTGTTTCGCCATGTACGCGGCGGCCTCGGCCCGGCGAGACAGACCGAGCTTGTCCAGAATTCGGCTCACGTAGTTCTTCACCGTCTTCTCGGATAGGAACAGTGTGTCGCCGATCTCGCGATTCGTCCGGCCCTCCGCCAATCCGGCGACGACCTTTCGCTCCTGCTCTGTCAGCGAGGCAAGTGCCGGATCTTCGTTGCGGCCCTGGCGGATGCGCTCCAGGACCTTGCCGGTCACGTCGGGATCGAGGAGCGACCGGCCCGAGGCGACCGCCGTTATCGCATCGACGACCGCCTTGCCGCGCGTCTGCTTGAGCAGGTATCCAGATGCCCCGGCGAGGATCGAAGCGAAGAGTGCCTCATCGTCGGCATACGAGGTCAGCATGAGGACCTTCGTTTCAGGCCGGGCCTCACGGATCGCCCGGCATGCCTCGACCCCCGATCCATCGGGAAGGCGCACGTCCATGATCACGACGTCGGGCTTGCCGGCCGCCGCCGCCTCGATCGCCTCGGCGACGGTAGCGGCCTCCCCCGCGACGGACATTCCCTCCTGGCGGCCGATTAGCCCGCGCAGTCCCTCGCGCACGACCTCGTGGTCGTCGCAGATCAGCACCCTCGTGGTCATTCGCTGGTGCCTGCCTGCACGGGGACGCTCATGATCAGGCGCGTGCCCGCGCCCGGTGCCGCAGAGATATCAAGGCTGCCGCCCGCGTTGAACGCGCGCTCCCGCATATTCCGAAGCCCGAGGCCGGCGACGGCGCCGGAGGCGTCGAAGCCGACGCCGTCGTCGCGGACCTCGAGCAGGACCGCCCCGTCCTCACGCGTCAGCCGCACCGTCGCGTGCCGAGCGCGGGCGTGACGGGCGACGTTCCCAAGGGCGTCCGCCGCGACGTAGAAGACCGCCTCGCGCGCCGCGCTATCGAGGCCGCGTTCGGCGGCGGGCTCCACCATCGCCTCGACATCGAGGAGCGCATTCAGCCCGGTCTGCTCAGCCAAGGTCGGCAGTGACTCGTGCAGCGGTCGATCGCTCCCCCGGATCGGCCGTAGCCCAAGCACGTAGTTGCGCAGATCGGCGATCGCCGCATTCAGGCGATCGACCGCGCGGCCCAGCTCCGCGCGTACTCCGTCAGGATCAGCGTCCACCTGCGCCGAGGCGCTCTCGATCAGTAGCCCCAGGCCGTAGAGCGACTGGATGGCGCCGTCATGGAGATCCATCCCGATGCGGTGCCGCTCCTCGAGCGCGGAGATCCGTCCGACCTGCTCGTAGAGTCGGGCATTTTCGATGGCGATCGCCGCCTGCGCCGCGAGGGTGACCAGTGCCTCCTCGTCCTCCACGGTGAAATCGGCGCCGCCGAGCCGTTCCGTGAGATAGAGGTTGCCGACGGACTCGCCCCGGAGGCGGATCGGAACTCCAAGGAAGCTGCGCATCGGCGGGTGGTTCGGCGGGAAGCCGACCGACGAGGGGTGCTGCTTGAGGTCGCGCAGCCGGATCGGTCGTCCCGCCCGGGGAAGAAGCCCGAGGATCCCCTTGCCGACGGGGAGGTGCCCTATCCGCGCGCGCTCGTCCTCGCCGATGCCGGCGGTGTAGAACCTCGTCACCAAGCCGTTCTCATCGAACGTTCCGAGCGCCGCGTATCTCGCGTCGCCGATGACCCGGGCGATCTCGGAGATCTTGTGCAGGAGCGTCTCGGTATCGAGCTCCGCGCTCAGCGAGAGCCCGGCTTCGTTGAGGCCCTGGAGCCGTCTTCGCAGCGCGATCTCGGCGGCGTACAGCTCCGCTAGGCGGGCGAGGACCGCGACCGAGAAGGCGAGAACTCCGGCCGACCCGACGACGAACATCGCCAGGTGCGCGCTGGAGGGTCCAAGCGCGGGCTCCAACACCCAGTGGTCGAGCGCCACGAGCGCGCCGAGCAGTACCACCGGGAGCGTGAGCGCCGCCAGGACCAGCCGGCGCGGGTACATGCGACGGCCGCCGAGAGCACGCAAAGTCACACGTCGATTATCGGACGAGCGCCGCGGCCAGCGGGCCGAGACGCTCGTTACCGATGTTTCGAAGGCCACCGCGACGATGCAGGTGGCTCACGCTATCGCGGGACGTCGCTTTTCCGCAGGCACCTGCAGTACTTCCTCGCGCTTTCCCTGCCAGGGGGTGCCGAGCGCTGCCAAGAGGATCCTGTCGAGGCCGATGTAGCCCGCGGTCTTCCAGGCGAGGATGAGCAAGACCGCCAGGAGCAGAAGCACGGGGTTGGTGCTCGCGCTCCCCGCGAGCATGAAGTTCATGTTCATGAACGCTCCGGCTGCGGCCGCGACGCCCACGAAGGCACCGATCACGAGCGCGACGCCGATCGCGGTCTCGCCGACTGCGACGAGCTTGCCGAACCAGGTGAAAGCCTGGTTGTCGAGCAGGAACTGGATGATGCTGCGGTACCAGTCGAATGTGATCGACGGTCTCGCCGGCGGGACGGGGATCTTGGCGATGTTGAGCCAGAAGCCCTTCAACGCCAGCCCCGTGTCCATCCATGCCGGGTCCTGGACCTTGTGTATGCCGGCTTCGATCCAGGCGTATCCGACGTAGAGCCGGATCACGAGCCAGACCACCGCCATCCGGGTGTCCGAGAAGAGGAACCGCGCGAAAGGCGGATCCGAGATAACGCGCTTGCCAGTGATGGTGTTGGCCATGAGGCACCTCGCTTTCAAGCTCAGTCTCGCCGCTGGTGGCCGACCGTCGCAGTGCCGTTCGGCCCCTTTTCGCCGGGACCCCGATCCCCCCACGCAGCTGCAGCGCGGGCGCTCGGGCCGTCCGACGGCTATCTGGTGACCTTTGGCCCTACCGCGCTCACCCGGTACCCGCGACGATGCCGGCATGGACCTTGGGCTCATGGCGCCTCCGCTCGTCGCACTTGCGATCACGCTGGCCGCCGTCGGTGGCGGGTATGCGGCGAAGCTCATGCTGTACGCCGCCAGGGCTCCACGCCGAGTCGATCCCCGAGGGCCTCACGACCGCTGACGCGAGCACGTCATCCTCCGATCATCGTTCCGGTCCCGGCGTTCGCGTGGCAGGACGGCTCAGTTCCCAGCTGCGGCGCGCACTGTCCCGCGCGGACGAGATCGTCCAGGAGTTCATGGACGACCGGGGGCCAACGCTCGACGTTCTTGATCGCTCGCGCTCGCGATGCGCCGGACCGCCCAATGGCATGCTCGCTACCCAGCCCCAGGGGGTTGCGCGAGCCTGTTCATGCCGCCGCGGACGTCCACACCTACGATCGAAGGGTGGTCGGTGAACGCGAAGCGATCCGGATCGAGGGGACGCGGGCCGAGGCGGTGCTGCTCATGCATGGGCTCACCGGCGTCCCGAACGAGCTCCACGTGCTCGGTGACCGGATCGCGCGCGACGGCTACACGGTGCTCATCCCGCTCCTACCCGGGCGGGGAACCGTGGCGCGCGACATGGATCGGCTCTCCTGGGAGGACTGGATGATCGCTGCCGTCGGCGCATACGACGATCTCGCGAACACGCATGAGCGCATCGTGATCGGCGGCCTTTCAGCTGGCGCGACGATGGCGCTGGATCTCGCGCTCCGCCGGCGCGCGGAGGCACTGCTGCTGTACGCACCGGCGCTCGGGATCGCAAATCGCCTCGCGTACCTCACGCCCTATGCCTGGCGCCTGGTCCGGCGCTGGCGTTCGCCCGCGCGCGGCACACCGGGTACGCCCGGGCCCGCCGTGTCGACGTACGATCCCGTGCCGCTCCGGGCGGTCGCGGAGCTGGTGCGCGGCATGCGCCGGATCCGCCCGCGGCTCGACCGCATCACGGCACCCGCCCTCGTCATTCACTCCGCTGCGGATCGCTACGTACCGGTGGCGAACGCGCGCGCCCTCGCGCGGCGGCTCGGAGGTCCGGTCGAACTCGTGATCCTCGGAGGCTCAGGGCACGCCATCACCGCGGACGCCGAGCGGGAAGCGGTGTCCGACCGAACGCGCGCCTTTCTTCGTCGGATCATCGAGCAGCGGGATCATGAAAGTGGCATGGGGATGAGCGAGCGCTCCGGCAGCGCCAGCGGCGACGGCGTGCGGAGCGATCGAGAATGACGCTTCAATACGGGAGAACCGAGCGCACCGGACGAAGACCGCACGCTGGATGGGACGGAGGTCCGACGTGCCGCTGAACAAGGGGACGCTCTTCGAGACGCTGCAGCTCGACGCGAAGAACGTCGAGAAGGTGATCGAACGGCTCAAGGCCCTCGTGCACGAGGGGAACGTGCGGCGGCTCGTCGTCAGGAACAAGGAAGGCCGGAGCCTCATCGAGGTCCCGCTCACGGCGGGCGTGGTCGGCGCGGCGCTGCTCCCGGTCTGGGCGGCGATCGGAGCCGTCGCCGCGATCGCGGCCGACTGCGAGATCGTCATCGAGAAACAGGGCGAGTAGGGGCGAGCCGTCCCCAGCGCCTCAGATAGACCCGGATGGGGAGCGCTAATACGGGATCGCGTACCGGGCGACGAGTGGTCCGGTATAGGCGGGGACCGGGAGCGCGGCTGCGCGCGTGAACTGAAAACCGAGGCCGAAGGCCTCCCGTCGCTTCTTCACATCCCGAAGCTCACTCGGATCGCCGAAGGAACGCATCAGCGCATCGACCGGGCCGACGATATTGACGACGAACGGCGGAGACAGGAGTGTCCCGTTGATCTGGATGACTGCGCCAACGCACGCCGAGCTCGCCGTGATCCGCTCACCGTTCACAGAGATCGCCTCCGCACCCGCCCTCCATCCGACGTTCAAGACGTCCGTGATGTCCGAGCTGTGCACGATGGCGAGCTCGATGTTCTGCCTCGGTGCGCTCGCGGGGACCCTGCCGTCGTCGAGCGTCACGACGATGCCGGCGCCCGTCCGCTGTGAAAGCCCCGCCGTGGCGCGCAGACGGGCGATGTCGGCCTCGAGCGAGACCCCCTGGCCGCTCAATGCGGCCGCCTGGCCCTGGATGGCGTCGAGCCGCGCGCGCATGTCGGCGGCCTCGCCCTTCAAGCGGGTCTGCTCCTGCTGCAGCTCGTAGGTCGCCTCAGCGAGCGGTACCCGATATCGCGACGCCGTTACGGTCCGGCTGCCCTGCGTCTGCCACTGCGTGCCTGCCATCAGGCCGAGCAGCAGTGCGGGGCCGAGCAGCACGAGGCCGTGCAGGGCACGCTGGCGGTCCGAGAACCCGGTCCGATCCATGAGCTTCCGTTTGTACTCCACCGAGCCGACCTGCGGCGGGACCACCGGATGAGCTCCCTGCGTCGGACATCTGAGCGAGCGCATGGCGAACACATTCGCCGCGGCGATGGTGTGTGTGTGTGACTTCAAGGCCGGACGAGCACGCACTAGTGACTCCGGTCGCAGTGCGGGCTGCCCACCTAGCGACGCCGGTGCGGTCCACATTTTGCTGTCGGATGGTCCGACGGATCGCGCAGTTCGCTCGATCTCGCGGCGCTCGGCACACCGTGCGCCAGAGAAGTAACCGCGTTGGAGGACACAATGCCGATCACACCGATCACGGACGTAGGTCAAGCGTTCCTCACCGCTCTCGCCGCATTCCTCGCTGCCATTCCGGCGATCATCGGGGCGCTTCTGCTGCTCATCATCGGCTGGGTCATCGCAGGCCTGGTCGGCGGGATTCTCGCCAAGTTCCTGAGGACCATCAAGGTCGATGACCTGGCAGAGAAGTCAGGCATCGCGGGTTTCCTCAGGCGGGGCAACGTCAAGGCCGACGCAGCGGGCGTCATCGGCGGGCTCGTCAAGTGGTACATCCGCCTCGTGTTCATCGTCATGGCGGCCAACGCCGTCGGGCTCACCGCGGTCAGCGGCATCGTCGGACAGGTCCTCGCGTTCCTGCCCAACCTGCTTGTCGCCATCCTGATCCTCGGCGTGTTCTCTTGGCT
The DNA here is from genome assembly GCA_038211425.1 of Candidatus Limnocylindria bacterium. Classification (GTDB taxonomy): domain Bacteria; phylum Chloroflexota; class Limnocylindria; order P2-11E; family P2-11E; genus JALYKU01. The sequence goes on along the minus strand of JBBQVQ010000036.1, from coordinate 15,969 downwards.
GGCCACGACGGCCAAGAACCTCGTGACCGGCGCGGTCGAGGGTGCCGGGATGCCGAACGCCAGCGCGCTCGGGATGATCACCTTCGTCGCCGTCCTCGGCTTCGGCATCGTCGCCGCGGCCAACCAGATCGGCGTCGCCGCGACGCTGATCAACACGCTCTTCATGGGGATCGTCGGCGCCATGGCGCTGGCGTTCGGCCTCGCGTTCGGTCTGGGAGGCCGGGAGCAGGCCGCGCAGATCTGGAGCGACTGGCGCCGCCAGGGCACCCAGGCGATGGAGAAGGCCAAGGAGAGCGGCCCGCAGATGCTCGACGAGGCGCAGGCGCGACGCCGCCGCGAGGAGCTGACCCGCCGCAGCTGACCCCGACACGCGCGTGTCTTCTGAAGAACGCCGGCCCTTGGGCCGGCGTTCTTTGCCGTGGAAGGGACGGCGGGCACGGGTGTCCCGGCATGAGCCGTGCGGTCACGCGATCCCGTGCTTCCACTTGGCGGCGTCTTCGCCTTCATCGGGCGACAGCTTGGACGCATCCTCACCCTCGCATTCTCGTGGGCGACCACGGCCCTCTTCGGGCGCGTACCGAAGGACAGGCAGCTGCTCGTCTCGGCGATGGCGGGAGCGTCGCTGCTCTGGCCGATCGTCCTGCTCAGCGTCGCTTTCCCATCGGTCGCGACGTTCCTGCTTGCGTTCGTGAAGCTGCCGGATTGGGCGGAGGCCTACGTGCGGCCGGTGATGATCGTCCTGGCCGTCCTGCTTCCTCTCGTTGTCGGTGGGCTGTCGGCGAGGATCCAATCCCCTTCGCCGAAGGGTTCCGCGCTGCTTCCCGCGCTGCTTCGCGGATACCCGTATGCCACCGGCCTCTTTCTCGTGCTCGTATGGATGCTGTTCCTCGCCCCTGCGTCGAAGTTCCGCGCGATCGCGCGGCGGTGGCAGGACGCCCACGTTCCGATATCGATACAGCCGGACGGCTACGACACGGTCGTCGGGGACCTCGGCGCGGCATTGGAGCGGGCGGAGCTTCCGGTGAAGATGCTCCCCGCGGGTTGGGTCTACGCGATGCCCGGGAGGATCCTCGCCGTCTTCGCCGGCAGGCGGGTCGGCTCGCTGGTCCCGGAGAAGGTGGTCCGGCTCGCCGGTTCGGGCTTCGAGGTGACGGTCCATCCAATGGATCTCGCGGTCCGCGGCGCCAAGGTGCCCCTCGGGCGCGCACGCGCGGCGATCACATCCGAGCTCGCCTTCACCGCGGCACACCAGACCTGGACCAAGCGGGCGCAGGAGCTCGAAGACGCACTCGCCGAAGCGAGCCGCTCGGGTGCCGGCCTCGATGCACTGGGCAAGCAGATCGTTCACGCCGACCTGGAGCACGAGGAGTGGGACATCCTCTATCGGGTCTTCCTGCAGGTACAGGTGCGGCGTAACGCGGGGGGCGAAAAGACTCCGGGTGCTCCCCGATCGCCCTCCCTCGGGGAGCGGGTCGTCCGGTTCGTGGCGACGCTTCCCGGCCGGCGGGGGTACTCCGACCAGGTGCTGCACCGGTCGCCCTCGACCGGGCTTCCGCCCGGCGAGGACGACCGAGCCCCCGCCGACGCGAACGGCGGGAAGGAACTGGCGTCGGGCCAGACGACCTGACGGGCGCTCAAGGTCGCGCCGATCCTGATGGGCGCGGGACTTGCTACCGCAGAGGGCGACAAAGATGCTCCCGGAATGACCGACGACATCGCGATCCGACCGATCGGCCGGGCCGGAGGCAAGCGAATACATCTGCGTCGGTGCCGAACACGTGCGCATCGGTCGCGGACGACCGGCGGCACGGGCCATCTGACCGTCCACAAAGGACGCGTGGGCTACTGCTCTGCGTGTCTACCGAACACCGAACACGATTGGGTGCATAGGCCGGTGTGACTCTCGACCGTATCCGTCACCAGGACATGTCCGCCACCACAGAGGGATGAACGTGAAGGTCCTTGCCATCGACGACGACGTTGCTCTGCTCGACTTCTACCGTCAGTTCCTCACTGAGCGGGGGCACGAGGTGCTCTTGGCTCGCAACGGCCGGGAGGGCCTCGAAATGATCGCGGAGCAGCGTCCCGACGTGGTGCTCGTTGATCTTCAGATGCCCGTGATGGACGGAAGGGAGTTTCTCAAGGCCGTGGACGCATCGGCGGACAGCAAGCTCCCCGTCATCGTGCTGTCGAGCGAGCGGGACCTGCCCGAGACGGAGCGTGCGCCAACGCGCGCGTACCTGCCAAAGCCGTTCAGGTTCGACGAGCTTCGCCGGCTGATCGATCAGTTGGGGACTTCGCGCTAGTCGCCAGCCCCATCACCCGGTAGCCGTTCGCCCTCGATCAAAGCGACTTTGAAGCGGGAACCCCCGGCGCGCTCGAGCATCGCCGCAGCCTCGTCCCGCCGCGTACCCGCCGCCACGACCAACAGAACTCTCCCCTGCTCGATCGCCCGCTCGTGCCACGCCGCCTCATCCGCGGGTATGCCCGCTTCAACGAGGCCGTTCGCGATCCCAGAGGTGGCTGCGGGCGTGCCGCTCACCAGACGCGAAAGGATCCCGCCCGCGAAGATCGGACCGACCCCCGCAACCAGGCCGGCGGCTGCCTCGCCGAGGAGTCCTGCCAGCACCGCGACCGTGCCCGACCCGCCCGGGCCGCCACGGTCGTCGCGGTCGTCGCGGTCGTCGTTGCCGGTGCGTTCCCCCTGCCGGCCGCTGGGAGCCGTCCCGGCCTGCCCTCCGGGATCGGCCGCGCCCATGCCCGTGCGCTGCTGCATCGCGAACCCGAGGTCCTGGTCCGCGAAGCCCGCGCGCCGCAGCTCATCCGCGGCCTGAGCTGCCTGGCCTCGGTCGACGAAGACCGCGACCGCCGGCCGGTCCTCCGACATCACCTTCTCCGAACGCCCTCCAGACCCGGCCCGACGCGCTCGCTACCAGGTCGCTGTTCAAGGATGGTACCCGTCGGCGAGCCGCGCGCCGGGCGAGCGAGGAAAAGCCGGTGCCCACGTGCATCGACCGCGAACGCGGCCAGCGGGTGGAGCATTTTGCGTACACGCTGTGGATGAATCTGCGGACAACGCACTTGCTGAGCGCGGGCGTCGGCTGTATCAATCGGGCCATGCGACCGGCTGACCGGCGGGCCAAGGGTCCGAAAGGCGCCGAGACTGGGAGAAAGCACATGCCGCTGCACGCCGAGGTCGAGAACTTCGCACTCACTAAAGTCGTGGGAGTCGGCGGCGGCGGCTGTAACGCCGTCAACCGCATGATCCGCGCCGAGATCATCGGCGTGGAGTTCATCGCCGTGAACAGCGATGCCCAGGCGCTGCTCCTTTCGGAGGCTCCGCACAAACTGCGAATGGGCGACAAGACGACGCACGGCCTCGGCTCGGGAGCCGACCCATCGATCGGCCGGAAGTCGGCCGAGGAGGACAGCGAAAGGCTGTACGACCTCCTCAAGGATGCGGACATGATCTTCGTCACGGCCGGGATGGGCGGCGGCACCGGCACCGGCGCGGCTCCGGTCATCGCCGAGATCGCGAAGGACATCGGAGCGCTCACCGTGGGCGTCGTGACCAAGCCTTTCTCGTTCGAGGGCGGGCGCCGCCGCCTGATCGCGGAGCAAGGCATCCAGGATTTGATCGGGAAGGTCGATACCCTGATCGTCGTGCCGAACGACCGGCTGCTCCAGGTGATCGGCCCCACCACTAGCGTGGTCGAGGCATTCCGGATCGTCGACGAGGTGCTCCGTCAGGGCGTCCAGGGGATCGCCGACCTCATCACGGTCCCGGGGCTCATCAACGTGGACTTCGCCGACGTGAAGACGATCATGTCGAACGCCGGTTCGGCTCTGATGGGGATCGGGATCGGGAAGGGCGAGGATCGGGCGGTCGACGCCGCGCGGCGCGCCATCACCTCGCCCTTGCTCGAGCAGTCGATCGACGGCGCGCGCGGGATCCTGTTCACCATCACCGGCGGGTCCGACCTGACGCTTCACGAGGTCAACGACGCCGCCGAGGTCATCCACACCGCCGGCGACCGGGAGGCGAACATCATCTTCGGCGCAGTGATCGATGAACGGATGGGCAGCGAAGTCAAGGTCAGTGTGATCGCTACCGGCTTCGATCCCGACAGGCCGCTCAAGCGGATCGAGCTTCCGCTGCACAAGCGCGTCGGCGAGTCGCACATCACCGAAGTCGTGCGCGGCGAGTATCAAGGCTCCGACCTCAGCATCCCCGCGTTCCTGCGGCGCCAATGATCTCGGCCGCGGGCCGGACGGCGGAGGTCAGGCTCTGCGAGCCGTGGAAAAAGGCGCGCGTCACGTACGCGCTGTGGCTGCGGCTACTCGAGCGGCTCACGGAGCACTACATGGACAGCGCCGCTCGTCTCACCGACGCGTACCGCAGCGAGGGCCCGATGACGCTCGAACGGGCCGATCGCCTGCGGACCATCGCGGAGCAGGCGCGGGTCTCCTACTGGCGCGTCCTCGACGGGGATCCGCTGACCGTCGCGAAGCTCCTGGCGGAGGTCGAGGTCTGAGCGATCGGACCTGGGTGCCGCTTTGCCCGCTCGCCGACTGCGATTGGGAAGGGCGCCCGCATGCTTCGGCGGACGGCGCCTGGAAGGAGCTCTGCGGTCACCTCGGCGAGCATCCGGAGCTGCTCAGGAACGCATAGGTCAGTTTGGGGCTCACTGTTCGCTCATGGTCTTACCGCGGGTGACGCACGAGCGAGCGGTCTCCGATCCACTGGGACGGTGGCACCGCCCAGTAGCGTGCGAGGGCATTGAGCGAGCCCGCGTACTGCGCGCGCTGCGCCTCGAAGTCGCGCCACGCGGAGTCGGCCGGACCGACCTGGTAGCCGGCGGCGCGTAGCCGCGCGCGCGCCTCCTCGAACTCGGATCGCTCCACGCCCGCGCCCATGCCCGGCTCCAGCCGGAAGTACTGCGTCAGGTCTTCGACCAGGTGGTTACCGATGGCGTGGAGCATCGCCGCCCGACCCCGTGGCACCCCCTCGACCGTGGTGAGCATCAGCGTGGCCGCATCGAGCATCGCGCCGATCGCACCTATCCACGACTCGTTGTCGTGAGTGGAGCGGAAGTACGCGAGGATCGGATACGCGATATGCGTCTCCAGCACTTCGGCCGCCCACGCCTCCCATTTGGCGAAGGTGCCCGGGAGGTCTTCGATCATCCCCAGGGAGGCGTGGGTCGCGAGGAAAGTGACCCCCGATGGCGGAGCCCCCGCGGGCGCGTCGAGCGTCGCGACCAGCGACTCGCGTCGCTGGAATGATCCGTAGAGCGAGAAAAGGAACGTGACGACGAGCGCGACGGTGCCCAGGCCCGCCGCACCGGCGGCGGTCGCCAGGAGTCGCGAGGCGGTCTGCGTCGCGACGAAGTCGCCGAAGCCGATGGTCAAAAGGCTCACGGCCGCGAAGTACAGCGCCTCGTCGAAGCCCTTCGGCGTCGGCGAGACCTGTTCCCGCAGCGCGTGGATGGCGAGCGCGAACCCGATGATGAGCACGAGGATCCAGACGATGAGAAGCGACGTGACCGCGAGTGGCGCGAAGATGCCGAGGAAGTGCTCCCGATCGGTCCGCCGCGGACGATCCGCGAGGTAGCGCCAGAGCCGCCACGAGCCCACGATCAGGAGGCGCCCGATGCGCAGCCTCCCCGGGACCGGACGCGGTACGACGACGGATTGGAAAACGTCGTTCAAGACCGCGCCGATGACGAGGAGTCCCAGGATGAGCTCGAGCGATCGCTCGGGCGCGATCATCGCGCGGACCCTAGCATCACAAGGGTGGCGGCGTTCGAGCACTCACTGGCGATCCTCGCCCGCCTCAATGACGCGACGCTCGAAGATGAGAGCCCGTGGCGCGGCGGCGCCGCCGACGTGCGCTACGTCGTCGTCTACCGGGCTCTCGAGCGCGAGCAGGACGCCGCGGCCTCCCCGGTCGCGTGGCCCGCACGCGAGTCGGCGGTGATCCTGGCGATGGCGCAGACCGCGTTCGGCGATCTTCGAGGGCTGCTCTGCGGAATGCCGCCCGAGGCGCTCGACGCCGTTCCGGGAGAAGGGCAGTGGACCATTCGGGAGACCCTCGCACACACGGTCCACAGCGAGCGTTCGTACCTGCACGCGGTCCGGTACGCGCTCGAGCGCCGCGAAGCCGATCCTGTCGAGCGCCCGGCGGCGCTCAGGCCGGCCGCCGATCCGCAGGACACCGCCGGCGATCCCGTCGAGATCGCGGAGCGCCTCGCGCGTCGGCGCGCCGAGACCGACCTGGCGCTCGCCGCCCTCGATCCGCCGCACCTCGACCTGCCCAGCGTGTGGAGCGGTTTCGAGGTCGACCTTCGGTTCCGGCTGCATCGCTTCGCTTCACACATCGTCGAGCACACGATCCAGGCGGAGACGGCGTTGGAGGCCATCGGCATCCGCGCGGGGGACGCGCCGCGTGCTGCTCGCCGCATCTCGGCGCTGCGCGGCGGCCACGAGAGAAGGACCCCGGCGGAGACGCTCGCGCATTTGGACACGCAGCTCGCGGCCGCTCTCGCGTGACCTTGACATTGGTGAGTGGTGCCTCCCCTCAGGGCTCAAGGTCCGTTTGGATCCCCCTGGCGATCGTCTACGTGATCTGGGGCTCCACGTACCTCGCGATCGCGATCGTGGTGCAGACATTGCCTCCGCTTCTCAGTGCCGGCCTGCGGTTCCTCATAGCGGGCGGCGCGCTGTCGGCATGGCTTGTGGCTTCCCGCGGACGCCGGGCCTTGAGCGTGCGCCGGGCCGAGCTCAGGGGCGCTGCGCTGATCGGCTGCTGCCTGATCCTGGGCGGGAACGGGCTCGTTTCGCTCGCCGAGCGCCAGGTCCCGTCCGGCCTCGCCGCCCTGATCGTCGGATCGGTGCCGCTTTGGGTGCTGGTCTACCGGCTCATCGGCGGAGACAGGATCCGGCGCCTGGCGGTGATCGGGATCGTCATCGGGTTCGCTGGCGTGGCGTTCCTGGTGCTGCCGAGCGGACTGTCGGGCGCCGTGGCGCCGCAGGGGCTGCTGTTCATGCTCGGCTCGACCTTGTCATGGTCGTGGGGCACCTACATGTCCGGCCGCCTGGAGCTGCCTCGCGAGCCGCTCGTATCGACGGGGCTGCAGATGCTGTTCGGCGGCGCGCTCCTCACCCTCGCGGGAACACTCACCGGAGAGGTGACACAGCTCGATCCCGCGCGATTCGCGCCGGGCTCGATCATCGCGCTCGCCTATCTCGTCGTCTTCGGCTCGCTCATCGCCTTCACCTCGTACACGTGGCTCCTGCAACATGCGCCCGTGTCGACGGTAGCAACGTACGCTTATGTGAATCCGGTCGTGGCCGTATTTCTTGGAGCGCTGATCCTCCACGAATCCGTCACCGCCTCGATCCTTGTGGGAGCCGCACTCATCGTCGGCGCCGTCGCATTCATCGTCCGTGAGGAGGCCGTGCGCGCGCGAGCGCCCGCGGCGCGAGCGACGAGCTGATGGACGGCGCTCTTCTGATCTGGTTCGCGATCGGCGCGGGGATCGCGGCAGGGGCGTTCATCCTTGTGCGATCGGCGGTGCAGGTCGCCGGCGTCGCCTACGCCGTGATCGAGAAGCGGCTCGACGCGCGGACCGCGACGCGCCAAACGATCCTGCTGACGCTCGCGATGCTCTTGGCGGTCGCCGCCACCGCTCTCATCGCGGCCTACGCCATCCTCGCCCTGCTCGCGTCCCTCCTGGCGACTTTGTAGAGGCGGGAGATGGGCAACCATCCCCGAGAGAGCGGGCCGGGTCAAAGATGGCTCACCTTGGGCGAAGCCAGCAGCGTGCTGGGGGTCGATCCCGACACGCTGCGGCGTTGGTCGGACGCGGGCAAGGTCCCGGTCTTCCACACGCCGGGCGGTCACCGCCGGTTCACCCGCGACGCGATCCAGGCGATGCTTCCCCGTCCGCGCAGGTCGCGGGGCAGCTCGCTCGCGTCGATCGGCGAGAAACCCGATCGGATCTCCGCGGAGTTCCGGAGGCGGGTGCGATCCGACGTGGCGGAACAGGACTGGCGCGCGCGCCTCGACGAGGATTCCCTTCGCTGGTTCCGGGAGCGTGGCGTGCGGATGAGCGACCTGCTCCTCGGCCATCTCGGTAGCGCGCGCCCGGGACGGGACGAGAAGCATCTCGCCGGTGCGGAGTCACTGGGTCGCGAGTACGGCGCCGAGGCCGCACGGAGTGGACTATCTCTGGGAGAAGCGACGGAGGCCTTCCTGTTCTTCCGAGCGCGGTTCATGAGGGAGATCGCGAACGTCGCGCGCCGGCGCTCGCTCGACGCGGCGAGGGCGGCCTCGCTATTCGAGGAGGCGGACCGCGGACTCGACCGGGTCATCCTCGCGTTGATCAACGGGCACCAAGAGGCACGCGTGCGAACGCGGCGTTAAGCTCGGCATCCCATGTCCAACAGAGACGTGTCCGCGCGCGTTCTGCGTGCGATCGACGCGGAGCGCGACGCGCTCGTCCGACTGTCGCTCGACATCCACGCGCACCCCGAGGTCGGTTACCGGGAGCACGAGGCCAGTCGGCGCCTCTGCGCATTCCTGAACGCACGCGGTTTCGACGTCCAGCCGGGCTACTGTGGCGTCGAGACCGCGTACCGGGCGGACTCGGGCGCCGGAAACGGACCGACCGTGGCGATCCTCGCCGAGTACGACGCGCTACCGGACATAGGCCATGCCTGCGGCCACAACCTGATCGCGATGATGGGGGTCGCCGCCGCGGTCGGTGTGCGGGCCGTGATCGACGAAATGCCGGGAAGGATCGCGGTTATCGGAACGCCCGCCGAGGAGGGCGGCGGTGGAAAGGTGGCGCTGGTCCGCGCCGGCGCGTTCGCCCGGATCGACGCCGCGATGATGGTGCACCCGAGCTCGCGAACGCTCGCGGGACGGACGTCGCTCGCATCGAATCGCGTCGATGTCGAATTCTTCGGGCGCGCGGCTCACGCCGCGGCCCAGCCGGACCGGGGCATCAACGCGCTCGACGGCGTACTTCAGACCTTCAACAACGTGAACGCCATGCGCCAACAGCTCCAGCCGGACGCGCGCGTTCACGGCATCATCAGCTCCGGCGGGAGCGCGGCGAACATCATCCCGGACTACGCGATGGCGAAGTTCAGCGTTCGTGCGCTCGACCGCCGATACCAGCAAGAGGTGCTTCGGCGCTTCGTCGCCTGCGCCGAGGGCGCGGCGACCGCAACGGGGACGACAGTGACGGTGACCGTCCCCGAGAACTCCAGCTACGAGAACATGGTGCCGTCGTCGCCACTCGCCAGGCGATGGGCCGATCACATGCGCGAGCTTGGGATCACGGCCGCCCTCGCATCCGAGGACGAGCGGATGGGGTCGACCGACATGGGCAACGTGAGCCAGGTGATCCCTGCGGTCCATCCCTACATCGCCATCGCCGCCGAGGGCATTCCCGGTCACTCGACGGCCTTTCGCGATGCGGCCGCGACGCCCGAGGCCCACGCGAACGCGCTCCTCGCAGCGAAGGCCATGGCGCTCCTTGCGGTCGACCTGCTGCGAGGCCCCGAGCTGCTGGCGGCGGCGCGCGCCGAGTTCGCGCAGCGCCAGGCCGAAGGCATCGTCAAAGGCCCGTAATCGGCGCGGCGCCGCGGAGCCTGCCACGTACAATCAGACAGCCGACAAATGCGACGCGAGGCCGCCGTCCGGCGCGCCTGCAGGGAGAATCGAACATGGCAGTTGCCGCCGAGAAGGACCTATACACGTTCCCAACGACCGACGATGCGATGGCGCCCGAGTGGCCAGGATCGCCCATCGGGGCCAAGAACACGATCACGAGGACAAAGGGTCGGACCTTGATCCACGACAAGAGCGTGGACCGCACGCCCGGGAAGTTCCAGGGATTCCTCGCGAGCGCGCTCGAGCACATCGCGACGAGCAGCGAAACCACGTTCAGCCACGACGTCGTGATCCACGGCCTGCGCGTCCGGGCGATCACGAACAGCGAGCATCTGGTGGGCTATTGGCGCGACAACTGGTACGGCGTGAAGGAGTGGGCGCAGCTCACTGGATCCGCCGTTCGCGAGCGCCCCGACGTGCTCGTCATCGCACTCGGCCGCGTACCCACCGAGCAGGAGGCCGCGTACTACAGCCGACTGAACGACACGGTCATCTTCTTCAACACGTCCTACTACGGGCAGCTCAAGAGCTGGGTCCTGGGCGCGGTCGGCCGCAAGCTCGCGGTCGACTTCGGCGTCCACTCGATCCACGGGGCGGCGGTGCAGAAGGACGGCAAGGGCATCCTCTACATCGCCCCGACGGGCACGGGGAAGTCCACCTCAACGTACGGGGTCATGGAGTTCCCGAACACGCGGTTCCATTCCGACGACTGGGTCTACGTGCGATACGCCTACCCGGCAAAGGACGGGCGCAAGGCGTCACCGATGCGGATCCTCGATGGTGGCGAGGAGGTCGCACGCGGCTACCAGTGCTACCGCTGGCTCGAAGAGCATCGGGGCTCGAGCGCGACGGTCATCGGCCGTGGCCTCGACGACACCGAGATCGTGCTCGCGGCAAAGGACCTCGAGGTCGACACTCCGGAGGCGTATGCCTACACCTCGGAGAAGGTCTTCTACCTCCGATCGAACCTCGTCGAAAGCTTTCCGCTCGCTGCCTTCGACATGGTCAGGTCGCGTCTGGAGAACGCGCCCGACGTGACGCCCGAATTCATGCGGGAGCACAAGGACACGATCGACGCGGTGGTCGCGAAGCTGCGCGGACGACCACCATTCGACACGATGGACGACACGACCCTCGCGACGACGGTCGCCCGGATGTTCGCGTTCGACAACACGCGTGCGATGCTCGACATCACAACGGTCTTCGCGAAGGAGCGGGTCTTCACGAATCCGATGGAGCCGTGCCGCGTCAACGCCGTGATGCTGCTGAAGCGCGCCTTCGACGAGGATCTCGTGGTGGCCCGGCTGTCCATCGACGAGTTCATGGCGCGCCTGCTCGTCGGCATGACGCCCATGGGCACCAAGGAGATCGTGTACAACTCCTACCGCGCGGTCGACGACAAGAGCGAGCGGACCTGGATCGACACGATCGAGGCCAAGGGCCGGGGTCGCATGTGGTCCGAATATCAGAAGGCCGAGGACAAGCCGCAGACGCTGGTCGAGGAGATCGAGATGTTCCGCATGCTCTACCGGTCTGCCGCGGCGTACGACGTGAATACGATCCTCCAGAAGGATCCGAAGGTCACCTCGCGCATGCAGGCGGTGGGCCGGACCATGGGAGTGATCTCCGCGGCGCTCGACAACACGAAAGAAGGGTTCCGCTACACACTTGGGGACTATGGAACGCTCCTGAAGTAGCGCTGGGCCCGTCAGGATCCTGGAGTGACCGGGGCTGACGCGAGCGCGTAGCGCACCGCGTCCTCCAAGCTCATCGCGTGCCCGGCCGCCAGCAGCGGCTGGTCGTCCGCGCTCAGCTCGCGCGCGACCATCCGGCCCTCGACGTCATCGACGATGTCCTGCAGCCCCGCGCCCGATGAGCGACGCAGCGCGCCGACAGCTCCCAAGAGGGTGACGGCGCGGCGCCGGTCGCCTTCTCCGCGAGCGAGCTCGGAGAAGTCGCTCAGGATGAGCATCATGCCGGTGACGTCGGCGGCCTCGCGAAAAATGACCATCGCCTCCTCGAACGACTCGCGGGCGGACGCGAGGCGGCCCGTTTGCATCGCGACGCTGCCTTGGAGATGCAGCGCCCATCCGAGGTCGAAGGGATTGCCGAGCTCCCGCTGGAGCATGACCGTCTCGTCGGTATAGGACTGAGCCGCGTCGTATTCCCCGTTCTGTTGCGCGTCGGTCCCGAGCGCCCACAGCGCCCGGGCGAGGCCGGCGCGATCGCCGATCTCGCGCCACAGAGCCTGCGCCTCCATGAGGAGGGCGATGCCGGTCGGGCGCTGCTTCTCCCGGGCGACGATGAACGGGAAAGCCAGGTTGTACAGCGCGTTCGCGAGATCGGCTTTGCTGCCGTGCACGCGCATGATGTCCGCGCACTCCTGGTAGAAGCGCCGAGCGTCTGCCATGTCGCCCTGCCAGTAGACGATGCCTCCGGCAGCCTCGAGCGCCCGCGCCCGGGCCAGGGGGTGCTCGTGGGGGTGCGGCAATGCGAGGACGCGTCCGGCCCGCTCGCGCGCTTCCGCGAGGTGGCCGCGGCGCTGCCAGAACCGCCACAGCGCGTACACCAGCCGCATCGCGCGCTCGGCGTGATCGACCGAGATGGACCAGTCGAGCGCGGCCCGAAGGTTCGCGTGCTCGCGTTCGAGGTGATCGAGCCAGCGCCGCTCGTCGGACCCCATCAGGTGGGGCGAGGCAGCCTCCGCGAGGTCGGTGAAGGCATCGGCGTGGCGAGCGCGGGTCTCGGCGGCATCGCCCGATGCGTCGAGGCGCTCGACCGCGAACTCCCGGATCGTCTCGAGCATGAAGAAGCGCGGCTCGCCGCCGGTCTCGACCTGGCGGATGAGGCTTTGGTCGACGAGCGACACCACGCCGTCCAACGCGTCGGCTCCAAGGTCTTCGGCGGGCACGCACACCGCCTCGATCTGCTCGAGCGCGGCCCCTCCGACGAACACGCCGAATCGCTCGAAGAGCCGCTTCTCCCCCGGCTCAAGCAGGTCGTGGCTCCACGCGATCGCGCCTCGCAGCGTCTGCTGGCGCGCGGGAAGGTCGCGCGCCGCCCCTCCCAGAAGTCCCAGTCCCTTTTCCAGGCGCGCAAGCATTGCCGCGGGCGGCAGCACCTTGACGCGCGCCGCGGCGAGCTCGATGGCGAGCGGGAGCCCGTCGAGGCGGGCGCAGATGCCCGCGACCGCCGGGGCGTTCTCGTTGGAGACCTTGAAGTCGGGCTTGGCGGCCACCGCCCGTTCAATGAAGAGCCTGACGGCCTCGTACTGCGAGAACGCCTCGATCCCCGGCAGCGCGTTCGGGTCCGGCAGCCCGAGCGGCTGCACGGGATACTCCTGCTCCCCGGACACGCGCAGCTTCGCGCGGCTCGAGACGATGACCTTGAGCCCGGGGACGCCCCGCAGGAGCTCGGTCACCTGCGGGGCAGCGGAGACGACCTGCTCGAAGTTGTCGAGGATCAAGAGCATCCGGCTCTGCTTGAGGAGCTCGAGCAGTTGCTCGAGCGGCGCGTTCGCCCCGGTGATCGGCACGCGGAGGACCTGGGCGATCGTCGAAGCGACGAGCCCGGGATCGAAGACCGGGGCGAGCGGCACGAAGAACACGCCGTCCGGGAACGCGTCGGCCGATTCGGCTGCGACCTGAAGGCTGAGGCGGGTCTTGCCGGTCCCACCGGGTCCGGTCAGCGTGAGCAGACGCGTGTCCCGAAGCAGCCGCGAGGCTTCCGCGATCTCCCGGTCGCGCCCGATGAAGCTTGTGAGCTGCGTCGGGAGGTTCGTCGGGACATCGAGCGTACGTAGTGGAGGAAACTCCATCGGCCGCGCCTCGATATCGAGCTGAAAGATGCGCTCGCTCCTCGTGAGGTCCTTCAGCCGGTGATCTCCGAGGTCGCGCAGGCCGGTGCCCGCAGGGACCATGTCCTGGACGAGGCTGCGCGTCGTCTCGGACAGGAGGATCTGTCCGCCGTGGCCGGCTGCCGCGACGCGCGCCGCGCGGTGCACGTCCAGGCCTACGTAGTCGCTCCCCGCGTCGGCGCTCGCGGGCGTTGCCTCGCCGGTGTGCATTCCCATGCGTACCCGCAGCACGGCGCCGTGCGGGAAGGTCTCGCGCGCGATCGCGAGCTGCGCGTCCGCCGCGGCGGCGACGGCGTCGCTCGGTCTGCGGAACACGACGAAGAACGCGTCACCTTCGGTCCGCACCTCGTAGCCATCGTGGGCGGCTATCGCGTCTCTCAGGATCCGCGCGTGCGCGCCCAGGACCTGCTCGAAGCGCTCGGTGCCCAGCGACTTCACGAGGTTGGTCGAGCCCTCGATGTCGGTGAAGAGGAAGGTCGCGGTGCCCGACGGAAGGCTTTGGGGTCCGCGGCTGGCCAAGTTTCACCTCCGGCCGATCGGTGGCATCGTACACACGTGGCGACACAGGAACAGATCGTGGATGCGCTGGCCTCGCTCACCCTGTTCGCCGACCTCACGCGGCCGGAGCTCGAAGGCGTTGCGCACACGCTCGAGGAGCAGTACTACACGAAAGACGAACGTATCCTTCGCCAGGGCCTGACGGGATCGGGCTTCTTCATCATCCTCGAGGGTGAGGCAGCGGTCCGCATAAACGGCAAGAACGCCATATCCCTGGAGCGGGGCGATTTCTTCGGGGAGATCTCGATCCTTCTGGGCGAGTCGCCCGTGGCTGACGTCGTCGCCGTGCGTCCGATGCGCTGCCTCTTCCTGGCCGGACCGCAGGTCGAGCCGTTCATGGTCGCGCACCCGAAGGTGCTGTACCGATTCCTTCAGGCCGAGGCGCGCAAGCTGCGCGACGCGAGCCGGAGCCGCACCTGAGCCAGGATGCGCGGCCATTCCCGCCGGGCGACTATCCGCTCGTCGTCGTCGGCAGCGGACCGGGTGCGCTGCAGATGAGCTACGCGCTCCGAGGGCTCGGGATCGACCACGCCGTGATCTCGGCCGACCCCTCGCCGGGCGGCATGTTCCGCAGATGGCCGTTCTTTCAGCGTCTGCTCAGCTGGACGAAACCCTATGCGCCCGTCGAGCGGCGTTCGCGCGCCTACGAGCGCTTCGACTGGAACAGTTTGCTCGCCGACGAGCCCGAGAACCGCGCGCTGATGCCGACCTTGATGGACGGCACTTCGTACTTCCCTGCCCGCGCGGAGATGGAGCGCAACATCGCGCTGTTCGCGGAGCGCACCAGACTCGACGTCCGCTACGACTGCCGCTGGGAGTCGACGCGCATCGACGGCGGAACCTTCGCCCTGGGTACGCCCGACGGCGAGTATCGGTGCCGAACGGTCGTCCTCGCTGTCGGCATCGCACGACCGTGGCTGCCGTCGATCCCGGGTATCGAGCACGCGGCGCACTACGCCGACACGCGCCCCGCCCAGACGTACGCCGACCGGCGGGTGTTTCTCATCGGCAAGGAGGTGTCCGCCTTCGAGCTCGCCACGGGCCTTCTCCCTTGGGCGCGGCAGATCATCCTCGCCTCTCCAAGCCCCGCGAAGCTCTCCGTTGTCACCAACTCGCTGGTCGGCGTTCGCGCGCGCTACGTGCAGCCATACGAGGACCACGTCCTCGGCGGAGGCGTGGTCCTCATGGACGCCGCGATCCAAGAGGTGGCGCGCGTCGGCAGCGGGTTTCGCGTGCGCGTGCGCCGCAGCGACGGGGCCGGAGATCTCTCGTTCGACGTGGAGGACGTCATCGCCGCGACCGGCTTCAGTCCGCCGCTCGGCGACCTGCCGAAGCAGGGCCTGGCTACCGTCGGGCGCACCAGCATGCCCGCGCAGACGACGTACTGGGAGAGCGCTTCGGTCCCCGGCGTCTTCTTCGCCGGCACGATCACGCAGGGCTCGCCCGGGCTCAAGAAACACGGCATCCCGAGCAACTCCGGCGCCGTGCACGGTGCGCGATACAACGCCCGCGTGCTGGCGGGCCACATAGCGCGCACGCGGTTCGGCATGCAGATCGAACGCCCGCCCCTGCGCGCCGATGAGGTCGTCACCTACCTCATCGACGAGCTCGACCGCGGCCCGGAGATCTGGCACCAGCGTTCGTACCTGGCGCGCGTTATCAGCTTCGATCCCCATGAAGGCATCCGCAACGAGGGCCTGGTGCCGCTCGCACACTTCGTGGACAGCGGGGGTCCGGACGCGGTCGGCATCACGATCGAGTCGAGTGGGAAAGCAGACTTCTATCCCGCCGCGTACGTGCGGCGTTCGAACAAGATCTACGAACATCTGCTCGCGCCCGACAAGCTGCTTCGTTTCGACACGAGCGAGCA
>JBBQVQ010000035.1:0-31113 GCA_038211425.1 Candidatus Limnocylindria bacterium | reverse complement strand
CACCGAGATGGTCGTCCCCGGCGACACCACCACGCTCGACATCGAGCTGATCACCCCGATCGCGCTGGAGGAGGGCCTGCGCTTCGCCATCCGCGAGGGCGGCCGGACCGTCGGCGCCGGGGTCGTCACGAAGATCGTCGCCTAAGAGATGGCGAAGCAGCGGATCCGCATCCGGTTGAAGGCGTACGACCACAAGCTGATCGACCAGTCCGCGGCGCAGATCGTCGACACGGCGCAGCGGACCGGGTCGACCGTGACCGGTCCGGTGCCACTGCCGACCCGCATCGAGAAGTTCACCGTCATCCGCGGTCCCTTCATCGACAAGGACTCACGCGAGCAGTTCGAGGTCCGGACCCACAAGCGCCTCATCGACATCAACGATCCATCGCAGAAGACCGTCGATGCGCTCATGCGTTTGAACCTGCCCGCCGGCGTGGACATCGAGATCAAGCTGTAGAGAGACGACGAGATGACAGACGAGACCAAAGAGTCAAGGAATGCGGCGCCAGCTCTCGCGAAGCCGGTCATCCTCGGCCGCAAGGTCGGCATGCTGCAGCACTTCCGACCTGACGGGTCGGTCGTTGGCGCGACGGTGATCGCCGCGGAGCCGAACCTCGTCACGTCTGTGCGCACCCGCGAGCGCGACGGGTACGCAGCCATACAGATCGGCTTCGGGAAGGTCGCCAAGAAGGCCCTCAACAAGCCCGCCCTGGGGCACCTGAAGGAGTTGCCGCCGCTGCGCCACCTCCGCGAGGTGCGACTCGACACCGTCGACGGTTTCGCCCCCGGACAGGAGATCGGAGTGGAGCGCTTCCAGCCGGGGGACAAGGTGCACGTGATCGGAGTGTCGAAGGGCAAGGGCTTCCAAGGTCCCGTCCACCTCCACCACTTCTCGCGCGGTCCCAAGTCCCACGGGTCCGACCACCTCCGTCGCCAGGGCTCGGTGGGATCCGGCACCACGCCGGGCCGCGTGTGGAAGGGCCTGCGCATGGCCGCGCACCAGGGCGCGGACCGCGTCACCGTGAAGAACCTGCGGATCCTGCGCGCCGATCCCGAGCGGTCCGTGCTCGTGGTCTCGGGCGCGGTGCCCGGCGCGCGCAACGGTCTGGTCATGGTCAGGAAGGCCTGATGGCGGAGGAAAAGACCCGGCTTCCCAAGCCGGCGGCGCCGAAGGCGGCGGGCGCCGCCAAGCCCGGCAGGGCCAAGCCCGCCGCGGCCAAGCCCGTCTCGGCCAAGCCCGCCGGCAGGGCCAAGCCGACCGGGGCCAAGCCCACCGCGCCGGCCAGGCGCGCCGTGGCGCGTCCGGTCACCCGGGCGCTCACGCCCAGGGTCCAGCGGCGACGCGCCGCTGGGGAAGCCCAGGTCGCGCGTCCGGCCCGCGAGCGAAGACCGCTGCCGACCGCCCCGGCCGGACACGCGCCGGTGATCGCGGCCGACGGGTCTTCCGCGGGAAGTCTCGAGTTGCCCGCTTCGCTCGTGTCCGCCTCGACGGGCGTGGGCGTGCTGGTGCAGGCGCTGCTGGCGGAGCGGGCCAACAAGCGCGGAGCGAACGCCGCCACGAAGAACCGTACACGCGTGAAAGGAGGCGGCGGCAAGCCGTGGCGCCAGAAGGGCACTGGCCGGGCGCGCCAGGGCTCGACCCGCTCGCCGCAATGGCGGCACGGCGCGGTCGTCTTCGGGCCGAACGGCAGGCGCTACAAGCAGCGGATCCCCGCCAGGATGCGCAGGGCCGCATTCTCCGAGGCGTTCGCGGCGCGTGCTGCCGAAGGACGGGTGATCGTCTTCGATCAGCCGCCGCTCGGCGACAAGCGCCCACGCACGGCGGCGCTGGTGGCGTGGCTCGCCGGCATCGGAGACACCGGCAGCGCCCTCCTCGTGACCGTCGATGGGGACACCACGACGGCCCGTGCCGTCGCGAACGCCGGCCGGGTCGAGATCCGCACCGCGGGCACGCTCCGGCTGACCGACGTCCTGACGCACGACACGGTGCTCGTGGCGCGACCGGCGCTGGAGGCGCTGGCCGCGCGTGCCGGCGACGGGTCGGATGAGGTGGCGCCATGAATAGGGGAACGCTCGTCCTGCTCCGGCCGGTCATCACTGAAAAATCGATGAGTGGCACGAACGAGGGCCGATACACCTTCGCGGTCGTGAAGGATGCGAACAAGCGGGAGATCGCGGCGGCCGTCGCGGAGGCGTTCAAGGTGGACGTTGTCGCCGTGAACACCAGCGTCGTGCACGGCAAGACCAGGCGGCTCGGCCGTCGCATCGGTCGGCGGTCCGACTGGAAGAAGGCCGTGGTCACGATCGCCGCGGGCCAGCGCATCGAGCGCTACTTCGTTGAAGGAGTCTGAGCCGTCATGCCGCTGAAGCAATACAAGTCGATCACCCCCGTCCGGCGCTTCCGCCAGTCGGCCTCGTTCGCCGAGCTCACGAAGGGGAAGGAGCCGGAGAGAGGACTCACTGAGCGCAAGCTGCGCAAGGCGGGCCGCAACGCGCAGGGCCGCGTCACCACCCGTCACCGGGGCGGCGGCGAAGCGAGACGCTACCGGATCGTGGACTTCAAGCGCAACAAGGACGGCATTCCAGGCAAGGTCACTGCCATCGAGTACGACCCGAACCGCTCGGCGCGGCTCGCGCTGCTGTCCTACCGGGACGGCGAAAAGCGCTACATCCTCGCTCCGAACGACCTCAAGGTCGGCGATACCGTGCTGTCCGGCGCCGACGCTGAGGCGCGGGTGGGTAACTGCCTGACGCTCGAGCAGATCCCGACCGGGACCCAGATCCACGGGATCGAACTCCAGCCCGGCCGCGGGGCGCAGCTCGTGCGCTCGGCCGGCGGGGTCGCGCAGCTCGTGGCGAAGGAGGGGGACTACGCCCAGGTGCGGCTGCCCTCGGGCCAGATCCGCATCATCCAGGTGCGCTGCCGCGCCACGATCGGCCAGCTCGGCAACCTCGACCACGAGAACCGCAAGATCGGCGGCGCAGGGCACAAACGCCGCATGGGCTGGCGGCCCGCGGTCCGGGGCGTCGTCATGTCGCCGCGCGACCATCCGCACGGCGGCGGTGAGGCGAAGTCGCCCGTCGGCGGCCAGGCGCAGACGCCCTGGGGTAAGCCCGCGATGGGCCTGAAGACGCGCCGGAACCCGAAGACGGATCGCTTCGTGATCAAGCCCGCGAAGAAGAGGAAATGATGATGCGGAACTTGACGACGGCTGAGCTTGTACGGAATGCCACCTCAAGAATGGGCTGGACCGCACGGTCGTCCGCATACCTCGCGGGTGCGCGCTATCAAACGGGAACGGGCTGGACCGCACTTCGGTCCGCTGCTGCACCGGAAAGGCGGTAAGCCCGTGAGTAGATCGGTCAAGAAGGGCCCATACGTCGAGGCGTCGCTGAAAGCGAAGATCGAGGCGTTGAATCAGCGCAACGAGAAAAAGGTCATCAAGACGTGGTCGCGGGACTCGGTGGTCCTGCCGATCATGGTCGGCCACACGATCGCGGTGCACGACGGGCGCCGGCATGTTCCGGTGTTCGTGACCGAGAACATGGTCGGCCACAAGCTCGGGGAATTCGCGGCGACGAGGACGTTCCGTGGTCACGGACGCGGTGCGGCCACAGAGCGCGCCACGACCGTGAAGGCGGGGGCCTGATGGAGGTCCGCGCAAGCGCGAGGTACCAGCGCGTGTCGCCCCGCAAGGCGCGGTTGGTCACGGATCTCATCCGCGGCAAGCCAGCGGCCGAGGCGATCGCCCTGCTCGAGCACCTACCGAAGGCTCCGGCCATCACCATCGGACGGGTCGTGCGCTCGGCCGTCGCGAACGCCGAGAACAACTTCAACCTCACACTGGAGAACCTCTACGTGAAGCGGGCCCTGGCCGACGAGGGCCCGCGGATGAAGCGCGTCTGGATGCGCGGGCGCGGCCGCCGCGATATCAAGGTGCACCGCACCGCGCATCTGGTCGTCGTGCTTGACGAGAAGGAGTCCTAGCATGGGCCAGAAGGCGCATCCGACCGGGCTCCGCCTCGGTTTCACGAAGACGTGGAACGCGAAGTGGTACGCGGGTTCGAAGAACTACCGGATCCTGCTCAAGGAGGACCTCGCCATCCGCCAGGCGATCCGCTCGCGTCTGCGGGACGCGGCCATCGCGCGGATCGACATCGAGCGGTCGACGAACCAGGTCACCGTGACGATCCAGACGGCGAAACCCGGCGTGGTGATCGGCAAGGGTGGCACCAAGGTCGAGGAGCTGCGGCAGGTGCTGGCGAAGACCACCGGCAAAGCCGTGAAGGTGAACATCTTCGAGATCCGCTACCCGGAGCTCGACGCCACATTGATCGCCGAGAACGTGGCGCAACAACTCGAGCGTCGTGTCTCGTTCCGGAAGGTCCTGAAGCAGACCGTCTCCCGCTCCATGAAGTCAGGTGCGAAGGGCGTGCGCGTCGCGGTGGCTGGTCGCCTTGGCGGCGCGGAGATGTCACGACGCGAATGGGAACGCGAAGGACGCGTGCCGCTGCACACGCTCCGCGCGGACATCGACTTTGGCCGCGCCATCGCGAAGACGACGTTCGGAACGATCGGCGTCAAGGCCTGGATCTACAAGGGCGACGTGGAGCCGGCGCCGCGCCACGTGGCACAACAGGCGCCGGCAGCCGCCGGGCGGCCGGGGCTCTAGCGGATGCTGCAGCCGAAGCGGCTCAAGCACCGAAAGTTCCAGCGTGGCAGGATGAAGGGGGCGGCGAGCGGCGGGGCCTACCTGGCATTCGGCGACTACGCGCTGCAGGCGCAGGAACCGTGCTGGATGACGGCCCGGCAGATCGAGGCGGCCCGGCGCGCGATCGTGCACCACCTCAAGCGCGGCGGAAAGGTGTGGATCCGCGTGTTCCCGGACAAGCCGGTGACGAAGAAGCCGGCCGAGGTCCGGATGGGTTCCGGAAAGGGCGCGCCCGACCACTGGGTCGCGGTGGTCCGCCCGGGGCGCGTGCTCTTCGAGCTCGCCGGCGTCGACCCGCTACTCGCGAAGGAGGCCATGCGGCTGGCCTCGTACAAGCTGCCGATCAAGACGAAATTCCTCACGCGAGAGGAGACGGGTGCAAGTGAAGGACACGCGGCGGCTGTCTGATACAGAGCTCGCGGACGAGCTGCGAACGGCGAAGGAAGAGCTCCTCAACCTCCGCTTCCAGCTCGCCACGCGCCAGCTCAAGAACTACCGCGGCATCCCGAGCGCGCGCCAGCGCATCGCCAGGGCGCTCACCGTGATGCGGGAGCGGGAGAACGTGACGGATGGCTGAGAAGAAGACCACGAAGTCCGCCGCACCCACGAAGCGCGTGACAAAGTCCGCCGCACCTGCGAAGACGGGTCGCGCGGCGGCTCCCCGTGCGCAAGCCCGCCCGGCCGCCACCAAGAAGACCGTCGCGCGCAGGCGCCCGTCCGCGCCGGCGCGGGATCGGACCAGCGCCGTCCCGGCGCGATGGCGGACGAGCCGCCGGAAGACCAAGGTCGGTATGGCTGTCTCGGCGAAGCAGCCGAAGACGGTCATCGTGGAGGTGGAGCGGCAGCGCGAGCACCCGCTCTACGGAAAGGTGATCAGGCTGCGGAAGCGATTCGCCGTGCACGACGCGGCGGGCGAGGTGAAGGCCGGCGACATCGTCCGCATCCAGGAAAGCCGGCCTTTCAGCGCGACGAAGCGCTGGGCGGTCGTCGAGGTGCTGTCCCGCACGGGCGAGGCGCAGGCCGCGGCGCCACGGGCGGCTGACGTGGAGAAGGCGCTCGAGGCGTCCGAAGGCTCGGGCGCACTGCTCACACCGGAACGCGCCGCGCAGGACGAAGCCGTGACGGCCGCGGAGACCGCCGGTCCGGTCACCGAAACGCGAGAGGAATAACGACGACACATGATCCGTCCGTATACGCGGGTCCGGTGCGCGGACAACACCGGGGCCCGCGAGCTTTCGGTGATCCGGGTGCTCGGTTCCTCGACGGGCACGACCGCGGAGATCGGCGACGTGTTCATCGCCACGGTCAAGCAGGCCATCCCGAACGCCCAGGTGAAGAAGGGCGACGTGGTGCGAGCGGTGGTCGTCCGGCAGACCAAAGAGGTGCGGCGCCGTGACGGGTCGCTCATCAGGTTCGACGACAACGCGGCCGTGCTCCTCAATCCGCAGGACCAGCCGCGCGGCACCCGTATCTTCGGGCCGGTCGCGCGCGAGCTGCGCGAGCGGAATTTCATGAAGATCGTCTCGCTCGCGCCGGAGGTCCTCTAGGGTGCAGCGGATCCGGATCCGCAGGGGCGACGAGGTGATGGTCATTGCAGGCAAGGACCGGGGGAAGCGCGGCCGCGTCCAGGAGGTGCGGCCGGCAGCGGGCCAGCTGGTCGTCGCGGGCGTGAACGTGGCCAAGCGCCACACCAAGCCGAACCCGAACAAGCAGGTGAAGGGGGGGATCGTCGATCACCCCATGCCGCTGGCGGCCGGCAAGGTCATGGTCGTCTGCCCGCACTGCGGCAAGCCGACGCGGGTCGCGCACCGGGTCGACGAGGACACGAAGGAGCGCGTCTGCAGGCGCTGCGGGGAGACGATCGTGGAGGCGAAGGAATGAGCCCCTCGGCGAAGTCGACGGAGAAGCCGACCCCGGCGAAGCCCGCGAGGACCGGGAAGAGCACGCGCGCCGCGAAGTCCACCGCTCCCGCTCCGATGTCGGCGATGCCCGAGGGTCCCATCGACTGGGCCGTTCCCGGACTCAAGGAGCGGTACGCGTCGACCGTGCGGGAGGAGCTGCGCAGGACCTTCGCCTACGGGAACGTCATGCAGGTGCCACGGGTCGAGAAGGTGACGCTGAACATCGGTATGGGGGAGGCGATCGGGAACGGCAAGGCGATGGATGCGGCCGCCGCGGATCTCGCCGCGGTGACAGGCCAGCGGCCGATCGTGACCCGGTCGCGTAAGGCGATCTCCAATTTCCGCCTGCGGGTGGGAATGCCCATCGGCCTCAAAGTGACACTCCGCGGAGATCGCATGTGGCACTTCCTCGAGAAGCTGCTGACGGTCGCTTTGCCCCGTATCCGCGACTTCCAGGGCGTCCCGGACAAGAGCTTCGACGGGCGCGGCAATTACTCGCTCGGCCTGAAAGAGCAGCTGGTCTTCCCGGAGATCGAATACGACAGGATCGACCGGCTGCGCGGGCTCGAAGTCACGATCGTCACGACCGCGAAGACGGATGAGGAGGGGCGTGCGCTCCTCCGCCACCTCGGGATGCCGTTCCGCACGGCAGCCGAAGGCGCGGGGCGTTAAGGGGGACGAAGAGAACAGTGGCGAAGAAGAGCTTGCTCCTGAAATCACAGCGCCCGCCGAAGCACAAGGTGCAGGCGTATCACCGCTGCCAGGTGTGCGGCCGCCCACGCGGCTACATGCGAAAGTTCGGGCTGTGCCGGATCTGCTTCCGCGAGCGCGCGCTCATGGGCGAGCTGCCTGGCGTGACGAAGTCGAGCTGGTGAGGACATGAGCATCGAAGAGACTCCGATGAGCGCCCCCGCCGCTCCGCCTGCCGCGGCGGTGCCCGGCGAGGCGGCCATCGCCACTGCCGGAGCGCCCCGCAACGCGCCGCGACCGGGCGGTCGGGTCGTGACGCCCAAGAAGGGCCGGCCGCGCGGCGGCGGACCGCCGAACGACCCCATCGCGGACATGCTGACGCGCCTCCGGAACGGCATCGCGGCGCGCCACCAATCGGTGACGATGCCGGTCAGCACCATGAAGGCCGAGGTGGCTCGGATCCTGAAGAGCGAGGGTTACATCGGCGGTTTCGAACAGCAGAGCGGACAGCTCGTCCTGCGCCTCCGGTACATCGGCGGCAAGGTGCCGGCGGTGGCCGGACTTCGGCGGATCAGCCGCCCGGGACTCCGCCGGTATGCCCGCAAGACAGAGATGCCGCGTGTGCTGGGCGGACTCGGGATCGCGATCATTTCCACGTCATCGGGGCTCATGACCGGCCGCGAGGCCGAACGGAAGGGCCTCGGAGGGGAAGTTGTCGCGCATGTCTGGTAAGTCATGAGCAGGATCGGAAGGCTCCCGGTCCCGGTCCCACACGGGGTCGAGGTGGCCATCGACGGCCAGGCGGTGACCGTCAAGGGGCCCAGGGGTCAGCTCGAACGCACCTTCCATCCGCTCGTCGCGCTCGCGCGGCGGGACGGCACGATCGCGGTCGAGCGGGCGAACGAGACCCAGCAGGCGCGTGCGCTGCACGGGCTCTCAAGGACCCTTCTCTCCAACATGGTCGCGGGCGTGACCACCGGGTTCACGCGCGACCTGGAGATCAGCGGTACCGGCTACCGCGCAGCGCTCTCCGGCAGGAAGCTGACGCTCTCGCTCGGCTTTTCCCACCCTGTCGAGATCGATCCGCCCGCCGGGATCGCGTTCTCGCTCGACACTCCGCAAAAGCTGAAAGTGTCCGGGATCGACAAGGAGCTGGTCGGCGAGATCGCCGCGCGCATCCGCGCGCTCCGCGTGCCTGACCCCTACAAGGCGAAGGGCGTGAAGTACGCCGGCGAGCGCATCCGGCGCAAGGCCGGTAAGGCCGGCAAGGTCGGGGCGAAGGCGTGAGGAGGACGGCATGACCGCGACACGGCTCGTGGCGCGCGCGCGGCGGCACGCGCGCGTCCGGCAGCGAGTCCGCGGGTCGGCGGAGCGGCCCCGACTCGCCGTATTCCGCTCGGTGACCCACATCTACGCGCAGCTGATCGACGATGTGGCCGGCCGCACTGTGGCCGCCGCGTCGACGCTGGGATCCAGGGATCTCGCCGGCTCGAAGATCGAGAGAGCCAAGGCGGTCGGTACGCGGCTCGCCGAAAAGGCGAAGGCCGCGGGCATCGCCGGTGTGGTGTTCGACCGAGGAGGCTACCGGTATCACGGCCGGGTCCGGGCCCTCGCCGAAGCCGCCCGTTCTTCCGGATTGGAGTTCTAAAGGTGCCGCGCATCGAAACGAATCGTCTCGAGCTGACCGAGCGCGTTGTTCAGATCAACCGCGTCTCAAAGGTCGTCAAGGGTGGCCGCCGCTTCAGCTTCTCCGCGATCGTCGTCGTGGGGGATGGGCGCGGGCACGTTGGGGCCGGCCTGGGGAAGGCCGACGAGGTGCCTGATGCGATCAAGAAGGGGGTCGAGGACGCGAAGAAGCATGTGATGCTCGTTCCGCTTCTGGACCGAACGATCCCGCATCAGGTCACGGCGGACTTCGGCGCGGCGCGCGTCCTGCTCAGGCCCGCTTCCAAGGGGACAGGCGTCATCGCAGGGGGCTCGGTGCGCGCCGTCGTGGAGTCGGCGGGCATCCACGACATCCTGTCCAAGTCCCTCGGGAGCTCAAACCCGGTGAACGTCGTGCGCGCGGCCATGCGGGCGCTGGAACAGCTGCGCTCCGCCGACCGGGTGCGCGAGGTCCGAGGTCTCGCGGCGCCACAGCCGCGAGCCGAGACCGACACGGCGGCGGTGGAAGCGGCGGCGGTGGCGGTGGCGGTGGCGGTGGCGGTGGCCGAGTGACCCAGGTTCGCATCCACCGGCACAAGAGCGCCATCGGCGAGAAGGTCGAGGCGCGCCGCACGCTGGTGGCGCTCGGCCTGCGGCGGACGGGCTCGCGCGTCGTTCACGAGGACTCGCCGGCGCTGCGCGGCATGCTTCGCCGCGTGGCGCACCTGGTCACGGTCGAAGAGCCGAAGTCATGAAGCTCCACGAGCTGAAGCCGCCCAAGGGCAGCCGGCGCCCGACGCGCCGCCTCGGCCGCGGCACCGGCGCGGGTCAGGGCAAGACGGCGGGTCGCGGCACGAAGGGTCAGCTCGCGCGAACGGGCCCTGGGCTGCCGGCGTGGTTCGAGGGCGGCCAGACGCCGCTCCACATGCGCGTCCCCAAGCTGCGGGGTTTCACGAACCGGTTCCGGCGCGAGTACGTGGCCGTGAACGTGGGGGTGCTCGGGCAGTACGCCGTCGATGGCAAGGTCTCCCCGGAGAGCCTCGCCGCGAAGGGGCTCATCGGCAGCACGCGTAAGGTCAAGATCCTCGGCGAGGGTTCGCCTGCCGGCGCGCTGGAGGTGCGCGCCCACGCCATCTCCGCCAGCGCCCGCCGGAAGATCGAGGCCGAGGGCGGTTCCGTGGTACTCATCGGGGGCGACTGACCCTCGGTGAGCATGTTCACCGCGCTCATCGACGGCTTCCGGGCACCTGACCTGCGCAACAAGATCCTGTTCACGCTCGGGATGCTCGTCGTGTTCCGCTTTCTCGCGCACGTCCCGCTGCCGGGAGTCGACCAGGCCCAGCTGGCCAACGTTCTCCAGAATAACCAGCTGCTGAACCTGCTCGACCTGTTCTCTGGGGGCGGCCTCGCCCGGTTGTCCGTCGTCGCGCTCGGCGTGAACCCCTACATCAACGCCTCGATCATCATGACCCTCCTCAACCAGACGATCCCGGCGCTGGAGCGGCTCTCGAAAGAGGGCGAGTTCGGGCGCAACAAGATCAACCAGTACACGCGCATCCTGACCGTGCCGCTGGCCCTCCTGCAGGGCACGGGTATCGCGATCTTCTTCAAGAACTCCGGGGTCATCAGCGAATTCGGGCTCGGAAGCATCGGCCTGACGATCGCGATCCTCGCGACGCTGACGGCGGGCACCCTGATCCTGATGTGGCTCGGCGAGCTGATAAGCGAGAACGGCATCGGCAACGGCATCAGCTTCATTATCTTCGCGGGGATCGTCGGGCGGCTGCCGACCACGGTGGCGCAGACCGTCCAGGTGCAGGAGAACTACCTCATCCTGGCGCTGTACGCGCTCATCGCCGTCGGGGTGATCGCCGCGATCATCTTCATCCAGGAGGGACAACGGCGGGTCCCCGTCCAGTACGCCAAGCGCGTCCGCGGCACGAGGATGTATTCGGGCGGATCCACGCACATCCCCCTGCGGGTCAACAGCGCAGGCGTGATCCCGATCATCTTCGCGATCTCGATCCTGCTGCTGCCGACCCAGATCGCCCAGTACTTCACCAACAGCCAGACCGAATGGCTCCGCAACTTGTCCACCGGGATCGTGGGAGCCTTCCAGAACGCCTTCCTCTACAACAGCCTGTACTTCTTCCTGGTGGTCGCCTTCACCTTCTTCTACACCGCCTTCACGTTCGTACCCAACGACGTGGCCGACAACATCAAGCGCTACGGCGGATTCATCCCCGGGATCCGCCCGGGGCGCCCGACCGCGGAGTTCCTCGGACGGGTCGTGACGCGCATCACCATCGCGGGGGCCCTGTTCCTGGGCATCGTCGCGGTGATGCCGACCCTCGTAGGCGACCTGACCGGCGTCCAGACGCTGCGCCTCGGGGGCACGAGCATCCTGATCGTCGTGGGTGTCGTGGTCGAAACGATGAAGCAGCTCGAGGCGCAGCTGCTGATGCGGAGCTACGAAGGTTTCATCCAATAGGTGTCCATGCCGACGCCCGCGCGCCCCGCCGGCGAGCTCATCCTCATCGGCCCGCCCGGAGTGGGCAAGGGAACGCAGGCGCGCCTCTTGGCGGACCGGCATGGCTGGCTGCACCTGGCCACCGGCGATCTCTTCCGGGAGCACGTCGGTGTCGGGACCGAACTCGGAAAGCTGGCCGAGACCTACATGAGCAAGGGACTTTACGTGCCTGACGAGATAACCGTTGGCATGGTGCGGTCCAGGCTCTCTGAGACCGAAGCGGGCCGGCGCGTGATATTCGACGGCTTTCCTCGCACCGTGGCGCAGGCGGAGGCGCTGGACGCCCTGCTCGAGCCCCTCGACCGCCATGTGGCGCGCGTGATCCTCATCGAGGTGCCGCGCGAGGAGCTGCTGCGACGCGTCGGCGCCCGCGCAACGTGCACGAACTGCCAGACCGCGTACTCGCTGGCGGTCCGCCCTCCGAAGGTGAGCGGGGTCTGCGACCGGTGTGGCGGCGCCGTCGTTGCGACCGCGCGCACGGACGACGCGCCCGAGGTGGTGCGGCGGCGGCTCGAGGTGTATGAGGCGCAGACAAAGCCCGTCGTCGAGCACTACGGGGGACGAGGACTCCTCTCCCGCGTCGACGGGGTCGGCCGGATGGAGGACGTGACCGAGCGGTTGTTCCAGGCGATCGCCGCGTGATCACCCTGAAGACCCCGCAGGACACCGCCAGGATGCGCGAGGCGGGGCGCGTCGTCGCCGCGATGCTCGTGCGCTGCCGAGCGGCGGTCGCGCCGGGGATCACGACCGGCGAGCTCGACCGCATCGCCGCCGAAGAGCTCCGTCGCCGCGGCGCGACGTCATCGTTCCTCGGCTATTACGGCTACCCGGCGACCATATGCACGTCCGTGAACGACCAGATCGTCCACGGGATCCCGGGCCGGCGGAAGCTACGGGATGGAGACATCGTGGGGATCGACGCCGGGGCGATCATCGATGGCTGGCATGCCGACGCGGCCATCACGTTGCCGGTCGGCCAGGTCTCCCCCGAGGCGTCCCGGCTGGTGGCCGTCACCGAGGAGGCGCTCCGTCGTGGGATCGCTTCCGCGCGTGTCGGCGGACGGCTGGGCGACATCGGCGCGTCGGTCCAGCGCTACGCCGAGACGGAGGGCTACTCGATCGTGCGCAACTACGTCGGCCACGGGATCGGACGCGCGATGCACGAGGAGCCTCAGGTCCCCAACTACGGCCACCCCGACCGCGGACTCCTCATCAAGGAAGGGCTCTGCATCGCGATCGAGCCGATGCTCAACGCTGGCGATGCGGGTACCCGCACGCTCGGCGACCAGTGGACGGTGGTGACGGCCGACGGCAGCCTGTCCGCTCACTTCGAGCACACCCTCTGGTGTACGGCGTCCGGCCCCATGGTGCTGACGGCGGCGGATGGATCCGAAGCGGTCGCAGCGTGACCGCTCCACGAACAGTCATCCTCGGTCGTGCCCTGGTTCCTCAGCCCGCCCCAGACCGAGCGGGCGCCGTGCGCCGACGCGGTTGAGGCGTGCCCTGACAGGCGCCAGTTGCGGCCGACGGGCTCTTTTGGTACATTTTTCGCTCCCGTGGCCGCGTGCCGCGGAGCTTTTTGTGTCTGGAGCGTATGGCAACAAGTAGATCCAGCAACAAGGACGTCATCGAGGTGGAGGGCACCGTCGCCGAGGCTCTCCCCAACGCGATGTTCAAGGTCGACCTGCAGAACGGCCACGCGGTCCTTGCTCACATCTCGGGAAAGATGCGGATGAACTTCATCCGCGTCGTCCCCGGAGACAAGGTGCTGGTGGAGCTCTCGCCGTACGACCTGAAGCGCGGACGGATCACGCGGCGGGTGCGGTATTAGCAGGATGTTGCAGCTCACGCTGGGACGACGGATCGCAAGATGTCGCTACGAGTCGAGTCGGGGACGAGCCGCACGTGCCGCTACGAGTCGTTGCGAGCACGAACCGCAACGAGTCGCTACGAGTCGTGAAACAAACGGGACCGCACCCAACGAAGTCCAGCAGAACGAGGGGCGCACGAAGTGAAAGTTAGGGCGTCGGTCAAGAAGCGCTGCGACAAGTGCAAGATCATCCGTCGTGAGGGCGTGATCCTGGTGATCTGTTCTGAGCCCAAGCACAAGCAGAGGCAGGGCTAGCCGTGGCGAGGATCGCCGGGGTCGACATCCCCCGCGAGAAGCGGGTCGACGTGTCGCTGCGCTACATCTACGGCATCGGACCGACGACCGCGCGCCAGGTGCTCGACGATGCGCGCATCGCCCATGGCATCCGCGTGCGGGACCTCACGGAGCCGCAGATCTCCCGCATCCGGGAGCTCATCGACCGCGGGTTCACCGTGGAGGGCGACCTTCGCCGCGAGATCGCGCTGAACATCAAGAGGCTCCAGGAGATCAACAGCTACCGCGGGCTCCGCCATCGGCGCGGCCTGCCGACCCGCGGACAGCGCACCAGGACCAACGCGCGGACCCGCCGCGGCGCCCGCAAGACGGTGGCTGGCCGCAAGAAGGCGGTCTCCAAGACCTGAGCACCGGCGCGGCATCGCGACTCGCGGACCTGCCGGCGTGGGAACGCACCGAGCAAGCGACGAAGGATGGGACTTGGCACAGGAGACAACGAAGCCAGCGGCGCGCCCGGCGGCGGCACAGGCTGAGCAGTCGAAGCCGGCACCGCGTCGCAAGCGCGAGAAGCGCGTCGTCCCTCGGGGCGCCGCCCACGTCCGCGCGTCTTTCAACAACACCATCGTCTCGCTGACCGATCCTGCCGGGAACGTGCTCGCGTGGTCCTCCGCCGGAGCCTCCGGATGGAAGGGCTCGCGCAAGAGCACCCCGTACGCCGCTCAGATCACCGCCGAGAACGCCGCGAAAAAGGCGATTGAGCAGGGGCTGAAGGTCGTCGAGGTGTTCGTCCGGGGCCCCGGTGCGGGCCGCGAGGCAGCGATCCGCGCGCTGGAGGCGTCGGGGCTCGAGGTCACCGCGATCACGGACGTCACGCCGATCCCCCACAACGGCTGCCGCGCGCCGAAACGGCGCCGCGTCTAGTGACAGGCGACTAGGAAGGGAGAGCAGATGGCACGCTACACGGGCCCCGTGTGCAGGCTATGCCGCAGGGAGGCCATGAAGCTCTACCTGAAGGGCGAGAAGTGCGTGACGAAGTGCACGCTCGAGAAGCGCAACTCGCCGCCGGGCATGCACCAGCAGCGGAGACGCAAGGTGTCGGACTTCGCGCTTCAGCTTCGGGAGAAGCAGAAGCTGCGGCGGATGTTCGGCGTGCTCGAAGCGCAGATGAAGATCACGTTCGAGCGGGCCACCGAGCGGAAGGGCGCGACGGGTGACGTCCTGCTGCAGCTGCTCGAGAGCCGGCTCGACAACGTCGTGTATCGCGCCGGATTCGCGAAGTCGCGCGCGCAGGCGAGACAGCTCGTCACCCACGGTCACATAACCGTCAAGGGCCGCCGGGCCAAGACGCCGAGCAGCGCGGTCGCCGCGGGTGATGTCGTGGCCGTGCACGAGGCCAGCCGCGGCTCGAGTTACTTCAAGGAAATGGTCGCCTGGGCCAAGACCCAGGTGAGGCCGGGCTGGCTCGAGGTCGACCCTGAGGCGTTCACCGCCAGGGTGCTGGCACTCCCGTCGCGACGGGAGATCGAGACCCAGGTCGACACCCAGCTCATCGTCGAGCACTACTCGCGGTGACCGTTCGCCGGTAGCGTCAGGAAGGAAGAACCATGTCCATCGTGGAACTGGAGTACCCCAAGATCGAGCGCGTGGAGGGCGACGACCGTTACGCGAAGTTCGTCTGCGAGCCGCTTCCCGCGGGGTATGGGACGACTCTTGGCAACTCGCTCCGCCGGGTCCTGCTCAGCTCTCTGCCGGGCGCGGCCATAACCGCCGCGCGCGTGCGCGGCGTCGCGCACGAATTCTCGACCATCCCTGGCGTGAAGGAGGACGTCGTCCAGATCGTCCTCAATCTGAAACTTGTGCGCGTGCGCTCGTTCGCCGGGGAGCCGGTGACCCTCACGCTCGAGAAGGAGGGCCCCGGTGACGTGACGGCCGCCGATATCGCCACGACGAGCGACATCGAGATCGTGAACCCGGAGGCCCACATCGCGACGCTCGAGCCCGAGGCATCGCTCTGGATGGAGCTGACCGTGGAGACCGGGCGGGGATTCCATGCGGCCGACCGGAAGGAGGGGCTGCCCATCGGGGTCATCCCCATCGACGCCCTGTTCAGTCCGGTGCGCAAGGTCAACTTCAACGTCGAGAACACCCGGGTCGGGCAGGTCACGAACTACGACCGGCTGATCCTGGAGGTCTGGACGGACGCCACCACCCAACCCGACGAGGCGGTAGCGCAGGGCTCGCAGATCCTGGTTCAGCAGTTCTCGCTGTTCTCGGGGCTCACGCGATCCCGGGCGGCGCTGGCGACGCCGGCGGAAGGCAATGGCAGCGCGCTGCCGCCGGCGATCGCGGACATGCCGATCGAGGACCTTGATCTGCCGCAGCGCGCTTTCAACTCACTCAAGCGGCACGGCATCACAAAGGTCGGCCAGCTGCTTCAGACCCCGGACGAAGAGCTGCTCCGGATGCGCAACTTCGGCAAGAAGTCCCTCGACGAGATCAAGGAGCGCCTCGTGTTCCGGGGGCTGGTCGAGGCGCCTCCTCCGACGGACCAGCAGTCGGATGAGGTGGAGTTCGTCCTGTCATCGGTCGGCGACGTCCCGCTCGACGCGGTGGACGAGAGTGAACCCGTCGTCGCCGACTCCGCGGCGGGACGCGACCTGCTCCCCGCGGACGACGCGGAGTCCGACCTGGATCTCTTCGATGAGGATGATGAGGACAAGCGGTAGTGCCGCACCAGGCGCACCAGCGGACTTTCGGACGCAAGAGCGGTCATCGCATGGCGATGCTGCGGAACCTGACGCTGTCGGTGCTGCGCTATGAGAAGGTCCGGACCACCGAGGCGAAGGCCAAGGAGGTGCGCGGCTTCGTGGACAGGATGATCAACCTCGGCAAGGACGGCTCGCTGGCCGCTCGGCGCCGGGCGCTCGCGTGGCTACCGGAGCCCGAGATCGTCGAGAAGGTGTTCACCGACCTTGCCGCCCGCTATCCGAGTCGGAACTCGGGCTATCTCCGGCTCTCGCACCTCAGCCGGCGCGTCGGCGACAGCGCTCCGCTCATGCTCCTCGAGCTGGTACCGGGCGTCCTGGAGGAGAAGGAGACCGAGAAGCGGGCCGAGGCCGATGCCAGGCCCCGGCGTCGTCTGCGTCTGCCGAGACGGCGCGCGGCTGCCGCCGCCGGTGCCGAGACTCTCGCGGAGAAGCCTGCGCCGACCAGGCGACGGGCCGCGAAGCCGGCAGGGGAGGGCAGGGCCTAACGCCGGCCTGGAAGGCGGTCGTCGCCTACGACGGTACCCGCTACGCCGGCTTTCAGATCCAGCCGAATGCGCCGACGGTGCAGGGTGAGCTCGAGCGGGCGCTGGGAGTCCTCTGCCTGGAGCCCGTCCGGGTCACCGGCGCAGGCAGGACGGATGCCGGGGTGCATGCGATTGGGCAGACGGTCAGCTTCAGGACGACCGGCGCGCTCGAACAGGCGACGATCCGGAGGGGGGTAAACGCCCTTCTCCCCGCGGACATCGCGGTACCGGAGGTCGAGCCGGCGGGGGATGATTTCCACGCCCGGTTCTCCGCAACGGGCCGAACATATGAGTACCGGATATGGAACGCGCCGGTCCGCCGTCCGCTCGACCGGTCGTACGAGCAGTGGGTCCCGCAGGCGCTGGATCGCGGCGCGCTCGACCGGGCCGCCGCGGCGCTGGTGGGGACCCGGGACTTCGCCGCCTTTGCCTCGGGTGCGGGCGGCGTCCGGACGGTGCGGCGGGCGAGCTGGGGCCAAGAGCGGGCGGGCACGCTTCGCTTTCGCATCGAGGCGGACGCGTTCCTCCGCGGGATGGTGCGAGCCATCGTCGGTACATTGCTCTGGGTGGGGCGCGGCAAGATCTCCGTCGAGAGGTTCGGGGAGATTCTCGGCAGCCGGGACCGCGCGCAGGCGGGACCGAGCGCGCCGCCGTCAGGTCTGTGCCTGGTGGCCGTGCAGTACGACGTTCATATGGGTGCGGACGCGCGCGAAGGCGATGAAGGAGCCGGTGACGGAGAGTGAGCGTGAATAAGACCCACGCGGTAAAGGCGGGCGAGATCGAGCGCGACTGGTACGTCGTCGACGCCGAGGGCCAGACGCTCGGCCGACTTGCCACGCGCATCGCCGTGATCCTTCGGGGCAAGCACAAGCCCACGTTCTCGATGCACCTGGACGTCGGGGACCCGGTCATCGTGGTCAACGCGTCGAGGATCCGCGTGACCGGGAAGAAACTTACCGACAAGCAGTACATCCGGCACTCCGGGTACCCCGGCGGCCTCAAGTCGGAGACGCTCGAGCGACTACTGAAGCGCAGGCCCGAGGAGGTCGTGAGGCGGGCCGTCCGGGGGATGCTTCCGCAGAACCGGCTCGGCGAGAAGACCGCGCGCAAACTCCACGTGTACGCCGGGCCTGACCACCCGCACGCCGCGCAGAAGCCCGAGCGGCTCCCGGAGGAGGAACGATGAAGACCACGCCGTATTTCCAGGGAACAGGACGGCGGAAAACGAGCATCGCTCGGGTCCGGCTCGTGCCCGGAGAGGGCACCGTCATCGTCAACGGCAAGCCGCTCGAGGAGTTCTTCGGCCGCGATGGCGCGACCGAGCTCGCCATCCAGCCATTCGTCGTGACGAACACCGCGCGACGGTTCAACGTGATGATCAAGGTGGAAGGCGGCGGGGTGTCGGGCCAGGTGGGGGCGATCTCACACGGCATATCGCGGGCGCTGTTGCAGGTGGATGCGGAGCACCGGCCGGCGCTGCGCCGCGCGGGGCTGCTGACGCGCGACCCGCGCGCGAAGGAGCGCAAGAAGCCCGGGTTGAAGAGGGCGCGCAAGGCGCCTCAGTACACCAAGCGCTAGGGCTGCCGGAGCGCCCGCGGCAGGCGCACACTGTCCCCATGTCCTCGGGCCACGAGTTCAACTACAGGGTCGCCCTCGCCTCGGGCATGCGCAGCCTTCAGGGCGGCTGGCTGGGGCATGCCCAGGAGGAGTTCCGCTACCTGATCAGGACATTCCCGCGCCGGGACGACGGCTATCGGGGCTTGGCGATGGTCCAGGCGGGGCTGGGCGACAAGGCCGCAGCCCTCGAGACGCTCCGCGGCGGTGCCTCCGCGCTCGCCAGGGCCGGCGAGCGGCCGGCCGAGATCGCCCTCCTGCGCGAGGCCCTGCAGCTGGCTCCGCGGGACGTTCCGGCACACCGGCGGCTGGGCGCGGCGCTCGCGCTCGCCGGCGACACCGAGGGGGCGGTGCTCGAGTACCGCCGCTTCATCGAGGAGGCCGTCGCCGCCGGGGACGTCGAGCGGGCGGGGCTCGAAGCGCGCTACGCGGTCGACGTGCTCGCCGAATCCCGCCACGGCGCGGATCTGCTGCTCGACGCGACCGCCGCGGGCTTCGGCGGCCGCGAAGCGCAGTGATGGACGAGGTCGCGGCCCGGAGCGGCACGCGTGATGCGGCGCGCAGGAAAAGCGCGCCTCCGGCGTACGAGCTCCGTCCCGAGGGCGAGGCCGCCCTCGCCGAAGAGCTGGACCGCCTTTCGCGAACGGTGTAGGCCGGGCACCGGTGTTCTCCGTCGATCGCATCGGAGAAGAACTCGCGAACCTCGTGCGCGGCGGCTCCTTCGGCTGGAACAACGTCCTCGACATCGCGCTCGTCGCCATCTTCGTCTACTACCTGCTCGTCCTGATACGCGGCACGCGGGCCGTGCAGCTCCTGCTGGGCGTGCTCGTCCTCGTGGGCATCTATGGGATCGCGAAGCTGTTCGGGCTCACGCTGACCGCCCTCGTCCTCCAGGTGCTCTCTCTGTCGGCCCTCGTCGCGATCCCGGTGATCTTCCAGCCCGAGCTGCGGCGGGCCCTCGGTCAGATCGGCCGACTTGGCCCGTTGCACCGTCTGCTCGGGCCGGCGTCCGACGAGGAGCTCGATGGGACGGTGGAGGAACTCGTTCGCGCCGCGCTACTGATCAGCCGCGCCGGCCATGGGGCGCTGATAGTGATCGAGCGCACGACCGGGCTCCAGGACTACAGCGAGACCGGTGTGCCCGTGAACGGGAAGCTGACGGCGGAGCTCCTCGCGTCGATCTTCATGGTCCGCTCGCCGCTGCACGATGGCGCGGTGATCGTCCGCGGCGCCGTGATCGCGGCGGCGGCGTGCCTTCTGCCGCTCGAGGAGACGCCCGAGCGCCTCTCGCACCGGTATGGCATGAGGCACCGCGCGGCGCTGAGCATCAGCGCGCAGACCGACGCCATCGTCCTCGTGGTCTCCGAGGAGACCCAGGCGATCTCGCTGGCGAGCAACGGGCGGATCATCGGCGGCCTGGACGAGGAACGCCTGCGCCGGGTGCTCAGCTCGCTTCTGCGAAGCCGGCTCCAGCCTCTGCCGTTCCGCACGAAGGCCTCGTAGTGTCCGGTCCGCGCGTGCCGATGGGCCGCTGAGACCGGTGCGCGCCCCCGCTTATCCGGCCTTCATCCCGCGCCGCTTCCGTCCGCGCCGTACGCTGCTGCGAGACTTCCCGCTCAAGGCGGCAGCTGCGATCGTGGCGGTCGTATTGTGGGCGGTCGTCGTCCAGTCGGCTCCACGCGAGGTCACCGTCGCGTTCGACGGTCGCGTCCCCGTGGAGCGTCCGGACGTGCCGAGCGGCCAGGTCCTGCGCGGGCAGCTCGGGGACGTGGCGGTGCGGCTGCGAGGCCCCCAGGGCGTGGCCGACCGGGTGGCGCTCGCGGACCTGAAGGCGACCCTGGACCTCTCCGGCCTCGACCCGGCCCGGCCCGAGCCGCAGGAGGCACCCGTTCGCGTCGCAACGACCGATGCCCGGGTGAAGGTCGTGGAGGTCGTCCCGCCGGCGATAGCCGTGAGGCTGGAGCGCGTCACCTCGAGGAGGGCGGCCGTCCAGGCCCGCTTGGGGAACGAGCCAGCGAAGGGGACCGTTGCGGGGGACGCGACTTTCGTCCCCGCGGAGGTGACCCTCACCGGACCTGAAAGCCTCGTCGCGTCGGTCGCCGCGGTCTACGCGGACGTTCGCTTCGGCGACACTGCCGTGGATGTCATCCAGTCGGTGCAGCCGACCGCTGTCGAGGCATCGGGTCAGGTCGTGAGTGGGGTCGCGTTCGACCCACCCGCGATCCAGGTGTCCATCCCCGTGTTGCCGAGCGCGACGACGCGGACCGTCCCGGTCCTCTGGACGCTCCGTGGCACGGCCGCGAACGGGTTCTGGATCTCACGGGTCGTCACCGATCCCGTCGCGGTGACTCTTCAGGGCGCGGCGGCGGCTCTCGCGTCACTCGACCACGTCGCGACCGCCGAGGTGGATATCAGCGGGATCTCCTCGAGCCGCAGCGTGCCGGTTCCCCTGGTGTTGCCCGAGGGCGTGGCGGCGCTTCGCCCGCAGGATGCTGTCGTCTCGTTGACGGTCGTCCCGCTCACCGGAAGCCGGCCGTTCCCCCTCGTCGCCATCCAGGTCACGGGGACCGGGGCCGCCCTGTCCGCGGACCTGGACCAGCGGACGATCGAGCTGCTGCTGACTGGCACCGTCGGTGCATTGGCAGGCGTCAATGCCGAACAGGTCACCGCGACGGTCGACGCATCGGGCAAGGGTCCGGGGACGTACTCGGTGGACGTCGTCGTCCGTGTGCCCCAGGGGTCGAGTATCCAGAGCGTGCAGCCGGCCAGGGTGACGCTGACGATAAAGCCCAAGTGACCCGCCTCTTCGGCACGGACGGCGTGCGTGGCGTGGCCAACGTGGAGCTGACCCCGGAGATCGCTCTCCGGCTTGGCCGGGCGGCCGGGCACGTGCTGGGAGGCGCGGCCAACCGGGTCGTCATCGGCCGCGACACGCGTCGCTCAGGCCGCATGCTCGAGAGCGCCCTGGCCGCCGGCCTCTGCTCCGTCGGCTCCGAGGTCCGACTGGTCGGCCATATCCCCACTCCCGGCCTCGCGTACCTGGCGCGCGCGCACGACTTCGTCGCCGGGGCCGTCATCAGCGCGTCTCACAACCCGGCCGCGGACAACGGGATCAAGTTCTTCGACCATCGCGGCCTGAAGCTGCCCGACGCGCTCGAGGAGCGCATCGAGGCGCTCATGACCGGCGACGACGCGCTGCCTCGCCCCACGCGCGACGACATCGGCCTCGTCGGTGACTCCCGCGGGCTCGTGCGCGAGTACGAGGAGTGGCTGCTCGAACTCGCCCCCCCGCTGGCTGGCCTGCGGGTCGTCCTCGACTGCGCCAACGGATCGACCTACCGCGTCGCGCCCGCGGTGTTCGCGCACGCGGGCGCCGAGGTCCTCACGCTCTTCGACACTCCCGATGGCGCGAACATCAATGCCGGCTGTGGCAGCACGCATCCCGCGGAGCTTCAGCGCGCGGTCGTCGAGCGAGGCGCCTCCATCGGTTTCGCGTTCGACGGCGACGGCGATCGCGTGATGATCGCGGACCACACCGGGGCGCTGCACGACGGCGATACCGTTCTCGCGATCGCCGCACGGCACTTCGCCCGGCGCGGCCGTCTGGTACCGCGCGTGATCGTCGGAACGGTCATGTCGAACGGGGGCGTCGAGGCGACGCTGGCGCGCGACGGCATCGGCTTCGTGCGCGCGCCAGTCGGCGACCGGTACGTGTGGGAGGAGCTCGAACGCCGTGACGCCCAGTTCGGCGGCGAGCCTTCCGGACACGTCATCTTCCGGCGCTACGCGACGACCGGCGACGGGATCCTGACCGCGCTCGAGCTCCTGCATCTGCTGGGAGCCGAGGGCAGAACGCTCGCGGATATGGCGGGAGAGATCGAGCGCTGGCCGCAGGTCACGCGCAACGTGACGGCGCCCGGGCGGCGGGCGTGGCGCGAGCAGGCAGCGTTCACGGACGCGGTGAGCGCCGCCCAGGCGACCCTCGGAGGCGGCGGCCGGCTCGTCATCCGCGCCTCCGGCACCGAGCCCGTGCTGCGCATCACCGTCGAGGCGCGGGACGCGGCGCTCGCCGAGCGCCTCGCGGACGAGCTCGGCGCGGCCGCGTCAACGCACCTCGGGCAGGCATAGCGGCCGTGTGCGGGATCGTCGGCTACGTCGGGCCCCGGCAGGCCCTGCCGCTGTTGATGTCGGGTCTGCGCCACCTCGAGTATCGCGGCTACGACTCGGCCGGCGTCGCGCTCCAGCGGGACGGCGTCCTCGAGGTGCGGCGCGCCGAAGGCAAGCTCGAGAACCTCGCTTCCCTGGTCGCCCAGCGGCCGCTGGAGGGCACGACGGGCATCGGCCACACGCGCTGGGCGACCCACGGTCGTCCGACCGAACAGAACGCGCATCCGCACGTCGACTGCGGATCGGTGACCGCGGTGATCCACAACGGGATCATCGAGAACTTCGAGGAGCTCAAGCGCCCGCTCGAGGAGGGCGGGCATCACTTCGCATCCGACACGGACACGGAGGTTGTGGTCCACCTGCTTGAGGACGAGCTCGCGCAGGGCGGCACGCTGGAAAAGGCGGCCCTGGCGGTGTTGCCCCGGCTCGAGGGAGCGGCCGCGCTCGCCTTCCTGTCCGCCCGCGATCCCGGCAAGATCGTCGCGGCGCGCATAAGCAACGCCGGAGCTGTCATCGTCGGCCACGGCGACGGCGAGAACTTCGTCGCGTCGGACATCCCGGCGCTGCTGGAACACACCAGGCGCGTGACCTTCCTCGAGCAGGGCGAGATGGTGATCGTGACGGCGGACCGCGTCGACTTCCTTGGGTTCGACGGCGAGCCGCGATCCAAGTCGGCGCAGACGATCGCGTGGGACCCGATCTCCGCGGCGAAGTCGGGGTACAAGCATTTCATGCTGAAAGAGATCCACGAGCAGCCGCGCGCGATCTCGGACACGCTCCTCGGCCGCGTGGACCGTGGCACCGGACGCGTCGTCTTCGACCGCGACCTCCGCATGGACGAGGCGTACGTCCGGGGCCTCCAGCGGATCACGTTCGTCGCCTGCGGGACCGCGTTCCACGCCGCGCTGATCGGCAAGTACCTGATCGAGCGTCTGGCGCACATCCCGTGCGACGTCGAGATCGCCTCCGAATACCGCTACCGCGAACCGGTGGTCCTTCCCGGCCAGCTCGTCATCGCCATGACGCAGTCGGGCGAGACCGTCGACACGCTCGCGGCGATGGAGGAGGCGCGGAGGCGCGGTGCGAGGCTGCTGACAATCGTGAACGTCGTGGGCAGCCAGGCGAGCAGGACCGCCGACGACGTGATCTACCTGCACGCAGGCCCCGAGATCGCGGTCGCATCGACGAAGGCCTACACCAGCATGCTCGTCGACCTCTATCTGTTCGCGCTCTATCTAGCCCAGCGGCGCGAGACGATCGACCGCCAGACCTCCCAGCACCTGCTCGCCGAGGCGTTCCACCTGCCGACGCTCGTAGACGCGGTCCTGGCTGAGGAGCCCAAGGTCCGCGCGCTGGCATACAAGTACCACGAGGCGCGCGACTTCCTCCACCTCGGCCGGGGCGTGAACTATCCGACGGCGCTGGAGGGCGCCCTCAAGCTGAAGGAGCTCTCGTACATCCACGCCGAAGGGACCGCCGCGGGGGAGATGAAGCACGGCATCAACGCGCTGATCGACCAGCATCTGCCCGTGGTCGCCATCGCGCTGCGCGGGCCGATGTACAAGAAGATGCTTTCGAACATCCAGGAGGTGCGCGCCCGTGCCGGCGTCGTCATCGCGCTGGCGCACGACGACGATGTCGAGATCGCCGCGCACGCCGACGAGGTCATCCGCATCCCGCGGACGAACGAACTGCTC
Source organism: Candidatus Limnocylindria bacterium (assembly GCA_038211425.1). GTDB lineage: Bacteria > Chloroflexota > Limnocylindria > P2-11E > P2-11E > JALYKU01. The sequence goes on along the minus strand of JBBQVQ010000035.1, from coordinate 6,762 downwards.
TCGCCCGCGCTCGCGGTCGTCCCGCTCCAGCTGCTCGCCTACCACGTGTCCGACCGCCGCGGCAACGACGTCGATCAGCCGAGGAACCTCGCCAAGTCCGTGACGGTGGAGTGAGCGATCTTCCTTCCTCCACCGCCGTAGGCATCGACATCATCGAGACCGGGCGCATCAGAAGCGTGCTCGAGAAGCACCACGAGAGGTTTCTGCGGCGGGTGTACACGGACTGGGAACAGGCCTACTGCCGGGACAACGTGCTGCACCTCGCCGGCCGGTGGGCCGCGAAGGAGGCCGTGTCGAAGGTGCTTGGGCTGGGCGTGCGCGGGGTCGGCTGGCGCGAGATCGAGATCAGGAGGACCAGGTTCGGGCAGCCAACGGTGACGCTGCACGGACGCGCGGACGCGCGCCGGCGGGCGCTGGGGCTCGCGGAGCCGCTGAGCGTCAGCATCTCGCACATTCGCGAGCTGGCGGTGGCCGTCGCCGTTGGGATCGGGACGGCCGGCTGAACGACACTTCCGCGGCCGCGCTCGATGTCCGCGCCGTCCGCGCGGTACTGCGGCCGCTCCCGCCGGGGGCGGGAAAGGAAGCGCGCGGGCGGGTCGTCGTCGTCGGCGGCTCGTTCCGTTATCCCGGCGCGCTGCTCCTCGCCTCACGCGCGGCGAACAGGTGCGGCGCGGGTGTCGTGACCGCCGCCGGCGCGCGCTCGGTCACCCTGGCGATCGCCGGCCTCGACCCGAACATCACCCTTTTCCCGCTCGCCGAATCACAGCCCGGGACGGTCGCGGTCGGTGCCGCCGCGCAGCTCGTGACGCTGCTCGGCGAAAAGATCCGTGCGCTGCTCGTCGGCCCCGGACTCGCGCACGCGACCGGGACCGATGACTTCGTCGGCGCAGTGCTGCGGAACGCGCGAGGCGTCGCCACGGTCGTCGACGCTGACGGCCTGAACGCGCTGGCGCGGACCGAAAGCTGGTCGTCGCTGCTGCCCCCCAAGACCGTTCTGACACCACACGACGGCGAGGCGGCGCGTCTCGCGGGGCGCGTCGTGCCGACGGGCGCTGCCCGGGTCACCTTCACTGAGAGGCACGCGCGTGCCTGGAAGGTCGTGGTCGTCCTCAAGGGCCCGGCGACGGTGGTGAGCGACGGGCGGCGGACCCTGGTCCTCGATGCCCCGAATGCCGCCCTCGGCGTCGGCGGCTCAGGAGATGTACTCGGCGGTGCGCTCGCCGCGTTCCTCGCCCGCGGTCTCGCACCCTTCGCGGCGGCGACGGCCGCCGTGTGGGTGCACGCACGAGCGGGCGCGCTGCTCGCCGCCGAGGTGGGAGAGAGCGGGTCATTCGCGAGCGACATCGCCGACGCGCTCCCGCGCGCGCTGCGTGAGGTCCTTTCGTGAGTGCTCCGCTCCGCGCGACGTGCGCGGAGGTGGACCTCGACGCGATCGGCGCGAACGTCGCGGCCATCGCAGCCCGCGCCGCGGCGGAGGTGATCGCCGTGGTGAAGGCTGATGCGTACGGTCACGGCGCGGAGGCGGTAGCGGCGGCAGCCTTGGAGGCCGGGGCGGTGTCGCTGGCGGTGGCGACCGTCGAGGAAGGCCTGGTACTTCGCGCCGCGGGCATCGAAGCGCCGATGCTCCTGCTTCTCGGGATCGTCGACCGCGCCGAGGCGGAAGCCGCCGTGGCCGCCCGCCTGTCCGCGGTCGTGTGGGACCCGGCTCGCGCCGCTCTGCTGGCGGAGGCCGCGCGAGCCGCGGGCGCGACGGTCGGCGTCCACTTCAAGGTCGACACCGGGCTCACCCGGCTGGGTGCGCCCCTCGACGTCGCGGCTGATCGATATCGCGAAGTGGCGGGCCTCGACGGGCTCGAGGTCGAGGGCGTGATGACGCACTACGCCACAGCCGACGACGCGGATCCGTCCTTCGCGGAGGAGCAACTGCGACGCTTCGGCGACTTCGTCGCAGCGCTCACCGCCCGGCCGCGCTGGGTGCACGCATCGGCCAGCGCCGGGGCGGCAGCGATCGGTGCCGGCGCGGGCTGCAACGCCGTGCGGCCCGGCATCGCCATGTACGGGCTTGCTGCGGCGCCCCATCTGGCCGACCGGATCCCTCTGCGGCCCGCGCTCGCCTGGAGGTCGGCCGTCACGCGCGTCGTCGATGCGCCCGCTGGCACGGGCGTCTCGTATGGCCACGAGTACAGGCTCGAGCGTGCCGGGCGGATCGCGACGATCCCGGTCGGCTACGGGGACGGGCTGCCCCGCGCGTTCGGCCGGCTCGGGCGTGTGCTCATCGGCGGCCGGGCGCTCCCGCTGGCGGGGCGCGTGTGCATGGACCTGGTCATGGTGGACGCCACCCCGCTGTCCGCCGTCCGCGAGGGAGACGAGGTCGTGCTTATCGGCCGGCAGGGTGAGGCCGTGTCGTCCGCGGACGATCTCGCCGCCGCGTGCGGCACCATCAGTTACGAGGTGCTCACGAACATCCGATCGCGCGTTCCCCGCCGCTACCTCGCCGGCCGAAGGCTCGTCGCGACCAAGACCCTCGCCCGAGGTTACGTGCGGTGCTGAGAGCCGTCGCCTTCGCGCTCGTCCTGTTGGCCGTCATGGCCGGGTGCACCGCGACGACGGTGGCTCCCTCGCCGCCGCCGAGCGCGGTGCCCTCCGCCCCGCGTCCGCCGGAGACCGAGGATATGACCGTGCGGCTGGCGGCGAACCAGCTGCCCGCAGCCGACGTCTTCGACCTCGTCCGCCGGCTCAAGGGCCGCGACGGAGTGCCCGCGAGGCCTTTCGAGCCCGTGCGCACATCCCCGCCGGACGAGGGGGTCGGCACGAGCGCGCAGTTCTGGACGTACGACTTCGACGCGAAGCGCAACACGCGAGTCACGGCGACGCTGCGCGTCATGACGGAGCACGCGAAGTGGTGGATCGCCAACGACGTGACCGTCGACGAGAACAGGCTTCGGACGACCGCTGACGTCTTCGAGACCCGCATCTATCCGACCGACCGGCGCGTCTACGGCGAGGAGTGGTCACCCGGGATCGACGGCGATCCCCGGGTCTCCGTGATCGTCGCGCGGATCCCCGGGCGCGCCGCGGGGTACTTCAGCTCGGCGGACGAGTACCCGGTGTGGGTGAACCAGTACTCCGCCGAGCGCGAGATGATCTACATCAATTCCCTCGCCGCCCGCTTCGCGACGGATTCGCTGTACAGCGTCCTGGCACACGAGTTCTGCCACATGATCCAGTTCAATCGGCGAGCGCGCTCGGTGGTGTGGTTCAACGAGGGCCAGGCGCAGCTGTGCGAGCGGCTCAATGGCGTCGGAAGCGGGTTCGAGCAGAACTTCCTCCGCGAGCCCGATACGCAGCTCAACGATTGGCCCGAGCTCGACGACACCGCGATCCTCCATTACGGCGTCAGCTTTCTGTTCCTCGAATACCTGCGGCAGCGGGCGGGGGGAGAGGCGCTCATCGACGCGTTCATGTCGAAGGGCATCGACACTCCGGCCGATCTCGATGCGGTCCTGCGCGCCCGTGGCCAGCCCGGCGTCGACGACCTCTTCGCGGACTTCGTGGCGGCGAACGCGTTCGTGGGCGCGGGCGCGGCGGAGCGGCTCACCTACACGAGCCTCCGCCTCGCCTCCCCCGCGACGGCCACGGGCCAGGACCGCGTCGCCGTTGGGATGTCGCTGCGCACCTCCGTCCACCAATATGCCGCCCGGTACGTGGAGCTGCCGAAGGGTCCGGCGCACGTGACCTTCACAGGCGCGCGGTCCGCGCGCGTGATCCCGACCTCCGCGCATTCGGGCAAGGCGTTCTGGTGGTCCGACCGCGCGGATGGCCTCGACAGCACGCTGACGAGGACCGTCGACCTGCGCGGCGCCGCCGAGCCGAAGCTCTCTTTCTGGACGTGGTATGAGCTGGAGAAGGACTTCGACTACGCGTACGTCGCAATATCGGCCGACGGCGGCGCGCACTGGAAGACAATGCCCGCCGAGGCGACGACCACGAGCGATCCCAACGGCGGCAACCTCGGGAACGGCTTCACCGGCACATCCTCCGGCGCCACGCCGGCGTGGATCCAACAGACGGTGGACCTCGCCCTGTACGCGGGCCAACGCATCCTGGTGCGTTTCGAAGCCGTGACCGATGGGGCGCTCAACCTGAACGGCTTCGCGGTGGACGACATCGAGATCCCGCAGGCGGGGATCCGTGACGACGCCGAGGCCGACGGAGACTGGGATGCCCGCGGCTTCATTCGGTCGACGAACGTCCTGGCCCAGCGCTACGTGGTGCAGCTCCTGCGTTTCGGCTCGCCTCCGGCCGTGCAGCGCTGGTCGGTCGACGACGGGACGCTGGAATTCGACATCGACGCCAGCGCCGACCGCCGCGCCCCACTTCTCGCCGTCACGGGCCTCGCGCCGCGGACGACCGAGGCGGCGCCTTTCGAGGTCAGGGCGGACCAGAGGCCATGAGGCCGGTCAAGACGGCGGTGATCCCCGCTGGCGGGCTCGGCTCGCGCTTCCTGCCCTTCAGTCGCACCGTTCCGAAGGAGCTACTGCCTCTCGTCGACACACCCGTGATCGACCTCGTCGCGAGCGAATGCGCCGCCTCCGGCGTGGAGCGCGTGATCATCGTCGGCGCCCCCGGAAAAGAGTCGCTGCTCTCGTACTTTCGCCCCAACGAGCGGCTCGCGCATCGCCTGGCAGCAGAGGGACGCACCGGTGACCTGCGCGCCCTGCGCCGTCCCGAGGAGCTTGCGGAGGTTTCCCTCGTCGTACAGGAAGAGGCACTGGGAAACGGCCACGCCGTGCTCGTTGCCCGTGAAGCGGTCGGCGACGAGCCGTTCGTCATGCTGTGGGGCGACGACATCGTCGTGGGCGAGCAGCCCGCCGCGGCCCAGCTCATCGCCGCACGCGAGCGTCTTGGCGGGGGCAGTGTCGCGGCGGCCGTCCGGGTACCGCTCACGGAGACTTCGCGCTATGGCGTCCTTGCCGGCGAGCGCGTCGACGAGCGGACGATCCGCGTCCGCTCCATCGTCGAGAAACCGCTCGAGGGCGAAGCGCCGAGCGACCTCGCATCCGTCCACGGCTACCTTCTCGAGCCCGAGATCTTCGAGGTCCTCGAGCGGCTCCGACCCGGAAAGTCGGGCGAGATCTGGCTCAGCGACGCGGTGTCGCGGCTCTGCGCCGACGCCCCCGTCTGGGCGCTCGAGCTCGCCGGAAGACGCTACGACACGGGGGATCGCGCGGGCTACGTCCAGGCTTTCGTGGACCATGCGCTGGCCCGCGACGACGTTGGACCGGCCCTTCGCACCCACCTCGCCAGGGAGGGCTGGCGCCCGCCAGACCCGTAGGCGGACTGGCGGGCGGCCGCCGACTCGCGTCCGATGTAGTCCCACCCGGTCGTTGCTACCATCCGCGGGTCCCCTGTTGTCCACCTTCCATTCGGCACGCCCGTGGACAACTGGGGGACCGCGAGGGAGGTGGCGATCAGAGAGCCGGGTCAGCACGCCAGCGCGCTGCACGCCGCGCGCACGATCGTGCTCCTCTGCGCCGCGGCCGGGGCTTCGATGGTGGCGGTAGCGTCCTCCGGGGTCCGCGCGGCAGCCGGGGCCGACGGCATCCGCATCGGGCCTGCAGCGCGAGCCGCCACCGTCGCGCGCGCACGGCCGGGTGCCACCGGAGAGGCGATAGCAAAGGTGCGCATCGACATCGACGGGCTCCCCGCGCCGCTGGAGGTGAAGACCGGATCGACGGTCGCCGACGCCATCGCCCGCCTCGGCATCGTCCTCGGTCCTGCCGACGTCCTATCCCTCCCCGCCGATACCCCGTTGACGGAGGGCGCCTCGGTGGTATTGGATCGCGGCATTCCGATCACGCTTGTAGACGGCGGTATCGCCGCGCCGCTGCGCAGTCCGAAGGGCACCCTCGGCGACCTGCTCAGCCTGTACCGCGTCGTCCTCGGACCAAAGGACGCGCTCGACCGGCCGCCCGACGCGCCGATAGCGGCGGGCGATGTCGTTCGGATCACGCGGGTCACGGAACGGGAGGCGGTCCAGCTCGTTCCGTCGCCCTTCGGGGTGCGATACCAGGACGATGCGACGGTCGATGCCGGGACCGAGACCGTCGCGCGGCCCGGGATCGAGGGACAGGTCGCGCAGACCTGGCTGGTCCGCTACGTGGACGGGGTGGAGGCGTCGCGCGCGCTGGTCGCGGCCGCCGAGGTACGTGCCGCGGTCGAGGAGCTGCGCGTCCGGGGCACTCGCGCGCCCACGCCGCGCATACAGAGCTTCGCCGCCGCCCCAGTGGCGCCGGGCAACATCCAGGGGATCATCATCGCCGCGGCCGCGCGCTGGGGCGCCAACGCCGATCAGCTGCTGCGGGTGGCGTTCTGCGAGAGTGGCTACAACCCGAGCGCGTACAACGGGATCCTCGGTGCTTCCGGCCTGTTCCAGATCATCCCAGGCACGTGGGCCGCCAACAGCGTCCGGGCAGGCTACGGCGGAGCGAGCGTCTTCGACCCGGTCGCCAACGCCAACGTCGCCGCGTACATGTTCGCGAACGGGCAGGCCGGCCAGTGGGTCTGCAAGTGACAATCCGTGGGGCTCCGTCCCCCGAGTACCCCCGGGCTCGCGCAAGTGCGATGCCCTTTGGACTTAAGGGCTCAGCCCTGCACCGCGTAGCCCCGACGTAGCCTTCAGCTCCATGGAGCTGACCGATCCCCGCGCGCTGCGCGCGCTGCTCGAACGGCACGGCGTTCGGGCGGCCAAGAGGTTCGGCC
>JBBQVQ010000034.1:0-31568 GCA_038211425.1 Candidatus Limnocylindria bacterium | reverse complement strand
CGGCTCGGTATTCGGTTAGCGCGGCAATGTTAGCACGGCGAGCGAGCACGGCGCAACGCTTGGCCGAACTACTCGCGCTCGGGCTCACCTCCGGCGGGCGCGCCGGTCATCGTCATCACGCCGAGTGCTGTCGCGTCGAGGGTGTTGACCGTGACGCAGCCCGCGCAGGCCGCCCGTGCCGGGAATGCGTGCAGCCATCGCCCCCGGTGCTGACCGCCATGGCGACGACCTGGCTTAGGCGCGGCCATTGGCGAGACGTGCAGTCCTTCGCCCTGGTGCCGACGTCGGTCGCGCGGCGCGCGCCACTGCGCGACCGCCTTACGCGCTCGTGCCGACATTTCCCACGCGCGGCGCTCCTCGTGGTACTGCCAGCCGGGGCCGAAGCGCAGCATCCGCACGACGCCGGTCCCGGATCGCTGGGACTCGACGACCTCGGCGATGAGCGCGCCGCAGCCCTGCCTGGCGCAGATCACCTCGCCCGTCTTCACGTCGAGCCGCGCGTTCACAGCCGGTCGACGATTCCCAGGCGCCGGTGCTCGCCCAGGGCCCGCTCGACGCCGCGCGCGGCCGCGTAGCGCATCAACATGTCCGCGCTGCGCCAGCCGTAGAGCCGCTGGGCGGAGCTCTCTGTCCCGCCCGCACCGAGGAATCTGTGAACGCTGTAGTGACGCAGGGCATGGGGATGGATCGGTGTGACGTGCGCCTTCGCGGAGCGATGCTCGAACATGTTGTTCACTGATGACGCGGTCAGCGGGTGGCCCTCGCGCGTCAACCACAGCTCGGGGCGGCCGGACGCGGCCAGGCGGCCGCGCATCCTGATGTAGCGGTCGATCGCGGCTGCGGTGGTGTTGCCACACGCGACGGCGCGGGGAGAGCCGCCCTTCGCACGGAAGATCTGGAGGACGCCGGCCTCGAGGTCGACGTGCTCGAGTGCGAGTCCGAGCAGTTCGCCGCGGCGGAGCCCGCAGTCGATGAACGTAAGGATCATCGCGCGGTCGCGGCGGTCCAGGAGGTCTGGCCCGGCGCAGGCGCCGATGAGCTTCTTCACGTCGGCGTCGCTCGGCATCGCGACCGGCTGCTCGGGCACGCGCGGCGGGGTGATCGCGCGGCTCACGTCCTCGGCGATCTCGTCCTCGCTCAGGGCCCACGCGAAGAACGCGCGCAGGCCGCGGTAGCGGGTGGCCGCCGTGGCGGGCTTGGCGCCCTGCTCCACCAGTTCGCTGAGGAAGCCGACGAGGTGCTCGCGGCGGAGCGCGGCCGCCGTGGTCGGCAGGCCGCGGCGCTCGAGGTGCCGGCGGAGCAGCTCGACCGAGATGCTGTAGTTGGCGACGGTGGCGGGGGAGCGGTTCGCGGCGCGGAGCGACCGGCGGAAGCTCGCGACGAGCGCCTCGAGCGTGCCAGCCTCGGCGAAAGCCGGACTTACGTCGATTCCCGAGCGTGCCATGGCGGTAATTATGTGGCATGCGAGCGCTGTGCGCACGACATAACTCTCCGAGGTGCCAAGAACCCCAATGTTTACGGGCTTTTCTGAATCCTTGTCCCGAGCAGGCGCTCGACGTACTTCCCAATGATATCGACCTCGAGGTTGACCACGGAGCCTTCCCGCAGGGCGCCAAGCGTGGTGCGCGCGGCCGTGTGGGGGATCAGGGCGATCTCGAACGCGGTGCGGTCGATGGACGCGACGGTGAGGCTCACCCCGTCCAGCGCGATGAAGCCCTTTTCGACGACGTAGCGCGCCAGCACCGGTGGCAGCCCGAACCGGAGGCGAGCGCCGTCGCCGACCCTCGTCCGCTCGAGCAGCTCCGCGGTCCCGTCGACGTGGCCCTGCACGATGTGGCCACCGAGCAGCGTCGTCGGGGTCGCCGCCCGCTCGAGGTTCACGTGACCTCCGGCCGCGGCCGCGGCGAGCGACGACCTCGACAGTGTCTCCGGGACCACGTCGACGGCGAATCCGGCCGGGTCGCGCGCCGTCACCGTGAGACACGTGCCGGCGACGTTGACGCTGTCGTCGACCGCCAGGCGCTCCAGGATGCGCCGGCACGCGACATCGAGCCGCGCGCCTGATGCCGTGTCCACGACGCCGCGGACGACGCCGATCTCCTCGACGATCCCGGTGAACATCAGCGGTCGCTCCGCGCGAGGTATGCGGAGATCGCCACGTCCTGGCCGAGCCGCCGGATCTTCACGTCGCGCAGGTCCGAGGCCGTCGCGAGGCTCTTCAATGCCGCGGGCCCGTCGCCCCCGATGACGGGCGCGACGAGGAACAACACCTTATCGACGAGGCCGGCCCGCAGCAGGCCGCTGGCGATCCGCGGTCCGCCCTCGGCGAGGACGCTGTTGAACCCCTGGTCGCCGAGCCACCCCAGGACCGCGCGGAGGTCGAGGCCCTCCGCGGTCCGGGGAAGCCGCACGAGCGACACTCCCGCCTCTCGCAGGCGGTTGGTGCGACGGGCATCGGCCTCGCGCGCGACAAAGATCACCGTCCGCTGCGGATCGGGCGATCGCACGACCTTGCTCGTGGCCGGCGTGCGGGCCTCGGTGTCCACGACCACCCGCACTGGGTCGCGGCCCCGGCGCTCGCGCACCGTGAGCGCGGGATCGTCAGCCAGGACCGTACCGATGCCGACCAAGACCGCATCGAGCCGGTCGCGAAGCGCGTGGACCTCGCGCAGCGCGCGCTTCCCCGAAAGGTAGCGGCGCCCGTCGACCGCTGCGCGCCCGTCGATGGTCGTGGCGAGCTTCAGCAGCACGAAAGGGCGGCCCCGGCGCATCCGCGTGAGGAAGCCCTCGTTCAGCAGCGCCGCATCATCCGCGAGCATCCCCTCCTCGACCCGGATGCCGGCCTCCCGCAGCGCCCGGAATCCGCGGCCGTTCACCTTCGGATACGGATCGCGCAGCGCGGCCACGACTCGGGCGATGCCCGCGCCGATCACGGCGTCGACGCACGGCGCGGTACGTCCGCGGTGGCTGCACGGCTCGAGCGTGAGGTACAGCGTCGCGCCGTGCGCCCGCTCGCCCGCGGCGCGAAGGGCGTTGACCTCGGCGTGCGGCTCGCCGGCCGCGTGGTGGAATCCCTCGCCGACGACCACGCCCCCCGCGACGATGACCGCGCCGACCATCGGATTCGGGCTCGTCCGACCGGCGGCGCGACGCGCCAGCCGCAGCGCGCGCCGCATGAACCGTTCCTCGCCGACGACTTTCGTCATTCCGCGAACGGTAGGTCGCGCGGGCCCCGAGCGGGCCGATTGCATAAATATCCAGCCGCCCGCATAATCCGCGGATGCACACGAGGGTCGCCGTGGCGGGCGTGACGGGCTATGCCGGGGGCGAGCTCGCGCGGCTGCTTCTGGGCCACCCCGAAGCGGAGCTCGTCGCGGTGATCGCACGCTCGCGGCAGGGTCATGCGCTTCGCGAGGTGCAGCCACATCTGCACGCAGCACCTGAAGACCTGCGTGTCGGCTCCGACCCGGGAGACGCCGAGGTGATCTTCACCGCTCTCCCGGCCGGAGAGGCCGCGAAGCTGGTCCCAGCGTGGCTCGACGAGGGTCGCGCGGTCATCGACATCGGGAGTGACTTCCGGCTGAAGGACCCATCCGCCTACGAACGCTGGTACGGCTACGCGCACCCCGCGCCCGATCTTCTGTCGCGAGCGGTCTATGGGCTGACCGAGTTCGCCCGCGAGGAGCTTCGCTCGGCCCGGCTCATCGCGAACCCGGGCTGCTATCCCACCGCGTCCCTGCTCGCCCTCGCGCCGGCGATCCGCGCCGGGCTCATCGGCTCCGACATCATCGTGGACGCGAAGTCGGGCGTCTCCGGTGCGGGCCATGTCGTCGACGATGCCTTCCTCTACGGCAGCATCGACGGCAGCGTCCGTGCCTACGGCGCTCCCTGGCACCGGCACACGCCGGAGATCGCCCAGCAGGTGGCGTCGCTCGGCCAGGTGGCGGCCCGCGTCACGTTCACGCCACACCTTGTACCCATGACGCGAGGGCTCATCGCGACGTGCTATGGGACGCTGAGGGCCGGCGTGACCCCGGGAATGGTGGCCGACGCGTACGCGCAGGCCTACGAGGACGAGCCATTCGTGCGGGTGGTGGAGACTTTCCCCGCGAGCAAGGCGACGCTCGGGAGCAACTGGTGCCTCGTCCACGCGGTAGCGGACGAAGCGGCGGGCCGGCTCATCGCGGTCGCGGCCATCGACAACCTCGTGAAGGGCGCCGCGGGCTCGGCGATCCAGAACCTGAACGCGAGCCGCGGGTACCCGGAAGAATGCGGCCTCGAAGCGCTGCCGCTGTGGCCGTGAGCGAAGGCCGCGGCGTCACGTTCGCCCGGGGCTTCACGGCTGGAGCGGTGATGGCCGGTGTGAAGGACGGTGGCGCCGAGCGCCTCGACGTGGCCCTCGTCGCGTCATCGGCCCCCTGCCGGGCGGCCGGCGTGTTCACCACGAACCAGGTGATCGCGGCGCCGTGCGTCATCACGAAACAGCACCTCAGTCGCGGCCCGCTGCGGGCGATCGTCGCGAACTCCGGCAACGCGAACGCGTGCACGGGGGCCCAAGGCGAGTGCGACGCCCTCGCGATGGCCTCCGCCGCGGCCGCGTCGCTCGGGGTCCCAACGCACGCGGTCGCGGTCGCGAGCACCGGCGTCATCGGTGTCCCGCTTCCCGCCGAACGTATCGCCGCGGCGGTCCCGCGTATCGAGCTGTCCGTCGGCGGCTGGGACGCGGCATCCCGGGCGATCATGACGACGGACACGCGACCGAAGGTCGCCCAGCGCGAGGTCGCCCTGGAGGGCGGGACCATCCGCGTCGGCGGCATCGCGAAGGGGGCGGGCATGATCCATCCGAACATGGCGACGCTCCTCGCCTTCATCACCACGGACGCGCTCGTGGACGGCGGGGAGCTGCAGGCGCTGCTGCGCCGGGCAGCCGATGCGACCTTCAACACCATCTCCGTCGACGGCGACATGAGCACGAACGACACGCTGCTCCTGCTTGCGAATGGCACGTCGGGCGTGAGCGCCGGCGTCCGTGACCGCGCCACCTTCGCCGATGCGGTGACGGCGGTCTGCGACGAGCTGGCGCGCGCGATCGTCGCCGATGGTGAGGGCGTGACGAGGGTATTCGCGGTCCACGTGAAGGGCGCCGCAACCCAGGCCGACGCCAGCCTGGCCGCGCGCGTGATCACGACATCGAGTTTGGTGAAGACCGCGATCCACGGTGGAGATCCGAACTGGGGGCGGATCCTCGCTGCTGCCGGCCGGTCCGGTGCGCGAGTGGACGCGCGGGTCGCGAGCGTTCAGGTCGGCGGCATCCCCGTGTACGCGAACGGAGAGCCATGCGCGATCGCCGACTCCGCAGTACGCACGGCCTTCGCCTCCTCGCCCGTCGAGATCGGTCTCGACCTCGGGTTGGGCGAGGGCGAGTCCCGCGCGTGGGGCGCGGACCTCTCGGCCGAATATGTCCGCATCAACGCCGACTACACGACCTGACTCGTGCTCGTCCGAGACCGTCGCGACGTCGTGGTGATCAAGATCGGCGGTTCCGTCAGCGTCGAGGCCGACGCGGCGTTCGCGGCGATCACGTCGCTCCACGACGGAGGCCACCAGGTCGTCGTCGTGCACGGCGGAGGACCGCTCGTCGGCGAGTGGACGAAGCGCTTCGGCCTCGAGACACGCTTCATCCGCGGGCTCCGCGTGACGGACGAGGCGACGAGGGACACCGCGCTCGCCGTGTTGGCAGGCCTCTCGAACAAGCGGATCGTGGCGGCGCTCCTGGCGCGCGGGGTCGCCGCTGCGGGTATATCGGGCATCGATGGCGGGACGCTCAGGGCCGCCCGCGAAGAGCCGTCGATCGGTCTCGTCGGGAGGATCGAGCTGGTGGACAGCTCGCTCATCGAAGACCTGCTGGACGCCGGGCACGTGCCCGTCGTGGCGCCGGCCGCGATCGATGCGAGCGATGGGGAGCTGCTCAACGTCAACGCCGACGCGGCCGCCGGAGCGATCGCGGCGAGCCTCCCAGCGCGGCTCCTGGCGCTGGTCACCGATGTGCCGGGCGTCCGGTCCGCCGATGGCACGACCATCGCGCGCCTCGATGCCACGGCGGCCAGCGTGCTCATCGCCGACGGCACGATCGAAGGCGGCATGCTGCCGAAGGTCGAGGCGTGCCTTCTGGCATCGGGCGCCGGCAGCAGGGCCGCGATCCTCTCGGCGAGGGGCGTCGAGGCGATCGAACGCCTCCTCGCGGGAGAGGCCGTTGGGACCGTCTTCGATGCGTGATCCGTTGACCCGCAAGCATCACCGCCAGCAGGCGCTCGCGCGGCTCGTGTCCGACCGGGAGCACGCCACGCAGGCCGAGCTGGTCAGCGCGCTCAGGCAGGCGGGGTTCGCCGCGACGCAGGCCACGGTGTCAAGAGACATCGTGGAGCTGGGCCTCGTGAAGGTGGCTCGCGACGGTCATCACGCGTACTCGCCGCCCACGACGCCACCTGCGACGGGCGGCGTGGAGCGCCTGCGGCGATTCTGCGAGGACAATCCGGTCGAGGCATCGTCGGCCGGAAGTTTGATCGTGCTGCGATCGCTGCCGGGTACGGCCGACGCGCTGGCGGCAGCCTTCGATGGAGCTTCCTTCGCCGAGGCAGTGGGTACGATCGCGGGCGACGACACGGTGTTCGTGGCGGTGAAGCGCGAGCGCGACGGTCGGGCGCTCGTGGCGCGCCTGGCGTCATTCGGGGTGCGGAGGACACGATGAAGGAGGGCGCTCTCAAGGCCGGGGAGACATGCGTGCTCGCGTACTCGGGGGGACTCGACACCTCCGTCGCGATCGCGTGGCTGCGCGAGACGCACGGTCTCGAGGTGGTGACGTGCACCGGCGACCTTGGATCCGTGAAGGACCTTCCCGGCGTGCGCCGCAAGGCGCTGCGGAGCGGTGCGCGCAAGGCCATCGTGCTCGACGTCCGCGACCTGTTCGTTTCCTACTTCGTCTGGCCCGCGCTGCAGGCCGACGCGCTCTATGAGGATCGGTATCCCCTCGCCACGGCACTCGGGCGTCCCCTCCTGGCCAAGCTGCTCGTCGACGCTGCCCGCGAGGAGGGCGCACGATTCGTCGCCCACGGCTGCACCGGTAAGGGCAACGACCAGGTGCGCTTCGACGTCGCGGTGGGGGCGCTCGCTCCGGAGATGACGGTCATCGCGCCGATGCGGGGTGGCATGAACATGACGCGCGAGGAGGAGATCGACTACGCGAGAGCCCGCGGCATCCCCGTGCCCGTCACGAAGCGGAGCCCCTACAGCGTGGACGAGAACCTGTGGGGACGATCAATCGAAGCGGGAGTGCTCGAGGATCCGTGGGGCGCTCCGCCGCGCGATGTCTACCGCTGGACCGCCGATCCCGACGAGACGCCCGCGAAGGCGCGCGAGATCGTCCTCGGTTTCCGTGACGGCATCCCGGTCTCGCTCGACGGGCGCGAGCTCGGTGGCGTCGCACTGATCGAGAAGCTGAACGGGCTCGCCGGTAAGCACGGGGTCGGTCGCATCGACCAGATCGAGAATCGCCTCGTCGGCATCAAGTCGCGCGAGGTCTACGAGGCGCCCGCCGCCGTCGTGCTCCACCAGGGGCATCGCGCTCTGGAGGACATGGTCCTTTCGAAGGAGACGTTGCGCTTCAAGCAGCGGGTGGCCCAGGAGTACGCCGACCTCGTCTACAACGGACTGTGGTTCAGCGCGCACCACCAGGACCTCGCTGCCTACGTGCGGAGCACGCAGCGCTTCGTGACCGGGGAGATCCGCATCCGCCTGCACCACGGCACCTCGACCGTGGTCGGGCGCAGGTCCGACAATTCTCTGTACTCGCTGTCGCTCGCGACGTACGGCAAGGGGGATGCCTTCGACCAGAACGCGGCCGCGGGCTTCATCGCCGTTTTCGGTCTACCGCTTCGCAACCAGTCACGCACGCAGGCGCTCTGGGGCCCCGGCGCCGAGGCCCTGCCCGACGCCGTCCAGGGTGGGCGACCCGCGAGGCGGGGGAAGTGACGCCGGGACCCCACCTTTGGTCGGGCCGCCTCGCCGGCGGGCTTGATCCCCGGGTACGAGCATTCACCTCGTCGCTGAAGCTCGACGAACGCATCGCCCGGCACGACGTGCGCGGCAGCATCGCCCATGCGCGCATGCTCGGACGGCAGGGGATCATCGCGCCAGACGACGCGAGCGCGCTGGTGCGCGGACTCGAGGCGCTCGACGCCGAGCTGGCGGACCGAACCTTTCCCTGGCCCGCCGACGCGGAGGACGTGCATTCGGCGGTCGAGCGCGTGCTGCGCGAACGGCTCGGAGACGTCGCAGGGCGCCTTCACACCGGGCGCAGCCGCAATGACCAGGTCGCGCTCGACCTGCGGCTCCTCGTCCTCGAGCTGCTCGACGAGCTCGATGCGGCAGTGGGCGACCTCGGCCGCGCTCTCCTCGCGCGCGCCGAGAGCGAGACCCTGACGATCGTCCCCGGATACACGCACCTCCAGCGCGCGCAGCCGATCTCGCTCGCACACGGCCTGCTCGCGCACGTCGAAGCGCTGCGCCGCGATCGCGAACGGGTGGCCGAGGCGCGAGCACGGGCTTCCGTATCGCCGCTGGGTGCGGCGGCGCTGGCCGGGTCGCCGTACCCGGTGGATCCGCCGTACGTCGCCCGCGAGCTCGGTCTGTCGGGCGTGTTCCGCAACAGCGTCGACGCCGTCGCGGACCGGGACTTCGTCGCCGAGTACGTGTTCGTCGCGGCGTTGGCGGCGGTGCACGCGTCGCAATTCGCCGAAGAGCTCGTCCTCTGGTCGAGCGCGGAGTTCGGCTTCGTCGAGTTCGCGGACGATCATGCGACCGGGTCGAGCATCATGCCGCAGAAGAAGAACCCCGACGTCGCCGAGCTCGCGCGCGGCCGCGCGGGACGCCTCATCGGCGACCTGGTCGCGGTGCTGAGCACGCTGAAGGGGCTGCCGCTCGCGTACGGCAGCGACCTACAGGAGCAGCGGCAGCCGCTGTACGACGCAGCGAGCGCCGCCGACGCTTTGTCCGCGCTCGCGATCGTGGTCGGCGGCCTGCGCATCGATCGTGACGCCATGCGACGCGCCAGCGAGCGTGGCCTGCTAACGGCCACGGACCTTGCGGATCACCTCGTGGCAAGGGGAGTGCCCTTCCGCGAGGCGCACGACATCACCGCGCGCGTCGTGCGCCAGCGCCTGGAGGCCGGTGGCGGACTGGAGGCGATGACGCTCGAGGACTTTCGCGCCTTCGATCCCCGCTTCGCGGCCTCGGTGCTCGATGAGGTGCGAGCCCCGCATTCGCTCGAGGCCCGGGCCTCACCCGGCGGGACGGCGCCGGCGCGGGTGCGGGAGGCGTTGGCCGAGGCCAAGGCCGCTTTCAGGGCGTGATGGTCGGCAGTACGCGGCCGCTGTTGTCGCGCTCGGAATAGAGTCTCCCTCTTCATGACCACGCGCGGTCTTCCCAGCGGCACTCTGACCTTCTTCTTCAGCGACATCGAGGGCTCGACCCGCCTAGTGCAGCGCTTCGGCGCTGCGTTCGGCGAGATGGTCGAGGAGCACGCGAGGCGCATCCGCGCGGCAGTGGCGACCGCGGGAGGCGTCGAGGTGCGCACGATCGGCGACGCGTTCTTCGTCGTGTTCGAAACGGCTGACGCCGCCGTGACTGCCGCGGTCGCGGCGCAGCGGTCGCTGGCCGAAGCCGGCTGGCCGGAGGACGGAGAGATCCGTTGCAGGATAGGACTCCACACAGGTGTCGGGCAGCGGGGTGGCGACGACTACGTCGGGCTCGACGTGCACCTTGCCGCGCGTATCGCGGCGGCCGCCCACGGCGGTCAGATCGTCATTTCGGATGCCACGAGGTCACTCCTGCGCGGCAGATCCGATCTGCGCGATCTCGGCGAGCACCGGTTGAAGGACGTCGGCACGCTGAGGCTCTGGCAGGTCGTCACGCCCGGGCTGCCCGAGGAGTTTCCGGCGCTCGCCTCGCTCGAGATCCCGTCGAACCTTCCTGCGGAGGCGACCCCGTTCATCGGACGGGAACGAGAGGTCACCGAGGTCCGGGATCTCGTGCGCGGGGACCGTCTCGTGACGCTGACCGGACCGGGCGGGACTGGGAAGACACGCCTGAGCATCCAGGTCGCCCGTCAGGCGCTCCTCGACTTTCCCGGCGGCGTCTTTTTCGTCCCGCTCGCCGTGATCGCCGACCCCTCGCTCGTTCCGGCGACGATCGCGCAGACGCTC
This sequence comes from Candidatus Limnocylindria bacterium, assembly GCA_038211425.1. Lineage (GTDB taxonomy): Bacteria > Chloroflexota > Limnocylindria > P2-11E > P2-11E > JALYKU01. The sequence goes on along the minus strand of JBBQVQ010000034.1, from coordinate 21,309 downwards.
TCCGTCTCCGAGGATCCGACCCGGCCGATCGCCGACACGCTGAAGGAGGCGCTGCGGACCCAGACGACGCTCCTGGTGCTGGACAACTTCGAGCAGATCGTCGCGGCCGCTCCGCTGGTAGGCGAGCTGCTCGCCGCGGCGCCGCGGCTGAAGTGCCTGACGTCGAGCCGCGAAGCGCTCCGCGTGTACGGCGAACGCGAGTACCCGGTGCCCACACTGACGGAGGAGGACGCGCTGACGCTCTTCGTCGACCGCGCGCGTATGGTCCGGCCAGGCTTCGCCTTGACGACGGAGAACTCGTCCAGCATCCGCGCGATCTGCGCCAGAGTGGACCGGCTGCCGCTCGCGATCGAGCTCGCCGCCGCGCGCATCAAGGTATTCGGGCCGGAGGCGCTTCACGCGCGTCTCGACAAAAGCCTCGCGCTGCTGACGACGGGGAGCCGGGACCAGAGCGAGCGTCAGCGGACGCTTCGGGGCGCCATCGCATGGAGCCACGATCTCATCGACGAGAACGAGAGGGTCGTGTTCCGGCGCCTTGCCGTCTTCGTCGGCGGCTGCCGTGTCGAATCGGCCGAGGAGGTCTGCGATCCCCAGGGCGATCTCGGAGCCGTCATCGTTGACGTGCTGACCTCCCTCGTCGACAAGAGCCTCATGCGCTGCGCGGAGGAGTCGGACCGTGAGACGCGCTTCGACATGCTCGAGACCATCCGGGAGTACGGGGTCGAAAGGCTGGAGGAGTGTGGCGAGGCGAGTCTGATCAGGCGGCGCCACGCGCACTGGGCCATGGCGCTGGTCGAGAGCGGCGAAGCCGCGCTGACCGGGGGAGAGGATGCCCCGTGGCTGACGCGCCTCGCGTCGGAGAACGGCAACATCCGCGCCGCGCTCGACTGTGCCCTGGGATCCAAAGAGGCCAAGATCGGGCTCCGGATCGCCGGCTCGGTGTGGCGCTTCTGGCAGCAGCGGGGCCATCTGGCGGAGGGTCGCGCGACGCTCGAGCGCCTGCTCGCCCTTCCGGAGGCAGCAGGCCCGAGCCTCGAACGGGCGAAGGGGCTCACGGCCCTCGCCGGCCTCGCCTACTGGCAGGCGGACTTCGCGGTGATCGGGGCCGCGTACGGCGAAGCGCTCGACCTCTATCGGCAGCTGGGCGACCTGGCCTCGCTCGCCCACGCGACGTACAACGCCTCGTTCGTCCATCTCGTCGCGGGCGACTTCCAGCGGGCCCGGGCGATGTTGGAGGAGAGCCGGGGGTTCTTCGCCGAGCTCGGGGACGAGGCCGGCCTCGCGCGCGCCGATGAAGCGCTGACCGCCATCCTTTACCGGCAGGGACGGGTACACGAAGCGCTCGAGGCGGAGGCGCGAGTGATCCCGTATCGACGCAAGCGGCGCAACGCCTTCCTCCTGGGCGACACGCTGACCTGTACTCGCTCCTCCTCCTCGATGCGGGCCGGATCGAGGAAGGCCGCGAAGCGATCAGGGAGGCGATGCAGATCCAACAGACGACCGAGAATGTCTCGGGCGGCGTGGCTCTCCTTCTGGTCTGCGCTCGCGCCGCCGCGCGCGATGGAAATGCCGCGCTCGCGGCGCGGATATGCGGGGCGGTCGCGGCGATCCGTGACCGCACGTCGGTCGGGGCGACGACGATCGAGATCCTCGGGATGCCGCATCCCGCTGACGACGCGCGAAGGGTCCTCGGCCCCGAGTCGTTCGCGCGCGAGTTCGGAGCGGGCCGCGCGCTGACCACGGACGCCGCGATGGCGCTCGCCTTCGAAGCCTGAGGCGCGGCCCGTTCGTTAGTCTCGGCGCGTGGCGAACCTCACCCGAACGCTCGTGGCGTCGTTCGATGCCCTCGCGATGGCTGCCTTCGCCTACGTGGCGACGGGCGGCACCTTCCTGCACGCCGGGGAGAACCTCGTGCTGTGGGGCTCGGCGCTGGCCGCCGGGGTGGCCGCCGTCGTGGTCGCCATCGATGCCTCGCCGCTGATCGGATGGATCGCCATCGGCTACGTTCTCTTCGCCGCGCTGCTCACCGGGGAGCAGCCGCACCTGCTGCTGCTCGCGCTCGCCGTAGCGCTCGCGTCCGTCGTCCAGCGGCCGCGCCGATCGCTCGCGATGGGCGTGGCGGTCGCGGGCGTCGCGGCGCTCGTCGCACGTGTCGCCGTCAACAGCATTCTCTGACGGGCGCGGGCGGGGACTGCCGTCGGTCGCCTTCGCTCCGACCGTAGGCCGCGGTAAGGCGACCCGCCGAACAGGATCCCAGTGAGCACGTTGTCGAGTACGTCGAGAGCCGCGCCGGCCCCCCTCGCCCACCGCCGAGCGCTCCAACGCGACTAGCATCCCTGGCACATGCGGTCGATGACCACGCGCCCCACGATCCGCGCGACCAGCGGCCTCGTCGCCAGCGGACACCACCTCGCGACGCTGGCCGGCATCGAGAGCCTGCTCGAAGGCGGCTCCGCCATCGACGCCGCCGTCGCCGCCGCCGCGGTGTGCGCGGTCGTGCTGCCGCACCGGACGTCCATCGGCGGCGACCTCTTCGCCCTGGTGTACGACGCGCGGACGCGCAGGGTGATGGCGTACAACGGCTCCGGCGCCGCTTCTCGCGGCCTCGACCTGCAGGCGTTCGCCGGAGGTTTTCCGTCCGGCGGCGCCCGGACCGCGACGGTCCCGGGGGTCGTCGCGGCGTGGTCCGACCTCATGGCCGATGGCGGCCGCCTCGGGCTCGACCGGGCTCTGCGATCCGCGATCCGTTACGCGGCCCATGGCTTCGCCGTCAGTGAGGTCCTCGCGGGTGAGATCGCCGCGCATTCGGCCGGGCTCGCCGCCGATCCCGGGTGTGCGAGTGCGTTCCGGCCGCGCGACCGCGACCTCGGCGTAGGCGAGATCCTCGTGCAGCCAGAGCTCGCCGCCGCCCTGCGCGAGATCGCCGCGGACGGCGCGATGGCTTTCTACCGGGGATCGCTCGCCGAGCGCCTGGCCGACGGGATCGCGCGTCTCGGCGGCGACATCGACCGCGAGGATCTGGCGGTTCACGCGACCGAGCGCCGCGAACCCTTGAGCGTCGCTTATCGCGGCCTCCGCGTCTTTGGCCAGCCCCCTGTGTCTCAGGGCCACGTCCTCCTCGAGGAGCTCGCGATCGCTTCCGGGCGCGACTTTGCCCGGCTCGAGTGGGGCGGCGCGGACCTCGTGCACGAGATGGTCGAGATCAAGAAGCTGGCGTTCGCCGACCGCGACGCTTACGCCGGTGATCCTCGAGCGGTCGCCTTCTCCGCTGAAGAGCTGCTCGACCCGGCGTTCGTACGAGCGCGCCGCGCCGCCCTGCCCGGCCGCGCCTCCGAGCACGTCAACGCTGGCGCGCTTGCAGCAGCAACGCCCGCCGATACGACGTACCTCGCCGTGGTGGACGCCGACGGCAACGCGGTGTCGCTCATCGAGAGCGTGTTCAGCGCGTTCGGTGCCGTCACCATCGTCCCGGATACCGGCGTGTTGCTGAACAGCCGGCTCACCGGGTTCTCCCTCGACCCGGCCTCGCCCAACGCGCTGGCTCCGGGAAAGCGTCCTGTGCACACGCTCAATGCCGCCATGGCCCTCGATGCCGAAAGGCCGCGCTTCGTTTTTGGCACCCCGGGACGGCAGGCCCAGGTCCAAACGAACTTTCAACTCGCCGTCGCTCTCATCGACCACGGCCTCGGCGTACAGGAGGCGATCGACCAGCCGCGCTGGTACCACGAGCAGGGACGCGAGCTCCAGATGGAGGCGCGCTATCCGGAGCAGGTCCGTCGCGCCCTCGTCGAAAGGGGACACGACGTTCGCCTGCTTGCCGAATGGGCGGAGGTCACCGGCGGGGCGCAGGCCATCGCGCTCGATCCGAGCGGCGTGCTCGCCGGAGGGGCCGACCCTCGGCGCGAGGGGCTCGCGGCCGGGTATTGATGTCGCGACGCGGTCGCGGCAGCGGCGTGCTCCTCGCCGTCACGTTCGCGTGGGCCGCCGTCGTGTCGGCATGCGAGGCCGCACCCCCGGCGGCCGAGCCCGTCGCGCGCGCCTACGCCGCGGCGTGGGCCGTCGGCGACTACACAGCGATGTTCGCTTCACTTACGGACGGAGCGCGATCCAGGTACGGCGAGGACGCGACGATCAAGCGGCTTCCGCGGATCGCCGAGGAGATGACGCTACGCGCGCTCGACGTGCAGGCGGGCGCGGCAACGCACCCCGCGGGACCCGACGGAAGACCGGACCCGCGTCGCGCGAGCGTGCCCCTGTCGATGGCCTTTCAAACCGCACGAGTGGGCGAGTTCCGCGCCCGCACTGAGCTCTCGCTCGTGCTCGTTGGCGAGAAGGAGAGCGCGGCGTGGCGCATCGATTGGTCGCCCCAGGCGATCCTGCCGCAGCTCGCCTCGGGAAGGCTCGTGCGGATGGCCCGCGTGCCCACCAGCCGCGGACGCATCCTCGGGCGCGACGGCAGCGAGCTCGCCACGTTCGTCGACGCGTCGGTGGTCGGGGTGGTGCCGGGTCAGATCAAGAACGAGGCGGCCATGCTCGCGAGCCTCTCGCCGATCGTCGCGCTGAAGCCCGAGGACATCAAGACGAAGTACACGCAGTCGTGGGTCCGTCCGGAGAGCTTCGTTCCGGTCAAGACGATCTTCGATCTCACCGCCGACGCGCGGGCCAAGCTCTCGGTGATCGAAGGCGCTCGGCTCCAGCCGCAGCGCGTGCGCTCGTATCCCACCGGGCTCGCCGCGCAGACGATCGGCTATGTGGGAGAGGCGGGCGAGGCCGACGCGGCCAAGCGCGCGGACCGGGGCTTCCTGCCGGGCGACACGGTCGGCAAGACCGGGCTCGAGGCCACGCTCGACGACGTGCTCGGGGGCAGCTTCGGTTGGCGGCTGGGGATCGTCGAGAGCGACGGGAGGGCGGTGGAGACCCTCGCCGAGGCGCAGCCGGTCCCCGGCCAGGACGCCGTGCTCGCGCTCGACCCCGCGATGCAGCGCGCGGCGGAGAGCGCACTGGGCGATCAAAAGGGCGCCGTCGTGGTCGAGGACCCCTGGTCGGGCGAGGTGCAGGCGATCGCGAGTCGGCCGTCGTTCGATCTCGGGGCCTTCATCCGTCAGGACGCCGGCGTCGGGCAGATCAGCGCGGATGCGCGAAAGCCTCTGTTCAACCGCGCCACCTTCGGCCGCTATCCGACGGGCTCCTCGTTCAAGCCGATCACCGCCGCCGCCGCCCTGCGCCAGGGCCTGTATCGCCCCGGGGAGCGGGTCGACTGCCCCGCGGTGTGGACGGGATACGGTCCGCAGTGGCGCCAGCTGAACCACGAGACGAGCGACCTCGGCCCCATCGATCTCCGCACCGCGCTCGCGCGTTCGTGCAATTCGTTCTTCTACGAGCTCGGCAAGCGCCTGAACGACGTGAACCCCGACCTCCTGCCCCAGGAGGCGATGAGCTTCGGGCTCGGCAGCGGAACGGATATCGACTACGTCTTCGAAGACGCCGGCCTGGTGCCGACCAAGGCCTGGAAGGCACAGCAGTACGCGAACGACCCGGCCGGTGCCGGATGGAACCCGGGCGACGCCACGAACCTCGCGATCGGCCAGGGATTCCTGCTCGCGACGCCGTTGCAGATGGCGAACTACACGGCCGCTCTCGCGAACGACGGCATCGTCTGGAGACCGCGCCTCGTCCTCGAGCTGCGCGACCGCGCCGGCGCGACGACGAAGACGTTCGCGAAGGTCGAAAAGGGGCACGCGCAGAGCGCCCCGACGGACCTCTCGCTCATTCGTGACGGGATGCGCGCCGTCGTGACCGATCCCTTCGGCACGGTGTACTTCCCGTTCCTCGGCTTCGCGGTCCCGACGGCCGGCAAGAGTGGCACTGCCGAGACGACGCCGGGAGCGCCGGACGCGTGGTTCATCGGCTTCGCGCCGTTCGACCGCCCGGCACTTGCGATCGCGACGATCCTGGAGGAGAAGCCCGGCCTCACCGGCTCGCAGGAGACCGCCAAGATCTCGCGCGCGGTGCTCGCCGCGCGTTTCGGGACCCCGTAGCCACAGGACAGGGGCGGAGCGCCCCTCTCTGGCCAGCCTCTGGAGTGGCTCGGATCATGTCCAGAGCGCGGCCGGGCCGCGCGGATCAGTGCAGCCGGTGCGGCTCCGCCGTTCCCATCCTCTCGGCATCCACCGAGGCGACGATCAGGTCGACGCCCACCGTTCGCGCGTCATCCGGGACCAGATCAAGGACGGCCCGATGACCCGGCGTGTCGAATTCAAGAGCGACCTTGCCCGGGAACGCGTGCAGGGTCAGCGCCGCTCCGGGGTCCGAGACTTCCGGCGACGTGCTGGGTGCGGGCCGGCCGCGGGTACCGCGGAACCGCTTCGTCCCACTCTCCATCTGCTGTTCCAGTTGCTCGATCCAGTGCACCGCACTCGCGAGGCTGCCCCACCTCTCGAGCGTGCTCGCCCCGGTGCTCCGCTGCACCGGCGCCAATCCCTTCCGCTCGGCGCGGTCGCGAGCCTCGCGGAGCGCCTTGGTCGATCGACCCAGGGCGAGACGGCGATCGGCTTCGGCGATCACCTCCTGCGCTTCCCGCTCGAACTCCATCGCGAACGCGGTCGGGTCGCCGAGTATCTCGAAACGTTTCGCCAGTCTCACCCTGATCCTCCCTCGCGCCGGCCGATCATCCGATCGGAGCGTGCGGCGTCCGTGCGTCTTCCCACCGTAGCGCGCGGCCATGGAGCGCGCGCCCGATCCGCCGAGCAAGCATGTCCGCCGACGGCCGGACGCGTGACACCGTAGTCTCGTCTCATCCCAGTCTCGGACACGCCGCTGACCCGTCGGCTCGACAACGGGCTCATCCTCTACGCGGTCGAGGCGCGGCATGCGCCCGTCGTGTCGCTCTGGGTCTGGTACCACGTCGGCGGACGCAACGAGGTCCCCGGAACGACGGGGATGTCTCATTTCCTCGAGCACATGCTCTTCAAGGGGACGCCCTCGCACCCCAAGGGTGACCTCGACAAGCTGCTCGCGCGCTATGGGGCGCAGTGGAATGCCTTCACGAGCGAGGATGTCACCTGCTATTTCGAGACGGTGCCGAAGGAGCGCTACGCGACGGCGCTGGAACTCGAGGCGGATCGCATGCGCAACGCGCTGATCTCACCCGAAGAGGTCGAGGCTGAGCGGACGGTGATCGTGAGCGAGCGCGAGGGATACGAGAACGACCCGGCATTCCTTCTCGGGGAGGAGCTACAGGCCATCGCGTTCTCTCGGCACCCCTACGGTCAGGGCGTGATCGGGAGCAAGACCGAGATCAAGCTTATGACGCGCGAGGGCCTGTACGCGCACTACCGGAGCTTCTATTCGCCGAATAACGCGTACCTCGTCGTCGCAGGCGACGGCGACGCGGAGGAGCTGCTCGCCTCCGCGGAGAGCGCGTTCGCCGCTGTGGAGGCCGAGCCGACGGCCGAGCCCGCGCGTGCGCCGGAACCGCCACAGAGCGGCGAGAAGCGCGTCATCGTGCGGCGAGCCGGCGGCGCGGTGCCGCTCGTCCAGGTCGCCTTCCACGCTCCGCGCGCGACCGATACGGCGACGCCGGCGTTGACCGCGCTGACCGTCGCGCTCGCGGGCGCCGCCGGGGGGGCCGAGGTGGCATCCGGCCGCTCGTCCCGGCTCTACCGTGCCCTCGTGGACGCCGCGCTGGCGACCGAGGTCGACGCGAGCTTCGGCCTGACGAAGGACCCGTATCTGTTCGTCGTCGAAGCGACCCTCCGTCCGGGGGTCGAGCACGGAACGGTCGAGCGCGTGGTGCTGGCCGAGCTCGATCGGCTCGCCACCGAGCCGCTGGGCGAAGAGGAGTTCGCCCGTGTGAGGCGCCAACTCCTCGCATCGACGGCGTTCCCCAGCGACACGGTGACCGGCCGGGCGTATCGCCTCGGTCAGCTGCTTTCGACCGGCGCCGCGCGCTCCATCGGCGAGTGGTACGACCGGCTGGCGGCCGTGACCGCCGAGGCGATGTGCGCCGCCGCAGCCGCGACGCTGGCCGAGCGCTCTCGCAGCGTCGGCTGGTTCGTGCCCGAGTGACGGACGCGCCGAAGGTCGCGAGGCGTCAGCTCCCGGGCGGGCTGCGCATCGCCGTGGCCCCCATCGCGGGCCTGCGATCCGCGTCGGTGGTGCTCGCGCTCGAAGCCGGACAGTGGTTCGAGCCCGCGGGTCGCGCCGGCGTCGCACGGCTGACCGTACAGAGCCTCATGCGGGGCACGCGGCAGCGCGATGCGCGGTCGTGGTCGAACGCGCTCGACGAGCTTGGCGCGGTCGCCCGTCTCGACGTGGGATCGCACGCGGCCGCGTTCGCCGGGCAGTGCTTGGTGGAAGACATGCGCGCGTACCTCGCGCTGGTGGCGGAGGCGGTGATCCGGCCCGCCCTTGGCGGCGAGGAGATCGAATTCGTCCGCGCGCAGACGATCGCGGCGCTCGAGGAGGATGCGAAGGACACCCGCGCGGTGGCGGACCGCGCCTGGCGGGAGCTCGCGTACCCGCGGGACCATCCCTTTCGGACGCGTCCGATGGGTGACGAGGCCGTCGTCCGGGACGCATCGCCCGATGAGGTCCGCGCGTACCACGCCGCGCGGCTCCGCCCCGCCGGCGCCCTGCTCGTCGTCGCGGGCGGAGTCGACGCCGAGGAGGTCTTCGCATCGGCCGAAGTCGCCTTCTCTGATTGGACCGGCGACGGCGGCGAGGGTCCCGCGCACCCCGAGGCGACCTTGCCCACCGCCGTTCGGCGGTCGGAAGCCGTCGCCGACAAGACGCAGTGCGACGTCGCGATCGCCTGGCTCGGGATGGCGCGCGGCGACCCCCGATTCGTTCACGCCCGCGTCACGAACATGGTTTTCGCCGCCGATCCCTTCGCGAGCCGGGCCGGTCGCGTCGTGCGGGACGAGCTAGGGCTCGCGTACTACGTGTACAGCAGTATCGGTACGACCCGCGGGCAGTCGCCGTGGGTCCTGCGCATGGGGGTCAATCCCGACAACGTTTCGCGCGCGGTCGAGACGGTCCTCACTGAGCTTCGCGGCATTCACGAAGGCCGGATCGGCGACGAGGACGTCGAGCTCGCACGCGACAAGCTCGTGGGCGAGCTCGGGGTCGCTCGGGAGAGCCCCGCTGGAGTCGCGCAGCAGATCCTCGAGCAGGAGCTCTTCGGGCTGGGCGACGACCACCTCGCCCGCTACCCGGAGCAGCTCCGCGCGGTGACAAGGGACGACGTGGTGCAGATCGCGCTCGAGTTCCTCCCCCTCGACCGCTACGTGCTCGCGGTCGCGGGGCCTCCCGTGGATCTCGCCTAGGTGCGCAACAGCATGGACAGCGTCACGGCGCGCGACCTCGGGTACCTGGAGTCGCTGAACGAGCCCCTCGCGGGTGCGGCAGCCGAGATGGACGCGGCCGCCGGCGCCGAGGACATCCCCATCGTCGGAACGGCCGTCGGCCGGGCGCTGCGGGTGCTCGTCCGCGCGACGGCGGCGCGACGCGTCGTCGAAGTTGGGACAGCGATCGGCTATTCGGCGATGTGGATGGCGAGCGCGCTGGGCCCCGACGGGCGCATCGTGACGATCGACCCCGACAGCGCTCGGACCGACCGCGCGCGCCGGTTCTGGCAAGCCGCGGGCGTCGCGGGGCGCATCGAGGTCCGCACGGGCGAGGCGCTCAAGATCCTTCCCGAGCTCACCGGTCCGTTCGACTTCGCCTTCATCGACGCGCTGAAGCACGAGTACGCGGCATACCTCGAGGGCATCCTGCCGCTCCTCCGCCCCGGCGGGACGGTAGTCGTCGATAACCTGCTGTGGGGCGGGCGCGCCTCAGGCGCGCGGCCCGACGACCGGGACAGGGACACCCTCGCCATCCGCGATTTCAACGCCGCGTTCGTGCGCCACCCCGCGCTGGACGCGACGATCCTGCCGGTCGGTGATGGCCTCGGGGTGGGCGTCAAGCGGTAGGCGCACACGCCCGCCCCGCATCTCGACCAGGCCATCCTCTTCCAGCCGCGCCACGAGCCGCGGCACGCGGGCGTCCCCGATGATCCGCGAGAGCGATCCGATGCTCATCGCCCCGCTCCGCTTCGTCAGAGCCCGCAGGATCGCCCCGCGGACCCGGCGGTCACTCGTCGCGAACAAGGTCGGACGACGGCGAGGCGCCTCCGTCGGGCGACCCCGCGCCGCGCAGAGCGGACCGACCGGACACACCTGGCAGCGCGGCTCCCGCGCCGTGCAGACGGTCGCACCGAGGTCCATGAGGGCGTGGTGCCACCGCGCCGCGTCCGGACCGGCGGCGACGAGCTGCGCGTCCAACGCGATCGCTTCCCGCTCGCTCGCGACGCGGCCGATGAAGATCCGGCCGAGCGTCCGGCGTATGTTCACATCGGCGAAGGGCACCTGGCGGCCGAAGGCGAAGCACGCCACCGCGGCCGCGGTGTAAGGGCCGATCCCGGGCAGCGCATCCAGGGCGGCCGGCTCCTCGGGCACCGACGGTCCGCATGCGCGTGCGGCCAGGTGCAGCGAGCGCGCCCTGCGGTTGTACCCGAGTCCCGACCAGGCGCGCAGCACGTCCGCGAGCGGGGCACGCGCGAGTGCCGTGAGGGTGGGGAAGCGCTCGAGGAACCGGCCGTACGCCGGAAGCACCCGAGCGACCTGGGTCTGCTGGAGCATGAACTCCGAGACGAGGATCCCGTACGGGTCCCGCGACCGCCTCCAGGGCAGGTCTCGGCCGTGCCGCGCATACCAGTCGCAGACGCGCGAACGAACGGCCGTAAGCGTGGCACCGGGGGTGTACAATTGCGCGACACAGTATCTCGACGAAGTGCTGGGGGCGGTGCGCCCTCAGTGCTTTTTTCGTCCAGCGGTGGCCGGACGACCGCCACTCTAGCGCCGGAGGCATTCGATGTATTCCGAAAAGCCTGTGTACGTCTCGCCGGATGGACTCAAGAAGCTCGAGGCGGAGCTCGACCGCCTGCGTACCGCCGGACGCGCCGAGGTCGCGGAGCGGATCCACGCGGCGATGCAGTTCGGCGACTACTCGGAGAACTCGGAGCTCGAGCAGGCAAAGAACGACCAGGCGTTCCTCGAAGGTCGCGTCCTCACCCTGGAGCAGATGGTCAAGAACGCGGTCGTCATCGATCAGAACGGTCACCATGAGACGGTCGAGATCGGCAGCCATGTGATGATCGAGTCGCTCGGCGAACAGGAGCAGTACGTGATCGTCGGATCCGCTGAGGCCGCACCGGCGGAGGGCCGCATCAGCAACGAATCACCGGTCGGCAAGGCTCTGCTCGGCCACCGCGCCGGCGAAACCGTCCAGCTGTCGGTACCTGCGGGCAGCGTGGAGCTGAAGATCCTCGCGGTCAGTTGACCTCGGTCCAGACCGGCCGCGACCTCTTCTGGGCTGACGCGGTCGCGCGCTCGCTCCCGCGCGACACGCCGCACGTGGTGCACGACTCGAAGACGCCGTCCGGGACCGTCCCGATCTCCGGCCTGCGAGGGCCGGTCATAAGCGATGCGCTCTACAGGACATTCCGCGCGAGCGGCCTCGACGTCCGCTTCCTGTACGGCATCGACGACATGGATCCGATGGACTCGCAGTCGATGCGCTCGAACGAGGGGATGGCCGCGAACATGGGCCGGCCGCTCTGCGCGATCCCCTCTCCGGACGGGGCGGCGACCGACTACGCGGCGTACCACGCGAGACGGTTCCTCTCGACATTCACCGACCTTGGGATCCACCCCGAGGTCTATCGCATGCGCGACCTCTACCACGACGGCCGGCTCGACCGCCAGATCGACCTCGTGCTCCGCCGGGCCGACCGCGTGCGCGAGATCTACCGTGCGGTCGCGCACGTCGTCCGCCCGGACGACTGGCTCCCGGTCCAGGTCGTCTGCGAGAACTGCGGCCGCGTCGGCACGACCTACGCGCGCGACTGGGACGGCATGACGGTCGCATACGAGTGCCTCCGCGACCGCGCGAGGTTCGGACGCGATGACGAGCTGGCGCAGTGGGCCGAGGGATGCGGCCACGAGGGGCGCGTGTCGCCGTTCGGTGGCCGGGCAAAGCTGCCCTGGAACCTCGAGTGGTGCGCGCAGTGGGACGTCTTCGGCGTCACGTTCGAGGAGGCGGGGAAGGACCTCATGACGGCCGGCGGGTCGCGGGAGCGCTCGAACGCCCTATTCGCCGCCGTGTGGGAGAAGCAGCCTCCCGCAGGCATCGCCCACGAGTTCATCAATGTCGGCGGCCGCAAGATGGGCAGCTCGACCGGCATCGGGGCCGCCGCGCACGAACTGGTCGAGGTCTATCCAGGAGAGGTCATCCGGTTCCTCATGCTGCGCACGCGCCCGCAGACCGCGATCGAATTCGACCCCGGCGGCAACAGCCTGCCGCGGCTCATGGACGAGTACGACCGTTGCGCCGACGCGTACATCGCCGCCCCGGACAGCGATTTCGGCAGGATCTGGGCGCTCTCGCAGCTCTCCGCGAGACCCGAGCCGGTCGCCTTCCGCGTGCGCTTCAGCGTGCTCGCCGACTGGGTGCAGCTCCCGCGCATCGAGCCGCAGAGCGAGGGGCAGAGCCGCAAGGGATCGCCGCTGAACGAGCCGGAGGCGCGCGAGCTCGCGCGCCGGGTCGCGCTGGCGAAAGCATGGGTGGAGCGATGGGCGCCGGACGAGGCGCGATTCTCCGTGACGGCGTCGCTGCCTTCGGCCGCCAGCGAACTCGACGGTGCGCAGCGCGCCTTTCTCGCGAGCGTCGCGGACGAGGTCTCGCGCACCCGCGAACCCGAGGCGATGCAGGCGCGCTTGTACGACCTCGCCAAGGACTGCGGCCTCGTGACGGCGGAGGGCAAGGTCTCCCGCGACGCGTTCGCCGCGATCTATCGCGCGTTTCTGGGCCGGCCGAGCGGGCCGCGCGCGGCCTGGTTCCTGGTGGCCCTGGACCCTGGATTCGCCGTCGCCAGGCTGCGCGAGGCCGCAGGTCGATGAACGGCAGGCTGGCCGTCGCGATCATCTGGCATATGCACCAGCCGTACTACAAGCACCCGCAGACCAGCGAATTCGCGCTGCCCTGGGTCCGATTGCACGCGTCGAAGGACTACCTCCACATGGCGCGGCTGCTCCTCGAGTTCCCTCGGGTGAAGATCAACTTCACGATGGTGCCTTCGCTGCGCGAGCAGCTCGAGGACTACGCCCGAGGCTCCGACGACGAGGATTCGCGGCTGACCATGCGCACGGTCGAAGGCGCGCTGACACTCGAAGAGCGGGAGCACATGCTCCGGCGCTTCTTCTCGATCCATCACGGCAACGTCATCGCCCACTATGAGGAGTACCGCAGGCTCCTACATCTCGCCGTGTCCACGATCGACCGGCCGGAGCTGCTCTCCGACGAATACTTCATCGATCTATCGCTGTGGTTCAACCTCGCCTGGATCGATCCCGACGACATCAGCGCGGACGAGCGCCTGACGGCGCTGCGCCTGCGCGGCCGCCGCTACACGAGGGAGGACGTGCGGTACGTGATCGGCCGCCAGCGGTTCATGGCGTCGGGCGTCCCTCATCTCTATCACCGGCTCGAGCGGGACGGACGGATCGAGATCATGACGACGCCCTACTACCACCCGATCATGCCGCTGCTGATCGACACCGACGCCGCGCGTCGGTCAGCCCCCGATGCGATCCTGCCCGAGGTCCGCTTCGCGTACCCCGAGGACGCCGCGCGCCAGCTCGCCGATGCCTTCGCCTCGCACGCCCGCGTTTTCGGCGCGAAGCCCAAAGGGCTCTGGCCGTCGGAGGGCGCGGTCTCACCCGAGGCGGCCGACCTTTTCGCGGCGGCGGGCACGCGGTGGTTCGCCTCCGATGAGGGGGTCCTCGCGCGGTCGGCCGGCCTGACGATCCGCCGTGACGATATCGGCGCGCTATTGGAGCCGCAGCTTCTCTATCGGCCCTACCGGCTCGCGAACGGCACGGCCGCGATCTTTCGCGATCGTGACCTTTCCGACCGGATCGGTTTCCTGTACGGGTCGATGCCGCCCTCGGACGCGGTATCGGACCTGGTGGGCAAGCTCGAGCGCGCTCGTGACCGTCTACCGGACGACGGGCAGTCCTACATCGCGTCGATCATCCTCGACGGCGAGAACGCGTGGGAGGCGTACCCGAACAACGGCAACGACTTCCTTCGCACGCTGTACGGGACGCTCCAGGCGGACGATCGCTTCGAGACGGTGCGGGTGAGCGATTTCCTCGAGGCACACCCCGCCCAGGTCGAGATCCCGCCGCTGCACTCGGGCTCGTGGATCGACGCGAACTTCGCCGTATGGATCGGCGAACCTGCGCACGCGCGCGCGTGGACCGCGCTCGCGCGAACGCGCGCCTTCGCGCAGGAGCAATGGGGCGGATTGTCGGAGATGCCGCCGAAGGTCCGGCAGGGACTCCTGGTCGCCGAGGGCAGCGACTGGTTCTGGTGGTACTCGAGGCGCAACTCGAGCCCCGAGGACGCCGTCTTCGACGCGCTGTTCCGCGCGAACCTGGAGGTCGTCTGGTGGTTCGCCGGCGCCGAGCCACTGCCGGAGATCCGCCGCCCTCTCCTGGACGCAGAGCGACTCGTCGGCGCCTACGGTGGCAATATGCTGCCCGGCGCGATCGATTAAGGACCACAGAGATGACACGGGACACGTGCGATGACGAGGACACCTCTGGGCGTCTGGGGTGCGCTGGACGGGCATTCCGTCCGGACCCCGCGCGCGAGATCCGCGCCATCGGAGCCGAGTCGCGGCTTCGGGGCAGGGATGTGCTGGAGGTCGGTGCCGGCGACGGCCGGCTGACCCTGGCGATAGCGGCGCTCGCCCATCGCGTGCTCGCGGTCGATCCCGACGCAGCCGCGATCGACGCCGCCCGGGCCGCGGCACGGACCGCCCGGCTCCGCAACGTCAGCTTTAAGGTGGCGCCTGCCCAACATCTGGCCCTCGGGCGGCGCCGTTTCGACGTCGCGGTGTTCTCGTGGTCGCTCTGATGAGTGCGCCGTTCGGGCATGGTCGATGCCCTTCACCAGGCGCACGCCGCGCTCCGCGCTGACGCGCAGCTGATCGACGTCCGGCCCGACGGCTCGCGGCCACCCCGTCTGCTCCGGAACGGCCGCGTCGTGGGCCAGCTTCTGTCCGCGCCGGAAGCCCGGGAGGACGATGCGGCCGCGGACCGCGCCGTCGATCGCGTCATCGCGGATGGTCTGTATCGTCCGGTCCGAGCCGGGCGCGTCTGGTACCGCTATCGCTTCCAGGACCTGCCGGCATTGGACGACTACATCCGCGATTCGGGACGCATGGCGGGCTATTCGCCGGGCACGCATGGGCGCCTCGCTCGCCGGGCGGATGCGCCGATCGTCGTTCGGCGCGCGCTCGCGTACCAGTTCCTCGCACGCATCTGATTCCTCGCACGCGTCTGACAGTCGCCGCTACGCAGCGCGGATGAACGCCGCGTCCCACGACGATTCGAGGACCTCGAGGATGCGCGGCCACGCGAAACGCCGCGCGGTCGCAAGGCCCTCCGTGCGCATCGAGCGCGCGAGCGCCGGCCGCTCGGCGAGCCGCCCCAGGTGCGCGGCGAGCTCGGCCGGGTCGTCGCTCTGCACTACGACGGCGTTGCCGTACGGGATCGCATAGTCCTCGCCCGTGCGTCCGACGAACGCGATCCCTCCGCACGCCATGACCTCGAGCCCGACGAGGCCGAAGGGTTCGCGCGCGGAGTTGGCCAGCACGCCGTCGCTGGCGGCGTAGAGCGCGCGAAGCGTCTCCTCGGGCACGAAGAAGTCCAGAAAGACGATCTCGGCGTCGGGAGCAGAGACGAGAGCGGCGGTGTCCCTCAGTCCGGCCTCGGCAGGCGCGGCAACGCGTTCGACGCGCAGGCCGCGGGCGCGGATCCGCCCACTCACCACGTCCGCGTAGTCGCTGCGGCTGCCGCGCATCAGGAGACGCGGCCACATCCCCGAATCGCGCAGCACCGCGACGGCATCGATCGCCCAGAGCCAGCGCTTGTCGGCGTCGAAGCGCGCGACCTTGAGGAGCGTCGGCCGCCGACCGAGAGCCTCGCTGACGGTCCGTACGTCCTCGCCCGGGATCGGCCGCAAGTAACGCTCGGCGATGCCGTTCGGAACCACCTCGGCGTCGAGGTCAAGCCGCGCCAGCTCGCCCCGCATGAAGCGCGAGACCGTTGTGATCGTCGCCGAGCGGCCCAGCAGCTTGAGATCGACGCCGCCGAGGCCGTAGGTGTTGTTCGCGTTCCAGAACAGCGCCGCTCCCGTGATCCCGCGGGCGCGCAACAGGGCCGACGTCGCAGTCGCCGCATCCGCCGTCTGCCAATCCTCGAACAGCACGACCGTCCTCCGTCCGTCCGCGGCGGCCGGAACGATCACGTTGTCCACCAGGTGCCGCGGCACGGTCCGGGTGAAGTCGCGCCATTTGCCCGCCTCGCCGTCGTAGACGTCGCGCGGATGATGGCGGCTGATCCACTGGCACCAGCGCTCGAGTAGCAGACGCCCGTCGCGCCGCGTCTCGGTCGCGGGTGCGTCAGGGTCTCCGACGAAGACCTGGCGCACTCGGTAGCCGCGGTCCACCAGAGCCTCCGCGAGGTCGTTCATTCGCGTCGCGAGACCGCCCACGAACGAGTAGCGGTCCGGTCCCTCGAACGCGACGAGTACGACATCGTCGGTCCCGGGCGTCACGTGCCCGACACTAGCGCCGCACGGATAATGGCGCGGCATGAGACCGATCGAATGGATCCGCGCGGATCCGGAGAGCGTGCGCGCGATGCTCGAGGCACGGCGCTTCGATGCTCCGCTCGAGCGGATCCTCGAGCTCGACGAGACGGTGCGCCGCCTCAAGGGCGAGAGCGAGGCGCTCCGGGCCGAGCGCAACCGCGCGAGCCGGGGTGGTCCTCCCAGCGAAGCCGTGAAGGCCCGCATGCGCGAAGTCGGCGACCGGGTCCGTGAGATCGAGAGCGAGCTGAACGCCGCGGACACGGAACTCCAGGGCCACGCCCTTTGGATACCGAACCGGATCGACGTGGCTGTGCCCCGGGGAGACGACGAGCATGGCAACCGGGTCGTTCGGCAGGACCAGCCGCGAGAGCGCGTGTCCGCGGCGCGCCCTCACTGGGAGATCGGCGAGTCGCTTGGCATCCTCGATATCCCGAGAGGCACGCGGTTGTCCGGATCCCGTTTCTACGTGCTCCGCGGCGCGGGGGCCGCGCTTCAGCGCGCGCTCATCGCGTGGATGATCGACCTGAAGCTGCCCCACGGCTTCGTGGAGATCTACCCGCCTTTCGTGACCCGGCGCGAGACGCTCGTCGCGAGCGGCCACCTCCCGCACTTCGACGAGAACCTGTACCGCGACGAGGACGACGATGTCTGGCTCATACCCACCGCCGAGCCGCAGCTGGTGTCGCTCCACCGCGGTGAGGTGATCCCCCTCGAGCGCCTCCCGTCCCGATACGTCGCCTACACGTCGTGCTTTCGGCGCGAGCACATGAGCGCGGGCCGCGACGTCCGGGGCATCAAGCGGGTGCACTGGTTCGACAAGGTCGAGATGGTCGTGTTCTGCAAACCGGAGGATTCGCCGAAGGAGCTCGACCTTCTCACCGAGCGGGCGGTCGAGGTGCTCGAGCTGCTCGAGCTGCCCGTCCGGGTCACGGAGCGATGCACCGGCGACCTCGGTTTCACCGCGATGCGCGGTTTCGACGTCGACGCGTGGGGACCCGCAATGGGGGAGTGGCTGGAGGTGTCGTCCGCGAGTGACTGCGGCGACTTCCAATCGGAGCGGGCCAACGTGCGCTTTCGCCGCGAGCCCGGGGGCCGGCCCGAGTACGTGCACATCCTGAACGCGTCAGGAGTCGCACTGCCGCGTCTGGTGATCGCGATCCTCGAGAACTATCAAAAACCTGATGGATCGCTCGAGATCCCCGCCGCCGTACGGCAATACCTCGGCGGTCGCACGAGCATCGCCCCCGGAGAGTTCGTCCTGTAGGCGGTGCAGCGCTCGCATGTCCGTGATACGAGGCAGCGGCCGCTTTGGGCTGCCCTACTAAGCACGGCCTTTGAACGTTAAGATTGCTCGAGGTGGCGCGAGCGCTCGCCTTGGCGCATGAGCAAGGGCCACCTGCGGTCAACGGCCACGCCGCGAGGGAGACAGCTGCCCAGCCGAGCGAGGTCGGTCGCTCGGGATCCGGGCACGGGACGGCGTCGCGCGGTGAATTGCGCACGGTGACCTGGGCGACTGGAGAGGTGCGAGGTCAGCTTGATGAATATCGACCGCGGCCGGGCCTCCTTCTGGCAGTGAACGAATCCCGATGAGGGGGCGCCAGCGCTGCATCGCGGTCATCGACCCGGTGGGAGAGGTCCTCGAGGCCGTTTCCGCCTCCGCCCCCGGCGCGCTCGTGTTGACCCTATCCGAGCCCGGACGGCTACTGGCCGCACCAGAGCAGGTCGGCAACGCGGTCGACCTGCTGGTGTTCGCGACGTATGGGCCGCTCGATTGGAAAGCGGTCCGGTGCGCGCTGGCCCGCTGGAACACCATGGTCGTGGCGACCCGCTACGAGGAATCGGAGGCGGTGAAGGCGCTTTCGATCGGCCTCGTCGGATACGTCGACGGGTCCGAGCCGACGAGTCTCCTCCGGCGCTCTATTCGCCGCACGCTCGCCGGTCACCTGGGGTTCCAGCGCGAGGTGCTGGCTAGGTGGCTGCGCGACAACGGCGAGGCGGCGGGCGCGTTGTCCGTGCTCACGCCACGCCAGCGGTCGGTCATGGCGCTCGCCGCACGCGGTCTGTCAGACGATCAGATCGCGCGGACGCTCGCTCTCCGCCCGGCGACCGTGCGCGGTCACCTGCGGCGAGCGATCGAGCAGCTCGAGCGAAGAGGGGATGGCGCGGCCCGGACTCCCCAGTCTCCGCCGCCCCGCGTGCCGCGAGCGGTGCCGCTCGCCGCGCGATGGGCCGCTGCGATCACGCTTGCCGGGGCGCTCAGCGCGGCGTTCGCCGGCCCCGTGAGCGCCGGATCGCTACCGAGCGAGCCCTTGTACCCCCTGAAAATGGCGGGCGAGGCGGTCGAGATCGTGCTCGCCTTCGCTCCGCATGACCGCACCGCAGTGGAGCTCTCCATCGCGTCCAAGCGTCTGGACGAAGCGCGACAACTGGCCGAGCGGGGCAGTTCGCAGCTGGCCCTGGAGACCACCGGCCGGTACGTCGAGCACCTGGCCACGGCCGCAGCCAGCGCGGTCACAGCCGAACGCGACCACGTCGCTTCCACGCCGACGGTCACCCGGCTCACCGAGGAGCTAGCGAAGAAACAGGTCGAGGTGAAAGCGACGGCCACCGCGCTCCAGGCTGATCCCGCGACGCGCGGCGCCGGCGGGGTGCTGGCCGCGGTCACGGTGCCGGCACCCCCGCAGACGGGGCAGTCGCTCGCTCTCCGGCTTGCCGAGAATGCGACCGCCGCCGCGAACAATCTCGCGGAAGGCACGAAGGCGACCGCGCCCGAGATCTCGCGCCAGGCGCGGCTGGCCGAAACCGTGGCGCACGCAGCCGCTGACACTGTGGCACCGCCAAGCTCGGTCGCGCCGCCCGAGGTCGCAGTGGCGCCGACCTCCGATCCCGCCGACGATCCGACCGCGCCGCCGGCGGTGGCAGCTGACTCGGCCAATCCTGGCGGCGGCATCCGCCGACCGCCCCCGGCCAGTTCGAAAAAGCCAGTGGTAACGGCCGCGCCCACGCGGACAGGCGAGCCGGCTCGGGCCGTGGGAGCCGCTCTGGCTGCCCCGACCGTCACGCCGTTGCCGGCCGCGTCGCCGCTGAAATCCGGGTCGCCGCTGCCCACGGCGTCGCCAAGTCAGGCACCCGCGCCAGCGGTAGCTGCGACCTCCTTGCCCACTCCTACGATCGCGCCCACGCCGACGATCGCACAAACGCCCACGCCCACGCCCAGCCATTCCGCTGTCCCCGGTCGGTCGCCGGCGCCAAGCCAGACTCCGCCGCCGCCGACCGCGACGCCCCCTCCGACGGCGACCATCGGTCCGACCACGACCGCGCCAACGCTGCCTTCGGCGACGCCGCTGCTTCGATAGTCGCCCTGAACCGCTCGGGAGTCATCCCGACGGGCGCATGTACGTGAGCGTGTGGTGAGCGACGAGGACCTCGCGCTCCGTGGTGCTGGCCTCCCCATAGACGATGCGGCGTCCTGCCTTGAGGACTCGCGCACGACACCGTAGATCGCCTCGCGCGCCGCGGAGGAAGTTCGTCTTCATCTCGAGGGTGAGCGCCATCGGCTCCTCACCGACGACGGTCATCAGCGCGAGCCAGAACGCGGCGTCGGCGAGCGCCATGGACGCACCGCCCTGTATGAAACCGCCCGGGCGCAGCATCTCGGCGCGGAACGGAAGCAGCAGGGTCGCCTCGCCATCGGCGAGTCCTTCGAGCGCGAATCCCCACCAGCGGACGAAGGGTGAGGCGTCGAGGACCCGGCGGGCATCGGCCATTGAGATCTTCGGGGACGCGCCACCCTCTGCATTTGGCTGCTGGTCCGTTCGGCCCCCCATGGCTCTCCCTCTTCGCCGCTTGACAACTCGCCGATCGGTGCCGGCGGCGACGTGCAGTGTCCCCCCACTGTCGATGCTCAGCGATCCTGACCGCTAACTGCTCGGCGACTCTGGCCACCTAGGCGAGCTCCGATCGGGGCACGCGCAGTTTGGTCTTGAGCTGGCCAGGTCGCCACTGTCGCCAGGGATGGCTGGGATCGGCGTTGCGCGGACCAGGGGAGATGCCGCCGACCGGCGCCCTGCTGCCGGACTTCGGCCGGAAGCGCAGCGACGCTCCCGCGGCCGATCGCGCGAGCTGCGTGCCCCCAGGCACATGCACGCTCACCGAGCCGTCGAGGTGATGGCGGACCTCGACGCGCAGCCCGGCGTAGGTCCCGCGCACGCGCCGCGGCAATTGCACCAGGGCGCCTTCATGCGTCACGGTGTTGTCGCCGGCGACGTAGCGCGAGTACTTGAGGCAGCAGACGTCGTCGACCAGCAGCCCCGGCGGGAGCGCCCCCCACGCGCACGAGGGATCGTGCGCGGCGATCGCGAAGCGGCGGGCGTGGCGCTCGAGGTACGCGGGCAGGAAGGCGTTGGCCGCCTCGACGGTCGCGATCCCCGCGAGGCGCAGCTCTGCCACCAGGCGGTCCTGGAAGGTCCCCCAGAGGCGCTCGATCCGCCCCTTGGCCTGGGGCGATCCGGCGAAGATCAGCTCGACGCCGAGCTCGGCGAGGGC
>JBBQVQ010000033.1:0-32069 GCA_038211425.1 Candidatus Limnocylindria bacterium | reverse complement strand
GGCGGGCGCGGCCGGATACCACCACGGTCCCGCCGCGCCGTAGTAGTGACACTCCGCGACGATGACGTTGCGGCCCGGACGAAGCAGCGGCGCCGCGTCGTACTCATCCCACGACAAATGCTCCGGCTCTTCACGCGACGGACCGCGCCCCACAAGCGTGCCGTTGAGGTAGAGCGCATACCGCGAGTCGCACGTGACGCGCATCGGCAGCTCGGCCGGGAGGCTCGCCACGTCGAAACTGCGGCGCAGGATCGTCCAGTGTGCGCGGCCGGGCTTTTGGTCCCACCAGAAAGAGGGTTCGGGTTCGTGGTCCCAGATCCACTTGCCGCGCCAGCCGAGTGGCCAGTCAGCCAGCGGCGGCGGCGCCTCCGACCAGGCGCGGTCGGGAGCTTCGACGCGCGGCGGCTGCGCGATGCTCATGTCGTGCGCCCGACGAGCATGGGGTCGAAGTACGCGCGGACCCACTCGAACTTGCCGTCGCGCACACGCACAATGTTGACCCCCCGGATGGGATGGCGCTTGCCCGCGTGATCCACGAGCACAGCTTCCCACTCGAGGGCAGCCTCGTTTCCAGCCGTCAGGTCGTGAACGATGGTCACCTCGAGGCCAGGGTAGTCGCGCATCTCCTGTTCGTAGAACGTCGCGATCTCGCGGTGACCCACCAAGCGGCTCCCGTCCGGCGGCTGGACCACCGCATCGTCGTGGTAGTAGGCGAGCGTCGCCGTCAGGTCGCGCGTGCATTCGGCTACCCAGTACTCCTCGGCGACCTCACGCGGCGATCGGGTCTTCATCAAGTCCTCCAGCGTTCGACGAAAATTCGAGCGGGTGCATGCCGGAACATCGTTTGCCGAACGCTGCCCCGTCCGGGCAGCCACCCTTCGGATCGGTCAGCGTGTGTTGTCGTCTGTCCTGCAGAATACTATTCTTCGGAGCGATCCAAGCGGACGACGGTGGCCCCCGTGACGGCGCCGTGGGAGGAGTTCCGAGTGCCCAAGCTTGTTGCGATCAGCGTCGTGATCTTCCTGGTGGGATCGGCGTGCCAGCCCACGAGTTCACCGAATGCGAGCGGGGCGCCCGCGGGAAGCGGCGGCGGAGCCCAGGAAGCGGTGAAAGGCGGTCGGTTGATCCAGGGTGTCGCGACCGAGATCACGAGTCTCCAGCCGCTATTGTCTGCCGATGACTCCGAGATCGTGTGGTCGAACTTCTACCCTCGGATCCTTCAGAACAACCCCGAGACCGGAGAGCTCGGTCCAGGTCTCGCACAGAGCTACGACATCTCGCCCGACGGCTTGACCCTCGTCTTTCACATGCGGCCGAACGTCAAGTGGAGCGACGGCGTCGTCTTCGACGGCAACGACTACAAGTACACGGTCGAGGCGACCGTTCGGGCGAAGAAGCCGATCCGCAAGCCCTCGTTCAGCCGCATCGTCGGCTTTCAGGACTACGTCGACGGGAAGACCGATTCCATGGCCGGCCTCACGGTCAGCTCCGACGGCATGACCGTGACGGTGAAGCTCACGAGTCCTCTCTGCACCGTCGCCCGGGCGCTTGCGAGCGCCGGTGGGGGCGTCCTCCCGATGCACAACTTCATCAAGTACTTCAACAACAAGTCCACGGACCTCAACCAGACGATCGACACGGCGCCGCTGAATGACGCGCCGCCCGCTTCGGTCGGGCCGTGGGTCTTCAAGGACTGGCAGAAGGGCGTTTCCGTCACGATGACGCGTAACGACAACTACTGGAGGGGCGCACCGCTGCTCGACGAATACGTCGTCAAGCTGTACTCGAACGCCGCTGCGGTCAAGGCGGCACTGCTGACCGGTGAGATCACCTTCGCGCCGGTAGAGCCGACCGACGTCGCCGAGGTCCAGGCCAGTGGAAGCGGCAAGCTCTTCAGCAACAAGCAGAAGATCGCAACGAACTACAACTACATCGGCTGGAACGAGAAGGCTCCGAAGGCGCCGTGGCTCGCCCTGCCGGAGGTCCGCCAGGCGCTCTGGTACGGGTTGGACGTGAAGTCGATCATCGACAAGGTCATCCTCGGCAACGGCTCGCAGATGTTCACCCACGTGCCGCAGGAATCCTGGGCCTACCCCCCCAGCGGCATCAACACCTATGACTACAACCCGGCGACGGCCAAGTCGCTGCTCGAGAAAGCGGGGGCCAAGATGGGCAGCGACGGGATCTACCGCTGGACCGACGGTTCGCCCATGCAGATGCGGCTCGAAGGGACACAGCAGGGCTCCGCGGTGATGAGCGTCGCCCAGGAGCAGTACAAGGCCATCGGCATCAAGATCGACACGATCACCGAGTCCACGCAGGCGCTGTTCGATCGCAACGACCCGACGAACTTCGATCACGAGGGGACGCTCACCGGAAACTCGGTCAGTCCCGACCCCGACGGGGCCTACATCTTCTTCAACACCAACCAGCAGGGGAAGGCCCAGTTCAACTGGTTCCACTACGTGAACGCGGACGTGACCGCGAAGCTCGAGGCGGGGCGCTTCGGACCGGACTGCAGCCAGGCGACCCGTAAGACCCTCTACCAGACGATGAACAAGCAGATCAACAACGACGCGGTGTACACATGGCTCTACGCGCCCGTCTCGATCGTGTTCGCCAGCTCCAAGCTCCATAACTTCGCGCAGAAGCCATACGGCATCTCCACCTCCGGCGAAAGCTGGGACTGGAACAGCGAGAAACTATGGCTGGACAAGTAGTGAGGACGCTCCGAGAGGAGAATCGCAGCAGTAACGACTAGCGGCAGCGAGCCGCAGATCGTGGGGTCAGCTTGATGGGAAAATTCGTAGTTCGTCGGCTCCTGCAGGCGGTCCCCACGGTCTTCGGCATCATGCTCCTCACCTTCATCCTCACGCGGTTGTCGCCGTCCGACCCCGTGACTCTCATGGTGCGCACGAATCCGGACATCACCGAGGCGGACCGCGCGGCCCTCCGCGAGGCCCTCGGTCTCAACGACCCGCTCCCGCTGCAGTTCGCGCACTGGGCGGCGAACGTTGCCCGCCTTGATTTCGGCGACTCGTTCAACTATCGCCGGCCGGTCATCCAGCTCATCGCTGAGCGCATTCCCAATACCCTTCAGCTCTCACTGACCTCGCTGGCGATCGCGCTCGTGATCGCGGTGCCCCTCGGCGTGCTCGCGGCGTTCTACCGCGGAAGCGCTCTCGACCAGGTCATCCGCACGGTGTCGGTATTCCTCCACGCCGTGCCGGTGTTCTTCCTGGGCCTGCTCTTCATCCTGTTCTTCGGCATTCAGTGGCACGTCTTCCCGGTAGGCAGCATGAACGTGGTCGGTGAAAGCTGTACGTGGTGCTCCGACCGCCTCTGGCACATGGCCGGCCCGGCGGTCGTCGGCGCAGCCGGCGGCATCGCCCTCATCCCACGCGTTCTGCGCACCGAGGTGCTCGAGATCCTGGGGCAGGATTTCGTCCGGACCGCTCGAAGCAAGGGCCTTCGCGAGCGCGTGGTCATCCTCCGCCACGTGATGCGAAACACGCTGATCCCGATCGTCACGCTGTTTGGCGGGATCCTCACGATCCTCGTCGGCGGCTCGGTGATCATCGAACAGGTATTCAACTGGCCGGGGCTCGGGCGATTGCTCTTCGAGGCCGCGAACAACAAGGACTATCCGCTCGTGCAGGCCGCCGTGCTGATAACCAGCTTCCTGCTCGTGATCTCGTACATCCTCCGAGATCTGGGGTACGCCGCTGTCGATCCGCGCATCAAGGTCGGCGGTTGATGGCGTCGCCAGCCATCGCCGCGCGGGCCGTGTCGCCCACGCTCGGGCCGGCACGACGACACGAGGGCTTCTGGTGGGACGCGCTCTACCGCATCCAGCACGACCCGACGACGATCGCGGCGATGGCCGTCCTCTCGCTCATGATCCTCCTCGCGCTCGCCGCGGACGTGCTCGCAAGCCATGTGTTCCACACCGGATACACCAACCAGGACCTCTTCAGGACGTGGGGTCCGCCCTCGCTCGAAGACCCGAAATTCTGGCTCGGAGCCGACAACCTGGGCCGCAGCCAGATCGTCCGTCTGCTGTACGGCGCCCGCGTGTCACTGTTCATCGGCGTCCTCGGCGCATCCGTGTCGTTGGGCGTCGGCGTGAGCCTCGGCGTCACGGCCGGCTATTTCCGCGGGTGGTGGGACGACGTCGTGGTCTGGCTCGTGACGACGATCGCGAACATCCCGATCCTGTTCCTGCTCATCCTCGTCGGCCTGTACTTCCGACTGGACCCGCTCAGCCTTTCCGTCCTGATCGGGATGCTCGGCTGGCTCGGCATCGCGAATTTCGCGCGAGGTCAGACGCTGGCGCTCCGCGACCGCGAGTTCATTCAAGCCGCCCGGACGATCGGCGCATCGCCGCCCCGGATCATGACCCGGCACATCCTGCCGAACATCCTGCCGCTCATCATCGTGCTCGCCATGGTGGACATCGGCGGCATCATCCTCGCCGAGTCCGCGCTGTCGTACCTGGGTTTCGGCATCCAGCCGCCGGTACCGTCGTGGGGCAACATGCTCAGCGGCTCAGCCCAGTTCTACTTCCTCGGCCCTCACCTGATCATCGCACCGGGTGCCGCGATCACGGTGACCGTGCTCTGCCTCTACTTGATCGGCGATGGACTGCGCGATGCGCTCGATCCCCGGCTGCGCGGCACGGCTGGTGTGGCGCGACGTGGCTGACTCGGGGCGGTCGTGGGCGGCGCAGCCCGACTACACACGGCTCGTCGGCTACGCCGAGCCATGGAGCGTCGCTCCCGGCGAGATCGTCGCGTTCATGGTCAGCTCGGACCACGAGCGCTACCGCGCCTCCATCGTGCGGATGCTCCACGGCGACGATCGAGCGGATGCGCCGGGCCTCAAGGAGCGGCACGTTCCATCGACCGTCGACCGTGAGTACGACGGCCAGCGGGCACCGTACCCTGCGGGGTCGTTCGTGCGCGTGCCGGACGCTCCTCTGCTGAATCCGGCCTCGTTCACTCTGGCGGCGTGGGTCTTTCCCACGATGCCGGCGCGCGGCGAGCAGGGTCTCATGACCAAGTGGTGGGAAACGGAGGGCGCTGGATACGCGCTGGTGCTCGACGGGACAGGTGCTCTTGCGCTGCGCCTGGGCACCGCCGGTCAGGCTGCCCATGAGGTGTCCGAGGTGTCGACGGGTGTGCCGCTGCGCGCCGGATATTGGTATTTCGTCGCGGCCTCGTCGGACGCCGCGACGGGCCTCGTCCGCCTGCTGCAGCGCCCGTTTCCACGCTGGCCGATCGACGCCACCAACGTGGCGGTCGAGCGACGCCTTTCGGGGATGGCGTCGGCCCAAACCTCCGCCCCGTTCCTCATGGCAGCGTGGTCGCGAGGGCCGAGCGATGCGCACGCAGCATCGGGCCATTACGACGGCAAGATCGAGTCACCCCTCCTGCTGGGAACGGCGCTCGGGCTCGACGGACTCGAGGCGCTCGCCGGCGGGAGGAGGGCGACGGAGCTCGGCCGTGTCATCGCGGAGTGGGATCTCGTTCGAGACAGCAAGACGGACGACGTCCGGGATCCTGCCGGCGGCTTCGATGGCGTGACGGTCAACCGACCCGCGCGCGCGATGAGCGGGCACGACTTCGCCGGCGGCGAGCGCGCGTGGACTCTCGCCCCGGAAACGCACGGCGCCCTCTACTTCCACCACGATGACCTGGACGACTGCGGTTGGCCCATCGCGTTCGAATTCAGGGTCCCCGACTCGCTCCCCAGCGGCGTCTACGCCGCGAAGCTGGAGGCCGCCGCCGATCGATTCCACGTCCCGTTCTACGTCCGCCCAGCCGGCCGACGGGCAACAGCGCCGATCCTCTTCCTGGCGCCGACCAACTCGTATCTCGCCTACGCCAACTTCCGGGAGTCCTTCGCCACCGAGAAGTCGGTGCTGGGTCTGTATCACCTTCATGCCGACGGCAGTGCGGTGTTCTACTCCTCACGCCGGCGGCCGATCGTCAACCACCGGCCCGGCTCGACCTTCAACATCCTCGGCGAGTCGGGCGCTCCCCATCAGTTCAACGCCGACCTCTACCTCGTCGACTGGCTCACCGAGAAGGGGTTCAAGTTCGATGTTGCGATCGACGAGGATCTGCATCGCGAAGGAGCCTCTCTGCTCTCGCAGTACCGGGTCGTGCTCACCGGGAGTCACCCTGAGTACTGGTCCGCCGAGATGATCGACGGCCTGGAGGACCACCTGGCGACCGGCGGAAGGTTGATGTACCTCGGCGGCAATGGCTTGATCTGGGTCACGTCCTTCGGCGAGCAGACCGGTCACCACGTCGAGGTTCGTCGCGGCGGGGGAAGCATCCGGAGCGCGACCGCGGGCGAGCGCTACCACAGCACCACCGGGGAGTTCGGTGGCGACTGGCTCGAGCGTGGCCGCCCGCCTCAGCAGACCCTCGGCGTTGGATCGATCGCTCAGGGTTTCGACCGCTCCGCCGAATACGTGCGCCGTCCGGAGAGCACCGACCCGCGCGTCTCCTGGATCTTCGACGGCGTCGCCGAGGGGCCGATCGGCGACTTCGGTCTCACGATGGGCGGAGCGGCCGGCTTCGAGGTGGATTGTGCCGATCCCGAGCGCGGCACGCCGCCACACGCGGTCATCCTAGCCAGCGCGACCGAGTTCTCACCGACCTACGAGCACCAGCATCCGGTGCACGTGCCCGGGACCGACATCGACCTCTCGAGACCGATCAGCTCGGACATGGTGTACTTCGAGACGCCTCGCGGCGGCGCGGTGTTCTCGGTCGGGTCCATCGCGTACCTGGGCGCGCTCTCTCACAACGACTACGACAACAACGTCTCGCGGGTCACCGAGAACGTACTTCGACGCTTTTCCGCACCATGACCGATCGCGCCGGACCCTCGGAGCTAGCGCGCCGAGGCGATCCTCTGGCGCACGCCGGCGTCGCCGGCGATGGTTCGTGCGGCCGCCGCGAGGACGCGCGTCACGATGAGCGCGTTCTCGTGCGCGAGGTCCGAGATGGCTGCGTCGCGCATCTCGACGGAGTGCCCCGGGATGGCTGCCGGTGTTACCGGGAAAGCGATGTAATCCGCCGGCAGCACCTGCGAGACGTTGCCGATGTCGCTCGAGGCGGCGATCGGCACGTTCCGGAGCGGGCTCGGACCCGCGTTCCGCAGCTCGGCCGCCAGCAGATCCGCCAGCGCCGCGTTGACCTTGGGCGGCTCGTAGCGTGGCGCGGTCTCGCGAAGCTCCACCCGTGTGGCGGTCTGGAGGGCGGCGCCCTTCGCCATGTCGGCGAAGCGCTGCTCGACCTCCTTGAGCTCGGCGGTCATGCGGGCGCGCAGCCCGAACTGCGCGACGCACCGGTCGGGGACGACGTTGGGCGCCACTCCGCCTCGCTGATGATCCCGTTGACGTGGGCGCCCTCGGGCCACTGCGCGCCCCAGGCCACCAGGCCGTTGAACAGCGCGATGACGCCGTTCAGCGCGTTGCGTCCGCGTCCGGGCGACACGGTGGCGTGCGCCGCGACGCCGTGGAAGATGACCTCCCAACGCGATCGGCCGAGCAGACCTTCGCTGACCACCCACTGAGCGTCGGCCGACGCGTGGGAGGACAGGGCGGCGACCACGCCCTCGAATTGGCCGGCCTCCAAAAGGCGCACCTTGCCTCCCCCGCCTTCCTCGGCCGGGGTGCCGAGAAGCATCACGCCGATCTGCAGGGCATCGGGCTCGCGCGCGGCGAGGAGGAAGGCGCCGACGTTCGTCATCGCGATGAGGTTGTGCGCGCATGCGTGACCCAGGTCGGGCAGGGCGTCGTATTCGGCCAGCAGCGCGACGGACTGTCCCGGCGGTCCCACCCGCGCGCGAAGAGCGGTCGCGACGCCCCCAACGCCCAGCTCGACGTCGTGGCCATGCTCGGCAACCAAGGCCGAGATCCGCGCGGCAGCGCGGTGCTCCATGTACCCAAGCTCCGGCTCCGCGTGGATGCCCCGGGAGAGGGCGAGCAGACTGCGGCGCAGCTCCGTATCGATCTTCACGGACGCGAGAACATCCGCACGTCGTGCGGGCGAGGAAAGGCCCATGGCTCGAACGCACCGAACTGCGCGGAGCGAGGAATGGAAGCGTTCGTCGCCCGGTCGATCAAGGCCTGATGGCCCTCGGCCTGCGCGGCCGCGGCGTCGTTCAGCGCGTCGGCGCCGACCGCCGGCCACGAACTCGTTTCGACACGCGCGCGTAGCGCGTCCAGCGCGGTGAGTACCTCCGCGACCGTGAAGGCGCAGTGGCCGCCGCGGGCGATCCATAGCTGCCGCAGCCGATCGGACTGGCCCGCCCAGCGCACGACGTCGGCATACGCCCGCTCGTGATCGGGCGTGCACAAGCCGTCGCCGGTCGCGTGCATGGTGACCACAGGCACGCCGCCGAGATCGCCGTTGAAGGACACGTAGCGCTCCATATACCGCACGCTTTCGGGGTCCGCTTGGATCCGAGACGCCTTCGCCAGGCGCTCGAGGTCGGCTGCCAGATCGAGCCCCGCCTGGCGGTACAGGTCCTCGACCAATTCCCGACTGATGGACCGTTCGAGAAGCCCTCGGTAGTCCACGCCGATGTTCCATGACGGGTTCCCGCCCGCTCGCCGCTCGATCGTCGCGCGCGCGGAGAAGGTCACCAGGAAAACGATCTCGCGCAACCAACGGATCTGAGCGTCCAGGCGGGTGCGGGGATCGTAGGGCGGCGGCGCCGGACTGCGGGGATCCTCCGCCGCGGGGACGTTCGAGATGGCCAGGCAGAGCGCCAACCGGGCGCGGCCAACGGACGCCGTCGCCGCCGCCTCGAGAAGGCCGAGCGCCAGGTCAAGGTTAGCGACGGGATCGCTGATATGCGTGAGCTCGAGCGCGCTCGCAGGAGCGACGAGCGTCTTGAAGACGAATGAGATGTCGAGCTCGCGATTGTGCGTGGCGACCCCGCCCGCGAGCGGGCCGCAGACGGCCAGCGCGCCCGACAGGACCCGCGGCTGGACCTGGACCAGGCCCGCGGTGAGGATGCCTCCGATCGACTCACCGTAGGCGATCGTCACCTGCGGGCTTCCGATCTGTTTCGCGAACTCATCCAAGACCATGGGCTGGTTCACGAACGACTGCTCGTGCGGCCAGAACATGGGGCTGGCCCAGCCCGCCACCGCGTACCCGCGCTCGAGGAACGCGGTGACGACAGGCGTCGTCCGCCACACGGGATCCTCTCGTGGCGCGGGCGGTCCCTGGCTGTACAGAATGAGGGTGCCGTCCCACTCCTCGGGCACCTCGATCCTGTACCTTCCGCCGTCGATGAGCGGGCTCCTGATCGTGCGCACTACGCGCCGAGCGTCGGTGCTACGATCGTTCTGCCGTGCGGATTTCTGCACAGAAGAACACCGGGCCCAGAGGCGCGCCAACATACCCCATCGGCTCCGTCGACAACGCCCTGCGACTCTTGATGCTGTTCAAGAAGCGCAATCGGCTGCGGGTCTCCGACGCCGCGGAAGAACTGGGGGTCGCGCGTTCCACCGCGCACCGGCTTCTCGCCATGCTCCAGTTCCACGACTTCGTCTCGCAGGATCCCACGACACGCCTGTACGTCGCGGGCCCGAGCCTGACCGACATCGGCCTGGCGATCGTGCGGGACATGGATATCCGCACCGTCGCGAGGCCGACGATGGAGCAACTGAGCCGCGAGGTGGGCGAAACGGTGCACCTCCTGATCCTGCGCGGATCGGATGTCCTGTTCATCGATTCCGTCGAGTCGACCAACGTGCTCCGCGTGGGCTCGCGCATCGGAATGGTGCTGCCGGCACACGCCACCGCGGGCGGCAAGGCGCTGCTCGCGTTCGTTCCTCGCGAGGAGCTCCGTAGCCTGTACCCCCACGCGCGGCTGGAGAGAGTGACCAAGCGCACCTTGGCCGCCCGAGCCGATCTGCTGCGAGAGCTCGATCGGACGAAGAGGCGTGGGTACGCGCTCAACACCGGCGAGAGCGAGGCGGACATCGCCGCGGTCGCCGCTCCGATAATCGATCGCCAGGGTCACCTGCGTGCGTCGCTCGCGATCGCAGCACCGCTGGCCCGCGTCACCGACCTGCGGTTGCGGCGATTGAGCGCTGGAGCGGTGTCCGGCGCGAAGCAGATCGGCGAGCTGCTGGCGTAGCCGCGCGCGGTCACGCGACCCGGACATCGGCCTTGCGCCATCTCGGAAGACAAGATGCGGCCAGGGCACTCGATCGCGCGCTCGCGGGCTTTATGCATCATCACGGCCGCATGCTAGTGTCCGAAGACCGTGCTGGGGAATTCCATTCTGAAGGGCAGAATCGCACTGGAGCCGGTCGACGAGGCCACGGTGACGGTGGTCGTTGACAACTCGATCGACGTGTTCCTGCCCAGCGGAGCGATCGCGCGTCGACCCAAGCGTGCGTGGGATCCCGCGCCTGGGATCCTGCGAGCCGAGCATGGACTCTCGCTCATGCTCCGCGTGCGTTCAGGTAGCCGGACGTCCACCGTGCTGTACGACGCGGGACTGGGCAGCGCCACGGCCGCACACAACCTCGAGGTGTTGAGCGTCGAGCCGCGCGACCTGCGCGCGATCGTTCTGTCGCATGGCCACATCGACCACTACACGGGGCTCGAGGGCCTGGTGCGCCGCGTGGGCGCGTCCGGGCTTCCGCTGGTGTTGCACCCGGACGCACGGCGCGATCGCAAGATCGTTTTTCCCGATGGCGAAGAGCTGCTCACACCACCGCCGTCGCTGTCAGACCTCGAACAGGACGGGTTGAAGGTCGTCGAGGAACGCGGACCGACCGTGCTGATCGACGGCGCCGTCATGGTCACCGGCGAGGTGGAACGCCACACGGAGTTCGAGCCGGGATTCCCCATCCAGTACTGGAGATCACCGGGGGGATGGGCCCCCGACTTCGCCGTTCACGACGACCAGGCAGTCGTCGTGAACGTGCGCGGCCGAGGATTGGTGATCCTGTCGGCGTGCAGCCACGCGGGGATCATCAACATCATCAGGTTCGCCCAGCGCATCACCGGCGTCGAACGCGTGCTCGCCGTCATCGGCGGATTCCACCTGACGGGCCCGCTCTTCGAGCCGCGCATCCCGGAGACAATGGACGCGCTCCTCGCCATCGCTCCAGAGGTGGTCGCGCCCGGCCACTGCACGGGTTGGAAGGCGATCCATGAGATCGCGCGGCGGATGCCGAACGCGTTCATCCAGAGCAGCGTCGGGACCGCTTACGAGTTCGAGTCCGGCGCGGAAGCTGGTCCGCTCGCGCCCTCTTGCGGAATGACCCGCTCGGCGCCGTAACGGTCGCGGTACACCACGGGCTCCGCCCGGTCCCGGCGATGGGCCCATCGCCCGAGCGGATACCCCACCGGGATGACCGCGAAGACATGGACGGTGGCGGGGATGTTCAACAAAACGCGAACCTCCGGCTCCGCGAGCCGGTGCCGCATCGTCAAGGTCGTGCCGAGCCCGAGGGAGCGAGCCGCCAACATCAGGTTCTGGACGGCGGGATATACCGAGGCCGCGAGCCGCAGGTCCGGGTCCCCTTCCGCCACGGCCACGAGGAGGACAGGCGCCTCGCCGAGGTGTTCCGCCAGATGCGCGATCGAGCGTTCGAGACGACTGCCCCGCCGGCCCCCGTCGGGGCCGTCGATCCGAGCCGACACGCGGCGGTACGCTTCGCCCAGGGTGGTTCGGAGCGTCCGGTCACGGACCACGATCCAGCGCAGCGGCTGCCGATCGCCCCCGCTCGGGGCGCACGCTGCCGCCTCGATCATCGTCGAGATGTCCGCCTCAGGGACTTCCTTGAATGGGTCCAGGCGCCGCATCGCGCGTGTCGTTCTAATGGCTTCCAGTAGCTCCACCGCCCGGGCCCTCCGTGCTACGATTCGCCGTCGGCGGCACGCGGAACACCATTCTGAAGCACAGAACGGAGATGCCGATCGTACGGCGGATCGCCCCGCAGCCGCCAGCGGGCCGGGCGGGAGCACGGCGGCCGACGAGGAGGACGATCATGACCGCTTCGGACACCATGGAAGTCGGCTACGACGAGCTCTGCGGCGCTCTCGCCGCGAAGGACTTGCAGCCTTTGTGGACACAGTCCGGTCGCTTGATGCCGCAGGTCCCCCACCCGCGGACGCTGCCCTGGCTATGGAAGTGGCATACGATGCTCGCCCTCGCCGAGCGGGCGGTCGAGCTGGTCCCGATCACCAGGGGCGGCGACCGCCGTGTGCTCGCGCTGGCGAATCCGGGACTCGGTGGCATGCCCTACACCAGCACGACCCTCTGGGGCGCGATCCAGTACCTCGGGCCGCATGAATCCGCTCCCGCGCACCGCCACACGCCGTCAGCGATCCGTTTCGTGATGAACGGGTCGGGCGTGTGGACCACCGTCGATGGTGACGCCTGTGACATGCACCCGGGTGACCTCATCCTGACGCCGAACTGGGCTTGGCACGACCACACCAATGCCGGCGACAAGCCGATGGTGTGGTTCGACGGCCTCGACCTGCCGTTCGTCGCGCACCTCGAGTCGATCTTCTTCGAACGCTACGAGGGTACGAACCAGCCGGTCCTCGCCCGCAACGCTTCCGAGGAGCGTTTCCCCGGACCAGGGATCAGGGAGCGTGCCGAGAAGACGAGCGCGGAGCGCTCGCCCCTGCTGCGCTATCCGTGGGAGACGACCGACCGTGCCCTGGACGCGGCGCTCGCCGACAGCGGCGGACCAGCGGCGAGCGTGACGTTCGTGAATCCCGTGAACGGGGCATCGGTGATCCCGACGCTCGGCTGCGAGATGCATCGGGTGGTCGCCGGCAGGCGCACTACGGTGGATCGCCGAACGGGCAGCGCGATCTACGTCGTGTACGCGGGCTCTGGGGCGTCGGTGATCGACGGAATGCGTTTTGAGTGGGCCACCGGCGACATCTTCGTCGCGCCGTCGTGGTCGAAGGTCGAGCACGAGGCAATGGAGACATCGACCCTCTTCGCCGTGACCGACCGCCCCATCGTCGAGGCGCTGGGGCTGTACCGCGAAGAGTTTTTCGATTCGGCCCAACTCGTGACCGGCACCTTTGAACCCAAGTAACCCGGGCGCCGAGTACGCAGGCCGCATCCAGAGCGCGGCCGCCCCGTTGGTGGAGCGCGTCCGCGACGAGCGTGGTCGCGCGCTGTACGGCGCGCCCGATGCGCAGGCATGGTCCGCAATCGAGATCCTGGCGCACGCCGCGGAGTTCATGCCCTACTGGGCGCGACAGGCGGCCACCGTCGCTGCGAGCGATCGGCCGATCGCCTTCGGCCGCACGCACGACGATGTCGACCGCATCACGGCCGTCACCGACCATGCCGCGGACGAGCTGGAGACCGCGATCCAGCGGCTCGAAGGCGCGCTGGCCGAAACGGCGCGGATCGTCCGGCCCATACCGGCCGAGGGCTGGAGCCGACGCGGCCGTCACTCCCGCAGAGGGGAGATGACGGCCGCTGGGATCATCGACGCGTTCGTCCTCGATCATTTGCGGGAGCACTCGCGCCAGCTTGACGACGTCCTTGCGTCCCGCGCCGAGCCTGGCGCGGCGGACCCCGCGAGCGCCTGACCGTCGGCCGCCCATCGCGCTCGCGTGAGTGACCTACCGCTCGAGGTCACCCCGCGTCAGCAGGTGGAGGAGCACCACCGCGGCGAGGTGGCTGGGCGTTCGGCCCACTCGCACTTCGCGGGGCACGCCGCTTTCGAGGAATGGTGCGCCACGGGTCGCACCGCCCCCAGCTCGCTTGTCGCGTTGGCCCTCGCGTGTGCGCGTCGCCGCTGACCGAGCGTACCGAGGCGAAACGGGAGCGATCTATCCCGGCGCGTTCGCGGGCGCGGGCCACGCTCTGCAACGCGCCATACGAACAATCAGCGGCACAGCGATCAGTGAGAGGACGGCGCAGGAGAGGCCGATAGCGGCAGGTGCGCCGTATCGATCCGTGAAGGTCAGGAGCAGCGGCATCGCGACCGCCAGCCCGAGCTCGAACAGCAGCGCCCCCAGGGAAAGGATCGTCGCGCGTTGCCCGCTCGGGATGAGGTCGTTGAGCCGTGCCGAGAGCAGCGGCGTGTGAAGGGCCGGATCGAGCGCCACGGCCAGCATGAGCAACAGCGACGGGATGGACGGGAGGGCCGCCAGGATGGCCGTAGCGGCGATCAGCACGGCCAGCCCGACGGCGACCACGGTCGGGAGCGCGACCGCTCACCGCCCGCGAGTGCGCGACGCTCGAGCGCATCGGCCGCGACAGAACGCACAAGGCCATCGCCGCCGAGCTCGGGATCTCGATCAACACCGTCGCCAACCTTGCCGCGAACGCGTACAAGAAGCTCGGCGTCCACGGCGCCGCCGCGGCGGTGCACGCGCACCGGGACGCTCACCCGTGGTGCGGATCCCGGGTCGATTTTCGGCCCCATCCGCGAACACCTTGAGGCGAGTCGCGCGACGTAGAGAAAGCCAGAACCGCGCGCGGTTCCTCCACGCAGTCGCACATACTCGGCCGCGTGCCCCAGACCATCACCCGCCGGATCCTGCTCGCGGCCGCCGCCAGCCTCGTCGCCGCGGTCCTGGTGCTCGCGCTCGCGGTGCCGCTCCTGGCCCAAGACCACGACCGGCAGGCGCTGGACGCGTGGCTGACCAGCGAGGCGAACCTCGTCGGTGATCTCGCCCATGCCGGCCTCCGCACGCGCGACCCGGATGTCCTCGATCCGCTCGCCCATCGTTTAGCCGCGAGCGCGGGGATCCGGGTCACCCTCATCGCGCCCGATGGCGTCGTGCTAGGTGAATCGGATGAGGATCGCCGCACGATGGAGAACCATTCCGGTCGTCCCGAGGTGGCGGCCGCGCTCGCTGGTGCCGTCGGCAACGTCGTCCGCCACTCCGACACGGTCGGGCGGGACCTCCTCTACATCGCGGTGCCGGTACGCGACGACGGCGCGCTCGTCGGGGTGGCACGGACGGCGCTTCCCCTCACGGCCCTCCAGTCGCTCGCCGCGAAATTGGGCGCCCTCATCGTGGGCATCGGTATCGTGGCGAGCGCAGTCGCGCTGCTCGCACTCGTTGTGTTAGCCCGCGCCATCACTCGACCGATCCGCCTGCTGACAGACCGGGCCGAGGCGCTCGCGGACGGTGCACCCGCGGATTTCACCGTCGGCGGCCCCGAGGAGGTCGAGCGCCTCGGCGGCGCGCTCCGACGGATGGCGGCGACGATCACGGGAGAGCGCGCGAAGGCCGAGGCGGAGCGCGACCGGCTCGCGGTCCTGATCGATGAACTCTCCGACACGATCGTCATCGCCGACGCCGACGGACGCATCGCGCTCGCGAACCGCAGCGCCACGCAGACGCTCGGAACGGCTGCCGCGCCGGGCCACGCGCTCGTCGAAGCCGTGCGTGAGCACGAGGTCCTCGATGCCGTTAGACGAGCGCGCATCGGCGCCGATGAGGTCGCCCAGGTCGAACGGTCCGACCCGCCGCGGTTCGCCCGCGCCATCGCCCGCCGGCTCGCCGACGGCCAGCTCCTGCTCGTCGTGCAGGACCTCACGAATCTTCGGCGCCTGGAGACGGTGCGCCGCGACTTCGTGGCGAACGTCTCGCACGAGCTGCGCACGCCCATCGCCTCGCTCAAGGCGATGATCGAGACGCTCGAAGCGGGTGCCGTCGACGATCCGAGCGCGGCGCGTGACTTCCTCGGGCGGATGCAGCAGGAGATCGACGCGCTCGCGCAACTGGTCGAGGAGCTGCTGCTCCTGGGCGGGATCGAGTCGGGCCAGCTGCCGCTGCACGTCGAGCGCGTCACACCCGCCGATCTCCTCAGTCGTGCACGCGAGCGCTTCGCCCCGCTCGCCGAGCGATCCCGGGTCCGCCTCAAGCTCGTCCCCACCGCCGCGCTGCCTGACGTCGAGGCCGATCCCGAACGGGTCGCGCAGGTCTTCGCGAACCTCATCCACAACGCGGTGCGCCACACCCCCGCCGGTGGTGAGATCCACTTGTCGGCGTCTGCCCGGGAGGGCGCCGTCGCGTTCGCGGTCCGCGACACCGGGCAGGGCATAGCGGCGGCCGACCTCGATCGTATCTTCGAACGTTTCTACAAAGGAGATCGCGCGCGCACGACCGGCGGTACTGGCCTGGGGCTGGCGATCGCAAAGCACATCGTCCAGCAACACGCCGGCGAGCTGCGCGCCGACAGCGACGGACCCGGTCGGGGCGCGACGTTCACGTTCACGCTGCCCGTTTCAACAAGGTGATGTCGCACGCCTAGGCTCATCGCATGTCGGACATCGTATCGCTCGACCCGCAGCGCCGGTTGGGCGCCGCGCTCGTGAGGTCGCGCATATGAGCCGCATCCTCGTCATCGACGACGAGCCGAACCTCCGGCACACCCTCGGCTACGCCCTCCAGCAGGAGGGGTACGAGGTGGTCAGCGCGGTCGACGGCGAGGAGGGGATCGCGCTCTTTGCAAATGCGCGCCCGGACGTCGTGATCCTCGATGTCATGCTGCCGAAGATCGACGGGTTCGAGGTCTGCCGTCGCCTGCGACGCACGAGCAGCGTGCCGGTGCTGATGCTCACCGCGCGGGATACGGAACTCGACAAGGTCATCGGTTTGGAGATAGGCGCTGACGACTACCTGGTGAAGCCATTCTCGATGCGCGAGTTGATCGCCCGCGTGCGCGCGATGCTGCGGCGCAGCGGCCAGGAACCGGAGGCCGCGTCAGTCGCCGAGGTCGAGCGCGACGGCCTACGCATCGACATCGGGAAGCACCGGGTCATCCGCGACGGCCGAGAGATCACGCTCCGGCCCAAGGAATTCGACCTCCTCGTCATGCTGGCACGCAGCCCAGGCCAGGTCTTCACCCGAGAACAGCTGCTCAACGCCGTCTGGGGGATCGACCAAGCGGGCGACACGCGGACCATCGATACGCACATCAAGAACCTGCGGGAGCAGCTCGGTGACAGTGCGGATGCTCCGCGTTGGATCGAGACGCTCCGCGGTGTCGGCTATCGGTTCAGGGAAAGCGCTTAGCCGAGGAGCGGGAGCAGATCGTCACTGATCCGCCGGCGGAGCGTGTCGCGCACCCCGCGGAACGCGGCGAGCTGCACCTCGCGGCTGCCGGTGGCCTGCGATGGGTCGGGCAGGGACCGGTGGATCTGCCGCGCGGCGCCGGGGAACAGCGGGCAGGCCTCCTTGGCGTCATCGCACACGGTGACGACCGCGTCGAAGGGCTGGCGGAGGAACTCGTCGAGTGTCTTCGAGTGATGGCCCGAGATGTCGATTCCGACCTCAGCCATCGCCTCGATCGCGAGCGGGCGGACGATCGTGCTCTGGGTCCCGGCGCTCGACGCCTGAACCCTGCCGTCAGTCATCGTGCGCAGGAGCCCTTCGGCCATCTGCGACCGGGCGGAGTTTATGCGTGCACAGGAACAGGACGCGCGGAGCGGCAGCGAGCATACGGCCATGTTCGCGTAGCGAGCGGGTCGCGACAACCCGTATCGCCGGAAGTTCACCGTCATTTCACCGGAAGTTCGCGGTCCGTTGCCTCAGCGACGCGAGCATGGCTCTCGAAGAGAAATGAATGGGATGAGGGCAAGGATGAGGCTCCAGATGATCGCGGTCCCGGCACTCGCGTTGGCGGTGCTCGTCTCCGCGTGCGGTGGCGGCGGCTCGGGCGGCACGGGCGGGAGCGCGAGCGGATGCTTTCCGGTCACGGGTCCCTGCGGCAGCGAGGCCCAGTCGCTGAGCGGGGCGGGCGCAACGTTCCCCGCGGTCATCTACACGAAGTGGGTCGACGCCTACAACAAGGCGACCGGGGTCCAGATCAACTACCAGGCGATCGGCTCGGGCGGCGGGATCAAGGGCATCACCGAGAAGACCGTCGACTTTGCCGGATCCGACAACCCGATGAGCGACCAGCAGCTCTCGGACGCGAAGACTCCCATCCTGCACATCCCGACGGTGATGGGCGCGGTCGTTCCAACGTACAACCTCACCGGTGTCGCGACCTTGAAACTCACGCCGGACGCGCTCGCCGGGATCTTCCTGGGCGACATCAAGAAGTGGAATGATCCGAAGATCTCATCGGCGAACAGCGGCGTGCCCCTGCCCGATCTGGCGATCACGACCGTGCACCGTTCAGATGGCTCGGGCACGAGCTTCGTCTTCACCGACTACCTGTCCAAGGTCAGCCCGACCTGGAAGACCAAGGTCGGCGCAGGCCAGTCGGTCGAGTGGCCCGGCGGCATCGGCGCGAAGGGCAATGACGGGGTCGCTGGATCGGTGAAAAGCACCCCGAACTCGATCGGCTACGTCGAGCTGATCTACGCGATCCAGCAGAAGCTCGGCACCGTCACCCTCCAGAACGCGAAGGGCGTGTACGTTGACGCGAGCCTCGACAGCGTGAGCAAGGCGGCCGAGGGGGTGACGCTCCCGGCGGACCTGCGGGTCTCGATCACGAACTCGGACAACGCCGCGGCGTGGCCGATCAGCACATTCACCTACCTGCTCACCTACACGGAGGTCCCGGACAAGGGCAAAGCGCTTGCGATCGCCCGCTACTTCTGGTGGGGCACCCATGACGGCCAGCAGTACGCGAAGGACCTCGGGTATGCACCGCTCCCGAAGGATGTGCAGGCAAAGGCCGAAGAGAAGATCCGCAGCATCACCTCCGGCGGCACGCCGGTCCTGCCGAAGTAGTGCAGGCAACCTCCCGCGCGGACCGCGCCTTCTCCGGCGGCGTGACGGCACTCGCCCTCGTGGTGCCGCTCACGCTCGCCGGCATCACGCTCCTCATCGTCTTGGACTCCTGGCCCGCGATCACCCGCCTCGGCCTGTCGTTCGTCACGACCACCCGCTGGGACCCGGTGCACGAGGTCTTCGGCGCTGGGGCATACCTCTTCGGCACGCTGGTGACCACGGCGATCGCGGTCCTGCTCGCCGCGCCGGTCGCGGTCGGTGCGGCGATCTACCTCACCGAGTACGCGCCGCTGCGGGTCCGGACGCCGCTCGCGTTCGTCATCGAGCTGCTCGCGTACATCCCGAGCATCGTCTATGGCCTCTGGGGGCTGTTCGTGCTCGTGCCGTTCTTCCGCGAATTCGTCGAGCCGACGCTCGCGACCTGGATCGGACCACTGCCCCTGGTCGGCGCGCTCTTCTCGGGTCAGATCGTCGGCGTCGATCTGCTGGTCGGTGGCGTGATCCTCGCGATCATGATCCTGCCACTGCTCCTTGCGGTCTCGCGCGAGGTCCTCCTCGCCGTTCCCGGGAACCAGCGC
Source organism: Candidatus Limnocylindria bacterium (assembly GCA_038211425.1). Classification (GTDB taxonomy): domain Bacteria; phylum Chloroflexota; class Limnocylindria; order P2-11E; family P2-11E; genus JALYKU01. Next base: position 12,760 of record JBBQVQ010000033.1, on the reverse strand, counting down.
GAGGCGATGCTCGGCCTGGGCGCGACGCGCTGGGAAGCCGTCAGCCGGGCGGTCCTGCCGTACGCCCGCGTCGGCATCGTCGGCGCGATCGTGCTCGGCGTCGCGCGCGCGTTCGGCGAGACCATGGCCGTGACGCTCGTCGTCGGGAACAGCTCGACCACGGTCTCGCCGTCACTGTTCACGCCCGGATACACGATGGCCTCCGCGATCGCGAATCAGTTCACCGAGGCGACGGGCGAGCTGTACTTCAGCGCGATCGTCGAGATCTCGCTCGTCCTCCTGGTGGTCGCGGTCGTCGTGAACGGAGCTGCCCGACTCCTCATTCGGCGCATCGCCGGCAACCCGCAGGGACTCGCCCTATGACGACCGTCACGCTGCCACTCGCGCGCTCGCGGGTCATCGCGCGGCGACGCATCACCGAGCGCGTCATGGCCGGCCTGCTCCTGGCCGCAACCGTTGGCGCCGCCGCCCTCCTCCTCATCATCCTCGGCTTCGTGCTCGTCCGCGGGCTGCCGGCCATCACGCCGGCGTTCTTCACCGAGCGCACCCTCCCGCAAGGGGAGCCGGGAGGTGGCCTCGGCCCCGCACTCCTCGGGACGCTCGTGCTCTCGGCGATCGCGGCGGCGCTCGCGATCCCGATCGGCATCGCGAGCGCCATCTTCGTCGTCGAGTACCGCTCGGGCCGCTTCGCGCCCGTCGTCCGCTTCGCCGCCGAGCTGATCGCGGGGCTACCGTCGATCGTCGTCGGCGTGTTCGTCTGGGCGTTCCTCGTGCGTGGCTTCATCGGCCACTACGCGGCGCTTGCGGGGGGCATCGCCCTCGCGGTGATCATGACCCCGATCATCGCCCGCACCGTCGAGGAGGTCCTGCGGCTCGTCCCCGGCTCGCTGCGAGAGGCTGCGCTCGCGCTCGGCGCGCCCCGCTGGCGGGTCATCGTCCGGGTCGTCCTGCCGACAGCGCAGGCCGGGATCGTCACGGCCGCGATCCTCGCGATCGCGCGGGCCGCGGGCGAGACCGCACCGCTCCTCCTCACCGCACTCGGCAATCTCTTCTTCAGCACCGACCTGCTCCGCCCGATCGCCGCGTTGCCGCTGCAGATTTACCAGTACGCCGCGTCGCCGTACGACGACTGGCACACCAAGGCGTGGGGCGGGTCGCTCGTGCTCGTCGTGGTCATCGGCCTCCTGAGCGTCGCCCTGCGAGTCGCGACCCGGAGCCGCGTGCGATGAGCGTCACCGAGCGTCTCATGGACGTTCCGCCGTCAACGCCGCAGGCCGCCACATCGGCGGAGCCGGCCGTGCGGATCGAGAAGCTGTCGGCCTGGTACGGTGCCGCGCAAGCCGTCGGGGACCTCAGCCTCGACATCGGCACGGGCACGGTCACGGCGATCATCGGTCCGTCGGGCTGTGGCAAGTCGACGCTCCTGCGCTGCCTGAACCGGATGCACGAGGTCACGCCCGGCGCGAGGGTCGCCGGCCAGGTGTTCCTCGGCAGCGAGGACATCTACTGGGCCGGGACCGACGCGGTCGAGGTCCGTAGCCGCGTCGGGATGGTGTTCCAGAAGCCCAACCCGTTCCCGATGATGAGCGTGTATGAGAATGTCGCCGCCGGCCCTCGCCTGCGAGGCTGGAAGGTGAGCCGATCGGAGATGAACGACCTGGTGGAGCGGAATCTCCGGCGCGCCGCGCTCTGGGACGAGGTGAAGGACAAGCTCGACCGCTCCGGCGCCGCCCTGTCGGGCGGCCAGCAGCAGCGGCTCTGCATCGCTCGGGCACTCGCCACCGACCCCGCGGTGCTGTTGATGGATGAGCCGGCCTCGGCGCTGGACCCGATCGCCACCTACAAGATCGAGGAGCTGGTGCGCGAGTTAGCGGCGGAGGTGACGATCGTGATCGTGACCCACAACATGCAGCAGGCTTCTCGGGTGAGCGAGCGGACGGCGTTCATGCTCGCCGGCGAGGACGGCATCGGGCGCCTCGTCGAGCACGGCCGTACCGCGGATCTGTTCACCACGCCGCGCGACCCGCGCACCGAGGCCTACATCACCGGGCGGTTCGGTTGATGGCCGTGCCCGGGCGCACCATCCACCAGCGCGCGGTGCTCGACCAAGGCATCGAGCAGCTCAAGATCGACCTGCGCCGAATGGCCAGCCTCGTGGACCTCGCCATCGAGCGCAGTGTGTCCTCGCTCGCGCGCCTAGACGCGCTCAGCGCCCAGCAGGTGATCTCGGCGGACCGCGACATCAACGAATTGCGGTTCGCGATCGAGGACACCGCGGTCCGCCTAATCGCGATGCAGCAGCCGATCGCGGGCGACCTCCGCTTCATCATCGCCGTGCTCATGGTCGTGGGCGAGCTGGAGCGGATGGGCGACTACTGCGTCGGCATCGGAAAGGTCGTGCTGATGCACGAGCAGCGTCCGCTGCTCAAGCCGCTCGTGGACATCCCGCGGATGGCCGCGCTCGCTCGATCGGCACTGCGCCAGTCCGTGGACGCGCTGCTCACGAAGAACGCCCACCTCGCCGAGGCGATCGCGGCCCAAGACGACGCGATCGACCGTCTCTACGACCAGATCTACCGCGAACTGCTCACCTATATGCTGAACGACCCGACGACCATCGACCGCGCCACCTGGCTGCTCTGGGTGGCCCACAACCTGGAGCGGATCGGTGATCGCATTCAGAACATCTGCGAGCGGACCGTCTACGAGGCGACCGGTGTGATGCGCGAGTTCACCAACGCGGAGGACGCGCGCGATCCATAAACCTCGAATCGCTTGCCTGCTCGCCGGTGAGCCGCTCCAAACCGTTGCCGCACTCTGGGAGGGTGGGCCGATAGTTTCCCGGATGGTGCGGCGGGAGCCCACTTGACGTAGAGAAAGAGACCATCCGCGAGCGACCACTCCCGCAGCGCTGACGACGCCGGGCCGACACGCTTGCGCGTTGGTGGTTCAGGGAACGCGATAAGGGTGAATGCCACGTCGACCGCGGCGTCCCTGCCTACACCCGGGCTGCCCGCTATTCCGGCCGTGTGGGCTGCACCCCACGTCCACGCCGTACCGCGGCAGCTCCACCGCACAGGGCTACGGCGCCAGCTGGAGCAAGATCAGCGACCGCGTCCTCGCGGAGGAGCCGGTCTGCCCCGGCTACGAGCGACCGTGCGGCCGCCGCACCACCGTCGTCGACCACATCCAGGCGCGCCGGCGCGGCGGAACCGACGCGCGCAGGCGCGGATCGAGGTGCTCGATGGCGAGATCGGCAGCCGCGTTGCCCAGCAGCACCGCCGCGCCGGTCAGTAGGAACACGGCCTGTAGCACCGGATAGTCGCGCGCGAGGACCGCGTCGAAGGCGAGCTGCCCCAGCCCGGGATACGCGAAGACGGACTCCGCGACGATCACGCCGCCGAAGACGAAGCCGAGGCGCGCACCGAAGAGCGCGAGGAACGGGACGAGCGCGTTCCGCGCGGCGTGGCGCAGGGCGTCCACCACGATCGTCGCGTGTCCGACCGACTCGGTCACGTACCCCTTCGCCGCCGTGCCGAGGTCGGTCGTTTCGTCGAAGGCGTCGTGCCCGCGCTTCGTGGTCTAAGCAACCGGTGGAGCGTCAGCGCGATCGGGATCGCCAAGGCGTACTGGATCATCGTTAGGAGGTCGTTGAGCCAGCCGACCGGCCCTCCGGGGAACGCGAACCGAGCGAACCAGAAGATGAGACCGAGAGCCCCGGGCTACGACGAGAGCGCCGCGACGCTGCTTAAGCGACGCGTCCTCGCATTCTTGAAGGGCTTCGAGTACGTCACCCAGTCCCCTCGAGGGACATTCGCGGACGCTCGCAGAACCAGCGCGCACCAAACACATCAGGGCGGAGGCGAGCGCGAGATCGGGCGCGTCGTATATCACCCCGCGGTGGCCGATGCCGGCGCGGCGGCCGCGCCCGCCTCCTGAACCTTGGTATCGGCGAGGACTTGCGCGGCGGTGGCGTGCCGCTTGACGGACAATGCGGCGATGCCGCCGTCGAAGGCCCGAGATCGTCTCGCGAAAGCGCGCGCGCTACATCGCGAACCGGGAAGCCATCCTCGCTGACGCCCGTCTCTGCCAGGCCGCTCACGCCGCCGAGATCGCCTTGGGGATGCGCGTTCGGTACCTCGCGAACCGGGAGTGGTTCTGGCGAAAGTGCGCGCCTACCAAGCGGAACACAGCGCGGAGGTCGCCGAGAGGAGCCGACGCGCCTACGCGGCGGAGGACCCTTTAGTGCGGTCGCGTCTCTCCGACTGTAAAGACCCTCAGACCTGTGATCTGCCGCTGGCCGTGACACGTACTACTTGAACTGAGTTGCACCAGGCCCGCGCTCACGCTCGAGCTGAGGACTGATGCCAAAGCCGCGGCTTGTCGCCCGACCAATGAAGGCAACGCTCGCCGGAAGGAAACTATGACCATGTCTGGAACTACGGGCGCCGAATCCAAGACGGCCTCAACCGAGAAGACCCTGTACGACCGTCTCGGGGGCGTCTTCGCCATCGCGGCTGTAGTGGACCATTTCAGTGACGCCGTCGTGCAGAACCCCATCGTCGGCAAGACCTCGAAAAACCCCGCCCTTCGGGAGTGGCACACCAAAAATCTAGGCCGCTTGCCGGGCCTCAAGTTCATGCGGACGTTGTGGGTCTGCAGCGTGGCAGGTGGACCGTTGGAGTACACGGCGACCCGGCCCGGTAAGACGGCAGTTGGTCTTGAAGAGGCTCACCGGGACCTACGCATCTCACCCGCCGAGTTCGATGAAGTTGCCGCGGAGCTCGGGCGCACGCTCGATTTCGTCAAGGTCCCTAAGCGCGAGAAGGATGAGGTCCTGGGCGCTTTCGCGGCCCACAAGATCGAGGTCACTGCGGGCTACACAGCCGCCGCGGCACGCTAAGGCCGCCGCCTCTCATCGCCAATGACCGCGGCTGATCTCGAAGCCGGCGTGCGACCGTCAATCTCTAGGATCATCTAGACACTTCTCGCCCCCGCCTCCACCTACCGCCGCGCCTTCGCAGCTTCTCCCGACTTACCGGCCGCGGTCGCCTGCGACCAGCGACTGCTCGCGCATCCTGGCCGCCGTCCGCGGGGGCGCGTCCGTGACCGGTTCGACTCGAGCGCTTCGTGGCGCACGCAGCGGCGGCGGGCCCTGCCGCTGGCGGAGCACAACGCGCTTGACCGTGTTGTCAGTCGTGCTGCACAGCGCGGCCGCGCGGAAGCTGGCCGAGATCACGGAAGGCGGAGAGGATGTCCATGCGTTGTCTGGGAGACTTCACGAAGGCGTCCTCCGGTCCGGTTCTGGTGTGCCGTGACAGCGACACCATCGCCGACCGGGGGACGTCCTGCGTTCAGGAGGTCAGGCAGGCGGAAGAAGCGCGGACTTTTCGTGGCCACCAACGCGGACTCACATGGCCACGGGCAACCGCTTCGCGTTACGGAATCGGCGCTTGTGTTCCTGATTATCGGGAGTACACTTGAATCAAGACCCGCAGCACCGTCCGCGCCCTAGAGCCGGCGAGGTGCTCAACAGGCCCCCGTGAGCAGCCGCGAAGTCCCACCGCAAAGGGGGTTGTGATGCCTAGCGAGCAGAACAAGATTGCCGCGTACTGCATCGCATCGGCGGATTAGCACTTAGTCGACGTTGCGCACGCTCGGCGACGCCTCGTCGAGCGTGCGTACGACGCGAAGCGGACCACCCAGCGAACGAACTCGACCGCGCATGCTGCACCTCGGCAGCCGGCTCAGTGAGGGCGGGCGCGAGCCGCACATGACACTGCCGCTAGGCCAGGGGAGAATCCATGTCAAAGGTCGAGGAGACCACTCGCGAGTACGCCGCCGCCTACGCCGCGCACGATGTTGAGCGAGTCATGAAGCGCTACGCGAAAGATGCCGTGGTGACGGACCCGTACTACCCGGAGCCTCTGCGCGGACACGACGCCATCCGCCAGGACCTGCGGGACGTTTTCAGGGCGTTCCCTGATCTCACCTTCAGGATCACGGAGATCTTCGAGAAGGACGATCGCACCGGCGCGAGCGAGTTCGAGCTTAGGGGCACGCACAGCGGCCCGCTCGCGACGCCGATGGGTGAGGTACCGGCGACAGGTAAGCGGCTCGATATGGTCGGCTTCACCCTCGCGAGGCTCGATGAAGGTGGCCTCATCCGTGAGGAAAAGCGCTTCTACGACACCGCAGGCGTCATGCGTCAGCTCGGCCTGATGCCCGAGCCCGCCGACGCGATGGAGATGGCTCGCCACTAGTCCATTCGTTCGAGGGGCGCTGATCGGAAACCGCGGATCAGCGCCCCCGAGACCGGAACGTGAACTACCGACCTCCGCGAACAGGACTCGCGGAGACCGCACGGTCGAGCGGGCCATATCGCACGTCGGTGATCACTCCGCGTCGCGGCCGCGCCCGCTCAATCGCTATGGATCGGACGGGGATTGCCGCACGGACATCGCGGCGGTACGTCGCGATGTCCGTGCGGCACTACGACCTACACGTTGGATCTCGTCGACAAGACGCTCCAACGGCCAACCGGCGTCAACAATGGTGACACCGTCGAACTCCCACGAGGGAACCATTCCGCTGCCGCGCTCCGTCGCCTTCGCAAGGATCGCCGCGACCTCCACGCCCTGGTCCTCGCCGAGGCGCTGGCCGCGCACGCGGCGACGGACCAGGCGAGGTTCCGTCGCGCGCGGCGACGACGATGAGGAGAGGTGAGAGCCGCGGGGGTTCGGCGGCCGCCCGCCGCATCGAATCACCTTTCGGCGCTAGGAGGCGCGCCGATGGTCCAGACGCTGGGCAGACAGTTCGTGATGAGGGCTGATCTAGATCGAGCGGCGCACGCGATCGCTCAGCGCGCGGCGATGCGCGCCGTCGAGCATCGTCGTCGAGCGCCCCAGGTCGTATCAGCCGCGATCGGCACGCAGTCCACGGCCCTCTATGCGCGAGAGATCGAGGAGGTTGGTGGCGATTCGGCTGAGCCGGCGGGCCTCCAGCTCGATGTCGCCCCCACGGAAAACTCCGTAACCGCGATAGAATCCCCACGTATGGCCACGATGGAAGGGCCGCTCGTTCTCGCCGATATCTCCGGGTACACGAATTTCATGGCGGCAACTGAGTTGGAGCATTCCGACGTCTTGGTGCGGCGCATGCTCAACACCATCGTCTCGAGCCTCAAGGGCCGTCTGGAGATGGTGCAGCTCGAAGGCGATGGCGTGTTCTTTGTTGGCGAGGGTGTCGCGCCCGAGCTGATCGAGTGGCTCGAAGACTCCTACCTCACTTTCCACCGGCGGATGCGGATATTTCTCGACCGGAGGGAATGTTCCTGCGATGCCTGCGCCAAAGCGCCCGAGCTGACGCTCAAGCTCATCGCCCACTACGGACGGTACTCCCGCCAACGCATCGGTGAGACGGGCCAGGTCCACGGCGTCGACGTCATCGTGCCGCACCGCCTGGCGAAGAACTCCGTTCCGTCGCACGAGTACATCCTTGCGACGCGCGACCTCTTAGAGCGACTCCCTGAGGCACAGCGGGCGCCCTTCGTCCCGCACATCGAGGACGCCGCCGGGCTCGGCCGGATCTCGCTCGGCTACCGCGACCTCGCATCGCTGCGGGACGACCGGTCGACGGTCACGGGCTCCGCGAGCGGCCGGCGGTGAGGAACGAGGACGAGGCTCTCTAGGTCATCGAGGGCTGGATCGTCCAGGGCCGAGATCGGCACGCACCAATGGCGTCACGGACCTGACCGTCAACGCGCGCGCGGTCGGGCCTACAGGCTGCCCCAGATGTCGCCGACCGTGTAACCCGTCGGGAACGGGTCGCCCGGATCGAGCACGTACGTGCCGATCCCGGTGATCCAGCCTTGGCCGCTGATCGTCGGGACGACCGCCGGATACGGTCCGACGCGCGTTTCGCCGACGATGCGTCCGCGGAAGACGGTGCCGAGGACGCCCTCGTGGACGAAGTCCTCGTGCATGCGGAGCCTGCCACCGGCATGAAGCGTCGCCATCTTCGCGCTCGTCCCCGTGCCGCATGGCGATCGATCGAGCGCGCCCGTCCAGGACGCGGGCCGGTCCCAGTCGACCGTGCCGGTGGAGAGAGTGACCGCGTTGCGCATGCTTCCCTGTGGACCGAGAGCCGGGCCGGAGAGCATCGAGATCGTCGGGCCCACGAGCGCGGGATTCTCCGGATGGATCACCGGCAGTTGCTCGCGCGTGGCGGCCCTGATCATCTCGCCGATGCGGGCGATGTCGTGTCCCTCGTCAGGGGTCAGCCGAAGGCCGAACTGCTTCGCCTCGGCGATCGCGAAGAACATCCCGCCCCAGGCCACGTCGACGGTGACCGTGCCGAGGTGCGGCACCTCGACGCTCCGATCGAGGTGGACCGCGAACGACGCCACGTTGGTGAAGGTCACCGAGGTCACCTTGTCGCGGGCGACCTGCGCCGTCACGTGCACGAGGCCGGCAGGCGTGTCGAGTGTGAGCTCCGTTGTCGGCTCGCGTGCCGGCAGCATCCCCGTCTCGAGAAGCGCCGTGACGACGCAGATGGTGTTCGACCCGGACATCGCCGGGTACTCGGTCTGCTCCATGATCACGAAGCCGATGTCCGCCTCCGGCCGCGTCGGCGGTAGGACGAGGTTGCAGCACAGGCCCGGGTAGCCGCGCGGCTCCCTGAGCATGAGCGTGCGCAGGTCATCGGCGTGCCGCTCGAGATGCTGCTTCTTCTCGAACATCGTGGCGCCGGGGACGTCGAATACACCACCGACGATGACCCGCCCGGGTTCGCCTTCGGCGTGCACGTCCACCGCCGACACCATCCTCGCGAACCGCAACCTGACCTCCGACGCCGACCTCGATGGCGCGACCGTCGCGGCCGCCCCCGCTGAGAGTACCGGTGTCGAGCGACACTATCCGCGTGCCCGCCGACCGAATGACGAGCCTGTGGCTTTCGGGCGAGCCGGAGCCCAGGCGGGCGCCGCTCGAGGCCGATTCGTCCGCCGATGTCGTGGTCGTTGGCGGCGGCGTGACCGGTGTCGCGACCGCTCTCGCCCTCGCCGAGGCTGGCGCATCGGTGGTGCTCCTCGAGGCGCGCCGGATCGCGGAAGGAGCGAGCGGCAGGAATGCCGGGTTCGTGCTCGCGGGCGTCACCGAGAACTTCGCCGCGGCGTGCCGGAGGTACGGCGACGAGCGCGCGTGGCGCGTGTGGGAGGTCACGCAGCGCAATCGGATCCTGCTGCGCCGGGCTGTCGAGCGCCACGGGATCGCGTGCGATCTGCGGTGGTCCGGTTCGCTGCAGCTCGCGGGCGACGAGATGGAGTGGCAGGAGATCCGCCGCAGCGCCGGCGACCTTCGATCGCGTGGCGTCGCGGTGACGACCGATGAAGCGCTCCGCGTCGCCTGCCACGCGGAGGACGGAGAGCTCGACCCGGTCCGCCTCGTCCGCGGCGTCGCTCGCGCCGCGGCTGCCGCTGGCGTGCTGATCCGTGAGGACACCGAGGTGCTGTCGGTCGATGCGGCGACGGCACGAACCGCGCGAGGCTCCGTGCGGGCGGCGTCCGTCATCGTGGCCACGAACGCGCACGCGTCGCGCCTCCTGCCACTGCGGGTACGCCCGGTCCGCGGGCAGATGCTCGCGACGGCCCCGGTGTCGCGGAGGCATTTCGAACGGCCCACCTACGCCCATCGGGGCTATCGGTACTGGCGCCAGACGCAGGACGGGCGGATCCTCGTCGGCGGGTGGCGCGACGTAGCGATGGCCGTCGAGGTGGGGATGGTCGAGGACACGACGCCGACGGTCCAGTCGGCGCTCGAGTCGTTCCTCCTCCAGCAGGGGATCGAGGCGCCGGTGACCCACCGCTGGGCCGGCATCATGGGTTTTTCGCACGACGGCCTGCCGTACGTCGGCCGTGACCGCTCCGGCGCGTTCGTCGCCGCGGGGTTCACGGGCCACGGCATGGGGTTCGCGTTCGCAGCGGCGGAGATCGTCGCGGCCCTCGCTGCCGGCCACCCCCGCCCGGACGTTGGACTCTTCGATCCCGACCGCGCCTGACGCAATCGAGCGCGCGAGCTGACCTCTGTGTGGCCGGGTCGCGCTCGGCGGCGCTAATCCTCGATGAGCTTACGCCCCCGATATCCCGCATCCAGCTCGTGCCAGTAGGCGATCCGGTCGCCCTCGCCGAGCTTCCAGCAGAGGTAGACCTCGCGTCCCCCCTTGCGCATGCGGAAGTCGACGAGGCCGTTGTCGAGGTCCTTCACTTCGACCCCGAGAGCGGCGACCTCGGCGATGAGCGCGCGCAGCTCGCGAGCGAGCGGCTCGGAAGGGCGACGATCGAACGCCGCTTTGCGCCGCTTGATGTCCTCCAGGAGAGGCCGGACCTTGGGGAGCAGGCGCTCCGCTTCGGCCCGAGTGAAGACGGGCATATCCTCATCGTGCCACGGCGCGGCGACGGGAGGTATCAATGGCGACATACGTGCTTTTGACCAAGGTCAGCGCGGCGGGCGTCAAGACGCTCCAATCCAACCCTCGGCGGATCAAGGAAGTGAACCGCGAGATCGAAGCGCAGGGCGCCCGGGTCGTCGCCCAGTACGCGACCCTCGGCCGTTACGACTTCGTGAACATCGTCGAGGCGAAGGACACCGAGACCATCGCGAGGGTCTCGGTGAACCTGGGTGCTCGGGGGACGCTGTCTATCGAGACGCTCTCCGCCATCCCGATCGAGGGATTCATCCGCGCGATCGCCAAGAAGGCGAAATGACCGTGCCGCCGGGCGGCGGCCCCGTGTCGCCGCCCGGCTATCCGGAGGTCGCGCGGACTCCCGAGGATCGCGAACGCTTCGCGCGGCTGTATGACGACCTCGTTCGCGTGATCGGGCTGCCGCCCGCTGACGCCCTGGTGCACGCGGCGACGCAGTTCCAGCTCGGCTTCGATGTCCGGGGGCCATTCGAGAAGCGCAAGCGGCGCGCGAAGGTGGTCATGGGTACGGCGTCGGATCGCCGCGAGGAACGCTCGCCCCTGCCGGATCTCGAGCCGCCCGGCTGATATAGCTCCTTCCCAGAGGGTTCATCCTGATATAGCTCCTTCCCAGAGGGTTCATCCTGCAGTGGACCCTCGCGGGGAGACCGACACCCGGCTATCCGGCTTGACCGTTGCGTTTAGTGTGCGGCCCTCGCGCTCCGTTCGGGAACGGTGATCGGGACCCTGCGGCGGTGCACCAGCGCCGACCGGTGATCGGGTATCAGCGGGCGTCGGACGGAAGAAGCGAGCTCCCCGGGTCGAATGATCGCGTGGGAGGAGCCCGTATGCAGACCATTGGCATCGACGTCGGCAAGCGCCAGCACGTCGCGGCGATCTGCCACCAGGGCGAGCGCGAGGCGCGGAGGACGGTCTTCCGCTTCAGCGCGGACCGCGCCGGGTTCGGCGACCTCGAGCGCTGGATGAGCCAGCAGGGAGAGATCACCCGGGCAGTCCTGGAGTCGAGCGGGCATTACCACCTGAACCTCGCCGCGGCGCTCCAGCAGCGCGGCGTGCCGGTCGCGGTGGTCAACCCGCTGGAGTCCAAATACTTTGGCAAGCGCCGCCTCCAGCGGACCAAGAGCGATCCCGCCGACGCGCGCACACTTGCGTGGCGATGGTCGACCAGCCCCAGACCCGCGATGCCCTCGCCGGCGCCGAGCTGCGCGAGGCATCCCGCTTCGCCATCGGCCTGGTCGAGGCGCAGGGGCGCATCCGCCAGAGGATCACCCGGCTGGTCGAGCCGGGGTTCCCCGAGCTCGAGCGGGGGTACGACGACCCGACTTGCACGGGCGCGCTCGCGGTGCTGCGGCTCGCCCCGACGGCGCAGGCGGCGACGCGCAAGCCGGTGAGCACCCGCGCCGACGCCAACCGCGGCCGCGGCCGCCGCGCGGTCGGCAGCGCGAAGGCCGGGGGGATCCAGGCCCTCGCCCAGGACACCATCGCCGCCCCCGCGCTCGCCCCCCAGATCGGCTTCCAGATGCGCCTGCTCATCGCCCAGTACGACCTCCTCGCCGCCCAGGTCGCCGAGGCGGAGGCGCCCCTGGCGACGCTCCTGGACGGCGAGCTGGTCCGCCGCCTGCGGACGATCCCCGGGGTCGGCCCGGCGATCTGCGCCACGCTCATCGCCGAGATCGGGGACATCCGGCGCTTTTCCGACTTCGACAAGCTCGTCGCGTACATCGGCGTCCACCCGGCCGAGCGAAGCTCGGGCGAGAAGGGCGAGGACCCCGAGACGAGCTGGCGGATGGGCAAGGCCGGCGACGCGTACCTGCGCACCGCTCTACCAGCTGGCGATCGTGGGCATCCAGCACGACCCGATCATCCGGGCCCACTACGCCCGCAAGCGGGCGCAGGGCAAGTCGAAGATGAACGCCGTGGGCCACTGCATGAAGAAGGGGCTCGCGATCGTCTGGGGCGTCTGGAGGAGCGGCGAGGATTTCGCCGCTCCAAAGACACCTTGACAACTACCTATGGGACCCAAACGGGGACCGGCTCCGCCAGCAGGTCGGCGGCGCCGCGGACCGGCGAGTCGAGGGCAATGTCCACATCGCTCGCGACCGGAACATCGCGACCCCAGCGCAGGGAGCGCCCCAGGCGCTCGGACAGCGCGAGCGCGCACCGCTCGGCGACCTCGGCCACGGATACGCTCACGCCCAGCCGCGCGAGCGACGCCACCTCGTGCGCGAAGCCGCAGGGGATCATTCTCCCGAAGGCGTCGAGCTCCGTCGAGACGTTCAGC
>JBBQVQ010000032.1:0-34623 GCA_038211425.1 Candidatus Limnocylindria bacterium | reverse complement strand
CCACCGCGTCACCGGCGATCCGGGGGACCGCGCGCGGCCTCGCCTGTGCGGAGCGTCAGAATCGAAGGGTGCGCGCGGTCGGCGTGATGTCGGGTACCTCGGTCGATGGGATGGAGCTCGCCGCCGTGGATATCGAAGACGGGCGGGGGCATCCGATGGTCCGCTTCGTCGCGCACGAACATCGCGACTTCGACCCCGAGCTCCGGCGCGGCGTCCTCGCCGCCGCGTCGGGAGATCCGCTGGCGGCGGCGGATCTGGCGCTGCTCCACACCGCGCTCGGCGAGGCGTACGCTGGCGCGCTCGAAGCATTCCTCCCGACGCTCGGGTGGCGGCCCGACGTCATTGGCATCCACGGGCAGACGGTCGCGCACGTCCCGGCGCGCCGCGCGACGCTCCAGCTTGGCGACGCGGCGCGCGTCGCGGTCAGGACGGGGATCCCGGTGGTGGCGGACTTTCGCAGCGCGGACCTCGCGGCGGGGGGAGAAGGGGCGCCGCTGGTGCCATTCGCTGACCACCTGCTCTTCGCCGACGGCGCTCCCCGAGTGCTCCTGAACCTCGGGGGGATCGCGAACCTGACGCTGCTGCCCACTGGTGAAAGGGACGACGTTCGCGCGTTCGACTGCGGCCCGGCCAACATGGTGAGCGACCTGATCGCCCAGCGCGCAGGGGTCCCCTTCGATGCGGGCGGCGCGGGAGCCCTGCGCGGACTCGTGGCCGAGCCCGCGCTCGAGGCCGCCCTGGCGCATCCGTTCTTCGCCCGTGCCGCACCAAAGAGCACCGGCCGCGAGGACTTCGGCGCGCCCTTCGCCGACGCATTCCTTGCGGACGTCGAGCGTTCCGGCGGCTCCCACGACGATGCGCTCGCGACCGCGGCGGAGCTCGTCGCGCGCTCGGTCGCGGAGAGCCTGGCGCGGGAGACGCCGCGCGGGGTCGCCTGGCGGGACCTCGTGGTCGGTGGCGGCGGCGTGCAAAACGCGGCACTCCTCCACCACCTCGCCGCGGCTGTCGCGCCCGTGCGCGTACGGGCCACGGACGAGCTGGGCCTTCCCGCGGCGGCCCGCGAGGCGGTCGCCTTCGCGGTGCTCGCAGCCTTCCGCATCCGGGGCGAGCCGAACACGCTGCCGCGCTGCACCGGCGCGACCCGCGCGGTGTCCGCGGGCGCGGTCCACCGGCCGTGAGCGCCGCGTCAGCGTCGCGCTTTCAGGCGCCCATCGCGGCGGGGATCGCGTTCGCGGCCTTCGGCATCTTCGGCACCCTGCCGGTCCTGCTCGGTCTCGCGGTCGCGCTCGGGCTCGACCAGGCGGCGACGACGTCGTGGATCTTCGCGGTGTCGATGGGCGCCGGGCTCGCCACGATCCCGCTGGTACTCGCGTACCGCGAGCCCTACTCCATCGGCTGGAATCTGCCCGCGGCGGTCCTGCTCGGCGCAGCGGGAGTCCGGTACCCGTGGCCGACGCTGCTGGGTGCCTCCGCCGTCGCGGGTGTCGCGATCGTCGTTGGCAGCTTCGTCGGCCTGGGCGGTGCATCGCTCCGCCTGCTGCCCTTCCCGCTCGTCATGGCGATGTTCGCCGGCAGCATCCTGCGGCTGCTGACCGACGCCTTCGCGCAGCTTGGGACCGATCCCGCGATCGGAGGCGCGGCGATCGGCGGCTACTTCGCGACGCGTCTCGCGTTCCGCGATCGCGTCCCGGCAGCGCTCGGAGCGCTGGTGGCGTCCCTCGCGGCCACCGCGCTTCTCGGAAAATTCCCGGGCGACATCCCATTCGTTCTGAGCGGCCCCACTTTCGCGCTGCCGCGGTTCGAGATCGGCGCCATGACGACGCTCGTCGTGCCCCTCGTCCTCCTCGTGGTCGGGACCGGCAACGTGCAGGCGATCGGGTTCCTTCGGGGACAGGGCTACCGCCCGCCCACGGAGCGGCTCACCTTCACGGTCGGCGCGCTCACGGCCCTCAACGCGCTTTTCGGCGCGTCCCCGTCGGGCATGGCGCGGGTCGGCGCGGCCATCGTCGGAGGCCCGGACCCGGGCCCGGCGGAGCGCCGCTGGATCGCGAGCCTCATCGCGTCGGTGGCATTCATCGCGGTCGCCATCCTGGCCGTGCCGGTGGCATCTCTCGCGCTGGCGCTGCCGCGTGCCCTGGTCACGACCGTGGCCGGGCTCGCCATCGCGAACTCGCTGCTCGAGGCGCTGCGCACGGTATTCACCAGCGATCTTCTCTACTCGTCGTTCTTCGCGCTCATCATCGCGTTCTCCCCGTTCGCGCCGCTCGGCCTCGAGGCGGCGTTCTGGTCGCTCGTCGCCGGCCTCGTGCTGGCCTTCCTCTTCGAGCGGCCGGCGTTGTTCGCGGCCCTGCGGCACACCGGCGACGAGGAGCCTCGGCGTGCCGGCTGAGGTCGTCGTCGGGATCGACGCGGGCGCGAGCAAGACGCGCGCATTCGCCGTCACGCGCGGCGGCGAGGTCGTCGGACGCGGTGCGGGCGGCGGGGGCAACCTGCTCTCGTCCCCGGATCCGCACGGCGCGATCGCGGCCGCGCTTTCGGAGGCGCTCGCGGGGCGAGTCCCGGTGGCCGTCGTGCTCTCGTGCGCGGGCGGCGACCGCGCGGCCGATCGCGAGCGCGGCCTGTCCATCCTCGGCCGACTGCTCGTGCCCGGCGTCGCGGTCAGCGTCACGCACGACGCGCTCGCGGCCCTGTACGCCGGCAATCCCTCAGGCTGCGGCGTCGTGCTCATCGCCGGGACGGGGTCGATCGCGTTCGGCCGCAACGAGGAGGGCGAGGAGCAGCGCGCCGGAGGTTGGGGCTACCTCATCGGCGACGAGGGCGCCGCCGTGTGGCTCGGCCTCGAGGGTCTGCGCGCGGTGGCTAACGCCGTCGACGGCCGCGGCGCGCCGACGCGCATCCGGGAGCACCTTTTTCGCGAGCTCGGTATCGAGGAGTTCCCGGACGTCCTCCCGCTCCTGTACGGGGCTGCGCACCCGGCGCCCCCGACCCTCGCCGCGGCCCGCGCGGTGGCCCTGGCCGCGAGCGAAGGCGACGCGCTCGCGATGGGAGTGATCCAGCGGGGCGCGCACGCGCTCGCGCGGGCTGCCACGGTCGTCGCCTTCGGTCTCGACCTCGCCGAAGGTCCCCTGTACCTGGCCGGCGGCGCGTTCGACAACGTCCCGGCGCTCGAACATGCGGTCCGCCTGGAGCTGCTCGGCATGCTGCCCCGCGCCCCGGTCGAGCGAGTGCGCGAGGAGCCGGCGATGGGCGCCGCTCGCCTCGCCGCCCACCTCGCGTGGAAGCAGTGAGCGGACCCGGTCGGCGCACCGAGCGGAGGAATCCGCGGGCGCGCCGCCTGGCCGAGCTCACGACGGCGGAGCTGCTGCTTCTGCTCAATGACGAGGACGCGACCGTCGCCGGAGCGGTGCGGGCCGCACTTCCCGAGATCGAGCAGGCGACCGATGTCATAACGAGCGCTCTCGCCGCAGGCGGAAGGCTGCGGTACGTCGGCGCCGGGACCAGCGGCCGTCTCGGCGTGCTCGACGCGAGCGAGGCGCCCCCGACGTTCGGGGTGCCCGCCGACCTGGTGCACGGCGTGATCGCGGGCGGCGACCGCGCGCTGCGTAGCTCGATCGAGGGCGCCGAGGACGACGCGGCGGCAGGCGCGCGGGACATCGCGCCGCTGGTGCGACGCGGCGACGTCGTCGTCGGGATCAGCGCCGGAGGCCGCGCCCCGTACGTGGTCGCCGCGACCCTGGAGGCCGCGCGCATCGGCGCGAACACGGTCGGATTGACCTGCGATCCGGACGGCGCCCTCGCCCTCGCCACGGAAATTGCGATCGTCGTCGACGTGGGGCCGGAGATCATCGCAGGCTCCAGCCGCTTGAAGGCGGGGACCGCGACGAAGCTCGTGCTCAACATGCTCTCGACCGCGGCCATGGTGAAGCTGGGCCGCACGCGGGGCGACCTGATGGTCGACCTGCGCGCGACGAATGCGAAGCTGCGCGAGCGCGCCGTCGACATGGTGCGGTCGGAAGCGCACCTGGACGAGACCGAGGCGCGCCGAAGGCTCGAGGCCACCGGCTGGGACGTGCGCCGCGCTATCGAGGGATAGCGATGCCCGGACGGTCGACCCGACGCGGGGCGCGCCGGCGCAGCGAGACGCGCCTCGGACGCATCGTGCAGACACCGTGAAGCGACTCATCGTGAACGCAGACGACCTGGGCCGCTGTCCCGGCGTGGACGCCGGGATCATGCGCGCGCACCGCGACGGGATCGTTACCTCGGCCACGCTGATGGCGAACTCCCCCGACGCCGAGCACGCGGCGCGGCTCGCGCGCGCCGCGCCCTCCCTGGACGTTGGCGTCCACCTCGTTCTCACGTTCGCCAGGCCGCTTTCCGACGCCTCGCGGATCCCCTCGCTCGTGGAGCCGGACGGCGCCTTCCCGAGCCGTCCCGGGCCCGTTTTGGGGCGGGCGCGGGCCGATGAGGTCCTGCGCGAGTACCGCGCGCAGTACGCGCGCGCCTGGGAGCTGCTGGATCGCCGGCCCACGCACCTCGATTCGCACCACTTCGTGCACGACGACCCCGAGGTCGGGCGGGCGCTGGGCGAGCTGGCGCGCGAGACCGGCGCCGCCGCGCGCGTCCAGGGCCCAGGGCACAAGCGCGGGTACCGCGCGATGGGGATCCGCACACCCGACCGGTTCTGTCGCGAGTTCCAGTTCACCGGGCACATCGACGTCCCCTCTCTCGAGCAGATCCTCGGTCGCATCGCGAAGGCGGGAGAGGGCGTGACGGAGCTGATGTGCCATCCGGGCGAGCCCGACGCGGAGCTCCTCGCGCATTCGACCTACGCGACCGAGCGCGCGGTCGAGGTCGAGACTCTCACGGACCCGCGCATCCGCGCGGCGATCGCAGGGCTTGGCCTCGAGCTTGCGACGTTCGCCGACCTGTGAACGCCGGGACCTTCTCGCCGCGCGAGCGCGTCATGGCCGCCGTGCGCGGCGACGCCGTTGACCAGCCGCCGTTCGCGGTCTGGCGGCACTTCTTCCCCGACGAGAACGAAGGAGCCGAGCGGCTCGCGCGGGCGACGATCGACTTCACGCGACGCCACGAGCTCGATCTCATCAAGTACAACCCCCGCGCGCACTACCACGCCGAGCCGTGGGGCACGCGCTATCGCTACCAGGGATCCGCGAAGCCGGTCGTCGAGCGTTACGCCGTGACCGACAGCGCCGGCTGGTCTGGCATCGGCGCCCGTGGCGTCGACGAGCCCGCGTTCGACGAGCTGCTCGCCGGGCTCGCGCTGGTCCGCGCGGCGCTGCCCGCGACGCCGCTGGTCGCGACGGTGTTCACGCCGCTGGGCGTGCTCGAGAGGCTCGCGGGACCCGAGAGGGTCGAAGCCGACGTGCGGGGCGCGCCCGAGCGCGTGCTCGAGGCGCTCGACGCCGTGACCGAGACGTTCGCCGCGCTCGCACGTGCGTGCCTGGAGTTCTGCGACGGCATCTTCCTCGCGACGACCGCGTGGGCGCGGCGCATCGTCCTCGATGACGAGGCGTACGCCCGGTTCGGAAGGCCGTTCGACCTGAAGGTGCTCGATGCGGTCGCCGACGCGCCGCTCAACGTGCTGCACGTGTGCGGCGCCGACGCACGGGTGCTCGAGCTCGCGGCATATCCGCACGTCGCGGCCGTCTCCTGGAACGCGCACGCTTCCGGTTCTCCGAGCCTGCGCGGATTCCTGGCGGGCGCGCCCGACCGCGCCGCGATCGGCGGGATCAGCGACGAGGCACTGCTGGCGCCCGACCCGACGATGGTCCGAGCCGAGGTCGCCCAAGGCCTCGCGCAGACGGGGGGCCGACGCTGGATCGCTGCTGGAGGGTGCACGATCCCG
This sequence comes from Candidatus Limnocylindria bacterium, assembly GCA_038211425.1. GTDB lineage: Bacteria > Chloroflexota > Limnocylindria > P2-11E > P2-11E > JALYKU01. Next base: position 28,754 of record JBBQVQ010000032.1, on the reverse strand, counting down.
GTCGAGACCCCACCCTCGGGGATCGACGCGGCGCGCCGCGCCCTCACACGATGAGTAGCCAGCGGGGGTCCGGGTTCGAGAAGGCGCTGTGGGTGGTGCGGGACAGGATCACGACGCGCGGCGCGATCGACGACCTGGTGGCCGACGCGGTCACGAGGGGGATCCGCGACCTCGTCGTCCAGGTGCGGGGGAGGGGGGACGCGTACTACACCTCGTCGCGCGAGCCTCGCGCGGAGGGTCTCGAGCACGACCTCGATCCGCTCGCGCATCTGGTGCGGGCCGGCGCGTTCGTGGGCGTGCGCATCCACGCCTGGGGCAACGTGTTCTACGTGTGGTCGGATCGCGAGCACCGCCTTCCGTCTTCGCCGCTGCACCTCGCGCGCGCACATCCCGATTGGCTGCTCCGTCCCGACGGCGAGCACATCCTCGATCCGGCCGGCGGGACGGACTGGGAGGGCGTGTACGTGGATCCGCGGAGCGGTCCCGGTCGCGAGCACACTCTGGCGGTGTTCCGGGAGGTCGTCTCGGGATACGCCATCGAGGGTTTCCACTACGACTTCGTGCGCTACCCACAGGCGCGCTACGCGGCCTCGGCCGGAGACCACGAGGCCGTGACCTCGCTCATGCGCGCCGGCGCACGGCGCCTGCGCTCGGCCCGGAGCGGGCTCGTGCTCTCCGCGGCGGTCTTCCCGGATCCGGCCGTGGCGCGCGACGCAGTGCTGCAGCGATGGCCCGACTGGGCGGCCGAGGGACTCCTCGACCTCGTCTGTCCGATGGCCTACCGCCGCAAGACGCCGGAGGTCGCGCGCATCCTGGGTGCGGCGCGCGCGGCGGCTCCCGCGATCCGCATGTGGGGCGGCGTCATGGGATACGGGGGCGAGCCGCGGCTGCTCGGCGACCAGGTCCGCGCGGCGGCGGATGCGGGCTGCGAGGGGGCGATCCTCTTCTCCTACGACCCCGCCCAGCGCGACCTGCTCGACGCCTTCGCCTCGGCCTGACCCGACCGGGGCGGGGCTTGGTCAGCGCTGCTGGCCGGCGTTGAGGTTGATGACGCCATCCCGCCCAAGACGCGCGCGGCCACGCGAGGCCCGGCGGCTCGGTCGGCGTGCGGTCCGGCGACTCGTGCGTCTCGGTGTAGGCCACGTCGGGGAGCGCACCCGTCGGGGACGTTTCGGGGAGTCCGCCGGGGCCGCGGGAGCCGGCTGGGGTGCGGATAGGATGCGCGGGCATGCGCGAGACGGTGACACCAGGCTCGGTCGCACCCCCGCCCGAGGCGGACGCCCCGGCAGCGGCGGACCCGCTCGCGGCGGACGTCGCGGCGGCGGTCGCGGCGCTGCGGCGCGGCGCCGGACTATCCGAGCGCGCGGCTGCGCGCAGGCTCGGGACCTCGCAGACCCAGCTGCGGCGGATGGAGGACCCGCGCTACCTGCCTTCGCTTCGCTCGCTCTCCCGCCTCGCCGCGGCGTTCGGTCATCGGGTGACGATCGAGTTCCATCCCCACGACGGCGTCCGCCGCAAGGGCGCGGCTACCGCGTCCGGGTCACCTTCGAAAGTCCAGCGGGTCGTTCGGGATCGCGACCGTGGCGCAGCGCGACCGCCCTCGCGATCAGCTGCGCCACGACGACGAAGCTGATCGGCAGGAGGGCCTCGGAAAGAGGCCGCTCGAGCAGGATCGCGTCCGCGGCGCGGGCAGCGATGGTCTCGTGGTTCGTGACCGCATAGACCTTCGCCCCCCGCGAGGACAGCCGCTCGCATAAGGCGACCGACGCGCGGCCGTTCGCTCCGCGGGAAGCGAACAGCAGCACCGGGGTGCCCGGTCGGAGCAACGCGATGGGCCCGTGCGCGAAGTCGGCGCTCGAGTACGGCTCCGCCCACACGCGGGCGAGCTCCTTGATCTTCAACGCCGCCTCCAGGGCCGTCGCGTACTCGAAGCCGCGGCCAAGGATGATGAGCTCGCGCGCGCGACCCAGACGCGCCGCGATGCGCAGCGCGCCCGCATCGCAGCTCTCGGCTTCCTCGACGGATTCCGTGAGTCCCGCCAGCGAGAGCGCGCTCCGTCCCCGTGCCTCGGCGGTCGTCGCGGCGATCAGCGCCAGGGCCACGCAGGTCGCGGTGTATGTCTTCGTCGCCGCCACCGACCGCTCGGTCCCTGCGCGCAGCGGGAACGTCCAGGCCGCCCGTCGCGAGAGGATCGAGCCGGCGCGGTTCGTGATCGCGATCGTGACCGCGCCTTCGCGCCGCGCCTCGGCGATGACGGCAGCGACATCGGGAGCCGCGCCCGATTGCGAGATCCCGATGACCGCACCCCCGGAGAACGCCGGCGCGGCCGCGTAACGGGTGACCAGCGACGGCGCGGCGAGGGCGGTCACGAGGCCGGACATGCTCTCGAACAGGTACTTGCCGTACGTCGCCGCATTGTCGGAAGAGCCGCGCGCGGCGATCGTGAGGTGCGCCGCGCGGGCGAGCTCCCGTCCGAGGGTGCGCGCCTCGGGCCAGCCGACCTCGAGCAGTCGACGGACGACCGCGGGCTGCTCGGCTATCTCTGACCGGAGCGACATCGCCACGATGATGCGGTAGGACGATCCGCTCGTCACATACTTGGCGGATGGCCGACCGGCCGCGGATCGTGGTCATCGAGGACGATCCCTCTGTCGCGGAGCTGGTGTCGCTCTACCTGCGCAACGCCGACTTCGAGGTCGAACACGCGGCCACAGCGAGCGCAGGGCGAAGGCTCCTTGAGCGGACCGCGGCGCTCGTGGTGCTCGACCTCGGCCTCCCCGATGCGGATGGCCTCGACGTGCTTCGCGAGCTGCGGCAGCGGCGAGGAACTCCCGTCCTGGCCCTGACCGCGCGGGCTGAGGACGCGCAGAAGGTCGAGGCGCTCGAGCTCGGGCTCGACGACTACATGACCAAACCCTTCAATCCGCGCGAGCTCGTCGCGCGAGTGCGCGCGGTCCTTCGGCGCAGCTCCGGTGTGGGCGACGGCCGCCCGATCGTCGTCGGCAATCTGACGCTCGATCCAGCACGCCACGAGGTGGAGGTGGCGGGCCGGCCGGTGAGCCTTCGGGCGAAGGAGTTCGAGCTGCTCGAGGAGTTCTGCCGCAAGCCCGGCATCGTGCTGACGCGCGACAAGCTGCTCGAGGATGTATGGGGTTTCGCGTATCCGGGCGAGACGCGAACGGTCGACGTCCACGTGAAGCAGTTGCGCGACAAGCTCGTCGGATCGGACGCGAGGATCGAGACGATCTGGGGAGTTGGCTATAAGTTCGTCGCACCGGCCTAGCGGACCTTCGTCGTGAGCATCGCCGGCAGACTGTTCCTTTCGTACGTCGCGGTGGTGACGGTGGGACTCCTGGCTGCCGCGGTCACGATCTCGGGAGTCCTGTTCCGGTATGAGAACGACGTCACGCGGGTCCGGCTGGCGGAGCTCGCTGTGCCATTCCAGACCGCCATCCAGAACGGCGTGCGCGACGGGAAGCAGCCGCGCCAGATCCTCGACGGGCTGCAGGACCAGGCAGCCGCCGCGGACGCGCGGCTGCTCATCCTGAGTCCGAACGGCGGCAACGCCAACCTCGCGCGCCGGGTGCTCGTCGACACCGAGGCGACCCTGGTGAACACGAAGTTCCCCCCGGCGGACCAGGGGAACATCGGCCAGTTCGAGGACGCCGGCGAGCCGTGGATCTTCGTGCAGCAGCAGCTGCAGCGCGCTGTGCTCGGCGCCGGCGGTCAAGGGACCATCGTCGTCGCCCGGCCTCGGGCGGCATACGGAGACTCGGTGCGGGCGCTTCTGCCCTCCCTCGTCGTGAGCGGCCTCGCGGCGATCGGCCTCGCCCTGATCGTCGCGGCACTTCTTGCTCGCACGATCACAAGGCCCCTGCGCGACCTCGCGGCGGTCGCGAAACGGTTCGCGTCGGGGGACTACCGCGCCCGGGTCGGCGCTTCCGGTCCGAGCGAGGTCGCGCGCCTCGGGAAGGCGTTCGACGAGATGGCGGCGGAGGTCGAGCGCGGCCGCGCGAGCGAGCAGGCCTTCCTGGCTGACATCTCGCACGAGCTGCGCACCCCGCTGACCTCCATCCATGGCTTCGCGCAGGCGATCGTGGACGGAGAGGCGCGCGGCGGCGGCGTCACTCGCGCGGCCGACATCATCCAGAGGGAGTCTCGCCGCCTGGTGCGCCTGGTCGAGGGTCTATTGCAGATCGCGCGCATCGAGTCGGGTGCATCCGAGGTCCGTCGCGAGCCCGTCGACCCGAATGCGATCCTGCGGGGCGCGGTCGAGGCGCTCGCCATCCAAGCGGCGTCCGGCCAGGTCCGCTTCGACGTCGCGCTCGCCCAAGGCGCCGCGCTCCTGGGTGATCCCGACCGGCTGGCCCAGCTCTTCATCAACCTGCTCGACAACGCGGTGAAGCACTCGCCACCTGGCGGCCGCGTCGAGGTGTGGGGAGCCGTTGAGGATGGCTCCCTGGTCGTGCGGATCCGCGACGGTGGCACGGGACTACCCGCCGGAGCCGAGAGGCGCGTGTTCGATCGTTTCTATCGCGGCGACAACAGCGTCCAGGGTGGCGCGGGGCTCGGCCTAGCGATCGCGCGCGCGATCGCGCACGCGCACGGCGGCGACATCGCGGCCGCGAACGCCGATGGGGGCGGCGGCGAGTTCGTGGTGCGCCTCCCTGCGAATATTCCCGGCCCCTGAGACCGGCGTCCGTCTCGAGGCCACGGGATCGCCGGATCGGCCGACTAAACTGCATCCGACTCGGAGGCCACGGGATCGCCGGATCGGCCCACTAAACTGCATCCGGTGCTCGGGGGGACCGTCCGCGGAAAGCGGACGCGGCTGCGCTGCCCGCGCGAGGACGACCTCGGTCCCTACGGTCGGTGGATGGCCGACGTCCGGGTGCGGCACAGCGGTGCGGTCTGGCACGAGCCCGCCTGGATGGCGACGTGGAAGGAGCGCCTGACCGAGCAGGCGAAGGACAAGGAGTCCGTCATGTGGTCCATCGAGGCGGAAGGCGACCTCGTCGGGATGCTTCGGGGCTCATTCGGCTGGGACGCTCCGATGTCCGACCACATCTCGCTCGAGCACTTCATCGTCGACCCAGAGCGCTGGGGCAACGGCTATGGCTTCGACGCCGCGCTCTCTTTTCATCGCTATGCGCTCGACTATCTGAGCCGCCGTTGGTGCGACATCTCCATCCGCGAGGACAACGCGGCGGCGCGGCGGATCGCGGAGAAGCTGGGATACGAGGAATTCGGCCACGGGCACGCCGTTCACTACGTGGACGGTCGGTACGTGGACGAGCTGTCACTCCGGCTGCCACGCGAGACGTGGCTGGAGCGGTGGGGAGCGTCCGAGCGGGAGTACGAGCCGCTGGCGCCCGAAGCCTGGGCGTGACCGTGGGCATTGGAGCCGAACGGTGCTAGGTCCGCGGCTCGTCGGCCGGAAAGGCGTCGTTCTGCGTCCGCCCACCCTCGAGGATCAGCGACGGGACCTCGAATGGCAGCTCGAGCCCGAGACGACGCGCTTCTGGGGTCCTCGTTTCATGGAGATCACCCCCGATACCGCGCTCGCGCGACTGAAGCGGCAGGCCGAGGGCACGAACGGCATCGCGTGGTCCATCGAGTTCGAAGGCGAGCACGTTGGTTTCACCGGGATCTTCGACATCGACTGGCGCAGCCGCGACGGCGAGAGCGGGCTGTTCATCGGACGGCACGACCTGTACGGACGCGGGATCGCCAGCGAAGCCGTTCGACTCCGGACGCGCTTCGCCTGGGACGAACTCAACCTGCACCGCGTGCACAACTTCGTAGCGCTGGGTAACCGGGGCAGTCGCCGAGCGAACGAGAAGGCCGGGTACCATCAAATCGGACTTCTGCGTGATGCCTGGTACCGCTCGGGCGAGTGGCACCACGACTGGATGGGAGAAGTCTTTCCGCCTGCCCAGCGCGAGGGATGAGCCGTAGGGGAAAACGGGCTTGGATCGCACCGACTTGGATCGCACCAACATGGTGGGGCGAACCGCGTCGCGCGATCTGAAGGAGAAACGGGCTGGATCGCACCGACGTGGGGGGTGAACCGCGTCTCGCGACCTAACAGGCGAACGGGCTGGATCGCACCCAACGCGGCGGCAGACCTCGACCCGCGATGTAAATGGTGATACGCTCGCACTGCCCCAAAGGGGTAAAGCGGCGACAGAGAGTCCATCACGCGGGCGTCGAGTGAGGTTTCCTCCCGAGACCAGGCGAGCGGCTCAAAGCGTCAGCAAAGAAAAGGGAGGAAGCTTACAAGTGAGCTTCTCTGACAAGACTCTGACCTGCAAGGATTGCGGTCAGGAATTCATCTGGAGCGGCGGCGAGCAGGAGTTCTATGCCTCTCGCGGCCTGCAGAACGAGCCGGGACGCTGTCCCACGTGTCGCGCGGCACGCCGATCGACCGGTGGCGGCATGGGCGGCGGGAGCATGTACGGCGGCGCCGGCGGCGGCAGCCGCGGCATGGGCGGCCCGCGCGAGTTCTTCACCGCGACGTGCAGCAACTGCGGCGGCGAGGCCCGCGTTCCGTTCCAGCCACGCGGCGACAAGCCCGTGTACTGCAGCTCCTGCTTCGAGCAGGTGCGCCCGTCGGCCTCACGCGGCCGGTACGCGTAGCTGCATCCAGCGCAGTGCGAAAGCCCCGCCGAAAGGCGGGGCTTTTGTTTTCCCTCAACGGGCGTGACGTCCCGTCACCAAGGCCGTTAGTGGCGCAAAGGGCCTTTTCATCCATCCCCCACCGCTGGAGCCGGCCTCCGCATATCGGGGCCGGCTCCGGCCCTTCGCTCTAGAGACCCATCGAGAGGATGACGCCGATCGGTACGCGGTAACTGATCCGCTCCTCGCGCGAGAAGCGCTGCATCTGTTTCTCGGCGCTCGCCTCGCCCGAGTACCGCGCCGCGAGTCGCCTAATATCCGCCTGCGCCGTCGCCGGGTCGGCGAGCTCGCGAGCCGTGCCCGATACGGTGACGAAGCGATACCCATCGGCGATGCAGAGCGAGACCCGCGGATCGCGTTCGAGATTTCGCTGCTTCCTCCGGCCCCGCTTCGTGTTGAAGACCAGTTCGTCGCCTTCGATCAGGTACCACATGACGGTCTGCTGCGACGACCCATCCGGGTTCATCGTCGCTAGGACGGCGAACCGCTTCTCTTCCAGGAACGTCCGCATCGCGGAACTCAACTTGCTCATCGGAACATGTCCTTGTCGCGGGGACGGACGTACGTGCGCGCTGTCTCGTCTGAGGGGGCGAGCACGAGTCCGCGGACCACCGCCGCAGGCCGGCGATCGAGCTTGCCCATGACAAGCTCGGTCGCGGACGCGATCTCGTCGGCGAGCGCGATCTGGGTCACCTTGAGCTCGTACCCCTCGGGGTCCATCCGTCCGGCCAGGCGCTCGAGCGCCGGCAGTCCCGCGGCGCCGATGGCGACGTTGACGTGACCCTCGCGCCACGCCCGTCCGAACGTGTCGGTGATCACGACAGCGACCTCGACCCCGGTCGCGACCCTGATCTCCTCCCTGAGGCGCGCCGCCGATGCATCGGGGTCCAGAGGGAGCAGGACCAGGACCCCAGGCGCTCCGGCGTTCGACTGGTCGACACCGGCATTCGCGCACACGAAGCCGTGGCGCGTCTCGGCGATCAACACTCCCCTCTCCCACCGCAGGACCGCGCGTGATTCGGACAGCACGACCTCGAGGGCGCGCGCGTCCTTCCCCGACTCGCCGGCCATACGGAGAGCGCGCTCGCCGGGAACGACGTCCGCCAGCCGCACCAGGCGACCCTCCGATTTGGATACGACCTTCTGCGCGAGTACGACCACGTCGCGCGCGAGGACCGCCTCATGCTGCCCATGCAGCGCGGCGAGCAGGAGGGCCGTCAGGTCGTCCCCGGGGCGCACCTCGGGCATCCCGATGGCGGGTATGACCTCGAGGCGCCCGTCCGTGCGCGGCCGTGCGCCGCCGGCCACGTCAACTTCCGTCTTTGGCACCGCCTTGCAGTATGCCGACGTACGATGCCTCGATGCTGACGCTCGGCTGGAAGGCCTCGGCGGAGCAGTTCGCTCCGGCCGAACTGCTCCGGCTCGCGGTCGCCGCGGAGAAGCTCGGCTTCGACAGCGTCGTGACCAGCGACCACTTTCACCCGTGGCGGGACACCGGCGGCCACGCTCCCTTCGCGTTCGCCTGGCTCGGCGCCGCGGCCGCGAGCACCTCGCGCGTCCGGCTCGGCACGAGCGTGGTGACACCCACGTTCCGATATCACCCGGCGCTGGTGGCCCATGCCATGGCCACGATCGCCCTCCTGGCGCCGGGCCGGGTCTTCCTCGGGGTCGGGAGCGGCGAGTCGATGAACGAGACGCCGGTCACGACCGGCGAATGGCCGGTGCCGCGCGAGCGGCTGGCGCGGCTCCGCGAGGCGGTCACACTGATCCGTCGCCTCTGGCGCGAGGACTACGTGACCTTCGAGGGCAAGTACTTCCGGACGCGCGAGGCGAAGATCTTCGACAAGCCCGATGGCGGCGTTCCGCTGTTCATCGCCGCCGGTGGAGCAAAAGCCGCGGAATTCGCCGGCGGCCAGGGCGACGGCTTCATCTGCACGAGCGGCAAGGGCATGGTGTTGTATCGCGAGACGCTCCTGCCCGCCGTCGACCGCGGCGCGCGCGCCGCCGGTAAGGACCCAGATGCGATCGAGCGGCTCATCGAGATGAAGGTCTCGTACGACACCGACCACGACCGCGCGGTCGCCGACTGCCGGGAGTGGGCCGCGCTCGCGCTCCCCGCCGAGGACAAGGCCGGCGTGGACGATCCGAGAGAGATGGAGCTGCGGGCGAATGCCGTCGCCGACCGGGCGCACGAACGGTTCATCTGCTCGACGGACCCTGACGAGCACGTCCGGCAGATCGAGGAATACGTCGAGCTCGGCTTCGACCACCTCGTCTTCCATTTCCCCGGCAGGGACCAGGAGCGCTCGATGGCGCTTTACGCGAAGGAGGTGCTCCCCCGCCTTCGCGCCCTCATGTGAGCGATCTCCTCGCGACGGCCCGCGTCGCGCACCTCGCGACGTCCGATCAGTACGCCAGGCCGCACGTGATCCCGATCGTGTTCGTCTATCTGAAGCCGTTCCTGTTCACGCCGGTCGACCGCAAGCCCAAGCGGGACGCCGACTGGCGCGCGCTGCGGCGCGTGCGCAACATCGAGACCAACGGCCGCGTGAGCGTCGTGCTGGACGCGTGGGATGAGGACTGGTCGCGGCTCCGCTACACCCTGCTCGAGGGCACGGCGGAGATCGTCGAGTCCGGTCCCGAACGCGATCGCGCCGTGGCGGCGCTCGAGGCCAAGTACGCGCAATACCGCGAGCTGCCGCTCGCCGGTCGCCCCGTGATCCGCATCACGGTCGAGCGTCGTTCTGATTGGACCGGGACACGGCCGCGCTCCGGCTGATCGTGGCGCGGTCCGGCAGGTGCCCACGGGTCGTCGTGGAGGCGACCGTAGACTGCGCCGGCGATGCAGTTCGGATTCACGCTCAAGCCCGACCATTCCCTCGAGCGCATCGTCAGCCTGACGAGGCTCGCGGAACGCATGGGCTTCACTCACGGCTGGGTCTTCGACAGCCACGTTCTGTGGAAGGAGCCGTATGTCCCGCTCACGCTGATGGCCCAGAACACCGAGCGGATGCGGCTGGGCACGTGTGTCACGAATCCCGCGACGCGCGAGCCCTCGGTGACCGCCAGCAGCCTCGCGGTGCTGCAGATCCTCTCGCGGGGACGGATGGACCTCGGCATCGGACGCGGCGACTCGGCGCGTCGCGTGCTCGGCAAGCCGCCGACGACGCTCGCCGCGCTCGAGGAGGCGACGACGGTCATCCGAGACCTGTGTGAAGGCCGGGAGGTGTCGTACGAGGGCACGCGGCTCCGGCTCGACTGGGCCGAGCCGTTCGGCCTTCCTGTGTGGATGGCGGGGTACGGGCCGAAGGCGCTGGACCTCGTGGGACGGATCGCTGACGGGGCGGTCGTGCAGATCGGCGACCCGGAGCTCATCGCCTGGTGCGCGGGTCTCCTGCGCGATGGGGCGCGCAGGGCGGGGCGCGATCCGGGCGGGATCGAGCTCATGGCAGCGGCGCCGGCCCACGTCGGCCCGCGTGCCGCGACGCGCGAGCGGGTGCGCTGGTTCCCGGCTCTCGTGAGCAACCACGTCGTCGACCTGGTGAAGCGGTACGGGCAGACGACCCTGCCGCCGGCGCTCACCGCGTACGTGAGGGACCGCCCGGCCTACGACTACCACCACCACGCCGAGCCGGGATCGGCGAACTCCGCCTTCGTCGACGACCAGTCCGTCGACCGCTTCTGCGTCATCGGCGAGGTCGACGAGCACGTCGCGAAGTTGCGGGAGCTGGTCGCCGCCGGAGTGACGCAGTTCAACCTCTACCTCATGAGCGGCGACGAGGAAGAGACGCTCTCGGTCTACGGGCGGGAGGTCATTCCCGCGCTGACCTGACGCGCTCGTAGTGCCGGCGGACCTTCGCGCGGTTGCCGCAGGAGCTCATGTCGCACCATCGGCGGCTCCGGTTCCGGCTCGTGTCGAGGAACAGCCACGCGCAGGTCTCGGAAGCGCACTCGCGGACACGCGCGAGGTCGGCCGATGTCAGCAGCCGGGCGGCGTCGCGGGCCACCGCCCACGCCACTCGGTCGAGGGGCGGCGGCACGCCCGGCCAACCTCGCTCGTACCCATCGTCGGTGGCGACGAGCCGCGAATGCTCGAGCGCGTCGACATCAGACCTCCGGATCAGCTCGACGTCGGCCTCCGATGGCCGGTGGCCCTTTCCCCGCGCCACGAGCAGCCGGTGGATCGCCTCGCGCAGCGAGATCGCGCGGCGCATCGCGCTCGCAGCCTCGGCAGGCGCCGCACGCGCCCTCCGAGCGAGCGCCCGGGCGCTCGTGCCGTCGATAACGCCGGCCTGGCGTGCCCACTCCACGAGGTCACCGAACCCGGTCAGGTATTCGCGCGGCTGCGCGCGGGTGCCGCCCACGGTGTTGGTGAAATCGAGACACAGCGCTCCGCCGGTCAGCTCGAAAGTCTTCTGCGTCACACTCGTCTCCTAACTCCTCAAAACCTCTTGACAGGTTAGCACGCCCGACGATACCTTCTAACCAGCTTCTAGTCGGAAGCGAGTTAGGAGAACAAGGCAATGGAACTGCTCATCGCGATCGGCGCCTTCGTGGTCCTGGATGTCCTGGCGATCAGGTTCGGCGCTGACAGCCGCGAGCCGGTGGCGGACACCCACCAGACGACCGCGCGTTAGAAGAGGACGGGCCCGGTGCGCTCCGGGCGCCGAGTACTGGCGCCAACAGCGCGGCGATTACCCGGGAGGGGCCGGCTCTGACCTCAGCGCAGCAGCGAATCGGGGGCGGACCTGCTCGCAGACCAGGCGCATGGTCTCGCGATCGAACGGCGCGATGTAGTAGAAGATGAAGCCGCGCGCGCCCGCGCGCCACAGCTCCAAAAGGCGCGCTACCAGCGCGTCGACCGTATGGATCGGATTCGCTTCGGGAACCTCGTCCGTGCGCTGGACCTTCGCGGCCTCCCGCCACCAGTCCTCGACCTCGCGCGCGCTGTCGCGCAGGACGACCTGGGGCCGGACGGTCGTCAGCGGTGTGATCTCCGCGGGATCCCGGCCGACGTCGGCACAGTGAGCCCGCAGCACGGCCAGCTTGTGTGCGATGACCTCGGGCGAGCCGTGCCCGTGCCAGTAGTCGGCGTAGCGCGCGACGGTGCGCAGGGTCTTCCGCTCCCCGCCCCCGCCGATGAGGATCGGAAGCCGCCGTTGGATGGGTTTCGGCTCGCACACTGCGTCCTTCAGCGCGTAGTGCTTCCCGGCGAACGAGACCCGCGGCTCGTCGAGGAGGCGGCGTATCAGGGCGGCCGCCTCGTCCATCCGCGCCAGCCGGGTCCCCGGCGTGAAGAACGGGATGCCGTACATCGCGTGCTCTGCCTCGTGCCACGCGGCGCCGAGCCCGAGGATCGCGCGGCCGTTCGTGATGTGGTCGAGAGAGGCGACCATGTTGGCGAGGACGGCGGGGTGACGGTAGGTGTTGCCCGTGACCAGGGTCCCGAGTTTGGCGCGCGTCGTGAGGGCGCCCCACGCCGCGAGCAGCATCCACGCCTCGAGGATCGGGCCGTTCGTATCGCCCGACAGGGGCACGAAGTGGTCCCACGTCCAGATCGAGTCGAAACCCGCCTGGTCCGCGAACGCGCCGGCGTCGCGAAGCGCCTCCCACGTCGTGTGCTGCGCTGGGAAGTTCGCGCCGAAGTGCGGCTGAGGCGGAGCCGCCTCGCTCAGAGCTGGCCCGTGGCCGCGTAACGGTCGGCGATCGTCAGCACCTCGTCGATCGCGCCGATCCCGACGCGCAGCTCCCGCTCGTCGATGATCAGCGGCGGCGCGACGAACAACACGTTCCAGCGGCAGAAGACGTAGACGTCGCGCTGCATCAGCGCGCCCGCCAGCGCCTTCGCCAGCCGGTTCGAGGGCCCGTTCCAGCGCTCGAGCATCTCCTTCGTGGTGCGGTCCTTCACGAGCTCGATGCCGGCGAACAGGCCCCGCCCGCGCACATCGCCGACGGACGGGTGGCGCGTCGCCACCTGCCGAAGCTCGTCGAGAAGGACGCGTCCGAGCCGCGCCGAGTTGTCGATCACTTGCTCGTCGCGGTACGCCTCGACAGCGGCGATACCGGCGGCGCACGCGAGCGGATGCCCGCTGTATGTCAGCCCGCCCCAGAGCACGTGGTCCTCGAAGTGGCGCGCGATCGGCTCGTCCACGATGACGCCGCCGAGCGGAACGTAGCCTGAGTTGACCCCCTTCGCGAACGTCAGGATGTCCGGCGTCACGCCCCAGTGGTCGGCGGCGAACCACGCGCCGGTCCGCCCGAAACCGGTCATGACCTCGTCGAGGATCAACACGAAGCCGTAGCGGTCGCAGATGGCGCGGAGCCCTTCGAGATAGCCGTCGGGCGGGACGAGCAGCCCCGATGTCCCGACGATCGGCTCGACCATGATCGCGGCGATCTCCTCGGGGCCCTCGTACCAGACGATCTCCTCGACGTGTGCAAGGGCAGCGCCGGGATCGTCGCCGAACATCGAACGGTAGGGGTCGGGATTCAGGAAATGGACGACGCCCGGGATGCCCGGCTCGTTCGCCCAGCGGCGATTGTCACCTCCGAGGGTCATCGCTCCCTGCGTCCCGCCGTGAAAGGATCGCCACTGGGTCAGTACCTTGTGCCGCCCTGTGTACAAGCGGGCGATCTTGAGGGCGTTCTCGTTCGCCTCCGCTCCCCCCGTCGTGAAGAGGGTCTTGACCAGGTCCCCCGGCGTCACCTCGGCGATCATGCGGGCGAGCGTCGCGCGTCCCTCCTCCGCGAAGGACGGAGCGACGTAGCAGAGTCTTGCGGCCTGCTCTTGGATCGCGCGAACGACCCTTGGGTGCTGGTGGCCCAGGTTCGCGTTGATCAGCTGCGACGAGAAGTCGAGGATCCGCCGCTCGCCGGCGTGGAGCCAGCACCCCTCGGCGCCGGTGATCACCAGCGGGGCGACGGCCGCCTGCGCCGACCACGAGACGAGCACATGCTCGCGCGTGTCGCGTGCGGCGGCCGCGGGGTCGGCGGAGCGGTCGATGCCCAGCGTCATGTCGACCGGCGAGTGTACTGTCGGTCGGCGTGATCCACTTCGGCCTTCAGCTCCATCCGCAGTACACGACGTGGGACGAGCTGCGCGACACGGCGCTGCTCATCGACAAGCTGGGCTACGACTCGCTGTGGACGTGGGACCACTTCGTTCCGCTCATCGGCGACACGAGCGGACCGGACTTCGAAGGGTGGCAGCTCCTGCCCGCATGGGCCGCGATCACCCAAAAAGTGCAGGTCGGCATGCTCGTCAGTGGCAACACCTACCGTCACCCCGCGGTGCTCGCGAACATGGCCGCGACCCTCGATCACATCAGCCGCGGCAGGGCGATCCTCGGTCTGGGCGCGTCGTGGCACGAGCGCGAGCACGCGATGTACGGGATCCCCTTCGACACGCCGGGGATCCGGCTCGCGAAGCTCGCGGAGGCCGCCCCGATCATCCGCTCGCTCCTGGACGAGCCGCGCACGACGTTCGCCGGCCGCCACTACAGGATCACCGACGCGCTCTGCGAGCCGAAGCCGGTGCAGGCGCGGCTTCCGCTCATGATCGGCGGCGGCGGGGAGCGCAAGACGCTGCGCATCACCGCGCGCCACGCCGACATCTGGCACGGCTTCGGAAGCTCCGAGGTCCTGCGCCACAAGCTCGAGGTCCTGAAGCGGCACTGCGATGATGTGGGACGCGATGCCGCCGAGATCCTGCCGACCACGAATGGGCCCGCGCTGATCCGCGACGACCCGCGCGCGATCGACACGCGCATGCGCGAGGTCGCCGAGCGGAACCGGGTGGCGGGCCCGCAGAGCCGACCGCAGGGCGGGACGGTCGATGAGGTCGCAGCCGAGCTCGCGGAGCGCTGGCGCGCGGGTATCCGCGGCTTCATCTTCGGCATGAATCCGCCCTACGACCGCGAGACCATCGAGCGCATGATCGGCGAGGTGAGGCCGCGCCTCGAGGAGATGGTGCTGGGCTGACCCGCGCACAAGGGTCGTCCTGGCGCAGCATCTCCGCGAGCCGAAGCGGCTGCGCCGTCTCTACGGTGCGCGACCACAGCTCGAAGCGCACGCCCTCCGCGGTCCACACGACGAACGACGCGTTGTCCGTGTTCTTCGCTCCGCGGCGTCGAGGTCGGGGATCACGTCTTAAGCAGCGGCCCGCCCCGTTTCAGGAAGCGCCCGCGGCCCTTCGCGCCGGTGAAGCGGCCGCGCTCGACGATCACCTCGCCCCGCGAGAGTACGAACACCGCTTTGCCGCGCACGGTGCGCCCCTCGTATGGGTTGTAGTCGACCCGCATGTGGTGGGTCCTGGCCGAGATGGTCGACGTCGCGCTCGGATCCCATACGACGAGGTCCGCGTCGCTGCCGACGGCGATGGTCCCCTTGCGCGGGAACAAGCCCATGATCTTCGCGGGCGCGGTCGCCGTCAGCTCGATCCAGCGATTCAGATCGATCCGATGCTCCAGCACCCCGCCGTCGTACATCAGCACCATACGGGTCTCGACCCCGGGAGCGCCGTTCGGGATCCTCGAAAAATCGTCCCTGCCGAGTCCCTTCTGCTTCGGGAGGCCCTTGAAACCCTCCTTCATGCAGAAAGGGCAGTGGTCGGTCGACACGACCTGCAGGTCACCACGCGCAAGGCCCTTCCACAGCTCGTCCTGGTGCCACTTCGGTCTGAGGGGCGGTGACATCACGTACTTCGCGCCGTCGAACCCCGGCTCCTCGTAGTTGTCATACGACAGGAAGAGGTATTGCGGGCACGTCTCGGCGTACGCGGGCAGGCCGCGGTCGCGGAAGAGGCGCACCTGCTCGAGTGCCTGCGCCGCCGAGAGGTGCACGACGTACAGCGGGATGCCGCCCGCCATCTCCGCCAGGCGGTACGCCCGGTGGGTGGCCTCCGCCTCGGCCTCCGGCGGGCGCGTGAGCGCGTGCCACTTCGGCGCGGTGTTCCCGGCGGCGAGCGCTTTCCTCACGAGCACATCGATGACGCCGCCGTTCTCCGCGTGCACGCAGATGAGCCCGCCGTTCTCGCCGGTCCGCTGCAGCGCCTTGAAGATCGAGCCGTCATCGACCATGAAGACCCCGGGGTAGGCCATGAAGAGCTTGAACGAGGAGACGCCCTCACGGACCAGCGTGTCCATCTCCTCCAGCACCCCGTCGCTCGGATCGCGCACGATCATGTGCAGGCCGTAATCGACGACGGCCTTGCCCTGGGCCTTGGCCATCCACGCGTCCAGCGCCGCTCGCAGCGGCTCGCCCATTCCCTGCACCGCGAAGTCGACGATCGTCGTGGTGCCCCCGAAGGCCGCGGCGCGCGTCCCCGTCTCGAAATCGTCGGAGGCGAAGGTGCCGCCGAAAGGAAGCTCCATGTGCGTATGAACGTCGACGCCGCCGGGGATTACGTACTTGCCCTTGGCCTCGATGCGCCGCGCGCCCTCCGCCCGGACATCGCGGCCGATGGTCTCGATCGTCTCGCCGTCGATCAGCACATCCGCGGCGTAGGTATCGGATGCGGTCACGACCGTCCCGCCGGCGATGAGAGTCTTCGCCACCCTCGCCTCCCCCACGACCGATGCGCGCGCAGCGGCCGACAGCGTACCGTCTTCGCCACCTGGGACAACCGTTGCGCACGGCCGCGAGCGGCGAAGGGCTGCCGCCGCTACCAGCAGATGAGGGGCCCTTCGGCACCTCAGACCCCGGCGGCCCGGAGGTAGCGACAATGGGCTCGCGCCCCTGGGCTCCGTTCGGCTACCTCCGGGGAGGCGGTGGTCGAACGCCACGCGCCGAGCCGGGCCACGCCCGAAGGCGTGGTCAGTACCCGATGTAGACGACCTTGGTCTCGGTGAAGAAGTCGAAGGCAGCCGTGCCGCACTCGCGATCGCCGAAGCCCGAGTCCTTGACTCCCCCGAACGGCACCTGCGCCTCTCCGCCGAGCGTCGGGATGTTCACGTGGAGCATCCCCGCCTCGGACTCCGCCGCGTACCGGAAAGCGGCTCGCAGGTCCCGCGTGTAGATGGCGGACGACAGGCCGTAGCCGACGGCGTTCGCGGCGGCCAGCGCGCCATCGAGATCGTCCACGGCGATGACGCTGACGACCGGACCGAAGATCTCGTCCCGCGCGACGGACATCCGCGGATCGACGTCGGTGAAGATCGTCGGTTCGACGAAGTAGCCCTCGCGCAGTCGCGGATCCATGACCTCGCTGCCATCGCGCAGCGCCCGCGCTCCTTCGCGCCGCCCCTCGGCGATCTTGCCGCGCACCTTGGCCAGCTGGGACTCATCCACGAGCGGCCCCATCCTCGTCGACCCGTCGAGTCCGTCTCCCGCCGTCCACGTGTCTGCCTTCGCCGATAGCAGGTCCGTGAATTCGGCCAGGCGCGAGCGAACCACGACGGCGCGGCTCGTAGCGGTGCAGCGCTGCCCCGTCGCGCCGAACGCCCCGGTCGCGACGCTCTCGGCGGCCTTCTCGAGATCCGCGTCCTCGAGCACGATCACCGCGTTCTTGCCCCCCATCTCCAGCTGGACCTTGCACAGGCGCTGGGCGGCTCGCGCGTACAGCCGCTTCCCGACGTCGGATGACCCGGTGAAAGAGATCGCCTTCACGCGGTCGTCGTCGACGAGCGCGGCTGATAGCGCCTCGCCCTGACCGAGAACGAGGTTGAGCACGCCCGCGGGCAGCCCCGCGTCGGCGAAGCAGCGCACCAGCTCCGCGGCGCACAGAGGAGTGAGCGTCGCCGGCTTGAAGACGACGGTGTTGCCGGCGACGAGCGCCGGCGCGATCTTCCACGCCGGGATCGCGATCGGGAAGTTCCAGGGAGTCACGCAGGCGACGACCCCGATAGCCTCCCGCGTCGTGTAGATGAAGGTCCCACGTTGGGAGGAGGGGATGGTCTCGCCGACGAGGCGCGGCCCCTGGGCGCCGGAGAAGCGCACGTTGGCGACCGCCCGGTCGAGCTCGGTGAGCGACTCGGTGAGCACCTTTCCCTCTTCTCGCGTCAGCAAGCGCGCGAGGTCGTCCCGCCGCTGCTCCAGGAGGTCCGCGGCGCGCCGCACGACGTCCCCCCGCAGCGGCGCCGGCGTCGTCCGCCACTCGTGGAATGCGGCGGCGGCGGCGTCGACCGCCCGGCGCGCCTCTTCCGGCGTGGAGACCGCGGCTCGCGCCAGCACTTCGCCATGACGCGCCGGGTTGCGGTCGTCGACCGTGGTACCGGGCGCCTTCACCCACTCCCCGCCGATGTAGTTGCGCACCTCGCTCACGGCGGTCGTCATGGCTTCACCAGGTCGCCGTACATGTCGGGACGGCGGTCGCGGTAGAACTGCCAGGTGTTGCGGACTTCGCGCGCGAGGTCCAGGTCGACCTCGGCGCAGAGCAGCTGCTCCTCCGTCTCCGACGCCCGCGCGACGATCTTGCCACGCGGGTCGGCGAAGTAACTCGAGCCGTAGTAGTCGTTCGGGCCGAACTCCTCCTCCTTGCCGACGCGGTTGATCGTCCCGACCCAGTAGCCGTTGGCGATCGCGTGCGCCGTCTGCTCGATCTCCCAGAGATGCATCGACAGCCCTCGCGAGGTCGCGGAGGGTATGAAGACGAGCTCTGCCCCGTGCAGTCCGAGCATCCGGGCACCCTCCGGGAAGTGCCGGTCGTAGCAGATGTAGACGCCGACCTTGCCGACCGCGGTATCGAAGACGGGGTATCCGCTGTTTCCCGGGCGGAAGTAGAACTTCTCCCAAAAGCCGTTCACCTGCGGGATGTGCGTCTTGCGGTACTTGCCGAGGTAGGTCCCGTCGGCGTCGATGACCGCGGCGGTGTTGTAGTAGACGCCCGGCTGGTCCTCCTCGTACATCGGGACGACCAGGACCATGCCGTGCTTCCGCGCCTGCTCCCGCATGAGCTCCGTGGTCGGGCCATCCGGGATGCGCTCGGTGAACGAATAGTACTTCGTGTCCTGCACCTGGCAGAAGTAGGGCCCGTAGAAGAGCTCCTGCAGGCACATCGCCTTGACCCCCTGGGCGGCCGCATCGCCGATGTACCGGATGTGCTTCGCGATCATCGAATCCTTGTCGCCGGTCCACGCGCACTGCGCCAGCGCCGCTTTCACCAGCCTGCTCAACGTCTCCCCCTTGCCGGCGCGAATGCTATTCCCCGCGACCGCTTCGGCGGGCACAATGATGACAGCGGGTGGGTGAAATGAAATGACGGGATCCTGTTCGCGCTGGGCAAAGATGTTCGCGAGCGCGATGGTGCTGATCATCGGGGCCTGCGCCCCGCCAGGCAGTCCGGCGCAGCCGGCCGCCGGCGGCCCTCCGGTGCGCGGCGGCACATTGACCCTCGCCCTGTGGCAGGAACCGACGACGCTTGCCCCCCTGTACATCAACCAGACCGTCGGCACGGTGGTGGGAAACGTCGTGAACGAGGGTCTGATCAGGACAGGCGCCGACGGCAGCTACGCGCCCGTGCTCGCGAAGAGCCTGCCGACACTGGAGAACGGCGGCGTGAAGCTCTCGCCCGAGGGAAAGAGGATGAGCGTGACGTACGAGCTCCTCCCGGACCTCAAGTGGTCGGACGGTGAACAAGTCACGAGCGCCGACGTCAAGTTCACCTGGGAAGCGTGGATGCGCGACCCCAAGGTCGTGAACCGCGCGGGCTTTGGGGACATCGAATCGATCGACACGCCCAGCGAGACGGCGGCGGTCGTGAACTACAGGACGATCTACGCCGCGTATCCGCTGAACTTTCAGAGCATCCTGCCCAAGCACGTGCTCGAAAAGGCGGCGGACATCAGCAGGACGGCTTACAACCGCATGCCGATCGGCACCGGGCCGTTCAAGATCACCGACTTCAAGTCGGGCGACTCGATCACTGCGGAGCGCAACGAGAACTATCGCGTGAAGGACAGGCCGTACCTCGACCGCATCATCTTCAAGAGCGTCCCCGACAGCAAGGTCGCGATCGCTCAGCTCAAGGCAGGCGAGGTCCAGGCGATGTGGAACCTGCTCGAATCCGAGACCCAGGACGTCGAGAACGTCCCCGGTATCAAGGTCTTCGCCGATCCCGGCCCCTCCGTCGAGCGCATCGAGCTGAACATGGCGCGCGACCAGGACCAGACCGATCCGAACAGCGTCCACCCGGTGCTCGGCGAGCTCGCGGTGCGGCGGGCGCTGCTGCATGCGACGCCGATCCCCCAGATCATCGACAAGATCCTGTTCAACAGAGTGCGACCCGCCTCGTCGCCGGTGTCGCAGGGATGGGCGTCGCCGAAGGACCTGAGGCAGGACGGATACGACCCGAACAAGGCGAACGACGAGCTTGACAAAGCGGGCTGGACGAAGGGGTCCGACGGGGTGCGCGCCAAGAACGGCGTCCGGGCCGCGCTGACGATCACGACAACGACCGGCAACCAGGCGCGGGAGCGGATCGAGCAGGTGCTCATCGACGCGTACAAGGCCGTCGGCGTCGAGCTCAGGATCCAGAACCAGCCCTCGAGCGTGCTGCTTTCAGGCTCGTGGGCCTCCGGCGACCCGCGGAAGCGCGGCATCTTCGACCTCGTGATGTACGCGTCGAGCCCGGGCATCGACCCGCACACCGTGGTCAGCCAGCGCTACCACTCCACGAACATCCCATCAGCGGCGAACGGCGGCATCGGCCAGAACTACACGCGCTTCAAGGACGCCGAGGCGGACAAGGCGATCGACGAGGCCGGCTCGACCCTCGACCAGCAGATGCGGAAGGACGCGTACGGGCGCGCGCTCGCGCGCTTGAACGACGCCGTCGCGATCATCTGGATGTACGAGCGGGCAGACATCGACGCGCACCGCGCCGAGGTGTTCGGGTGGAAGAACAACCCTTGGCAGGAGGTCACCTCGAACATCGAGGACTGGTACCTGATCAAGTAGCCATGGGGCGCTACGTCGCGAGCCGCCTGCTTCAGGCGGTACCCCTGCTGCTGGGCATCAGCGTGGTGTCGTTCGCGATCCTGCGTGCGGTCCCCGGCGGCCCGCTCGCGGCGTACGAGGGCAACCCCTACGTGACCGACGCGGATCTCGCTCGGCTGGAGCAGGCGTTCGGCCTGGACCAACCGCTCCACGTGCAGTACCTGTCGTGGCTCAGCAGGTTCGTGACCGGCGATTGGGGCTACTCGCTGGTTAGCCACCAGCCGGTCCTGGCGCTCATCGGCGAGCGCCTGCCGAACACGGTGTACCTCATGGGCACGGTGTTCGTCGTGACCGTCATGCTCTCACTGCCGATCGGCGTGCTGACGGCGATGCGCCAGTACTCGGTCTTCGACCACGCCATGACCGGGGCGACGTTCGCGTTCCTGTCGACCCCGACGTTCTGGCTCGGGCTTCTGCTGATCATCGTGTTCGGGCTGCAACTGCGGCTCCTTCCGCTCGGTGGCATCGCCACACCCGGCGCGCCGTTCGATCTCGGCGACCGGCTGCGGCATTTGGTGCTTCCAGTGATGACGATCGCGCTCGTGCAGCTCGGTTCGCATGTGCGGTACCTGAGGGCGAGCATGCTCGAGACGCTCGGCCAGGACTACCTGAGGACGGCGCGCGCCAAGGGCCTCGCCGATCGAGTGGTCGTGGCGCGGCACGCGCTCAAGAACGCCGCTCTGCCCTACGTGACCGTCGTCGCGCTCGACGTCCCGGAGCTCTTTGTCGGAGCACTCGTCACCGAGCAGATCTTCGGCTGGCCGGGGATGGGCCGACTGTTCTGGGACGCCGCGACACGATCGGACTACCCCGTGCTCATGGGAGTACTGGCGGTCTCGTCCGCGCTCATCGTCCTGGCGAATCTCGCGGCGGATGTCTTCTATGGATATCTCGACCCCCGTATTCGTTACTCCTGAGACCTTGGCGCGACGCGAGCGGGGGCAGTGGCGGATGGCCATGGAGCGCTTTCTCGCGCATCGCCTGGCGGTCGCGGGGCTCCTCGTGCTGAGCGTCCTCACGGCACTCGCGCTCCTGGCGCCCCTCGTTTCGCCGTACGACGCGGAAAAGACCGACCTTCTGTCCATCTACGAGTCGCCGTCAGCGGTGCACCCGATGGGGACCGACAGCCTGGGCAGGGACCTGGGTACGCGCATTCTCTACGGTGGGCGCGTCTCGCTGACGATCGGCCTGCTTACCGCGGCGGTCGCCATCTCGCTCGGCACCTTCGTCGGTGGGCTCGCGGGCTTCCGCGGCCGCTGGCTTGACGGCGTTCTGATGCGCTTCGTCGACATGATGTACGCCTTCCCGCGGCTCTTCCTGCTCATCCTGTTCGGCGTGGTGTTCAAGGGCATGACCGTCGGCCTCATCGTGCTCGTCCTCGGCGCGCTTTCGTGGATGACGACCTCGCGCGTCGTCCGCGCGACGTTCCTATCGCTCAAGCACCGGGACTTCGTCGAGGCGGCGAGGGCCATCGGCGCCCGCGACCGCGACATCATCGTGCGGCACATGCTGCCGAACTCGATCGGCCCGGTCGTCGTCGCGGCGACGCTCGGCGTGGCCTCGGCGATCATCAGCGAGAGCACCCTGTCGTTCCTCGGCCTGGGCGTGCAACCGCCCACGCCGACGTGGGGCAACATGCTGAAGGACGCGACGAGCGAGATGGGTCAGGCGCCCTGGACGGCGATCTTTCCCGGCCTGGCGATCTTCCTCGCGGTGGTGAGCGTGAACTTCATCGGCGATGGACTGCGCGACGCCTTCGATCCTCGCCGCACGCGGTAGGGTCCCGCGCGAGCCGAACTCGGGCCGAGGTGCCGCTCGCCCGACCGGATGGGTACTTGTGCAGCGGCGCGCCCGCGCCACAATGTCGCCGTGGCCGCAACGACCCCGGTCCAGACCCAGGCCGGTTTCGATGCCGGTGGGCGCTCGACCTACGGGGCGGCGCGAAGTCTGGTCGGCGGGATCTGGGGTACGCCGCTCGTCCGCGCGCTTGCCCGCGGGCTGCTGACCACCTTCGTCGTGGTCACGATGACCTTCTTCCTGATCCGTCTGTTGCCCGGCAACCCCGTCGATCTCTACATCAACCAGGTCATCGCGGAGACCGGCATCACATATGCGCAGGCGGCGGACCAGGCTTCCGGCCTCTTCAACCTGGACCTCAAGGCGCCCCTCCATCAGCAGTACCTCGACTACCTCGGGCGTCTGGTCCGCGGGGACCTCGGCGCCTCGCTCCTCTCCCAAGGCACACCGGTGACGACCGTGATCCTCGCCTTCCTGCCATGGACGCTGTTCGCGGTGGGGACGGGGCTGCTGCTCAGCTTCGTCCTCGGCATCGTGCTCGGCCTCCTCGCCGCGTACTGGCGCAACTCGGTGTTCGATACAGCGGTCTCGTCGATCGGTTCGCTCGTGAGTTCGGTGCCGAACTACCTCGTGGCGCTGCTTCTGGTCGTCTTCCTCGGCACGCAGTTCCGGCTCCTCCCGATCACGCAGATGCGCGGCGCGTCGACCCCGGGGATCCCGCCGGGTTTCACCCCGAGCTACATCGGAGACGTGCTCTTTCACGGGGCGCTGCCGATCACGGTGTTCTTCCTTACCCTCATCGGGCACTGGATCCTCAGCATGAAGAGCGCGACGCTCGCGACGCTGGAGGAGGACTACGTGACGGTGGCGCGCGCGCGGGGCCTGGCCGACCGGCGCATCACGAGCGCGTATGTCGGCCGGAACGCGATCCTGCCGCTGGTGACCCAGTTCGCGATCGCCGCCGGCTACGTGGTGGGCGGCGCGATCTTCGTGGAGTCGATCCTCGTGTATCCCGGCGTGGGACTGAAGCTCTATCAGGCCATCCAGCAGCGCGACTACACGGTCATGCAGGGGATCGTGCTGATCATCACGGTGTCGGTCGTCGCGGCCAACATCCTCGCCGACCTGCTGTACAGCAGGCTCGATCCGCGGATCGGCCGCGCCGGCGGGGCGGGAGGATGAGCGCGGCGGCGACCCCCCTCACGATGGCGCGGCTGGCCGGCCCGTGGGTCAAGGTCGTTGACTTCCTGCGGCTGTTGTCGGGGCGGCCGATCGGCCTGGTCGGGCTCGCGGGGGTCATCTTCTTCGTCCTGCTCGCGTTCGTCGTACCGTTCTTCGTCCCGTACGACGACAAGGTGAACGTCACGGCGATCTACGAAGCGCCTACGCTGGCGCACCCGCTCGGCACGGACTCCAGCGGACGTGACGTGTGGAACCAGATCATCAATGGGGGCCGGGACATCCTTCTGGTGGGTTTCCTCGCCGCGTTCTTCTCGACCGTAATCGCGGTCACCTTCGGTTCCCTCGCGGCGACGGTGGGTGGACGGCTCGACACCGCGATCCTCGGCATCACCGACATCTGGCTCACCATCCCGCACCTGCCGGTCCTCATCGTGGCCGCGGCGGTCCTCAACCTGTCCAACCTCCTCTACATCGCGGCGATCCTCGCCGTGCTCGGCTGGGCGAGCCTGCTTCGGCAGATCCGGGCGCAAGTGCTCTCGCTCAGGGAGCGGGACTACGTGGAAGCGGCACGCTCTCTCGATCTCGGTCTATTCCACATCATCTTCAGAGAGATCCTGCCCAGCATGCGCAGCTACATCGTCATCCACTTCATATTCGCGATGACGGGCGCGATCTACGCGGTCGCGGGGCTCATGCTCCTGGGCCTGGTGCCGCTCTCGGGGATCAACTGGGGACTCATGCTGAACCTCGCGAACGTGAAGGGCGCGATCTTCTTCAAGGACAGCATCTGGTACATCCTGAGCCCGATCCTCGCTATCGCGTTGTTCCAGCTGTCGCTGGTCTGGCTCTCATCCGCGCTCGAGGACATCTTCAATCCGCGTCTGCGGAGCGGGGGATAGCGAGATCTCACCCAAGGGCCGCCCCGAGCCGGTATCGCTGGACCCCGACGTCGTGCTGTCGGTCCGCCACCTTTCGATCGACTACCTGACGCGCCGGGGGCCCGTGCACTCCGTCCGCGACGTGTCATTCGACCTTCACAAGGGAGAGACGCTGGCCGTGATCGGCGAAAGCGGCTCGGGAAAGACGACCATGGCCGTTAGCCTGGTCCGGCTGTCTCCTCGCGCCGCGCGGATCACGGCCGGGCAGATCCTGTACCGCACGGCGGAGGGCGAGACCATCGACGTCCGGGGCCTCGGCACCGACGAGCTGCGGCATTACCGCTGGAGCGAGCTGGCGATGGTCTTCCAGGCGGCGCTCAACGCTTTCAACCCGGTCATCACGATCTGGGAGCAGTTCCACGACACCGGGCAGGCGCATGGTTACGGAAGTGCGAAGAAGATCCGGCAGCGCGCCGACGAGCTGCTGCGGCTCGTGCACCTCGAGCCCGACCGCATGCTGCGGGCGTACCCCCACGAGCTCTCCGGGGGCATGCGTCAGCGCATCCTCATCGCGATGAGCCTGATGCTCGAGCCGCAGGTCGTGGTGCTCGACGAGCCGACGACGGCGCTCGACATCCTCACCCAGCGGCAGATCATCGACCTCCTCGGGAACCTGAAGAAGCGGCTCGGCTTCTCGCTCGTATTCATCTCGCACGACCTGTCGATCGCCGCCGAGCTCGCGGACCGCGTGATCACGATGTACGCGGGCACCGTGGTGGAGCGCGCGAGCGTGCAGGACCTTTTCTACCGGCCCCGGCATCCATATTCGGTGGGCCTTCTGCGGGCCGTCCCGCGCGTCTCTGGAGAGCTCGGAAGCGTCGAGTCCATCGCCGGCTCTCCGCCCGACCTCATCCGGCTGCCTCCCGGATGCACGTACGAGCCGCGCTGCCCGCTCAGGATCCCGGAGTGCAGGGAGGCGGAACCCGCGCTGCTCGCGGTGGACCTGCCGGACCACGACGCCCGCTGCATCCGCTGGCAGGCCGTCGCCGAGCAGGTGGGATCGTCGGAGGTGCCCGTCGCCGTGAAGGCGGCGGCGTCGTGAGCGTCCGCGACGTCACGCTGCGCGGCGAGCCGCTCATCGAGCTCGACGGGGTCAGCCGCGTGTACAAGACGGCAGCCGGGACGATCACCGCGGTCGACGACGTGTCGCTGGCATTCGGAAAAGGCGAGGCCATGTGCATCGTCGGCGAGAGCGGCTGCGGCAAGACGACCGCCGGGCGCATGCTCGCGGGGCTCCTGCGGCCAACGAAGGGGCGGCTGATCTTCGAGGGCAACGACGTCTGGAAGATCAAGGGCCGCGAACTGGCCTCATTTCGGCGCGCGGTGCAGCTCGTCCATCAGGACCCGTACGCGTCGCTCAACCCTCTGCGCACGATCTACCAGACGTTGTCCGCGCCGCTGTACCGGCACAAGAAGGTCCGCGGCCATCAGGCCGCGACCGCGAGCGTGACGGACCTCCTTCAACGCGTGGGGCTGACCCCGCCTGGCGACTTCCTGGTGAAGTACCCGCACCAGCTCTCCGGGGGCCAGCGCCAGCGCGTGGCGATCGCCCGCGCGCTCACCGTCGACCCGCGCGTCATCGTTGCCGACGAAGCGGTCTCGATGGTCGATGTCTCGATCCGCATCAGCCTGCTGAACCTTCTCCTAAAGCTACGCGACGACCTGGGCGTGACGATCGTGCTCATCACCCACGACCTGGCGGTGGCGCGCTACTTCGCGCAAAAAGGCCGCAT
Source organism: Candidatus Limnocylindria bacterium (assembly GCA_038211425.1). Lineage (GTDB taxonomy): Bacteria > Chloroflexota > Limnocylindria > P2-11E > P2-11E > JALYKU01. Next base: position 2,494 of record JBBQVQ010000032.1, on the reverse strand, counting down.
CGGCGTGATGTACCTCGGTCGGGTGGTCGAGCTCGGCCGGAGCGAGGATGTGGTCGGCGACGCGGCGCATCCCTATTCCGCGGCGCTCATCGCCGCGATCCCCGAGGCGGATCCCACGATCACCCGCGGCAAGGAGCGCGTCGAGCTGCGCAGCGCGGAGATCCCGAGCCTGCTGCACCTGCCGAGCGGTTGCACGTTCCATCCGCGGTGCCCGCTCGCCGAGCCGGGGCTCTGTGACGTGCAGGTTCCGGTGCTCCAGCCGCTGCGCGACGAGCGCGAGGTCGCGTGCCACGTTGCCGTCCGCGAGCGGGCCCCCGCGGCCGAGCTGCTCTCGGCATCGACCGGCGGTTAGGAGATGGACCCGCAGCTACTGAAGGGCGGCTTCACCACCGGCGTGCTGATCCTCGCGCTCGCGCTGCTCATGTTGCCGTTCCAGCCGCAGGGTTCCGCCGAGTTCGTCGTCACGGCGCTGTCAGCATGCGTGGGCGGTCTGTTCCTCCTGGCCATCGCCGGCCTGCTCCGCTGGTCGTCGCCGCCGCTCCCCCGCGCAGATGACAAACTGACAAGGACAGGCTACAACGTGAGCCAGTCGGCAAAGCAGCCGAAAGATCGCGGCCCAGATGCCGCCGGGAGGGCCTGAGTACACATGGGTTCGATCCGCTACCTCGTAGACCGCAGACGTTTCCTCCGGGACTCGACACTCGCCACCATCGGACTCATCGCCGCGGCGTGCGCGCCGGGGCAGACCCAGCCGGGCGCGAGCTCGGGCGGGGGAGCGGCGAAGAAGGGCGGCGAGTTCCACGGCGCGTGGCCGTACGACGCGCCACCGACGGGCCACTGGAACGCGTACGCCCCCCGCGGCATCCTCACGACCGGCATCTACCGGCACCTCTGGCTCACGACCCTGGGCATGTACAAGTGGGCCGACGACAAGTACGAGTACTGGCTCGCCGAGTCATCGGGCCTCAAGGGCACGGACACCTATGAGATCAAGCTCCGCTCGGGCATCAAGTGGAGCGACGGCAAGGCATTCACCGCCAAGGACGTCTACACGACGTTCAACGTCGGAAGGCTGGAGAACTTCACGCTCTGGCAGTACGTCGACAAGATGGACCTGAAGGACGACCAGACGATCAGCTTCCGCATCAGCCGGCCGTCGAGCCTGATGGAGCGATACCTGCTCCGCGAGATCATCCGCCCGGACTCCGCCTACGGCGACATCTCGACCAAGACCGACGACCTGGTCAAGGCTGGAAAGAAACCGACCGACCAGGAGTGGAAGGATCTGCGCACCAAGCTCGCGGAGCTCCGCCCCGCTACGCCGACGTCGGTCGGTCCGTACAAGATCGACCCCGCCAGCGTGACGGAGGCCCAGCTGACCTTCGTGAAGAACGACGGAGGCTACGCCGCCGACAAGGTCAACTTCGACAAGGTCGTGGTGTACAAGGGCGAGACCGCGCAGGTCACTCCGCTCGTGCTCGCCGGCGACGTCGACTACGCGACGCACGGCTTCCCGCTCGCGACGGACAAGGCGTTCCAGAGCCAGGGCATCCGCATCGTCCGGCCCCCGCTGTACACCGGGCCGGCGATCTATTTCCACTGGGAGAAGGCGCCGCAGTTCCAGGATGTCCGCCTGCGGTACGCCGTCGCGCACGCGATCAACCGCGAGGAGAGCGGCCAAGTCACGTACGGCGATTCGGCCAAGGTCCAGAAGTTCATGGCCGGCTTCAGCGACGACCTCGTCCCGAAGTGGATCTCGAGCGCGGACCAGGCGAAGTTCAAGCCGTACGAGTTCAGCCTGGCGAAGGCCGAAGGGTTCATGAAGGACGCGGGCTACGCGAAGGGATCCGACGGCATCTGGGCCAAGGGCGGCCAGAAGATCGAGTACGAACTTGTCTTCCCCAGCGACTTCGCCGACTGGTCGAGCGCCGCGCAGCACGCCGCGGAGTCACTGACCAAGTTCGGGATGAAGATCACCGGCCGGGGGATCGTGTCGTCCGAGCAGGGTGTCGGCGTCAATGACGGCAAGTACGCGATGTTCGTGCGGGCATGGGGCTCGTCCAGCGACCAGCACCCGCAGGGCTCGTTCATCCAGGACGTGCGCACGCACAACACCATCCCCGCCGGGGGTGGCATGAAGTATCCGCTGAAGCAGAAGCTGGCCGACGGGACCGCAGTCGACTTCGACGAGCTCATCAACAAGACGTCCGAGGGCCTCGACATCGAGAAGCAGAAGCCGGCGGTGACCCAGTTCGCGATGGCGTTCAACGAGCTGCTCCCGATCATCCCGCTATGGCAGCGGTTCGGGAACAACCCCGTGAACGACAAGAAGCGCGTCACGAATTGGCCGCCGGACAGCGACCCGATCCTCAAGAACCCCGACGGCGACAGCTTCGCGATGACCCTGTTGATCCGGGGCACGATCAGCTCGATCTAGCCGCGAAGGCGAACAGCAGGTCGCCGATCGGTGCCTGCTGTTCGCCACGACGTCACG
>JBBQVQ010000031.1:0-34722 GCA_038211425.1 Candidatus Limnocylindria bacterium | reverse complement strand
TCAAGACGAATGCCTTGGCGCTGGCCCTGGGTGTGATCATCGGTGTAGCGCTCGGAGCTGTCGTCAACTCGCTGGTGAAGGACATCATCATGCCCCCCGTCGGTCTCCTCCTCGGCAAGGTCGATTTCGCGAACCTCTATTACAGCCTTGACGGGAAGACTTACCCGAGCCTGAAGGCCGCACAGGACGCGGGTGCGGCGACGATCAACTACGGCGCATTCATCAATACCTTGATCGTCTTCGTCATCGTCGCGCTGGTGGTGTTCCTCATCGGCCGCAAGATGCTCGCGCCGACGCCGCCCACTCCTGACACGAAGGCCTGCCCGAATTGTGGGGAGACGATCCTCAGGATCGCGACGCGCTGCCCCCACTGCACAAGCTCGCTCGAGGCGCCGGCGTAAGTTCGCGGCAGCCGGCGCCGCCCACGATGCCTGGAGGCCGGAGGTGCCACGGTGCGCAATGCGGCGCGGGCAATGGCCCTGACGCTCTTCCTCGCCGGCTGCGTGTCCTCGCCGGTCGCGGGGAACCACGGTGTCGCCGCCGCCTTCCGGGACCACCGCTCCGGCATCCAGGTGACCGCGGCCGGTACGGTGGCGCGCGTCCTCGCCGACCAGCCCGGGCCTTCGGGGGCGCATCAGCGGATCATCATGCAGCTCGCCCAAGGCGATCAGACCCTGCTCGTCGAGAACAATCTCGCGATCGGCAAGCGCGTCCCGGCGAGTCCGGGTGACGCCATCACGGTCCACGGTGAGTACGTCTGGAATCGCGAGGGTGGCATCGTGCATTTCACCCACCACGATCCCGCCCGAACGCACGAAGGTGGATGGATCGAGCGCGACGGCATCCGCTACGAGTGAACGCCGCCGCCGCCGCCACCGCGGCCGACCCTCCCGGACCTTCTCCCCGCTTCGCAGGGCGGCCGGCTGGCGGAGAGGGCCCGTTGCCGGATCATCCTCCCTGTCGCTGACCGCTCCGCGGATCTACGCGCTCGCCCCCGTGTAGCTGCGCAGGCCGAAGCGCCAGAACCACCGCGCGAAGAGCCACGCCGCCGCCGCGACCGCCACGATCGTCGCCAGCCCGACCGAGTCCAGGCGCCCGGCGACGGCCTGAGCCGGCACCGTGATCGCGATCCCGATCGGAAGCACGCTGCTCATCGTGATGCGCAGCCAGCCTGGGTAGATGTCGACCGGGAAGCGGCCGGCGTCGAGGAACGCCTGGTACACGGCGAGCAGGTTCTCGACGCGCACGAGCCAGAAGGCCACCGTGCTCAGCACGATCAAGAGCGCGTACACGAGTACGAGACCGCAGAGCAGCGCGACCGCGAACGCGGCGACCGCGGCAGGCGAGAGCGCCTCGAGCCGCGCCAGGCCGAAGCCCACCACCGCGGCACCCAGCACGACTTGGCCGAGGTTCGATGACTTCAGGTGCCGGACGCTCACGAGGAACTGGCTGCTGACCGGCTTGAGCAGCACGAAGTCGAGCGTGCCGAGGCGCACGTGCTCCATGAATCGCTCGAAGCTCGGGATGAAGACGAACTCGCTCACGCCCTGGACGATGTAGAACACCCCGAGCAGTACGAGCATCTGGGGAAGCGTCCAGCCGCCGAGCGCGGGGGTGTAGGCAAATAGGATGAGCACCGCCCCCACGCTCGTCGAGATGACCATCACCAGCGATAACAGGTCGATCGCGAAGTTCACGCGGTAGGCGAGCTCGAATTGCAGCTCGGTCCGCGCGAACAGGCCGAACAGCCGCAGATAACGGACGCTACGCCCCGACCGCGCTGTACTGGCGCAGCCCCGCGCGCCACACGACCTGGAGCACCGCGTACGCGGCCGCGAGCCACAGCGCTTGACCGCCCATCAGTACGAGCGACTGCTCGAGGGTCGTCGCGCCGCGCAGGATGTCGACCGGTACGCCGAGCATGTACGCATACGGGAGCGCGTAGGCGATCGCCTGGAGCGGCCCGGGCAGCAGCGCCAGCGGCGCGATCTGCCCCGCGAAGATGAAGCCGATCCGTTCGGAGAACGTGTTGAGCGCGGACATCCGGGTGATCCAGAACGCGCTCGAAGAGACGACCCAGCCGAACACGAAGCGCAGCGCCGCTGCGAGCAGCAGGCTCGGGACGAACAGCAGGTAGTGCCACGGCTCCGCCGGAAAGCGCGCGCTGAACGTGAGCGCGATCGCGACGATCGCCGGGATGAGAGCGCCCGCGGTGAACACCTTCCAGACGATGTTCTCGACGACCGCGTAGTGGATCGGATGCAGAGGCCGCAGCAGCAGAGGGGACAGCCGTCCCTGGCGGATCTGGAACTCGAACTCGTACGCGTTCCACGAGGTGCTCAGGTGCAGCACGATCGTGACGCCGATGTAATACGCGGCGAAGTCCGGCACACCGAACGACCCGACGGATCCGCCCCGCGCCGCGACGACCGCCGCCCACGCCGCGAGGAAGATGATGGGCCGCAGCAGCGAAAAGAACACGTACAGGAACAAAGAGACGCGGTACTGCGCGGCGTGCTGGAACCCCGCGATTAACAGCGCCCGGTATGCGCGGATCACGAAGGCACCAGCGGCTGGTCGCCGCTGAAAGAGACGCGATACTGCGGGGCGTGCTGGAACCCCGCGACCTGGAGCGCGCGGTATGCGCGGATCACGTGACCGCGCCCATCGGACGTTCGCCACTGAAGATGCGGTCGACGACCTCTTCGATGGGCGGGTCCTCGACCGAGAGATCCACCAGCGCCTCCCCGAGGTCGCGGACCAGGCGTGCCGTTCGCTCGGGCACGTTCTCGCGCGGGATGCGCACCGTCACGCGTCCCTCATCGCGCGAGACGACCGTGCCGTAATCACTCAGGTCCGCGTCGCGCGCGCCATCGTGCAGTGTCGCGACGATCAGCTTGTACGGCGCCATCCGCCCGGCGAGCGCGGCGAGTCCTCCATCGTACAGGAGCCGGCCGTGGTGGATGACCAGGACCCGCTTGCACAGCGCGACGACGTCGTCCATGTAGTGGCTCGTGAGGATCACCGTCGCACCGGTCCGCTGGTTGTACTCACCGACGAAGCGGCGTATGCGCGACTGCATCGAGACGTCCAGGCCGATTGTCGGCTCGTCGAGGAACGCGACCTTGGGCGCGTGCAGGAGTCCAGCGGCGAACTCGACCTTCATGCGCTCCCCGAGGCTCAGGTTTCGCACGGGCTTGTGGAGCAGCGGCGTCAGCTCGAGCAGCTCCACGAGCTCGCCCTGCCGCCGCCGGTAGTCGGCGTCCGCGATGCCATAGATCTCCTGCAGCACGCGGAAGGAGTCGGCCGCGGGAATATCCCACACGAGCTGCGTGCGGTTACCCATGAGCAGTGCGATGTCGCGAAGGAAGGCGTCCTCGCGCCGCCACGGAACGCGCCCCAGGACCGTCGCTTCGCCGGAGGTCGGGAACAGGAGGCCCGAGAGCATCTTGAGTGCGGTCGTCTTCCCCGCCCCGTTCGGGCCGAGGAAACCGACCACTTCGCCGGCATCGATGCTGAACGTGATGCCTGCGACGGCCTCGACGTCGCGGTAGCGGCGATGGAAGATCGAGCGCACCGTCGCGCCGAGGCCCTCCTCGCGCTCGCTCACGCGAAAGGTCTTGCGCAGCGCGCGCACGTCCACGACAGGCGGAGCCACGGCGACCCGAGATTAGGGCCCTTTTGGCCCCCTGGCACGAAACTCTCGATACATTGGACGCGTCAGCCGACCAGCACAGTCAGCCTGACCCGGCACCCCGCCGCCCAGGGCGGCCCCCGGTCCCCGAAGGGCCGAACGCCCTCGGGTCATCCTCCGGCGGCCCGCCGGATGTCCGCGAAACTGACCACCAGGAGCACACCGAGAAGCAGGAGGAACCCGACGGCGTGGATGGCGGCCTCGACCTGCGGCGACAGCCGCCGCCGCAAGAGCGCGCCGGCGAGGACGAAGAACAGCCGGCCGCCGTCGAGGCCCGGGAACGGGACTATGTTCAACACGCCGAGGTTCACGGAGAGCACGCCGATCAGCTTGAGGAACGTCGGCACGCCGAACTGCGCCACCTGTCCCGTCACGCGAAAGATCTCGATGGGACCGCCGACCTGGGGCGCTCCCTGGCCCGACCCGCCGCCTCTTCCGAGGAGCTGGCCGGGCAGCTCGAGGATCTGGCCGACCACGTCGCCGGTGAGCGCGACCGACTGACCGAATGCCTGCGTCAGAGAGACCGCGACCGGCCCAGTGACCTCCTCCAGCTTGATGCCCAGCGGCCCTTCACCCTTGGGAGGGTCGCCGCGCGGCGTCGCCTGGATCTCCAGCGAACCGGTACCGCGCTGGATCTGCAGCGCGATCGCCGTACCGGTGTGCTTGTCCACGTACGCACGCAGACCGCGCGACGACGTGATCGCGCTGCCGTCGATCGCCTTGACGATGTCGCCCGTCTGCAGCCCCGCGGCCTGCGCGGGCGAGTTCGGAGCCACCTCGACGACCTTGACATCGCCGTTCGGGGCGGTCGTACCGGAAGAGAACGCCACGGTGAGGACGACGATGGCGAGGACGAAGTTCATCGCGACGCCGGCCGCGAGGACGATCGCCTGCGACCACCACGGCTTCGAGGTGAACGAGCCAGGCTCGCCTTCACCCTGCTGGTGGATCGTGAAGTCGTCCTGGCCGAAGATCCGGACGAAGCCGCCGAACGGGATCCAGTTGAAGCTGTAACGGATGCCCGCGTGCATGATCGAAGCGGCCCGCGGCGGAAAGCCGAACCCGAACTCCAGCACGCGCATCCCCAGCGCGCGGGCGGTCACGTAGTGGCCAAGCTCGTGGACGGCGACGATGAGCGTGAATGTGAACAGAAAGAGGATGAGCGTCCGGAGATCGGTGAATACGGAGAAGATCCCAGGCATCAGGACACCGCCGCGGGAGCGAGGGCGCGGCGTACCGCCGCGTCGATCGCGATGATGTCCTCGAGGGTCGTGACCCGGCCCGGACCGCCGGCGCCGATCTGGGCGCCGCGTCGCAGGAGCCTGGGGATCTCACCGAAGCCGACCTCTCCTGCGAGGAAAAGCTCGACCGCGATCTCGTCGGCCGCGGAGAGCCCGGCCATCGCGCCGAGGTCACCCGAGCGCGCGGTCTCGAGGACGAGTTCCAGGCAGGGGTATCGCCTCGCGTCGATCGGGCCGAAGTGCAGCGCGCGCTCGGCCGTCCAATCGAGGCGGGGCGCGGGGCCGGGGACCCGGTCCAGGAGCAGCGCGTATTGGATCGGCAGGAGCATGTCGGGCTGCGCCAGCTGCGCCATCACGCTGCCGTCCGCGAGCTCGACGAGCGCGTGGACCACGCTCTCCCGGTGGAGCACGACGTCGATCCGCTCGTAGGGGAGGTCGAAGAGCCAGTGAGCCTCGATGACCTCGTACGCCTTGTTCACCAGGGTCGCGGAGTCGACCGTCACCTTGGGCCCCATGCGCCAGGTCGGGTGGCGCAGCGCCTGCGCCGCGGTGACGCGGTCGAGCTCCTCGGGAGCGAGGTCCCGGAAGGGACCGCCCGAGGCGGTGAGGATGACCCTGCCCACGCCAGGCGGCTCGGTCGCCGACAGGCACTGCCACAGGGCGGCGTGCTCGCTGTCGACCGGGCGCAGACGCTCGCCCGCGCCGCCGGTGAGCGCGCGCACGAGGTGCCCGGCCACGACGAGGACCTCCTTGTTCGCGAGCGCGACCGACCGCCCCGCCTCTAGCGCGGCCAGCGTCGGGCGCAGTCCGGCCCCGCCGGGCGTCGCGACCAGGACCAGATCCACATCAGCCGCGGTGGCGAGCGCTTCGAGCGCGCCCGGGCCGTCGTCGCGCGTCGCCAGGCGCCCGGGCGGCACGCCGTGCTCGAGGCCAAGAGCCGCGAGCGAGGCCGCGTTCGTGTCCGCTGAGAGCGCTGTGACCCGCAGGCGGTCCGGGTGGGCGCGCACGATCTCGAGCGCCTGCCGGCCGATGGAACCGGTCGCCCCCAGGATCGCGAGCCGTGTCGTCACACGCCCATCATCCCACCCGGCCCCCCGCCGCCAGGGCGGCCGCGACCAGCGGCGCCACGGCGATGAGGCTATCGATCCTGTCCAGGACTCCCCCGTGGCCCGGCAGGAGCGTGCCTGAATCCTTCGCTCCCGCCCTGCGCTTCAGGTACGACTCGAGGAGGTCACCGCAGAGGGCCGCGGGTCCGAGGGCGGCCGCGACGATGGCCGCCGACACGGGCGGGATCCCGCCGAATCTCGCGAGGGCGAGGGCCGCGGCGGCCGCCGCCATGAAGCCAGCGACCGTCCCCTCCCAGGTCTTGCCTGGGCTGATGCGCGGCGCGAGGCTCCGCCGACCCATGGCCGTCCCCGCCGCGTACGCGACCACGTCGGCCGCCCACGTGGGCAGCAGTGCGAGGAGCAGCCACACCGGCAGCGCGCTCCCAACGCGCGCGGCGTGGGCCGACCCGGCCAGGCCGAGGTCCACCAGATAGCCGAGGAGCCAGCCGACGTAGACCGCGGCGGCGACGCTGAAGGCGATCCCCGGCGCCGCGCCGCCCCGCCGCCGTATGCCCCATCCGATCATCCCGGAGAGGAGGCCGAGCGACAGGATGCACGCGTCGACCCAGGCCTCGCGCCCGGGCAGGAAGTGCGGCGCCTGGAGCGCCGCGACCAGAACGAGACCCAGGGAAAGTGGGCGGGCCGGGTGGCCGGCGAAGAGCCGCGAGAGCTCGGCGTAGGCCAGGAGCGCGAGCAGGAGGACGAGCAGGGCCAGCGTTGGAGGTGGCGCGAGCGCGGCCGTCAGCACCACCGCCCCGTACACGACACCGGTGAGGACCCGCCCGATCCGCAGGCTCACCGCCCGTAGCGGCGGTCGCGCGCGGCGTACGCATCCAGCGCCCGACCCAGGTCCTCGATCGAGAAGTCGGGCCAGAGGACGTCCGTGGCCCACAACTCGGCGTACGCGACCTGCCAGAGCAGGAAGTTCGAGACCCGCAGCTCGCCGCCCGTGCGGATCAACAGGTCGGGATCCGGGTGCTCGGGCGCATACAGCCTTGCCGCGATGGCGCCCTCGTCGAGGACGTCGGCGCTCACGCCGTCCCGGATCAGCGCCCGGACCGCGTCCACGATCTCCGCCCGCCCTCCGTAGTTGAAGGCGATCGTCATTACCCCGCGGGTGCCCGCGCCGGTGGCGACGGCCGCACGGTCGATCGCGCGTTGGAGCCGTTCGGGCAGCTCGTGCAGCCGGCCGATGACGCGCAGCCGTACCCCATCCTCGACGAGGCCACCCGTCTCGCGGCGGATCGTTTCCTCGAGCAGTCGCATGAGGCCGCGGACCTCGCTCGGGTCGCGCCGCCAGTTCTCGGTCGAGAAGGAATACAGCGTGACGTACTCAACGCCTCTGTCACGGGCCGCCCGCACGGTGCGGCGGATCGCCTCGACCCCTTGCCGGTGGCCGGCGATGGCCGGGAGATGTCGCTCACGGGCCCAGCGGCGGTTCCCGTCCATGACGATCGCGATGTGCCGCGGGACGGCGGTCACCGGGCCCCTTCGAGCAGCTCCTTTTCCTTCGTTTCACCGACCTCGTCCGCCAAGAGGACGTACCGGTCGGTGAGCTTCTGCAGCTGCGCCTCCAGGCGCTTGGTGTCGTCGGCGGAGACGCCTGCGTCCTTCGCCTTGGAGCGCAGCTCGTCGTGGGCGTGACGGCGGAGGGTGCGGATCTCCACGCGCCCCTCCTCGACCTTCTTGTTCAGCTGCTTCACGAGGTCGCGGCGCCGCTCCTCGGTGAGCGTCGGGATCTGGAGCCGGATGACGGCGCCGTCGTTGTTCGGGGTCATGCCAAGATCGGACGAGACGATCGCCTTCTCGATGGCCTTGATGAGGCTCGGGTCCCACGGCTGGATCACGATGAGCCGCGGCTCGGGCGCGCTGATGGAGCCGAGCTGGAGAAGCGGGGTCGGCGTGCCGTACGCGTCGACCTCGAGCTGCTCGACGAGCGATGGCGCCGCCCGACCCGTGCGGATCCGCGCGACCTCCTTGCGGAGCGCGTCGATCGCCTTGCGCATCCGCGCCTCGGCCTGCGGGAGTACCAGGTCGACCACTACGCGAGCGCGCCTTTCATCGCGAGCCGTGCACGAGCGTACCGACCGCCTCACCCTTTGCGGCGCGGAGCATCGTGCCGGCCTCGGAGAGATCGAAGACGATGATCGGCATGTCGCGCTCCTCGGCGAGCGCCGCCGCCGTGGCGTCCATGACCTGTAGCCGCTTCTCGAGAAGGTCCCGGTACGCGAGGTCGTCGTACTTGCGCGCGCTGGAGTCGAGACGTGGATCGGCGTCGTACACGCCATCGACCTTGTTCTTGCCCATGAGGATGACCTCGGCGTCGATCTCCGCGGCGCGCAGTGCGGCGGCCGTGTCGCTCGTGAAGAACGGGTTGCCCGTGCCGGCGGCGAAGATAACCACGCGGCCCTTCTCGAGGTGGCGGATCGCGCGGCGCCGGATGTACGGCTCTGCGACCTCGGCGATGTTCAAAGCGGACTGCACGCGGGTCGCGACGCCGATGGACTCGAGCTGCGATTGCAACGCGAGCGCGTTCATGACCATGGCCAGCATGCCCATGTAATGCGCGGTCGCTTCCTCGAGGCCGTGCTCCGCCGCCACCGCGCCGCGCAGCCAGTTGCCTCCGCCCACCACCACCGCTATCTCGACGCCGAGCGCGTGAACGCTGCGGATCTCCTCCGCGAGGTACCGCACGTATTCGGGCGAGATGCCGAACAGGCGGTCGCCCAGCAGCGCCTCGCCGCTCAGCTTCAGGAGAAGCCGATGATACTTGGCACCGTTCCGCAAGAGCGACATCCGCGCGGCAGCCTAGCCGGTGTCGCCTAGCTCGAAGCGCGCGATTCGGCGGACCCGCACGTTCTCTCCGGTGGCTGCGGCCATGGCCGTCACGAGGTCACCGATCGTCTTCGAGTTGTCGCGGATGTACGGCTGCCGCAGGAGCACACCGGCTTCGAGCGCGGCGTCCGGATCGCCATGTTCGTCGATGAGCGTCCGCCGTTGCTCGTCGCTCAGCTCCTCCTCCGACACTACCCGGGGGGACATCGCCGCGACCTGCATCGCGATCCCCCGCGCCAGCTCGCGGAACTCGGCAGTTCGCGCGACGAAGTCCGTCTCGCTCGAAAGCTCTACCAGCGAGCCGATGCGCCCGCCCGCATGCACGTAGGCCTCCACGACGCCTTCCTTCACTTCGCGGCCGGCCTTTTGTCCCGACCGGGCCAGCCCGCGCTGTTTCAGCAGCCCCCGGGCTCGCTCGAAGTCGCCCTCGGCCTCGTCAAGGGCGCGCTTGCAGTCCATGACGCCAGCGCCGCTCTCGGCCCGCAGTCGCTGGACGTCCGCGGTGGACACGCGCGCGTCCGTCATGCCTCGTCCTTCGCGCCCGTGGACGGAGCCGCGGGCTTCGCGGTGGGAGACGGCGCTGCCGCGACGCCGGAGAGGTCGGCCGCGGGCGCGATGGCCGGATCGCCGGCGGGATTGCCCTCGGCGGAAGCTGCGGCCGCGCCGTCAGCTGCGGGCTCCGCCTCATATCCGCCGATCGGGTATTCGTCCTCTTCGGGCTCGTACACGCGCGGGGTGCGCTTGGAACGCGGGACGCCGACGCCTTCCGTGGCTTCCCCGGGGACAGCGGGCGCGTAACCCATGTCCTCCGGGCTGGCCTCCTTTCGGGAGGACTCGTGTTCCGTGCGGCCCTCGATGATCGCGTCCGCCATCTTCTGACAGATCAGTTTCACGGCCCTGATGGCGTCGTCGTTCGCGGGGATGATGACGTCGATCAGGTCCGGGTCGCAGTTCGTGTCGACCATCGCGATGATGGGGATCTCGAGCCTCCGCGCCTCCTCCACCGCGATATGTTCGCGGTGCGGGTCGACGACGAAGAGGGCGGCGGGAGGGCGCTTCAGATCGCGCACGCCCTGGAAGAACCGGTCGAGCCTGATCCTCTCGTCCTCGAGCCGCTGGGCATCCTTCTTCGGGAGCGCTGCGAAGTCGCCGCGCTCCTTGCGCTCGATCAGCTCATTCAGCCGGTTGATGCGCTTCTGGATCGTCACGAAGTTCGTCAGGAAGCCGCCCAGCCAGCGCTGGTTGACGTAGTGCTGATCCGCACGCTTGGCCTCTTCGGCGATCGACTCCTGCGCCTGCTTCTTGGTGCCGACGAAGAGGACCTGGCCACCGTCCGCGGCGAGATCGCGCACGAATTGATACGCCTCCTCGACCCGGGACAACGTCTGCTGCAGGTCGATGATGTGGATCCCGTTGCGCTCCATGAAGATGAAGCGCTTCATCTTCGGGTTCCAGCGGCGAGCCTGGTGCCCGAAGTGGACGCCGGACTCCAGCAGCTGCTTCATCGTTACGACGGCCAAAGCGGTCCTCCCTTGCGTCCTCCGCCTCCGTCATCCGCCCGCGGCCATCTCGCGCCTGAATGCGAGACGAGGGTCCACGAACATCGGAAAGGCGTGTGAGTTACCGGGACAGACCCGGTTCCCTGTGATTCTAGCCGCCTGGGGACTCGCAGCGTGGCGCTGGCACGCGCGGTGCGACGTGTCGAGGCATGGCCGGCTATGACGGAGCTCGCGTTCCCCGGGGGATGTCCCGCCGGTGGGAGGTCATCGTCGCCGAGGATGAGCCCGAGGAACGGCCCGCTCCCCGCAGGCTCAGTGCCCTCGAGGTCAGGGACCAGCACCGGGTGCTCCATGACCTGGGTCCCGAGGAGCTCGCGGCGATCATTCTCTTGGCCGAAGGAGAGCCCCTCGTCCGGTACGGGGAATACCTCGATCTGCGTGATCCGGCACGCGCCAATTTCCTCGCCGAGGGATCCGAAGTCGTGCGGCGCAGCCAGCGGATCGTGGCACGCAGGGGCCTCGCTCCGCAGCTGTGGCAGGCGCTGGTCCGAGGCTGCGGCGAGGTCACCGGAGTCCGCCGCCGCACCGCGTGATGGGGCTTTAACGAAAGTCGGGGTGACCCTCGTCCTGGATGTGGTCCCGCAGCGCCTCGAGCGCGCTCGACGGTCGATCCGCCTTCCTCGCTTCCGCGGGGAGACTCGCACCGAAGGCGTCGCGCAGCTCCTCCAGAGAGCAGCCGAAGATCTCTCCGGAGGTCTCGAACTCCGCCCGGAGCCGCAGGAATCCGAACTCGTTGTGCCGCGAGACGTCGAGCCCGGCGCACAGCTCCGCGAGCAGGAGGTAGATCGCCCGGCGGACGCCTGGGTCGAGACCCTCGACCCAGGCGCGCAGTCGCTCGCTCTGTGGATCGGATGGGTCGAGACCGGCGCTCACCCGGACATACCGCCCTCCGCCAGCGTGCACCAGGAGGCGACGGCCGAGGCCACGGCGTCGGCCTCCACCCGCTGCAGCCTGGCTGGTGGGAGCGACAGCAGGAACGCCGGCCCGTACTCGCGCGTCAGGACCCTGCGATCGAGGAGCACGACGGCGCCGCGGTCGGCCGTGGTGCGGATGAGTCGTCCGAAGCCCTGGCGCAGCCGAAGGACGGCCTGGGGCAGGTGGAACTCACGGAACGGATCCTCGTAGCGCTCCGCGCGTCCCTCGACCAGGGGATCGTCCGGCACCGCGAACGGCAGCTTGACGATGACGACGCAGCGCAGGACGTCCCCCGGAAGGTCCACCCCTTCCCAGAAGGATTGCGTCCCGAGGAGCACCGCGCGGCCGGCGGCAAAGCGCTCGAGGAGCGCACGGCGCGAGCCGTCGATCCCCTGCGTCAGCACGGCGATGCCGGCTTCGTCGAGCGTGCCCAGGCGCGCCGCGATCTCTCGCATGGTGCTGTGCGCGGTGAAGAGGACCAGCGTGCGCCCGCCGAGCGCGCGCGCCGTCTCCCCGACGATGATCGCCACCTCCGAGGCGAATGGTTCCTCGTGCGGATACGGCATATCCGTGGGCACGATGAGCGCCGCCTGGCGCGCGTAGTCGAACGGCGAGCCGAGGCGGAGCGTCACCGCGATGTCCGCGATGCCGAACCGTTCCAGCGTGAACGCGAGCGAGCGCGCCACGGCGAGCGTCGCCGAGGTGAAGACGACGGAGCTTCTGGGCTCGACCACACCGCGGCGCACCGCGTCCCCGACGTGCGACGGCGCGACCCGCAGTGCGAGGCCGCCATGCCCGAGCGCGAGCCAGACGATGTCGCCTGCCCTCGGCTGATGGATGCCCCGCGACAGCCCGAGCCGCGCCCGCGAAAGGTCCGCGGCACGGCTCGCGAGTTCGGCGGCGAGATCCTCGCCGCCCGCCCGCGCCGCGAGCCGCTCGCATGCGGCGGCGATCTGCGCCAGCGCGTCGCCCAGACGCTCGGCGGCGAGCTCGACCGGAAGCCAGAGCTCGTCGCTCGCGCGCAGACCGGCGGTGACCCGGAGCCGCTCGTCCATCCCCGTCCGCGGCAGCAGGTCCCCGAGCGCCAGGAAGGTCTCGGCGGTGCGCTCGAGCGCGTGTCGGCACTCGTCGCGGATCGCGGTGGCCATCTCGGCAAATTCCGGGTCCTTCAGCGAATCGAGGACGAGCGGCGAATGCGCCACGTGCTCGACGTCGCGTCGCAGGCGGGTCTCCTCCAGCGTCAGCCCGAACGCGTCGGCCGCCACGTCCTCCAGGCGGTGAGCTTCGTCGATCACCAGGTGTTCGGCGTCCGGGAGGAGCCCGCCCCGCGCACGCGCGTTCTGCAACAACAGCGCGTGGTTCACGACGACGATCCCGGCGCGCGAAGCAGAACCGCGGGCTCGCTCGAGGTAGCAGCCACCGGGGGTGCGGGCGCACCGCCGACTGTCGCATCCCTCGTCGTCCGCGCAGATGCGCGACCAGAGCACCTGCTCGGCGCCGAAGAGGTTCAGCTCCGCGCGGTCGCCCGACTCCGTGACCGTGCGCCAGACGAGGGTCTTCAGCAGGAGCCGAGCCTCGTCGGGGCTGGCCGCCGACCCGCGAAGGACCTGCCAGCGCCGCGGGCATAGATAGTTGGACCGGCCCTTCAGCACCGCGATCTGCGCGTCGGTGCCGAGGGCCCGCTGCAGGGCCGGCAGGTCGCGCAGGACCAGCTGGTCCTGGAGCGGCAGCGTGTGCGTACTGACGATCACGCGCTCGCTCCGCTCGGCCCGCGCGAGCGCGGGAACGAGGTACGCGATGGACTTGCCGATGCCCGTGCCGGCCTCGGCCACGAGAACGCCGCCCTGTTCCATCGTGGCCTCGACCGCGAGCGCAAGCTCGACCTGCTCCGCGCGGCGCGCGTACCCGGGGAAACCCCGGGCGAGCGGACCGCCACCCTCGAACGCCACCTTGACCTCGGGCGCTGGCGCCGCGTGCGACCATCGCGTCCGCGACGCCTGCGCCGACTTTCCATCGCTCCAGGACCCACGTACGGCGTTCCGGAGAGCGAGAGCGAAGAACGCGGCGCTCGGCGCTCCCACGAGCGCCGCGTGCGCCGTCGCCTCCTCGAGGATCAGCGGGTCGAGTCTTCGGGCGCGGACAAGAAGCGCGCCGAGGAGGGCGCCACAGGTGAGCGCGTCGTCGAGCGCGCGGTGCGCGGAACCGGCGTCGAGGGCGGCTTCGGCGGCGAGGCTCTGCAGCGCATACGAGGGGGCGCTGGGCTGAAGGATCGACGCCAGCTCCGCCGTGTCGAGACGCGGCGCGCCCACCGGCAGCCCCGCGCGTTCGAGGAACGAGATGTCGAAAGCGACGTTGTGACCGACGAGCCACGCGTCGCCGGCGAAAGCGCCGAACGCGGCCGCCGCCTCGGTGGGGACGGGCGCGCCGATCAGCTGCGCGTCCGTGATGCCCGTGAGCCTCCGGATCGTCGCAGAGAGCGGCGACCCCGGGTCGACGAAGGTGGCGAAGCGTTCCCCTGGCCTGAGGCCGCCATCCGCCGTCGGCTCCAGGCGCACGGCTCCGATCTCGATGATCCGATCCGCCTCCGGATCGAAACCGGTCGTCTCGAGGTCCACCGCGACCAGCGCGTGATCCACGGTCTTTGGCCGATCTAGCCGCCGAAAGGCGGAGCGCTCTTCATCGTGAAGATCGGCGGGTCCTTGCGCTGGCGACCCGCCGGTCCGCTATGGGTAGATGCCCCGCGTCAGCGTGGCTTCGGCCACGCGGCTGACGGCGACCATGTACGCGGCCGTCCGCATGTCGGCCTTCTGGCGTTTGGCCATCTCCAGCACGTCGTTGAAGGACTTCACCATGACCTCCTTGAGCCGTGCGTTGATCGTCGCCTCGCGCCAGAAGAGGTTCTGAAGGTCCTGGACCCACTCGAAATACGAGACTGTCACGCCTCCCGCGTTGCAGAGGATGTCCGGGATGAGGAACACTCCCCGGTCGTGGAGGATCCGATCCGCCTCGGGGCTGGTCGGACCGTTCGCCGCCTCGGCGACGATCTTCGCCTTCACGTGCGGCGCGTTGTGCTCGCCGATCTGGTTCTCGATCGCAGCCGGGATGAGGACGTCGCAGTCCAGCTCCAGCAGTTCGGCGTTCGTCACGCGATCCGCCGCTGGGAAACCCGAGACGGTGCCGTGCTCCTTCTTGTAGGCATCCACCTTCGCTGGATCCAGCCCGCGCGCGTCGTGGATACCCCCGCTGGTGTCCGAGACTGCGATGATGCTGGCGCCGAGCTCCTCCATCAGCCGCGCCGAGTGCAGGCCCGCGTTGCCGAAACCCTGCACCACGACGCGCGCGCCCTCGAGGTCGAGACCGAGGTACTTTGCCGCCTCGATGACGGTATAGACGGCGCCGCGGGCGGTCGCCTCGTTCCGGCCCTCGCTCCCGCCGATCGACAGCGGCTTTCCGGTCACGACCGCGGGCGCGGTATACCCGTGGTGCATCGAGTAGGTGTCCATGATCCAGGCCATGGTCTGGGCGTTCGTGTTCACGTCAGGCGCCGGAATGTCGCGCTCCGGCCCGATCAGCAGCATGATCTCGGTCGCGTAGCGCCGCGTCAGCGTCTCGAGCTGCTGCATGCTCATGTGCTTGGGGTCGCACACGACACCGCCCTTCGCGCCGCCGTAGGGGATGCCGACGACCGCGCACTTCCACGTCATCCACATCGCGAGCGCCTTCACCTCTCCCGGCGTGACCGAGGGGTGGTAGCGGATCCCGCCCTTGCCCGGACCCCGGGAGACGTTGTGCTGCACGCGGTAGCCGGTGAATACCTTGACGACGCCGTCCTGCATGCGCACGGGGAAATGCACCGTGAGCTCGCGCTGACACGTCCGCAGGATGCCGCGCATGTTGGGATCGAGATGCAGTCTGTCGGCGGCCAGGTCGAACTGCTCGAGTGCGACCTCCCAGGGGTCGCGCTGTGTGTGATCGATGACCGCGGCGGTGGTGATGGCCACTTGACTCAGCTCCTCTTTCGGCGAACGCGCGCCTGCGTCTTCATTTCCTGACCGTCCCGAGCTTCTCGACCACGGTCCACGAGGGGGCCGTCTCGCCGGGCCGGTACGCGCTGTTCCAATCCTTGAGGACCACGCGCCTGAAGCCCTGGCCGAGGAGCGTCTCCTGCCAGGCCCGCAGACCGCGCGCGACGAAAGGCGTCAGCCGGACGTTCACGCTTTGGACCAGGATGCCCTCGAGGTGCCGCTTGCGCTCGAGCAGGGGTACCTCCAGCAGCGATTCGCCGTCGACCTCGAGGAGGTCGAAAGCCGCGAAGATGGTGCGGGGCCCGGGGTTCCGCACGAATGCGTTGCCCGCTGCGTCCACCTCCAGGTCCCGTTCGTCCTCCCAGTCCGATACCAGCACGCCGTCGATGATGGCCGTGCTCGAGCGCGTGTCCGCGGCGATCGCCTCGTAGAGCTCCCGGGGCCCGTCGACTTCCCCGGCATAGCCTCGAAATCGCGGCTCCGCATGCCCGACCCTGACCAGCGCCCGCTGCCCGGCCCACTCCGGCTCGAGGATGTGCTCGTCCGGGAGCGCGCGCTCGCGCACGTACCTGGGCCGTTGCGGCGCCAGCTCGGCGCCCAGAAGGGTGGTCACCGGCGGTGCCGTCGAGTATCGCATCCGGCCCGGTCGCCGCTTGACAGAACGAACGGACGTTCTACAGTGATGAACGCACGTTCTATCGTCCCGGGGAGCCGCGAGGCGGCGGCGCGGTAGGACGGAGTCATCGCGTCAAGGGGTGCAGCATGGCCATAGCGATCACGTCGCGCAGCGCACCGATGTTCCCGGCCCGGCCGGCCGCGGCGCCGCGTCGGGCAAGCCCGGGTCCAGCGCCCGCGTGGCGGCTCCCGCCGGCCATCTATTCGCCCTACCCGGCGCGGCGGCGGACGCGGCCGATGGCCGCGCCGTCGCTGGCGTCGCCGGTCGAGCCGGACCCGTCGCGGCGCGGGTCGGGACGCATCGGGCTCGGCCGCCGGCCGTAGGAATCGCCCACGCGGGCGCGACCTCAGCCGCGGCTCTTCGTCTCTCCGCCGCTTCCGGCCAGGCCGGTCAGTCCGGCGAGCGGTGCGGCGAGGGCGGTGAACTCGGTCGGGATGATGAACTTCGTAGCCGGCGAGGCGCCGAGCGCCTTGAGCGCCTCGAGGTACTGGAGCAGCAGCGTCCGCTGGTCGGCGACGGACGCGGTCTCGTTGATCTTCTGCAGGGCCAGGGCGAACCCCTCGGCCCGCAGGATCGATGACTGCCGGGCACCCTCGGCCTGGAGGATATTGGATTGCTTGTCTCCCTCCGCGACGAGGATCGCCGACTGGCGCTTGCCCTCCGCCTCGAGCACCGATGCGCGGCGATTTCGCTCGGCGGACATCTGTCGGTTCATCGCGTCCTGGATGTCGCGCGGGGGGATGATCTCGCGGATCTCGACGTTGGTGATCTTCACACCCCACCGTTGGGTGATCTCGTCCAGCTTGACGCGGAGCACCTCGTTGATCTGATCTCGCTTGGCGAGCACGTCGTCCAACGGGATGTCGCCGATGACCGCTCGCAGCGTCGTGGTCGCGATCCCCTGCACGGCGGAGCGCACGTTCTGGATCTTCAGCACGGCGTCCGCGGCGTCGATGATCTTCTGGTAGATCAGGAAGTCGATGGAGATCGGCGCGTTGTCCTTCGTGATGCTCGTCTGCTGCGGGATCTCGACGACGAACTCGCGCAGGTCGACCGTCTGCGAAGTCTGCAGCGGCGGCGGTGCCAGGAACACGAGGCCCGGGCCCGCGACCCGCTGGAACTTGCCGAAGGCGAGTACGACGAGGCGTTGATACTCGGGAACGATGTGAACGATGGACCGCAGGATCAGGATCCCGACGATCGCCAGGAACGCCAGGACGACCAGGCTCAGGTTCATGCTGCTCCCCTTCCCTGTGTGGGCGCCGCGTCTACCGCGACGATAAGCCGCAGGCCATCGACCCGCTTGACGCGGACCCGCGTCCCGCGCGCGATCGGTCCGGGCTCGGCGACCGCGGACCAGTCCTCACCCGCGACGTGCACGATGCCCCCAGGCGCGAGGTCGCTGCGCGCGTCGCCGGTCTGACCGAGGAGCATCCCCGTGCCGCTCGCGACCGGAAGATGGCGGAAACGCAGCGCCGCTCGCACCAGCACGACGAAGAACCCTCCTGTCACCGCCACGACGAGCGCGATGGTGAACGGGTCGACCGTGTAGCGCAGTCCGGGGAATGTCGGTCGCGCGGACGGGAACAGCACGATGAGGCCCAGCACGAGCGCGATGACGCCGCCCGCCGTGAGGAGCCCGTGGCTCGCCACCTTCACGTCGGCGATGAACAGCACCATCGCGAAGAGCATCAGGGCGATACCAGCGGCGTTCGCGTCGAGCGTTCCGAACGCGAACAGCGCCAGGACGATGGCGATGACGCCGACGATGCCCGGAAAGACCAGACCGGGATTGGCCAGCTCGAAGATCAGGCCGTACGTGCCGACGGTGAAGAGCAGGACAGCGATCTGCGGATCGACGATCAGGTGCAAGAACGCCTCGAGCGGTGACTGCGGCGAGTCCTCCACGGGCGCGCCGGCGGTCGCCATTCTCGCGTCCCCCGCGGGAAGGGTGACCGTGCGGCCGTCGATCGCCGGCAGGAGCGCGTCGAGGTCAGGAGCGACGACGTCGACGACGCCGATCCGCAGCGCCTCGTCGTCGCGGATGCTCACGCTCTTGCGGACGGCGTCCTCGGCCCAGCTCGCGTTGCGGTGCCTCGCGAGCGCGATCTTGGTGATCTGCGCGACGGCGTCGTTCTCGGCCTTCAGCCGCAGGTCGCCCTGGATGTCGCCCCCCGATGAGTCGACCGGGTGGGCGGCGCCGATATTCGTGGCCGGCGCCATCGCCGCCACGTGCCCGGCCATCGTGATGAAGGTGCCCGCGGAAGCGGCGCGCGCGCCCGAGGGCGCGATGTACGTGACCACGGGGACGCGCGCGTTCAGGAACCGGCCGGTGATCTTGTAGGTCGAGTCGATGAGGCCACCGGGGGTGTCGATGACGAACACGACGGCCGCGGCTCCGCGCTGCTCGGCCTCCCCCACGAGGCGATCGACGTAGCGCGCCGTTATGGGATTGATGGCCCCGGTGATGTGCCCCACGAGGACCGGACCCGGGCCGGCCGCGCGAACGGCGCCCGCCGCCATCCCCGCGCACCCGAGGGCCAGCAGGAGGATCGCGGCCGCCCGCGGCGCCGCTCGCGCGAAGACTTCGACGCCGCGCACGAGCTCGAGTCTATGCCCGCATACTGCCCGCACCGTGGCACCTCGGACCATCGTGCCGATCCGCCATCCCCTCGCCGACAAGGTGGCGCGGGTCCCAGCGTCGAAGAGCATCACCAATCGCGAGCTCGTGCTGTCAGCGCTCGCGCGCGGAGTGTCGCGGCTCGAGGTCGGCCCGCTCGACCCGGGCGACGACGTCCGCGCGATGCGATCGGCCGTGGCCGCCCTGGGCTACGCCGTCGAGGCGGGCGGTCGGGAACGGATCGTCGTCTCCGGTTCGGAGCGGGCCCCTGGGGTGGACGCCGTCCTCGACGCCGCGGAGGCCGGTACGGTCGCGCGCTTCGGCCTGGCGCTGGCCGCGCTCGGCGCTGGCACCGTGAGGGTCGACGGCTCGCCTCGGCTGCGCGAGCGTCCGCTCGCCGGACTCGTCAGGGCGCTTCGCGCGCTCGGGGCGTCGGTCGACCGCGATTCGCTCCCCCTCTCCATCCGAGGGCCCCTCGCCGGCGGAGCGGTCACCGTCGCGGTGAACGAGTCGAGTCAGTTCGCCTCCGCGCTCCTCCTGGTCGCCCCACGCCTCCCGAAGGGCCTGCGGTTGCGGGTCGCTGGGCACCTCGTATCCGGCCCGTTCCTCGAACTGACGGTCTCGTCGCTCGCCGCGCGCGGGGTGCGCGTCGTCAGACCGGGTCCGCGCGAGTTCGTCATCGCGCCGCAGCTCGTGAAGGCCCGGACCCTCCATGTGGGCGGCGACGCAACGGCGGCCTCATACGCCGCGGCCGCGGCCGCCATCCTCGGCGGCTCCGTCACCATCCCGGGCGTCGAGGCGCGGGAGGGCCACGCCGACCAGGGCGACGTGCGCGTCTTCGACCTCCTCGCGCGAATGGGCTGCGCCGTGCACCGCGCGCCGGGGCGGGTAACGGTCCGGCGGCAAGGCGCGCTGCAGGGCATCACCGCGAATGTCGGCGACTGCTCGGACGTTTTTCCGACCCTCGCGGTCGTGGCAGCGTTCGCGCGGTCCGCGACGGAGCTGTTGGGCATCGGCCACACGCGGAAGCAGGAGAGCGACCGGATCGCGACGGTCGTCGCTGGCTTGGCGGCGATGGGGGCTCGCGTCGAAGGGTACGCCGACGCCATACGCATAGAGCCCGCCACGCTCCAGGGAGCCGCCATCGAGTCAGCCGGGGATCACCGCATCGCCATGGCGTTCTCGATCGCGGGGCTGCAGGTTCCGGGAGTGTCGGTCGAGGGAGCCGACTCCGTGAAGAAGACCTTCCCCGGCTTCTACGAGATGCTGGAAGAGTTCGCGCGCTGAGGCGGCGGGCCGCCGGCCGTCCGCGTCCGCATATCGCCGGCACCTCCCGGCGGCGGCTCGGGGGGCGCTCCATCAACGGCCCGCCTCCGCCCCTCGCGAGCGCGTTCCAGCAGCGTATCGAGGGGCTGCCCCTCGCCCGCGGCCGCGCTCCGGATCCGCTCGAGCTGGTCGGCGAGGCGGACGATCGCCGCCGCGGCCTCGGGATTGTCCGCGAGCAGCGCCTTCGCGAGGGCGGCCGGGGTCGCCGCCAGTCGGGTCGCGTCCGCGAATCCAGGGCCGGTGAACGGCGGCAGCGCGTCGCCGCCGGCATCGTCGCCGAGAAGGGCGAGCGCGACGGCTGCCGCCAGGGGGGCGGCCGAGGTCGCCGCGACGAGACGATCGTGCGTCGCGGCCGAGCACACCGTCGGGATCGCACCGATCGCACGCGCGATGTCGCCGGCGACCGCCATCGCGAAGGCATCCGACCGCGCCGTGGGCACGAGCAGAAAGGACCGCCCGCGGAATAGCTCCGCGTCCGCAGAAGCGAACCCCGACGCCGCGGATCCAGCCATCGGATGACCCCCGACGATCCGGGTCGCGGGCGGGGCGCCGTCCGCGAATGCGGCGACGGGCGCCTTCAGCGATCCGGTGTCGATGAGCACGGCTTCGGTGGCCAACGCCGCGAGCGAGGCGAGCGTCGGGACCACGGCGTCGAGAGGAGTGGCGACCAGCACGGCGTCGGCGCGCGCCAGAGCGGCGAGAGCGTCGACGACCGCAAGGCCCGCGCCACGCCCGCGCTCGCGCACCACGGAGTCGGTGTCGAAGACCATGACGTCATGACGGTCGCGGAGCGCGAGACCGAGCGAGCCGCCGATGAGTCCGAGGCCCGCGATGCCGATGCGCATCGCCCGGTCGCGCTTACGCCGCGCGGCGCGCCGGCACGGGGCGTCCGACCGCCTCGGCGACGGCAGGGATGATGCCCATGAGTGTTCGAAAGTTCTCGAAGGTCAGCGACTGGAAGCCGTCTTTGAGCGCGTGGTCGGGCGCCGGGTGCACCTCCACGATCACACCATCGGCACCGGCGGCGATCGCGGCGAGCGCGACGGGCGCCACCAGGTACCACTTTCCGGTACCGTGCGAGGGGTCGGCGATCACCGGCAGGTGCGACAGCCGTTTCAGCAGCGGGATCGCGTTCACGTCGAAGGTGTTGCGCGTGTACTTCTCGAAGGTCCGGATGCCTCGCTCGCAGAGGATCACATTCGGGTTGCCCCTGGCGAGCACGTACTCCGCCGAGAGCAGGAGATCCTCGACGGTCGCGGCCATGCCGCGCTTCACGACCACGGGCTTGCGCTGCTCACCCACCGCATCGAGGAGGCTGAAGTTCTGCATGTTACGGGCGCCGATCTGCAGGCAGTCGGCGTACCGCGAGACGAGCTCGACGTCGCTGGGCGTCAGGACTTCAGTGATGATGGGCAGGCCGGTCCGCCGCTTCGCTTCCGCGAGGATCTCGAGGCCCGGCTCGCCGAGGCCGCGGAAGCTGTACGGAGAGGTGCTGGGTTTGTACGCGCCGCCGCGGAGGAGCTGCGCGCCGGCGGCCGCGACCGCATCCGCGGTCGTGAGCGTTTGCTCGCGGGTCTCGACCGAACACGGGCCGGCGATCACCGCGAGCGGGCGGGAGGCTCCGATCGGCACGGCGCCGATTTCGACGACGGTGTCGCTTACCTTGACCTCGCGGGACGCGAGCTTGAACGGGCGGCTGACGAGGACGATCTCGGCGACCCCGGGCAGCGACTCGAGCTGATCCGCGTATTCGCGCGCCGCGACGCCGAATGTGCCGATCGCCGTGCGCTCGGTGCCCGGGAGCGGGATCGCGGTGAGGCCGATCTCCTGCACGCGCGCGACGACAGCATCGATCTGCTCCGGACTCGCGTCCGGCTTCATGACGACCAGCACTACTCGCCCCTCCCCGCCCGGGCCGCCGACTCGAGCGGTGGGTCGCCCGGAAGATCGACCGCCCAGTCAGGGCGAAGCGCGCGGGCTCCGCGGAGGTACGCGTGCCGCACCTCGCCCTGCGCTTTCATGGTGTTCCACACCACGAGCACGCGGATACAGCTCTCGAGCGCGCCGGGCACCGAGATCTCCCGCGCGCAGATGACGGGCACGTCCTCCCAGCCCAGACCGAGTCGCGCCGCGCTCGCGGGAAACGCCGCGTCGAGGTCGGGCGTGACGGTGAACAGGACGTACGCGACGTCGTCGGAGCGCAGACCGTTCCGCATCACGAGGTGCTCGAGCAGTTCTCGCGTCGCGGCCACGACAGCATCCGAGTCGTTGACCGTGGTCGTCGCGCCACGGACGCCCCGGACCCCTGACCCATTCATGACCGCGCCGCCGCCGCAAGCGACCCGACGAATGCGCGCAGCGCGGCCTCGCGCCCGCCCGGGGCAGCATTCGCCACCGCGTCGATCGCGGCGCTGCCGACCACGACCCCATCCGCTATCCCCCGCAGAGCGGACACGTGCTGTGGCCGGCTGATGCCGAAGCCGACGGCGACAGGCAACTCGGTCCTGGCACGGACGCGCGCGACGAACTCGGCGACGTCCGACGCGAGCGCGGTGCGGGCGCCGGTCACTCCGGTGAGAGAGACGCAGTAGGCGAAGCCGCGGGACCCTGGCAGGAGAAGGTCGAGGCGGGCGTCGGGGGTGGTCGGTGCGTACAGATCGATCCGGGCGATGCCGTGGGGGATGAGCTCCTCATCCACGTCGCCGCCTTCCTCGGCGGGAAGGTCGGGCACGATCACCCCCGCCACGCCGGCATCCTCCGCGGCGCGGGCGAATCGCGCGAAGCCATACCGCAGGAATGGATTCGTGTAGCCCATGAGCAGGATGCAGGCATCGCGCTCTTGTCTGAGCTCGCGCGCCGCGTCGATGCAATCCTGCAGCCCCGTCGCCCCGTGCAGCGCCACCTGGCTCGCGCGTTGGACGGTCACGCCGTCAGCGACAGGGTCGCTGAAGGGAACGCCAAGCTCCAATAGATCGGCACCGCCATCGAGAGCCGCGCGCAGCAGCCCGTCCGTCGCCCCGCGGTCGGGGAAGCCGACGGTGAGGTACACCGCGATCGCCAAGCGGCCTTCTGCGCGGGCGCGCGCGAAGGCGTGCGTGATCCGCAGTACGCCGCTGCCGACGGCCGCGACGCTCACGGCCGCCGCGCCATGACGGTGTCGAGATCCTTGTCGCCCCGGCCGGACAGGCAGACGAGGACGTCGACGTCCGGGCCGACCTCCCGCCGAAGGTGACGAAGGTCGGCAATGGCGTGCGCCGGCTCGAGCGCCGGGATGATGCCCTCGGTGCGCGAGAGTAGTGCGAACCCCTCGAGCGCTTCGTCATCGGTGCGCGCGACGTAGCTCGCGCGGCCCCGCTGCGCGAGCGCGGCGTGCTCCGGCCCGACGCCCGGGTAGTCGAGCCCCGCGGACACCGAGTGAGTTCCCATGATCTGACCGTCGTCGTCCTGCAGCACCATCGTGCGTGAGCCGTGCAGGACGCCGACCGAGCCGCCCACGATCGAAGCGGCATGGTGCCCCGTTCCGATCCCAAGGCCGGCGGCTTCGACGCCGCGCAGCTTCACCTCGGTGTCACCGACGAATGCCGCGAACATCCCGATGGCGTTCGAACCGCCACCGACGCACGCGACGACGACATCCGGAAGCCTTCCGATCCGCTCGAGGGTCTGCGCGCGCGCTTCGCGGCCGATGACCGACTGGAGATCCCGCACGATCGTCGGGTATGGATGCGGCCCGATCACCGATCCGAGGAGGTAATAGGTGCTGCGGACGTTCGTGACCCAGTCGCGGAACGCCTCGTTCACCGCGTCCTTGAGCGTACGGGTCCCGGCGTCCACCTCGCGGACCTCGGCGCCGAGGAGCTTCATGCGGAAGACGTTCGGCGCCTGCCGGCGCATGTCCTCACTTCCCATGTAGACGACGCACTCGATTCCCAGCAGCGCGCACGCAGCTGCGGTCGCGACGCCGTGCTGGCCAGCCCCGGTCTCCGCGACCACGCGGCGCTTTCCCATGCGGACCGCGAGCAGCGCCTGCCCCACCGCGCTGTTGATCTTGTGCGCTCCGGTGTGCGCGAGGTCCTCGCGTTTCAGAAGGACGCGCCGCAGCCCGACCTCTGCCGCGAGGCGCCCGGCGTCGGTGAGCGCCGTCGGCCGGCCCACCCAGTCGCGGAGCAGGCGCTCGAGCTCGGCCGTGAAGATCGGGTCGCGGCGCGCCTCCTCGTACGCGGCCGCGAGCTCCGCGGCCGCGGGCATGAGCGTCTCGGGCAGGTACTGTCCGCCGAAGCTTCCGAAACGTCCTGGCCGCACAGTCACACGGTCACCGTGGTGGTGTGCGCGACCGATGCCAGCGCCGCCACCAGCGCACCGGGGTCTGGTGAACGCATCAGCGCGGACCCGACCAGGATCGCATCGACACGCACCGGCAAGTCTCTCGCATCCTGCAGCGTCTCGATACCGGACTCGGCGACGAGGACCTGCCCGAGCAGCGCGAACCGGGCGAGCAGCCCGATCCGGGTCCGGTCGATCTCGCCCGGCTGGCGCAGGTCGCGGGCATTCACGCCGACGATCCCCGCCCGCGAGCGGACCGCGCGCCCGAACGCCGTCGCCTCGTGGGCCTCGACGAGCGTGCCGAGGCCCAGGCCGTGCGCGCGGTCGACGAGCCGCGCGAGCGCCTGGTCATCGAGCGCCTCCGCGATGAGGAGCACCGCATCGGCGCCGGCCGATCGCGCGTCCTCGAGCTGACGCTCTTCCACGATCACGTCCTTGCACATCACCGGGATCGACACCGCTTCCCGCACGGCCGCGAGGTCCGCGAGCGACCCGCCCCAGTGCCTCGGCTCGGTGATCACCGATATGGCGGCGGCACCCGCGGCTGCATAGATGCGCGCAAGCGCGGCGGCGTCGACCCCTTCGCCGAGCGCGCCCTGCACCGGCGAGCGGCGTTTCACCTCGGCGACCACGGCGAAGCGCAGCTTCCTCGCGCGCGGGGCGCGCAGCGCCGCCTCGAGCGGGCGGGCCGGGAACGTGGCGATGTCCGTGTGCAGGGAGGGCGCCGGCCGCGGCATCGCCGCGTCAGCCCGACGTTCCGCCACGACTCGCTCGAGGAAATCGGTCATCCGATCTCCGGCCCGCGTGGGACGCGAACAACGTCGCGGAGGCCCCGTGCGGCCGCGGGGCGCACGTGATCCCCTTGAAGACGCGTCATCGGGCGAGCGCGCCCGCGCTGACCGCGACGAAACGGTCGAGCCGCTCGCGCGCGGCTCCTGTGTCGATCGCGCGCGCAGCGAGGTCGATGCCCTCCCGCAGCGTGTCGCCGATGCCCGCCACGTAGCACGCAGCGCCGGCGTTGAGGATCACCGCGCTGCGCGGCCCTCCCTCGGCACCATCGAGCACGCTCCGGGCGATCGCGGCGTTGGCCTCCGCGTCGCCTCCGACGAGCTCCTCGCGCGGGGCCTCGGGCACGCCCAGCGATCTCGGCTCGATCGATCCCGCCCGCACCTCGCCGTCGCGCAGCTCCCACGTCAGCGTCTCGCCGTTCGTGGTGATCTCGTCGAGCCCATCGCCGCCGTGCACCACGAGCGCGCGTTCGGCCCCGAGCTCGCAGAGCACCGACGCCAGCTTCTCGCCGAGAAGAGGGGACGGGACACCCAGCAGCTGGCGGCGGACCCCCGCGGGGTTGGCGAGCGGGCCGAGCACGTTGAACACGGTCCGGATGCCAAGCTCTCGGCGCACCGGTGCCGCGTATCGCATCGCGGGGTGGAAGCGCGGGGCGAACATGAAGCCGATCCCCGCGTCGCGGACGCAGGCGGCAACTCCCTCGGGGCCGAGGTCGATCCGTACCCCGAGCGCCTCGAGGACGTCGGCGCTTCCGCAGGCGCTCGACGCGGCACGGTTCCCATGCTTCGCAACGCGAGCGCCGGCCGCCGCCACGACGATCGCCGCGACCGTCGAGATGTTGAAGGTGTGCGAACGGTCACCGCCCGTACCGCATGTGTCGATCGCGCCGTCGCCGTCGAGGACGACCGGGACCGCGGCCGAACGCAGCGAGGCGGCGAAGCCGGCGATCTCATCGACGGTCTCGCCGCGCACGTGGAGCGCCGCGAGCAGCGCCCCGATCTGCGCGGGGGTGCCCTCCCCGGCCATGATCGTTCCCATCGCGCACTCGGCCTCGCTCCGCGTCATCGTCCCTCCGCCCGCCACCCGCACCAGCGCCTCGCGGACGTCTATGACGCCACCTGGGCTTCGGCGCCCCGGCCGCCCCGGGTCTTCAGGAAGTTGTCGAGCATCAGCACGCCATCTTGCGACAGGACGGACTCAGGATGGAACTGCACGGCTTCGAGGGGCAGGTCCCGGTGACGCACGGCCATGACCACGCCGTCGTCGCTGCGCGCGCTCACCACGAGCTCGGTGGGAAGCGTGGCCTCATCGATCATCAGAGAGTGGTAGCGCGTCGCGATCGTCGGCTCGGGCACGCCGGTGAAGATGCCACGCCCGTCGTGGTGGACGATCGAGGTCTTTCCGTGCCGTGGCTCCGGCGCCTGTACCACCCGGGCTCCAAAGGCGATGGCCGCGCACTGAAGCCCCAGGCACACGCCCAGCGTCGGGATACCCCTCGAGGGCGCGTCGCGCGCCGCGCGCGCTGAATCGGGCGCCTCCTCCGGCCGCCCGGGACCAGGCGAGATCACCAGGCGGTCGGGACCGGACGCGAGCGCGGCAGGCAGCGCCGGATCGTCCGCACGCAGGACATCCACGGTCGCGCCAAGGCCCTGGAACGCCTGCGCCAGATTCCAGGTGAAGGAGTCGTAGTTGTCGATCAGCAGGACCCGCGCGCTCACCGGCGCACCTCGTCCGAGAGCTCGACGGCGCGCAAGAGGGCTCGGGCCTTCGCGCGCGTCTCGGCCTCTTCGGCCGCAGGGTCCGAGTCCGCGACGACGCCCGCTCCCACCTGGATGCGGCAGACACCGCCTGACAGCACCGCTGTCCGGATGGCGATGCACGTGTCCATCGTGCCGTCGAAGCCGAGGTAGCCGACGGCGCCACCGTACGGACCACGAACGTCGGGCTCGAGCTGGGCGATCCGCTGCATCGCGCGGATCTTCGGCGCCCCGGAGACGGTGCCCGCCGGGAACGCCGCGCGAAAGGCGTCGAGCGCATCGAGCCCCGGATTCAACTCCCCCTCCACGACGGAGGTGAGATGCATGACGTGCGAGAAGCGGTCGACGCGCATGAGCTCGCGCACCCGGACGGTCCCCGGGCGCGAGACGCGACCGACATCGTTGCGGGCGAGGTCCACGAGCATCACGTGCTCTGCGCGCTCCTTCTCCGAGTCGCGAAGCTCCGCCTCGTTCGCGGCGTCCTCCGCTTCATCGCGCCCCCGCGGTCGCGTCCCAGCGATGGGGTGCATCACAAGGCGTCCGCCCTCGACGCGTATGAAGGGTTCGGGCGAGGCGCCCACCAGGGTCGCGTCGCCCGTCTCGAGACAGAACATGTAGGGCGATGGATTCACGTGGCGCAGCGCCCGGTACAGGTCGAGGGGCTCGGGCGATGGGCGCACGTCGAACCGCTGCGCGACCACGATCTGGATGCAGTCACCGGCGAGGATGAGCTCGCGCGCGCGGCTGACCATCGCGCGGTACGCCTCCGCGGTCCCGCTCGGCCGCACGTCGCGCGGACCGGCCGGCTTGGAGGGCGGCAGTTCGAGGGGGGCGTCGAGCGCGGCGAAAACGGTGGCGATGGTCTCGGCGGCGCGGCCCGGCGCAACGTCGTCGTCGTGCGCCAGGACGCTCAGGGTATGGCGCAGGTGGTCGAAAACGACGACGGTGTCGTGGATGGCGAAGTGCGCCTCGGGGAGACCCTGCGGATCGTTCGGTGCGATCGGCAGGCGCTCGAACCGCCTCGCCGCCTCGTATGCGACATAACCCACCGCTCCGCCCGAGAACCGGGGTAGCTCCGGCGCAGGCCCGCGGGCGTAACCGGCCATCACCTGGCGCAGCAGGGAAAGCGGGTCGTCGTAGCTCACCTGGCGCGCACCGCCGGACTCCGTGATCGTCGCGACGCCGTCGTGGCACACGACGGTCGCGCGCGGCGCCACGCCGATGAACGAGTAGCGGCCCATCCGCTCGCCACCCTCGGCGCTCTCGAGGAGGAACGCTCCCCCCAGCCCTCGGAGCTTGGCGAATGCGGACACGGGCGTCTCGAGGTCGGCGAGCCGCTCACGAACGACAGGCGTCAGCAGGACCGGCCGACGCAGCGTCGCTCTCGCCATGGCACCTCCTGTTCCCTCGCCTTTGGCGGCGCGGGAAATACACAGCCCTCGTACCCGGCTCGGGACGAGGGCCCGTGGTGCCACCCGATCTCGGCCGCCCATCGCTGGGCGACCCTCGACCTCACCGGGCGCTGCATGGCCGCGGTGAGCGCCCGTTGATAACGGCAGGCCTCCGGCCGTCCCTACTGGGGCGATCCCGTTGGGGACGGCGTCTCGCGGGATCCATTCGCGCCGCGCCCCGCCGCCCCGGCTCGCACCCCGCCCGGTTCGCTTCGCGGCTCGCGCGGCCTACTCGTTCCCGCTCGAACGACGTTCGCTGGAATGTTACCCGAACCGCGGCGTCTCGCCGGAACGGGCCTCCCCCCAGGCTGACGACCGGCCGGCTGCCGCCGATTCTGGCTGCGCCAGAATTGCCCTCATGGCGCTTCGTTCCTTCAACCCCGCGCGCGGGCGCCCGCCGGGTCCCATGGCCCTGCGGTCGTTCCTCCCGACGCACCCGCCCGGGCGGGTGCGCGAGGTGCTGCGCGGGCTGCCGACCGCGACGGGGTACCGCGTCACGGTCAAACCGCTGCGCTACCGGACCCGACCCCACCTCCAGGCGTTCACGTTCTGGAACGAGCCCGAGATCGTGATCCAGGTACCCGAGCCCTTCCTTCCGTTCCGGGAGCTCGTCGACCTCGGCAGCGACGGAATGCCCTTGGTGTTCTTCCGTACGCGCCGCGAGGTGATCCGTTTCCTGTACCTGCACGAGTTCTGTCACTGGTGGCTCTACCTGACCCACGGTTGGGGCACCTCGGCCGAGGTGGCCTGCGACCGGTACGCCTACGCGAACTACCGCAGGCGCGGCCCGGTGCGCCCACCATCCCAGCGAACGCCATGGGCTGCGTAACGCCTTCGATCAGTTCCGGTGGTGGCCGGCGGATGCCGGGTCACGGCGGTCAGGCGAGGTCGTCCCCGGGGCCTCTCCCTGAGGCACGCGCCGCCGCGAATAGCCGGTCCACCGCGACCGGGGTCAACTGGAGCGAGGCGATCGGCACCGCGGCGTTGTAGCGGTCGATCCGCGCATTCAGCTCGTGGATCTCGGCGGCGACGCGCGTCCGGACCCGGCCGTCCTCGGCCCGCGTCATGCGGTCGGCTTCGACGATGCGCTCCGCGGGCAGACGGCGGAGTTCGGCCCCGCGCCGGTCCAGCCACGCCAGGTGGTGGCGCAGGCGCCTGAGGAGACGCGCGTTCTCGGCGTCGATCTCTTTGCGCATCTCCGCCCACTGCGGGAGAAGGCGGTTGTTCTTCATGAGGTGGAACGCGGCCCACTGCGGACCATCCTCCCCCTCGAGTGGAAGTGGATGGCCTTCCCCCGGTAGACGCGCCAGCTCCCCGGCCTCGCTCATTCGGCGCAGCCGGTCCTCGATCGATCGTTCCGCCCGGTCCAAGGGGTCGGGGCCCGGCTCCGCCCGGCCCTCGCCGGCCGGCCGCCTCATCGTCGTCTCAACTCGAGAGCCCGCAGCGGAGCGCCGGCGCGCCGGAGATAGCGCGCGCCGCGAGGCGATAGGAGACTCTCGATCACGCTGATCTCGCGCACCGCCACCACTGGACCGTCGAAGGCGGCCGAGGCGACGGCCGCGGCGACGGCACGCGCCTCGAACGTCGCCTGTCCCTCCTGGACCCGCGCGATCGTGACGTGGGGCCGGAAGGGTTTCGCGTCGAAACCCAGCCCTCGGGCGTCGAGCTGCGCGCGGACGTGCGAGGCCACGAGCTCGAGCTCGGTTGTCCGGCTCGCGGGCCCTGCCCAGAGGGTCCGCGGGAGACCCTCCGCGGGGAAGCGCCCGAGGCGGTCGATCCGGAAGGAGAACGGGGCTGTGCGCGCCGCGGCCGCCTCGGCCGCCGCCTCGACCTCGCGGAGGCGGACGGTGGGCGTCGGGCCGAGGAACGCGAGGGTCACATGCATCGCCTCGGGCCGGATGCGGCGCAAGCCCGGGAGGCTCGCGGGCAGAACGTCGAACAAGCGCTCGGCTTGGGCTGCGGGGATCGGGATCGCCAGGAAGAGCCGGACCGTCGCAGGCGCGCCGCTCAGACGCCTCCCGTGTGGGAGACGAGATCGGAGACCTCGAGGAAGAGGAAGGCCGCCAGCAGGAGCACGGTGACCAGGGTCAGCATGAGCACGCGTACAGGCTCCCTCACCCTGATGACGCCCCGTGCGGCCGGCAGGCTTCCGCTCACTCGGCATCTATAAGCACGACGCGTGCCGGGCGTTACGGACGGTCACGCGGGCCCGACGCAGGGCCGCTCGGGCTACGCGGGAGTCGGCGCGGTCGCCGGGCCCTTGCCCGTGCGGCGCTTCTCTTCGCCGCCGGCGGGCGCGCCGGGAGGCGTCTGATCGCCGGTGCCGCCGGTGGCGGCCGCGGCCGGGAGGTCCGCCTCTCCATCGGTGAACAGCTTGTCGAACTCCTCGCTCGAGATGGTCTCTTCGGAGATCAGACGCTTCACCAGCGTGTCGAGCTTGTCGCGGTTGCTGGTCAGGACCTCGAACGCCCGGCGCCGAGCACGATCGACGATGTCGTGGACCTCCTGGTCGATGAGCTTGGCGACGTCCTCCGAGTAGTTGCGCTCCTCCTGGATCTGACGCCCGAGGAAGATCAGGTCGTCGCTCTTGCCGTACTGGAGCGGTCCGAGCTTCTCGCTCATTCCGTACTTCGTGACCATCTGGCGAGCCATCTCCGAGGCCTTCTCGATGTCGTTGGACGCCCCGGTCGTCACGTCCCCGCCGAGATGGAGCTGCTCCGCGGTCCAACCGCCGAGCGCCGCGGCGATGTCGTCCTCGAATTCCTTCTTCGTGCGGAAGTAGCGGTCCTCCTGCGGGAGAGACCAGGTGACGCCCATCGCCATCCCACGGGCAACGATCGAGATCTTGTGGACCGGGTTGGTGTTCTTCAGCAGCTTGAAGCACATCGCGTGGCCGGCCTCGTGGTAGGCGACGATGACCTTCTCCTTTTCGGAGATGACGCGCGAGCGCCGTTCGGGTCCGAGCGACACCTTCTCGAGAGCCTCCTCGAAATCGATCATTCCGATCAGCTTCTTGTTCCGGCGCGCGGCGAGGATCGCCGCTTCGTTCACGACGTTGGCGAGATCCGCGCCTGAAAAGCCAGGTGAGATCTTCGCGATGCGCAGCAGCTCCACGTTCTTATCGAGCGGCTTCCCGCGCACGTGTACGTCGAGGACCGCGCGCCGGCCGCGTATGTCGGGCCGATCGAGCACGACCTGGCGGTCGAACCGTCCCGGGCGCAGCAGCGCGGGGTCGAGGACGTCGGGCCGGTTGGTGGCCGCGACCACGATCACGTTCGCGCCGGTGTCGAAGCCGTCCATCTCCACGAGGATCTGATTCAGAGTCTGCTCGCGCTCGTCGTGGGAGCCGCCCAGCCCGGCGCCGCGCTGACGCCCCACGGCGTCGATCTCGTCGATGAAGACGATACAGGGCGCATTGCGCTTGGCCTGGTCGAAGAGGTCGCGGACTCTCGACGCGCCGACGCCGACGAACATCTCGACGAACTCCGAGCCCGAGATCGAGAAGAACGGGACGCCGGCCTCGCCGGCCACCGCTCGCGCGAGCATCGTCTTCCCGGTGCCCGGAGGGCCGACGAGCAGCACGCCCCGCGGGATGCGAGCGCCCAGGCTCGAGAACTTCTCGGGGTACTTCAGGAACTCGACCACCTCGGTCAGCTCCTGTTTGGCCTCTTCCACGCCAGCGACATCCTCGAACGTGACCGTCGGCTTGTTGCCGACGAACATGCGGGCGCGGCTCTTCCCGAAGGAGAGCGCCTGGTTATTCGTGCCCTGCGCCTGCCGCATCATGTAGACGAAGAAGCCGCCGATCAGCAGCACCGGCAGCAGGCTCAGCAGCACCGACCCAATGATCCCGAAGGTCTGACTGTCCTTCTGGACGTCCACGACCATCTTGCCGGGATTGGCCGCGCTGTAGTCGAGCACGGCCTTCTTGAAGCTTTCGTCCTTATCGCCGATGGCGGTCTGCTGCTTCTTGCCGTCGACACCCTCGAGGTTCGCCTGGTCTCCCACGATGGTCACCTTCCGGACCTGGCCGGAGTTGACCCGCTGGAGGGCGTCGGACAGGGGGATGGTCTCGGCAGGCTGCTGCTGTGACTTGTATGCATACAGCAGAGCCACTCCCATGACCACCAGGAGGAGGGTCAAGATGCCGTTCTTGAAGATGCGGTTGTCGAGGTTCGTGCGCTACCCCTTCTTGGCGCCTGGCGCCCGCTGATTCGATGCTACAGGCGGAACGTACGAAGGCCAAAGGGTATTCGGCCCACCCGCCGGAGGACGTGCTCCGAGCCACCACCTGATCCGTACCGCGCGGGAGGCGGCAGGCCCGCCGATCCCGGCCACCCAGAGGACCCGGGACCCGTTGGCGACCACCGGAATCGCGTCTCTCTGGCGAGCCGGGACCTTCGCGTCGACAAGGACATCCTGCAGCTTGCGCCGCCCGAAACGGTCACCTGGGCGTCGCGATCTCCCGACCAGTCGCGGCTCGATCTCGTCGCCGCCGACGTCCAGCGGCACCGCGATCGGGTACTCGGCGATCTCGCTCCGCCGCCTCGCGATCAGGAGGGTCCAGCCCGACCAGGACAGCGGCGTTCCGAGCAGGAGCGGCACGGGTTCGTCGCGCAGGCCGTCTATCGGCGGCGGGCCGTGGAGGAATGGGAGCATGGCGAGTTGCCCGTACTCGCGCACGGCGCGGGCGCCGGGCAGATCCAGCGCCTCGGTGCCCTCCGCCCGCAAGGACAGCGCCATGAGCGCCGCGCGTTGCCGCGCGCCGAGCGTGCGCCCCGTGGCCGCCTCATGCGCCATCGCCAGCACCTCCGAGCGCAGCCCGGGTTCCGCGGGCAGTAGGCCCAGGTCGATCCGGCCGTCGCGGCCGCGCGATACCTCTTGATGCGCGGCACGATCCCGCAGCGTTTCCGCTACAACGGCGGCGGCGTCCGCCATCCGGGCGATCGCGAGGTGGGCCCGAGGGTTGATCAGCGCGAGCTCGGGGAGCACCCGGCGCCGGATCCGGTTGCGCGCGAAACGAAGAGCGCGATTCGACGGGTCTTCGATGGGCCGGATGCCGGCGGCAGCGCATATCGAGAGCGTTTCCGGCCGGCCGACGCACAGCAGCGGCCGTACGATGCCATTCCTGGAGGGCCGCATGCCCCCGAGGCCCGCGACGCCGCTCCCCCGCGTGAGGTGCAGGAGCACCGTCTCCGCCTGGTCGTCCCGCGTGTGTCCGGTCGCGATGGCGGTCGCTCCCACTTGGCGCGCCGCTCGGCGCAGGAACGCGTAACGGGCGCGCCGGGCTTCGTCCTCGCTGGCTGGTGCCTTCTCCGCGCGCCCGATCCTGATCGGAACACCGACGCGCGCCGCGAGCTCGGCCGCGAACGCACTTTCCTTCGCGCTCGCCCGAGGCCGCGCCCGGTGGTCGAAGTGCGCCACGTGGAGGACTAGGCCGAACCGCCCGCCGAGATCGGCGAGGAGGAGCAGGAGAGCGGTCGAGTCGGCCCCGCCCGACACCGCGACGATCAGCGGGCCCGGCGCAAGCAGCTGGTGCGCTCGCGCGTAACGGGCGACGGTTCCGAGGATGGTGGTCGGCAGCACCGGTGGCTGGGGCCGGGATTGAACCGGCGACCTAGGGTTTATGAGTCCCTTGCTCTGCCAACTGAGCTACCCAGCCGGAAATGGAGATGGTATCGAAGGCGCTCAGCGAAAGCGCTGATCGCCGGTGACGCGGGTGGCGACGACCACGTCGCCGACGGACGCATGAGGTTTCCGGGGCTACGTGAGGTGCCTCACATCGTCGACAGCGCGGTCGCGTTGGCCGTTGGAGCCTACCGGTGCGCGCTCGCATTCGGTCGGCCGCGCGACCTTCTCGCAGGCGAGCGACGGGGTATGGCGCGGTGAGCCACGGGCACGCGATGCCACTCATGGGCGTCTTGCGCGCCCGCGGGACAGTAGGCCCATGACCGGCCGTTGATCGTGATCTCGCGTCCCGTCAGGGCCGGCGGTGGCACATGACCGGCGCGGACGCACACGTACTCGATCAGGTCGCCGAACATTGCCGTTCCCCTCCCGCCATCGCCTTTGAACGGATAGCGCGCGGTCCGCTCGGTCCGCATGACCGACGGTCATATTGTGGATGACGCGCCGGACTCGGGTGCCGCGAAGCAGACGACGGTCGAGTCTCTCGCCAGCCGTGATCTCGTGCGGTCAAGCCGAACGGAGGTCCAACCATTGCGAGCGGCGCTGGTGCTCATTGGTCTCGTTGCTGTTGCGGGACTGGTGTGCGAGTTCAGCTGATACCGGACAGATGTCTCGGGACATAGTGAACACCTTTCGTGGAGAGAGGTGTCGCAATGGGGCTGGGACGGTACGTGGTGGACGCGGTCGTGGTGGAGGGGCGCAGTCCGACCGAGCTGG
>JBBQVQ010000030.1:0-35361 GCA_038211425.1 Candidatus Limnocylindria bacterium | reverse complement strand
CTCGAGATCGTCGACATCCGGACGCGCCACCTCGCGCGCCGAGGGCGCAGCGACACCGCCGCGCTTCGCGATTTCCACGACGCGATCACCCGCAGCGGCAACCTCCCGACGGCGCTCGCGGAGCGCGCGATCGCGTAAAGCGCGCGCGGCGATCGTGGACCAAGGGGGCCACCGGTGGGCGCCCCGCAGAGCAAGCGGGCGAGGGTGGGAGCAGTCCGCGACGCGTGCTCCGGGCTCCCCCGCGCGACCTTGACCCCCGGCACGCCGTTGCTTCCCCTTGACCCGCGCTGTAGCATGCGCGCGGCGAGCCGCGCGAAAAGGGACAAGACAGCGGCCCGCGATGGTGAGGGTGATGCCCCGATCGATCTGGCGCGGCGTCGTCAGCTTCGGCATGGTCGCGATACCGGTGCGCCTGTACCTGGCGACCGAGAGCAAGTCGAAGGTCTCCTTCAATCTGCTTTGCCCCGTGCACAAGTCCCGCATCAAGAACAAGCGCTGGTGCCCCGAGGGCGACCACGAGATCGAATGGGGCGAGGTGCTCAAGGGCTACGAGTACGAGAAGGGCAACTACGTGATGCTCGACGATGAGGACCTCGACCGCCTTCCGCTGCGGAGCAGCAAGGCGATCGATATCGCCGGATTCATCAAGGACGAGGAGCTGCCGGGTCCGGTCTATTACCAGAGCGCGTATTACCTCGAACCGGAGAAAGCGGCTGCCAAACCGTACGCGTTACTGAAGAAGACGCTCGAGAAGACGAACAGGGTCGCGATCGCGAAGTTCGCGCTTCGAGACCGGGAGCGTCTGGTCTCCGTGCGGTCGCTCGATGGCACGCTGCTCCTCAACACGCTCCACTGGCCCGACGAGATCCGTTCGACCGAAGACCTCGACCTTCCCCAGGATGTGCAGGTCAATCCCCGCGAGCTCTCCATGGCCGAAAGCCTCGTCGAGGCCATGGCGATGGCTTTCGAGCCTGACGAGTTCAAGGACGAGTACAAACAGGCCCTCGATCAGATCGTCGAGGCGAAGGTCGAGGGGCGAGAGGACCTCGTCGAGGCGCCGGAGCCGGAGGCAGAAACGACCGTCGTCGACCTGATGGCGACGCTCAAGGAGTCGGTCGCACGCGCCAAGGAAGGCGAAAAGACCCGCGGGCGCTCGTCGCGAGGCGGCCACGAATCGATCGTCCCGGAGAAACCCGAAAGAGTGGAGAAGAAGGCGAGGAAGAGCGTGGCGAAGGAGGCCGCGACAAAGGCCGCGCGTCGCAAGGCGTCGTAACCGCGCGGCGCCGCCTCTATCCTCACCCGGTGCCGGGCGACCCGCGCTCCGCCGAGACGCAGCGCCCGACGCTCATCGATGTCTCGGGGATCGGCGGCCCTGGCCTGCCGCGCGCCATCGCGCCGATGCGTCCGCGTCTGGCGGCGGATGCATTCAACTCGCCCGACCACATCTTCGAACTGAAGTGGGACGGCATCCGCGCGTTGGTCGGGCGCGACGCCGGGGGGCTTCGCGTGGTCGACCGCCACGGGGGCGACCTGCTCCCGCTGCTGCCCGATCTCGGGGAGATGGCGCTTCCGGATGGCATCCTCCTCGACGGCGAGGTCATCGTCTGCGACTCGCGCGGGCGGCCGAGCTACGACCTTCTCGCTGACCGCTTCATCCACGAGCGTCCTCCGCTGCCGGCGGCGACGAGGACGCGTGTGCGGCATCCCAGACCGCTGTTCGTCGCCTTCGACCTTCTCTATGAAGCTGGCCGGCCGCTGCTGTCGCGCCCACTGGCGGAACGGCGGACTCGGCTGCTCGAGCGGGGGCTCCAGGGCCCGACCGTGTTCGTGCCGGACCATCTCGACGGGGACGGCGAGCCATTCTTCGAGGTAGTGGCCGAGTATGGCCTCGAAGGGGTGATCGCCAAACGCCGCGACAGCCGCTACGTTCCGGGCGCTCGCACCTCCGACTGGCTCAAATGCCACGTGACCCCGCGCAGCGATGTCGTCCTCGGCGGCCTCATCGAGGATCGCGGCCGCTCGCAAGTCGCGCTCTGCGGGGTGCGATCGGGCGACGACCTGCTGTTCGTCACGGA
Organism: Candidatus Limnocylindria bacterium; assembly: GCA_038211425.1. GTDB lineage: Bacteria > Chloroflexota > Limnocylindria > P2-11E > P2-11E > JALYKU01. The sequence goes on along the minus strand of JBBQVQ010000030.1, from coordinate 33,286 downwards.
GGCGCGCGTCCCGCCCCTCTACGCCGAATGGCTGTCTGGCGCCACGCGCGGCTTCACCGCGGCTTCATCTCCGTTCGCGGGGCCGGTCGGCGTCGGAGCGGGGACGCGCTGGCTTCGGCCGAGGCTCGTGGCGATCGTGGAGCACGAGGGGCACTCCGGCGGCGGAATGGCTGATGCTCGCTTCCGCGGCCTGCGGTTCGACGGCCGGCCCGAGGACTGCGAGCGCGAGGAGCCCGTGGCGGTCCCGGACGCGCCGCCGAGCCTGGGTCCTGATCGCCCACGGCTCGTTCTCCTGAACAGCCTCCCGTTCCCGGTGAATTAGAGGCCACGGCCCGCCCGGAGGGCGTAGCATTGAAAAAACCCCGGAGGCTGTGTCTTGGCCAAGTTCGTCTTCGTTACCGGTGGCGTCACGTCCTCGCTCGGCAAGGGCATCACCGCAGCGTCCCTCGGCCGGATCCTCGCGTCCCGCGGCATCGCGATCGCCTCGCTCAAGATGGACCCCTATCTCAACGTCGACCCGGGGACGATGTCGCCCTACCAGCATGGCGAGGTCTTCGTGACGGAGGACGGCGCCGAGAGCGACCTCGACCTCGGACACTACGAGCGCTTCATCGACCGCAACGTGACGCGTGCATCGAACCTGACCACGGGGCAGATATACAACGCGGTGATCGCCAAGGAGCGCCGCGGCGACTACCTCGGAGCGACCGTCCAGGTCATCCCACACGTGACGAACGAGATCAAGGCGCGCATCCACCGCGTCGCCCGGGAAAGCAACGCCGATGTCGTCGTGGTCGAGGTCGGGGGCACCGTGGGCGACATCGAGTCGCTCCCCTACCTCGAGGCGATCCGCCAGTTCCGGAACGACGTCGGCCGCCCCAACGTCCTCTATATCCATCTGACGCTTCTTCCGCGAGTAGCCACGGGAGAGCTGAAGACGAAGCCGACGCAGCACTCGGTGAAGGAGCTCCGCTCGATCGGCATCCAACCCGACATCGTGGTCGCACGCGCTGACGAGCCTCTCGACGACGAGCTCCGGGAGAAGATCGCGCTCTTCTGCGACGTAAAGCTCGAGAACGTCATCTCCGAGCCGGACGCGTGGTCGATCTACGCCGTGCCGCTGATGCTCGAGGAGTGCGGACTCGGACGCATCATCGTCGAGGAGCTCGGGATCGAATGCGGCGAACCCGACCTGCGCGATTGGCAGGCGCTCGTGGACCGCATCCGTGATGCGCGCATGCCGCTCGAGATCGGCCTCGTCGGAAAGTACATCGAGCTTCAGGACGCGTATCTGTCGGTCGCCGAGTCGGTCAAGCATGCGAGCTGGGCGGCGGGCTGCGACGTTCGCATCCGCTGGATCGATAGCGAGAAGCTCGAGCGCGACGGCGACGTTGAGCCCCTCCTCGGCCTCGACGGTCTGGTCATACCCGGAGGCTTCGGCTATAGGGGCATCGAAGGCAAGGTCCGCGCGGCGCGGTACGGCCGCGAGCGCGCCGTCCCGACGCTTGGCCTCTGCATGGGTATGCAGTGCATGGTCATCGAGCTCGCACGAACGGCGCTGGGAACCGAGGACGCCAACTCCACGGAGTTCGACGCCTTCACGCCCAACCCGGTCATCGACCTCCTCCCTGAGCAGCGGGAGATCGGAGACAAGGGCGGCACGATGCGGCTCGGCGCGTACCCGTGCGTCGTCGACGTCGGGTCGCGCGCGGGAGCGGCATACGGTCAACAGATCGTCCTGGAGCGGCATCGCCATCGCTTCGAGTTCAACAACGCGTACCGCGAGCTGCTGCACTCGAATGGCATGCGCTTCAGCGGCCTCTCACCGGACGCGCGGTTGGTAGAGATCGTGGAGCTCGAGGACCACCCCTTCTACCTCGGGACGCAATACCACCCCGAGTTCAAATCGCGCCCCAACCGGCCGCACCCCCTGTTCATCGCCTTCATCGCGGCCGCGATGGAGAACGCCCGCGGGAGCGGTAGGCTGAACACGGCGGCACCGATGCTGCAGGAGGCACGAGCATGAGAATGTTCCTGGACACCGCTGACTTCGACGAGATCAAGACAGGCGTCGACTGGGGCTTCGTTTCCGGAGTCACGACGAACCCGACGCTGATCATGAAGGCCGGCAAGGACCACGAGACGCAGGTCAAGAGGATCTGCGGGATCGTGGGAGACGTCTCGGCCGAGACCGTGACGGTCAAGCGCGACGATCTGATCGTCGAGGGCCGGACGATCGCCTCCTGGCACCCGAACGTCATTGTGAAGGTCGCCATGACACCGGATGGCGTCGCGGCCGGGAAGGTTCTCGCGGGCGAGGGCATCCGCATCAACGTGACCCTCTGCTTCACCGTCAACCAGGCGCTGCTCGCGGCCGAGGTCGGCGCGCACATCATCAGCCCGTTCGTCGGCCGCCTCGACGACATCGGCGAGGACGGCATCGCCCTGGTGCGCGACATCGTCGCCGCGTACCGGGAGCAGGGCATCAAGACGAAGGTGCTTTCCGCGAGCCTGAGGCACCCGATGCACGTGACCCAATCGGCGCTGGCCGGCGCGGACATTGGGACCATGCCGTTCAAGGTCATGGAGATGCTCTTCAAGCACCCGCTCACCGACGCGGGAATCGAGCGATTCATGGCCGACTACCGCAAGACGCAGGAGGCGCAGCCCGTCCGGAACCAGGCGGCGGAGGCAGCCGGGAAGCCGTAGGTCCGGAACGCCCCCGCTGCCAGCCGAGCGTTCCGCTCGACACGGCGACCGCGAGCGGTCGTCCCACCTCCGGCGAACGCGATCCCAGCACCGTCGATTCGTCGATGCGGGCAGATCAGGATGGGGTCTTTGGCCTTTCATCCGCTGAGGCGTCCGGGGCGGGTCCCGATCCCGGCGGCGATCTGTCGCTGCGGTTCGCCGTCCTGTCGCCGCTGCGGTTCGCCGTCCCGTGCCCGATCGGCGCGGCGGTTCGCCGTCCCGTGTCCGATCGGCGCGGCGGTTCCCGTCCCTATCGGCGCGGCGGTTCGCCGACCACCAGTTCCCGGACGTCGGCGGCGTGGACGCCACAGAGGTCGAGCACGCACAGAGTGAGCGCCATCGCGTCGGATTCTGCGCGCGTCGTCGCATCGATGCGCCCGGTCTTCATCGCCAGGTCCGTCGCGTACAGCGTTTCGTAGGCACGAGCGATCTCGGCTCGCGTCAGGCGGCGCGCATAGGCGGACGCCCGCAGGATGACCCCGGGCGATGATCGGATCGCCCTGGCCATGCGGTCAGCGTCTTCATCGCGCTTCAGAGCCGAGGCGAAGAGCATCACTCGGAACTGCCAGACCAGTAGGGCCAGGATCTGCTGCGGGGCCTGGCCATCGGCGAGTAGCCGCTCGAGCTGGGCGATCGCGGCGGGGGCGCGCCGCTGGACGACCGCTCGGGTCAGCGTGAAGACGTCGGCTTCGACGGCGCCCGACACCAGGCGGGCCACATCGGGCGCGTCGATCGTCCCGCCGGCCGCATAGGCGGCCAGCTTCGCGAGCTCGTTCTCCAAACGCTCGGTGTCCGATCCGAGCGCAGCGAGCGCCTGGACCGCGGCGGGTGTGAGAGAGACGCGGTGCAGGCGCGCGCGCGCCTCGACCCAGCCCGATAGGGCGTCCGGGGCCAGGCGGGCGATCCGCTCGACCCGGCCGCCCGCAGCCAGCACCGCGCGGGGCAGCGATCCCGCGGCCGGCTCTGACACGGCCGTCTTGGCCGACGTGCGACTGCCGCGACGCGGCGCGGCCGATAGCGGCTCGGATGCGACAAGCACCAGTGCGGCCTCACGCGGGAAGGACGCGATGAATGTGTGGTCTCCGAGCGCCTCGGCGTGGTCGACCACGACAACGCGACGGTCATCGACCGTCTCGAAGAGCCCCTGCGACTGCCCGCCGAACGCGATTGTCGATGCCCCGGAGGCGCGCGCGTCGTGGCGGGTGAGCCCGAGCGCTCCTCCAAGGTCGACGGACGACTGCGAGGCGAGGTCACTCGGCCCGGAAGGATCCCCCGCAAGCAAGCCACGGACGACCTCAGCGAGCCGAAGGCGCGTACGGAACGCGTCCTCCCCGTGGAGGAGGAAGACGGTTGGCGTGGGTGCGGACGACGAGTCGCGCGCCATCTGGCTGGATCTCCACCGTCCCGTCCTGATCGGTCCGATACGTCGCGACGCCGGCGAGCGCCGCCAACGTTTCGGGTGTGGGATGGCCGTATCGGTTGCCTGCCCCAAGGGACAGTATCGCCGCTTCAGGCCGCACCGCAGCGACGAGCGCCGCGCCGAAGGGGCTCGCCGCCCCGTGGTGGGGCGGTACGTACACCCGCGTCGCCAGACCCCTTGGTGCGAGAAGGAGATCGGCCTGCGCCTGGTCGGTCGCATCGCCCATGAACAGCATCGAGAACGCGCCCCGCTCGAGCCGGAGCACCAGCGAGGGGACGTCGACCTTTGGGTCGTCATTCGGGGCGAGCATCCGGATGCGCGCGTCCCCAAGCCTGATCTCCGCGCCCGCGCGCAGGGCGCGCCGCGGTACGCCCGCGCGCGCGGCAGCCTCCCTCCACGCCGTGGCAAGCGCGCCTTCATTGAGTCCCGCCGGCTCGACGGCGACACCGATGTCGTAGCGATCGAACAGCGCGAGAAGGCCGTTGCCGTGGTCGGCGTGAGCGTGGGTGAGCGCGATCACCTCAAGCCGCCGCTGCCAGGGCGGGAAAGTCGCTCCGAGCTCCGCCAGGAGCCGGGCAGGGTCAGGCCCTCCGTCGACGATCGCGTATCTGCCGCCGACCTCGATGAGGTAGGCGTCGCCCTGGCCGATGTCGAGAGCACGAACGCGGATCGACGCGTCGGGGCCGGCGGGGAGAAGAGCCACGGCGGCCGCTCCGGCACCGAGCGCCGCCGCCACCGTGACGGCGACGACGCGCCGCCGCGCGAGCCTGGGCGCGCGGGCCCACGGAACGGTCCTCGCCCGGGGGCGCGGGATCGACGGCAGCCAGCGCCGGAAGAAGGCGCGAAGCGGTCCCCCGCCGCGCCTGCGGATGGCGATCGCCGCAAGGATCACGCCTGTCGCGAGCAGACCCATGACGGCGCCGTTCGGCACGTCGACGGACGCGCCGGGAACGCTCGCCGACGCCTCGACAACGGTCCGTAGTGCCCACGCGATCGAAAAAGCGCAAATCGCGAACGGGCGCGCGGCGTCGAGCGACAGGAGGCCGACCACGCTCGTGAGCGCACCGGCGGCCATCAGCGGCGGGAACAACGGCACCGCGAGCACGTTCGCCAGCGGGGATACCAGCGAAAGTCGCCCGAAGACGGCGACGATCACGGGGACCGTCGGCACGCTCGCGGCCAGGGTCGCTGCCAGACCTTCTCGCAAGAGGGTCGGTAGTCGATGCAGTCGTGCGGCGAGAGGCCGCTGAAAGAGGATGAGCCCAGCTGTGGCCCCCACGCTCAGCTCGAAACCCACATCCCCGAGCACGCCGGGCGACAGCGCGATCATCGCGGCAACCGCCGCGCATAGCGCATTCGCCACCGCGGCCCGCCGGCCCAGCACGACGCCGAAGGCAGTCACGCTTCCCATCACGGCAGCCCGCAAAACGCTCGCTGCCAACCCGACCAGGACGCTGTACCCCACGATCGCGAGCACGGTCACCGCGGCGACGACCGGCGGACGCACCCGTCCCCCAAGGACGAGGACCACGCTCGCGGCGACGAGGGTCATGTTGAACCCCGAGATGGCCAAGAGGTGTGTCGTTCCGCTGCGCGCGAAGGCCGCGGAGAGCTCGGGGCCGACGCTCGCACGCTCCCCGAGGACGATCCCGAGGAGGATCCCGGCCTCGGGTTCGGGCACGAGCCGGCGGAGCGGTGACGCGAGCGCGTCGCGCAGCTGGTCGAGCGCTCCGGCGTGGACGAGATCGAACTCGGGCGCTGCCCCGAGCAGCGGCCGCGCGGCCATGACCGCCGCCGCCAGCGCCGCCGTTGCCCACGCGAGCCGCCGTGGGCGGTCGGCGCTCGCGCGGAGGAGGACCGCGGACGCGACGGATGCCGCCAAGCCGAGCGATCGCGCCGCGAGCGGGCTGCGACCGTCGAGCCACGCGATGACCACGACCAGCACCGCGGCCGGCAGGAGGGGGACGCCGAGCACCGCGCTCATCGGGTGGTGATCAGATCCTTGATGTCGGCGAAGACGCGGGCGGGCACCAGCCCTCGGGTCTGCAGTTCGTCGATGCGTGCGAATGGCCGCTGCTCGCGCGCCTGAACGATGCGGGCGGCGGTGCTCGGTCCGATGCCGCGAAGCGTTTCGAGCTCGGCCAGGCTCGCCTGGTTGACGTCGACTTTATGTTCAGCCTCGCTGCCGGCGCTCCCGGCCGGGACGCCTTCACCAGGCCGGGGCACGTAGATCCGCTGCCCGTCGCGGAGCGGCGCCGCCTTGTTCAGGGCGAACAGGTCCGCCTCGCCCGTCATCCCGCCCGCCGCGAGGAGAGCGTCGAGGACGCGCGATCCCGCCGGCAGCCGGACCAGTCCGGGACGCGCGATCGCGCCGACAACGTCGACGACCACGGATGTGGCCGGCGACGCGGAATGCGCGTTCTCCTCGCTGATCGCGACCGGTACCGGGTCGGCCGCCGGACGGGCGCGGATGAACTGCCCGAGAAGCACACCGGCGACCGCGACGATCGGCAGCGCGACGAGAAGCGCTCGACGCATTCCCAGAGGGTGCGCAGCTGACGCTCGCCGGCGCCATCCCTCAACGGTGCGAAAGCCGTCGTCCGTTCGTGCATGGGCTGTCGTCCGTTCGTGCGAAAGGGCGCAGACACGCGACCCGAACGGGAACCCCGGCGCGCGCGGCTGGTCCTAGTTCTGGCGCCCCGGCTGCGTCCCCGGCTGCATCTGGACGATCGAGACGGGAAGCCTGCCGGCGAGCTGGCCGTCGACCGCGACCTCGAAATGGTGCATTCCGAAGCTGCCGAAGTTGACGTTGTTGAGCTCGACGATGACGTTGACGTCCTGCTCCGGCAACGCGTGCACCGAGATCTCGGGGGCGTTCGCCATGGCCTCAGCCCCATCCGGCCGTCGCAGCTGCACCACGACGCTGTGCGGCCCGGGCTCGAGGCCGAGGATCGCAACGAGGAACATTCGCGGATGCTGCGCGGGCAGCCCGCTCACGCTGATGTTGCGAAAGATGCCCAGCAGGCTGACCTTGCCGTCCTGGCCAACAAGCGCGTGGTCGCACAGCGCGGAAAGTCGCACTTCAGGCGCGCTCATCGCGTCACCAGGCTCACGAGCCGATCGGGCACCACCACCGACCTCGTGACGGTCCGCCCTGCCAGGGCCTTCTGGACGCGCTCGCTCGCGAACGCGGCGCCGCGTGCCGCGTCGTCTCCGAGCCCTGCGGCCACAGGGATCCTGTCGCGGAGCTTTCCATCGACCTGCACCACCAGCGTGACCTCGCGCGCGGCCGCGACATCCGGGTCGTGGACCGGCCACGCTTGCCCGTGCACCGAACCGGTCTCGCCGCGGCGGTGCCAGAGCTCTTCCGTCACGTAGGGCGCGAAGGGGGCCAGCAGGAGGAGGAGCGTACGCACGCCGTCGCGACGGCTCGCGCCCGGCTCTGCCTGCTGCAAACGATCGGCGAACTTCATCATCGCGGCGATCGCGGTGTTGAAGTGGTAGGCACCAAGGTCCGCGGTGACCTTCGCGATCGTCTGGTGCAACGCCTGGTCGAGGCCGGGGTCCCTGCTCGAGTCGCTCGGCACGTCCTCGAGGGCGACGCGCCAGACCCTCGCCAGAAAACGCGAGGCCCCGTCGATCCCGGACGCATCCCAGTCCGCTCCCTCGGTCCACGGTCCCATGAACATCACGAACAGGCGCAGCGTGTCGGCCCCGTACCGCGCGACGTACTCGTCCGGGGTCTGGACATTGCCCCTGGACTTGGACATCTTCCGGCCCTTGAACACGATCGTGCCCTGGTTGCGAAGGTGCACGAACGGCTCGTCGAACCAGAGGTAACCGAGATCACGCAGGACCTTGCAGACGAAGCGCGCGTAGAGGAGATGCAGGATCGCGTGCTCGATCCCGCCGGTGTACCGGGCGACGGGGAGCCACTTCCGTCCGACCTCCACGTTGAGGAAGGAGGAGGCGTCGGTCGGATCCGGGTATCGGTACATGTACCAGGACGAGTCGACGAAGGTGTCCATCGTGTCCGTCTCGCGCTTCGCGGGGTGGCCGCAGCGCGGGCACGTCGTGTTCACGAACTCGGGAATGTGTGCGAGCGGCGATCCCCCGCGCCCGGTGAACTCGGCATCGCGGGGTAGTACGACCGGAAGATCCTCTTCGGGGACCGGGACTACCCCACAGTCGCCGCAATGGATGATCGGGATCGGCGTGCCCCAGTAGCGCTGACGGGAGATGAGCCAGTCGCGCAGCCGGTACGTGACCGCCACGTCGCCGACGCCCCGCCGTTTGGCTTCTTCCGCGACGGCCCTCTTCCCTGCTTCGTTGGCCGTGCCGTCGAACTCGCCGCTCCGCACCATGACGCCTGGGCCGAGATACGCCTGGTCGAGCGCGTCGCGCGGAGCGCCATCGGGTGAGATGACCTCTCGGATCTCCAGGCCGTGCGTCTTCGCGAACGCGAAGTCCCGCTCGTCGTGCGCGGGGACCGCCATGATCGCCCCGGTCCCGTACGTCGCGAGCACGTAGTCGGCGATCCACACCGGGATGCGCTCGCCGCTGAAGACGTTCAGCGCGTAAGCGCCCGTGGGCACGCCGGTCTTCGGCCTGTCGGCTGACGCGCGGTCGATCTCGCTCTCTTGACGCGCCCGGAGCGTGTATGCCTCCACCTCCGCCGCGCGCTCGGGCGTGGTGATGCTCGGCACCAGCGGGTGCTCTGGAGCGAGCACCATGAAAGTCGCCCCGTAGATCGTGTCAGGGCGCGTCGTGAAGAAGCGGATCTCGGCTCCGGCCCGTCCCTCGATCGGGAAGGCGAGCTCCGCCCCCTCCGACCGACCGATCCAGTTCTGCTGCATCACGGCGACACGCTCGGGCCAGTCGAGCCCGTCGAACCTCAGCAGCTCGTCGGCGTACTCCGTGATCCGGTAGAACCACTGTGTGAGGTCGCGCTTGACCACGGGGGTCTCGCACCGCTCGCACCGTCCGGCGATGACCTGCTCGTTCGCGAGCACGGTCTCGTCGCGCGGGCACCAGTTCACCGGTGCGGTCGCTCGGTACGCGAGTCCCTTTTCGAAGAAGCGCAGGAACATCCACTGGTTCCAGCGGTAGTACTCGGGGTAGCAGGTGATGACCTCGCGGCGCCAGTCGATCGCCATCCCCATCGTGCGGAACTGCTCCCGCATATGCGCCATGTTCTTTTCGGTCCATACCGCCGGGTGAAGCTTGCGGTCGATCGCAGCGTTCTCGGCGTTGATGCCGAATGCGTCGAATCCCATCGGGAACAGGACGTTGTGACCGCGCATCCTCATGTACCGCGCCGCGCAATCGGACGGCGCGTACGCGTACCAGTGGCCGACGTGGATCTCGCCGGAGGGATACGGGAACATCGTGACGAAGTAGTAGTTCGGCACCGCCGAGTCGTCTGGAGTCTCGTACGCGTGAGTCCGCTCCCACTCCGCGCGCCACTTCGCCTCGACCTGCGCGGGCACGTATCGCTCGGTGCGCCGTTCCGTCCCGCTCGACACGTCCCCTCCATGCGCGAACGGCACTTCGTCAACGGGACGAAGGGCCGCTTCGCCAATCAGCGACCCAGACGCGACGCGTGCCGCCGGGTGGAGCTGAGGGGATTCGAACCCCTGACCCCCACACTGCCAGTGTGATGCGCTACCGCTGCGCCACAGCCCCGGCACGTCTCTGCTCGAGCACGGTTGTAACGGGCCGTGACCCCGGCGGACGCGATGATTCGCCTCGCGTCCGCGGCTCCCGGGCGAGTTCCCCGACCACACCACCAGCTCGGACCGTGCGCCCGGTCCCTTCACGCCGTGGGATGCGGGTACTGCTCCCGTTCGCAGCCTCTGGAACGCCGAAGTATACGAGCCGCAACGAGGAGATGGGACCCAGACGAGCGAGGACGAGCGAGCACGAATCTGAGCGCCGGGTCGAGGCCTTTCGACAGAGGACGTCCACCGCGATCATCGCGCTGAAGCCGGGTCATCGTCGGGTCAGCCTTCTAAGGCGAGGTGGCGCCTCCTCTTCGACCCGGACTCGGGACGCCGAGAACTGCGCGCGATCGATCCAAGCGACCGCGTCCCTCTGGGCGACCGCGGCCCTGAGTCGTCATTCGGCGTGACCGCATGGGTTCAGCCGCGCACGCGGGAGAGGTGCTCAGGTTCCCGGCGCATCGCGACGGACTGCAGCAGTCCGAGCGCGAGGCAGATCGAGATGAGCGATGAGCCGCCCTGCGAAATGAACGGGAGCGGGATACCGGTCACGGGCATGAGCGATATCGCCATGCCCACGTTCACGACGATCTGGAACGTGAGCATGGCCACGACCCCGCCCCCCACGAGCGTTCCGAACGGATCGCGGGCGCGATAGGCGACGCGCAGCGCGGCGAGGAGCAGCGTCAGGTACAGCGCAAAGAGGATCGCCGCGCCCGCGAAGCCCAGGTCCTCGGCCAGTCCGGCGAAGACGAAGTCCGACTCCGCGATGGGGAGGTAGCCGAGCGGAGACTGCGTGCCAGCGGTCAGGCCCTTTCCCGTGGCGGCGCCGGATCCGACCGCGATGAGTGACTGGATGATGTTCCAACCCGCGCCGTGCGGATCGGCGTAAGGGTCCAGGAACGCGGTGAGCCGGCTCTGCTGATACGGCTGCAGCATCGACCAGATGAGCGGCAGGGTCGCGATGCCGCCGGCGACAAGAGCGCACAACTGCCACAGTCGCGCGCCCGCGAGGAACGCCATCCCGAGGAACATCCCGACGAAGACCAGGCTCGTGCCGAGGTCCGGCTGACGGTACACGAGCATCACGGCGGGCCCAAGCAGGAGGATTCCGCCGATGACGACGAGGGGCGAGCCGATGCGATCGTGTCGGTCGGCGAACCACTTCGCGAGCACGACGATCATCAGCACCTTGGCGAACTCGCTGAACTGGAAGCGCTGACCGGCGATGGTCACCCACCGCTGCCCTCCCAGAACGCTTTGGCCGGCGACGAGGACGAACGCGAGGAGTCCGAGGGTGATCAGGTAGAGCAGGGGCGCGAAGGTGCCGAACCAGGCGTAATCGACCAGAGAGACGCCGACCATCACGGCGAGGGCGAGGAGCGCATACATCGCCGCCCGGAACAGGACCGGTCCGGGCTCGCCTGCCAGGCCCTGGTCGTCGAATGTCGCGGAGTAGGCGATGACCAGTCCGTACGCGATGAGCAGCAGCGTCGCGACGAGGAGGTACGGGTCGGCCTGGTCCAGTCGCCGCACGGGGCGCCGCTCGGGCGAGCCCGACGGCGAGCGGATGACGGCGAGTCGCGCGAGCGTCACCGGACCGCGGCCTTTTTCTCGGACGCCCCGACTCGGACATGCGCCTCGTGGATGGGCTGCGTCATCGCCACCGCCGGGTCGAGGCAGACCTCGCACATGCTCTTGCTGGAGTTTGACGCGCCGCACGGCGCGTCGCTCGCGCGGTCGCCCATCGCGTGCGGGCCAGCGAGTCCGCGTGTCACGGGACCGCGGCCTTCTTCTCGGCCGGCCCGACTCCGACATACGCCTCGTAGATGCGCTGCGTCATCGCCACCGCCGGGTTGAGGCAGAGCTCGCACATGTTCTTGCTGGAGTTGAAGGTGAATATGACCATCGCGATCTCTGCCGTGGGATCGGCGTTGTCCGTCTTGGGCAGGAAGGACACGAACCAGTTGTGGAAGCCGAGCAGCTCACGCCCCGCGCTGTCCTTGCCCGCGGACGGGCCGAACTCCGCCGTGCCGGTCTTCCCCGCGATCGGGAGCTTCGCGTTCGGCATGGATGCGTGGCCAACGGTCACGACGCGCCGCGCCGCCTCGCGAATGAGCCGCAGGTTCTCGTGCGACACTTCGAGCTTTCTCACGACCTCGGGCGGCGCTTGGTAGGTGACGGCCCCACGTGCGTCGACCACGTCCTTCAGAAGATGCGGCCGGAACACCGTTCCGTCATTCGCCACCGCGGCGTACGCGTTCAGGAGCTGCAGCGGCGTGACCGCGACGAAGCCCTGTCCGATGGCCTCCTGGTATGTGTTGCCGATCGTCCACGGCTCCTCGAGGGCCTGCTGCTTCCACGCCGGATCCGGCATGATGCCCGCGGCCTCGCCCGGCAGGTCGACCCCCGTCGGCGTGCCGAAGCCGAGCATGCGCGCGTACTTGGCGATCGCGTCTGGTCCGACCCCGGCCCGCCCGGTATTCGGGTTACCGCCGGCGAGCGTGTAGAAGTAGATGTCGCTCGAGTGGGCGAAGCCGTTCACGAAGTCGAGCACCCCGTGCGCGCGCCAGTCGAAGAACCTGTACGCGCCGACCTGCAGCACGTTCGAGGACACGTTCACGATGGTGTTCCGGTTGGCGACGCCCTCCTGCAGCGCCGACACGCCGGTGACCATCTTGAAGGTGGACCCCGGCGCGTAGATCTCCCCGACCGCCTTATTCACAAGGGGATGCCGGTCGTCGGCGGAGAGCGCCGTCATTTCGGCGGGCGTGATGCCGCGCACGAACGCGTTGTTGTCGTAGGCGGGCGTCGTGACCATCGCGAGGATCTCGCCGTTCTGCGGGTTCATCGCGATCCCGACCCCCTGCGTGAACGCGTCCGCGGCGATGCCCTTGTCGATCTCGGCCGCGACCAGCTTCTGGAGCCTGTCGTCGATCGTGAGCACGACGTTGCCTCCAGGGGTCGGCGGACTCTCGGCGAGAGTCCTGATCTCGCGCTGCGCCGCGTCTCGCTCGACCTCCCGCCAGCCGTAGGCGCCCCGAAGGAAGCGCTCGTAGACGCGCTCGATGCCGGTCCGGCCGATGAGGTCGCTCGGCAGGTAGCCCGCGTCGCGCCGCGCCTCCAGCTCGGTGGCATTGATACGCCCGACGTACCCGATCACGGGGGCGTAGAGCGCCGCGTCCTCGTAGCGGCGGGTCGACTCGGCGTCGACCCTGACGCCGGGATAGAGCTCAGGCCGCTCGGCCAGGAGCAGAGCGGTCTCCCGCGACAATGGCCGCACGGAGACCTTGACCGGCTCGTAGGGATTGCGGGCTCGCTGACCTGCGATCGCATCGAGGACGTCCTTGCCGTCGCGGACGACGAGGGCGCCGAGCCGCTCTGCCAGAGCGATCTCCTTGTCGGGCGGCACATCGATCGGTAGGACGCTCGCAGCGAAGCCCGGGATGTTGCGCGCGAGGACGCGGCCGCCGCGGTCGAGGATGATCCCGCGGTCGGCGTCGAGGGGAAGGCGAAGCACGCGGTTCTGCTCGGCGAGTTGTCGGTAGTAGGTCCCGTGGACGATCTGCAGATCCCAGAGCCGCACGCTGAGCGCGACCAGCGTGATCACGACCGCGAACGCGACGGCAGCGAACCGGCCGCGCCGGGGCACCTGGCGCTGCGTGGCCCTCACCAGCCGAAGGTCGATCGCTTCTCGGTCAACCGCCTAATGATGCGCGCCGCCGGATAGGCCGCCAAGGCGAGCGAGCCGCTGAACAGCGCGCTCGTGAAAGCGTCGGCGGTCACGGCAGTCGCCGAAGGGAGCGGCTGTCCGGCGAGTGCGGCGAGTACGGCATACCCCATGTCGGCGGCGAACACCGCGGCGCCGACCAGGAGCGCCGCCGCGAGCGTGCCGACGGGGCGTGAGGGGGAGCGCGGCCGAAGTCCGATCGCCGCGACCGGGGGCAGCGCGGCGGCCGTGAGCGCGCCCAGCGGCCCGCTCGACAGCAGGTCCGCGGCGAGCCCACCGACGAACGCCCACCGGATGCCCTCCCCCGCCCCCGCGGCGATGGACCAGCAGCCGGCGACGAGAACGGGGAGATTGGGGCGTATGCCCATGGCCGTGATCGCCGGGACGAGCGAGGCCTGCGCGAGCGCCGCCGCGAGCGGAACGAGCACTGTCAGCGCGACGCCACCTGCCGTCGCGTCCGACCGCAGCGCCACGGTCCTCATCGGCTCACGGGCGACGCCCTCAGTCGGTCGCCCGCTGCGGCCCCGATGCGGACGGCTGCAGCGCCGTCGGGCCGTCATGCGACGAGGCGGGCTCGAGTTCGGCCTCCAGCCGGGAGAACGGATCTTCGTCGCGGAGCTTGGCCCCGACGTAGATGAGCACCAGCCGCAGCGTGGCCGCGAGCGGCACGGCGAGGATCACGCCGAGCAATCCGAACAGCGCTCCACCAGCGAGCAGGGAGAAGATCACGACCGCCGGATGAAGCCGAACGATCCGCCCGATGACGAGCGGGATGACGAAGTAGTCCTCGGCGTGCCGGAGGATCGTGTACATGGCGGCGATCGCGCCCACGTACACGAGCTGGGACCATCCGAAGGGGTTCGGGTTGCCGAGGGCCACGAGGCAGGCGATCGCGCCGGCCGTTATCGGTCCGACGATCGGGATGATCTCGAGGACCCCCGTCATCATGCCGAGGACGAAGCTGAACGGGACGCCGAACACCGTGAGCCCGATCGTGGTGACCGTCGCCATGATGCCGATCAGGATGATCTGGCCACGCACGTACAGGCCGAGCAGCTCGCTCACCTGCTTTGCCAGGGGGACCAACTCCGCGCGTTGGCCGGGAGGGAGGACCCGCCGGAACCAGTCGGACAGTCGCGGCGCGTCCCGCAGCAGGAAGAACGTCGCGATCAGGAAGACCAGGAACTCGAGGAGCGCGTGGCCGAGCCCGACAGCGATCGGCACCACGGCGCGCGCGAGCATTCCGGGAAAGTCGGATGACTGGATCGCGTCTTGTTGGAGCGGACCCAGCCCGAACTGGTCGAGCGTTCCCGAGAGGCTCGCCTCGAGATTGGTGAGGAGACCTGGCAGCCTGCGCTGAAGGTCGAGGATCTGCCCCACGGCGAGCGGGAGGAGCACGCGCCCGCCGCCCACGATCGCGGCGAGCAGCAGCGCGAAGACGGCGGTCGCGGCGACCGTTCGCGGCATTCCCGCGCGGCGCTCCAGTAGGCTGACCAGAGGAAGAAGCACGTACGCGAGGATCGCCCCCCAGATGAACGGACGGACGATGTCGCCGGCGCGCCAGACGACGAACAGCAGGATGAGCCCGATCACGCCGAGCGCGGCGCGCTTTGACGCGGGGCTCCAGCTTCCGGCGTTCACCTGCGTCGGCGATTATCCCGCACGGATTCGCGCCAGGTGGGCAGCTCGCCGTGCCGCCACGCCGCGAGCTCCCGCCGGTGTGCCCACACGCCGATCGCGCACGCGGCGGCGGCGAACGCAGCCAGGGGGGCGCCCAGCCGGGCCGCCAGGCCGGCCGCGAGCGCGGCCAGGAGCGCGAGGGCGATGACCGTTCCCGCGACGAAACGCCGCGTGACGACGAACGTCGCGACGGCCCAGATGAGCACCCCCGCCGCGGCGAAGGCGGGGCTCAGCGCGGTATAGCCACCAAAAGTGGTCGCAAGTCCCTTTCCTCCCCGGAAACCGCTGAAGGCCGGGAGCACCTGCCCCAGGACCGCTCCCGAGGCGGCGCACGCCCCGACCCAGGGACCACCTGCGGCGGAGCCCGCGACGACCGCGATCAGCCCCTTCGCGTAATCGCCCGCGAAGACCAACGCTCCGGCCGCGAAACCGAGCGACACCGCGACATTCGTGGCGCCGGCGTTCCCAGTACCGATGGTTCGGGGGTCCGGCGCCCGGGCGGCGCGCGCCACGAGCACCGCGGTGGGAATGCTGCCGACGAGGTAGCCGGCGAGTGCTGCCACTGCAGGGAAAATAAGCCACACTTCAGTAGCGCAGTCGCCGCGGCTGGCATCCAAGCCTCATTTCCGGTAAAATAGCGAAACGGAGCGTCCTGCGGCTTTCCCCGTCTGCGCCGATGTTTCACGTGAAACATTGCCCCGCGGGCAGTCCACTCGACAGTGAACATCCTCGCGATCAGCAATCAGAAGGGCGGGGTCGGCAAGACGACGACGGCGATCAGCCTCGGAGCCGCGCTGGCCCAGCGAGGGAACCGCGTGCTCATCGTCGACTTGGACCCCCAGGGCAACGCGACGAGCGGACTCGGCGTCGCGAAGCAGCGTCCCGCATCCGTGTACGGCGTCCTGCTCAACGAGCGGCCGATGGTTGAAGCCATCGTGCCCACACAAGTGGAGGGTCTTGACCTGCTCCCATCGTCTCCCGAGATGGCCGGCGCCGAGGTGGAGCTCGTGCCGCGCCTCGCGCGTGAGTTCCAGCTGCGCCGATCCCTCTCAAGCGCCCCGCCGCACGACACCGTCCTCATCGACTGCCCGCCGTCGCTTGGCCTGCTGACGATCAACGCTCTCGCGGCGGCCGACGCGGTCCTCGTGCCGGTGCAGTGCGAGTATTACGCGCTCGAGGGCCTCGCCCAGCTGATGGAGACGATCACGGCGGTGCATGACCGCCTCAACTCGGCGCTGGAGGTGCTCGCGATCGTGCTGACGATGGAGGACCGGCGGAACCGCCTGTCCGTGGCCGTCACCGAGGAAGTGCACCGCCACTTCCCCGAACTCGTCGCGCGGACCCGGATCCCGCGCGCCGTTCGGCTCGCCGAGGCGCCCAGCCATGGACAGCCCATCTCCCTGTATGACCCCGACTCGCGCGCCGCCCAGGCCTACGGCGAGCTCGCCGACGAGGTGCAGGAGCGACTGCGAGCGCGCACGCCGATCGCGCTCGGCGGAGCCACGGTCTGATGTCGAAGACCGGATTGGGTCGCGGCCTCGATGTACTCCTCGGCGCACCCTCCGGTGCGGCCGCCGCTCCGACGACGGACATCGACCTCGACCGGATCTCGCCGAATCCGCAACAGCCGCGGACGACCTTCCCCCGTGAGCCGCTGAGCGAACTGGCGGGTTCGATCCGAAAGCACGGCGTGCTGCAACCCATCGTCGTGTCGCGGCACGGAAGTGGGTACGAGCTCGTCGCGGGACATCGGCGGGTGCTCGCCGCACGGATCGCGGGGCTGACCGCTATCCCGGCCGTCGTGCGGGAAGACGTGTCCGACCGCCTCGAGCTCGCCCTCGTGGAGAACATCCAACGCGTCGATCTCAATGCCGTCGAGCTCGCGCGCGCGTACCGGGTCCTGATCGACACCTACGACCTTACGCAGGACGAGGTGGCCGAGCGGGTCGGGAAGTCGCGGACGACCGTCACGAACACGCTGCGCGCACTGACCGCGCCGCAGGCCCTCCAGGACGCGTTGGTCGAGGGGAGGATCAGCGAGGGGCACCTGCGAGCGCTGATCCCGCTACCTTTTTCGGAGGCGATCCGGGCGCTCGGCGAGGTCCTGTCGCGCGGCCTCTCGGTCCGCGCGACCGAGGCGCTCGCGCGCAAGATGGTCCACCCGACCGGTGCGCGGCGGTCGGGTGCTCGCGGCGGAGACCCGGACGTCGCCCACCTCGCCGCGGAACTGCGGACGGCACTCGCGACGAAGGTCGAGGTCCTCCGCCGGCGCAAGGGCGGTCGCATCGTGCTCTCGTTCTATTCCGACGACGACTTCCAACGGCTGTACGAGCTGCTGGTCGGCGCCGGCCGGTCGTAGGGGGCTGAGGTGGCCGTGCCCTCGGTGACCGGGCGGCGCCCGCGCGGTGCCGGAGCCGCCAGAAATGGCGGCGAGAGTTATTCGGCCAAGGACATCCAGGTCCTCGAGGGGCTCGAGGCCGTCCGCCGGCGCCCCGGCATGTACATCGGGACGACCGACCTGCGCGGCCTGCATCACCTGGTGCGCGAGCTCCTGGACAACTCGATCGACGAGGCGATGAACGGCACATGCGACCGGATCGACGTGACGATCCGTCGTTCGAACGAGGTCACCCTCGGCGACAATGGCCGCGGCATCCCGACCGACAGGCAGGCGCAGACCGGGAAGTCGGCGCTCGAGGTCGTCCACACGATCCTCCACGCCGGTGGGAAGTTCGGCGGAGCGGGGTACAAGGTCGCGGGCGGCCTGCACGGCGTGGGCGTTTCGGTCGTCAACGCGCTCTCGACGCGCCTGCGCGTCGAGGTGCACCGCGAGGGCAAGGTATTCGAGCAGTCCTACGAGCGGGGCAAGCCGACCGGGCCCGTACGGACGATCGCGCAGGGCTCGCACCGGCCACCGAGCGTGTCCTGGCGCGAGACCGCAAAGCCGACCGGGACGATCACCACCTTCAGCGCCGATCCGGAGATGTTCCCGCTGATCGAGTGGGACGCCGCGATCATCGCGCAGTGGCTGCGCGAGGCGGCCTACCTGAACAAGGGCCTGTGGCTCACGCTGTTCGACGAGCGGCGCGGCACCGAGGACAACTACTACTTCGACGGCGGCATCATCTCGTTCGTGCGCCACCTGAACAAGGCGCACCAGGGACTTCACGCGCGGCCGATCTACGTCGAGCGGACCTTCGAGAATGACACGGTGGTCGAGGCCGCGCTCCAGTACAACGACACCTTCAGCGAGAAGGTCTACACGTTCGCCAACAACATCAACACGATCGATGGCGGCGCACACCTCACGGGCTTCCGCACCGCGCTGACGCGCACGTTGAACAGCTACGCCCGCAAGACCGGCGCGCTGAAGGAAGCGGATCCGAACCTGACCGCGGAGGACGTCCGGGAAGGGCTCACCGCGGTGGTGAGCGTAAAGATCAAGGAGCCGCAGTTCGAGGGACAGACCAAGACGCGGCTCGGCAACGCGGAGGTCGCCGGACAGGTGGCCTCAGCGGTCAACGAGGTCCTTGGGCAGTACCTCGAGGAGAACCCCCAGGACGGACGGAAGATCGTCGAGAAGTGCCTGACCGCGTTCCGCGCTCGCGAAGCCGCACGCAAGGCGCGCGATCTGGTCCTGCGGAAAGGCGCGCTAGACGGCTTCTCACTGCCGGGCAAGCTCGCCGACTGCCAAGAGCGTGACCCTGAGAAGAGCGAGCTCATCGTCGTCGAGGGCAACTCCGCCGGGGGCACCGCGAAGGCGGGGCGCGACCGCCGCTTCCAGGCGATCCTGCCCTTGCGCGGCAAGATCCTGAACGTCGAGAAGGCGCGCGCGGACAAGATGCTCGGGAATGAGGAGATCAAGGCGATCATCACCGCGCTCGGCACCGGCATTGGCGAGTACTTCGAGAGCGGCAAGCTTCGCTACGGCAAGACCATCCTCCTCGCCGACGCCGACGTCGACGGCTCGCACATACGGACACTGCTGCTCACGCTGCTGTACCGCCACTTCCGCCCGCTCATCGAGGACGGCCGCATTTACATCGGCCAGCCGCCGCTGTACCGGCTGCAGCTCGGTAAGGACATCCGCTGGGCGTATTCGGATGGTGAGCGCGACAAGGCCATCAGGGAATTGAAGGGCGTGGCGAAGACGAAGCGCGAGGACCGCAGGGCCAAGGCGGCGGCGGCGAAGGGCGAAGATCCCGACGCCTCCACGAATACCGACGAGGGCACCGACGACGGCAAGGGCGGACGCGACCCGGCCGTCGCGCGGTACAAGGGTCTCGGCGAGATGAACGCCGAGCAGCTCTGGGATACGACGTTGAACCCGCAGACGCGCACGCTGCGCCGGGTCACGCTCGAGGACGCCGAGCAGGCCGACCTCGTGTTCGACGAGCTGATGGGATCAGAGGTCGAGGGACGCAAGAAGTGGATCATGGCGAACGCCAAGAAAGCGTCGCTCGATCTGTAGTGGAGCACGGAGAGTGAGGACCCATTGATCGAGCAACCTGGGGACGAGCGGATGATCGGGGTGGACATCCAGGCCGAGATGCGAAAGGCGTATCTCGACTACGCCATGACCGTCATCGTCGCGCGAGCCCTGCCCGATGTGCGCGACGGTCTCAAACCGGTGCAGCGCCGCATCCTCTGGTCGATGCACGAGATGGGGCTTCGCTCTGACCGTCCGTACCGAAAGTGCGCGGCGATCGTCGGCGAGGTGATGGGAAAGTACCACCCGCACGGCGAGGCGCCGATCTACGACGCCCTCGCGCGGTTCGCGCAGGACTTCACCATGCGCTACCCGCCGATCCAGGGTCAGGGGAACTTCGGCTGCTTCGCCGGCGACACGAAGGTCGAGCTCGTGAACGGCGAGAAGCGGACGTTCGTCGAACTCGTGGAGCTCATCGCGCGCGGGGTGCGCGCCGAGGTCTTCACCGTCGATGCGCATCGCAACGTGCGCATCAAGCCGATCCGCGCGCCGCGGCTGGTCCGCCGGAACGACCCCGTCGTGAAGGTCACGCTCGATTCGGGAGCGGAGATCGTCTGTACGCCCGATCACCGCTTCATGCTCAGGGAAGGCACCTACCGGGAAGCGCGCCTCCTGAAGCCGAAGGACGCGCTGATGCCCTTCGCGCGCACGGCCATCCCGGAGAGGTTGCATCGCACGGGGGCCTTTCCCATCCCGGCGAGCCTGTCCATGAAGGTGACGTCCGTCGAACCCGCCGGGAAGGCCGACGTGTACGACCTCACGGTCGACATCACGCAGAACTTCGCTCTCGCCGCGGGGATCTTCGTCCACAACTCCATCGATGACGACCCGCCCGGCGCGATGCGGTACACCGAGGCGCGGCCGTCCGCGATCGCGGCGGAGCTCATGGCCGACATCGAAAAGGAGACCGTCGACTGGTATCCGAACTATGACAACCGGCACGTCCAGCCGACCGTGCTGCCCGCACGGCTCCCGAACCTCCTGGTGAACGGCTCGACGGGCATCGCCGTCGGGATGGCGAGCAACATCCCCTCGCACAACCTGCGCGAGGTGGCAGAAGCGACCAAGCGGCTCGTGGACGATCCCGAGCTCACGAACGACGACCTCTGCGCGACGATCCTTGGACCGGATTTCCCTGGCGGCGCCCTCATCTACCGCTTTGAGGAGCAGCGCAGCCTCGAGACGGGCGCTATCGAGCGCGTCGATGCGATCCGCCGCGCGTACGCGAACGGGCGCGGCAGGATCGTGATGCGCGCGCGCGCGCATTTCGAGGACGGCAAGGGCGGACGGCAGTCGATCATCGTCACCGAGCTGCCGTACTCGGTGAACAAGGCCGCGTTGATCGAGAAGATCGCCGAGCTCGTGCAGTCCAAACGACTGGGCGGCATCTCGGACATTCGTGACGAGAGCGATCGCGAGGGAATGCGGGTCTTCATTGAGGTCAAGCGCGACGACGATCCCAAGCGCGTGCTGAACGCCCTCTTCAAGCACACCGCGATGCAGTCGTCGTTCAACCTGAACATGCTCGCGCTCGTCGACCAGGAGCCACGAACGCTCTCCCTCAAGGATGTGCTGCAGCAGCACATCGACCACCGCCGCGAGACGATTCGCCGCCGCACCGAATTCGACCTTCGCAAGGCGCGCGATCGGGCGCACATCCTCGAGGGATTCAAGATCGCCCTCGACCACATCGACGAGATCGTGAAGACGATCCGCGCGTCGCGCACGCCCGATATCGCGCTGACCAGCCTGCGCGAGCGGTTCGGCCTCTCCGAGGCGCAGGCACGCGCGATCCTGGAGATGCAGCTCCGCCGTCTGACGGGGCTCGAGCGGCAGAAGATCGAGGAGGAGTACGCCGAAACGATAAAGCTCATCGCCGAGCTCGAGTCCATCCTCGCGAATCCACGTAAGCTGCTCTTCCTCATCAAGAGCGATCTCGACGAGCTCGCGGACAAGTATGGCGACGAGCGGCGCACGATGATCCTCGACGACATCAGCCGCGAGCTGACCGACCAGGAACTCGTCGCCGACGAAGACGTCGTGATATCGGTCTCGAGCCGCAACTACGTCAAGCGCATGCCGCTCTCGACGTACCGCGCGCAGCATCGCGGCGGGCGCGGAGTCATGGGGATGACGACGCGCGACGAGGATGATGTGGAGCACCTCCACGTCGCCCGGAACCACGACCGGCTCTACGTGTTCACGGACCGCGGCCGCGTGTTCGCGCTAAAAGTCCACGAACTGCCCGACGCGAGCCGCACGGCCAAGGGGACACCTATCCAGAACATCCTCGAGGCGATGCTCCCTGGCGAGCGGGTGTCGGCGCTGATCGCGCTACGCGACGCAACCTCGGCAAAGTACCTCGTCATGGCGACGCGCAAGGGCTTCGTGAAGAAGACCGCGCTCTCCGAATACACCGGCGTGCGTCGGGCCGGGCTCATCGCGATCCTGCTGCGGAAGGACGACCGCCTCGCGTGGGTCGCCGCCTGCGGCGAGAAGGACCGAGTGATGCTCGCCACGCGGAAGGGCAAGGCGATCTGCTTCGACGCGAGCGACGCGCGACCGTTGGGCCGGCAGACGCAGGGCGTCACGGGTATCCGTCTCGGTCGCGGAGACGAGGTCGTGGGGATGGGCATCGCACGGCAGCGCACCCAGGTACTGTCGGTCACGGAGAACGGCTTCGGGAAGCGCACGGCGGTCGACGAGTTCCCGACGCACGGCCGCGGAGGGCAGGGTGTCATTCTCGCGGCCCTGGCGCCCAAGACCGGAGACCTCGCCGCGATGCGCATCGTCGACGAGGCGACCGAGGAGGTCCTCCTGATCACGACGAATGGCGTGGTGATCCGCACACCGATCGAACAGGTGCGCGCGCTCGGCCGCGCGACGATGGGCGTGAAAGTGATGGCCACGGGTGAAGCGAAGATCGCCGGCATCGCGACATTCACCCCGGCGCGGACATCGCAGACGGAGCTCGGCCTCGGCTCCTAGAAAGGAAGGGGAGGCCCCGGGAGCGCGGAGGGCGATCGCCCGCCGCGGTCCGCGCCCAGGCAGCCATTGCGCCCGGCGCCCCCGCCCCGTTACGTTCGACAGATGATCGCTCTACAAGGCGTCAGCAAGCGTTACCCGAACGGGACGTTCGCGCTTCGCGACGTCGATGTGTCGATCCCGACCGGCGAGTTCGTGTTCCTCGTCGGAGCCTCCGGGGCGGGGAAGTCGACAGTGATCCGACTGCTCATCCGTGAGGAGCTCGCGACCTCCGGCCGGGTGCGGGTGGACAGCGAGGACGTCGCCCGAATGCGCCGCTCGCAGGTGCCCAGGCTCCGCCGCAAGGTCGGGGTGGTATTCCAGGACTTCAAGCTGCTGCCAACGAGGACGGTCGAGGAGAACGTCGCTTTCGCTCTCCTCGTGACCGGGCGCGGCGGACGCGCCGCAAGGGAGGAGACCGAGCGCGCGCTCTCGCTGGTCGGTTTGATCCCTCGTCGCGGACATTTCCCGAACGAACTGTCGGGCGGCGAGCAGCAGCGCACCGCGATCGCCCGGGCGCTCGTGAACCGCCCGCGCATCCTGATCGCCGACGAGCCGACCGGTAACCTCGACCCCGTGACGAGCTGGGAGATCATCAAGCTCCTCACGCGCGTGAACGAGCTCGGCACGACGATGATCATGGCGACACACAACGCTGAGATCGTGAACGCGCTCCGGCGTCGGGTGATCCATCTCGACCATGGGGCCGTCGTGCGTGACGAGCTCGAGGGACTGTACGCGGCATGACACGCATCGCGTACCTTTTCGTCAGCGCGTGGCAGGGTTTCTGGCGCAACCCGGTGATGAGCGTCGCCTCCACACTGACCGTCGCCCTCATGTTGCTGCTCTTCGCGTTCTTCATCGTCACAGATCGCGGCCTCGAGGCCGCGGTTACGATCCTCGAGTCCAAGGTCGAGATCGTCGTCTACCTCGAGGACAACGCGAAGCCGACGGAAGTCCTGCTGCTGAAGTCACGGCTGGAGACGGACCCAGCCATTGCGCGGGTGGACTACGTCACCAAGGACGAGGCGCTGCAGCGGCTGAAGGACATCGCCGCGCGCAGGTCGGATCTCGGCTCCATCGAGGACGTCGGAACCAACCCACTCCCGGCGTCGCTCGAGCTGAAGCTGGCGAACGCACGGGAGACCCCGCGGATCGTCGCTTCGCTGCGGGAAGAACTCGGCCGGGGCGTCGTGCATGACCTCATCGACAACCCGACCGTCGTCGACAAGCTGCTGACGATCACGCGCGTTCTCTCCGCGGGCGGGATCGCGGTCCTGGCGATGATGCTATTCGTCACCCTCTTCGTCATCGTCAACACCATCAGGATCGCCGTGCATGCGCGCCGGGACGAGATCGAGATCATGAAGCTGGTGGGCGCCGCCGATTGGTTCGTGCGCTGGCCGTTCATCCTCGAGGGGATGCTCGTTGGCACGTTCGGTGCGGCCGTCGCGCTGGCCGCCATCGTCGCCGGGGCCGGACCTGTGACGAACGCGCTGATCGGCTTCCTCGATATCCTCCCGGTGTCTCTGGGCGAAAACTTCATCTGGCAGCTGGTCGCGGGCATCTTCGGATTCGCGCTGCTCGTCGGAGCAGGCGGTGCGAGCATCTCGGTCCGGGCGCACCTGTCGCACTGATCCAGCAGGAAGCGCGTCGCGCAGGACGAGCGAGGACCACCGGCCCTGAGCAGTCACCGGCGCAGCCGCGTGACCCGAACGAACTCGGGACTCTCCGCTTGACCGAGGGTCAAGCGAGGCGCCAGTATCCGCCCGGATGGGGTTTCCCTGGCGTGCCAGGGGAGGTGGGTCGGCCGTAACACGAGGTCTGCGCGCGCTCGCCGTCGCGCTGTGTGCGGCCGCGCTCCTCGCGGGGCAGTACGCGCCCGCCGCCGCGGATGAGGATCCGCTGGCCGACGCGCTGCGCAAGAAGCAGGACCTCGAGCGAGCCATCCAGGTATCCCGCCAGAACACCGAGCGCTACAAGCAGGCGGCGAATCAATTCCAGGCGGCGGTCGACTCCGCCAATGCGCGTATCGGCCTCCTCGCGACGAAGCAGGCCGCCGCCCAAACGCAGGCGGAGGCCCTCGGGTACGAGATCCAGATCGCCGAAGAGCAGCTGCAGCTCGTCACCTTCCAGCTGAAGGAGACGAAGGCGCTGGTCGACTCACTCCAGGCGAAGGCAGCCGAGCAGGCGCGGCAACTCGCGCAGCGGGAAGACCTCTACACGAGCCACTTGAGAGCCACGTATCAGCAGGCGCAGGTCAGCCCGCTGGAAATGCTCCTGACCGCGGGGTCGTTGAGCGAGTTCGCGACCCGCGTCCAGGCCCTGGTCCTGGTGAACCGACAGGATGTCCAGCTCGCGAGCGACATCCGCGCGATCAAGCAGGACACGACGCAAAAGGCTGAACTTGCGGCTGCTAAGGCGGAGGAGATCAATGGCCTCCAGGATCAGATCGGGGCACAGCGGGCGCGCCTCGCGGAGCGCAAGGCCCAGTACGACGAGCTCGTCCGCCAGGCCCAGGCCGCGATCGCGGCGCAGGCCCGCGAACGGCAGAACGCGGCGGAGAGCAGCGCCAGCGCGCTCGATTCCGCCCAGCGCCAGACCCGGGAAACGACGAACCTGAACGGGCAGCTCGAGCGCGCCGAGGCCGCGTACACCGAACTCGCCACGCGGCTCGCGGCCCGATCAGGGCTCGGGCGATATGGGGGCAGGCTCAGCTCCTGGCCGCTGAGCGGCGGCGTCATCACGTCGACGTTCGGTCCGCGCGTCGGCGGTTTCCATAACGGCGTCGACATCGCCGCGCCGATCTACTCGCCGATCCTGGCGGCGGCCGCCGGACGCGTCGTGACCGTGGGTAAGCCGTATCTCGCCTCAGGGGACTCAGCCACCGTCGTCATCGTCGCCCACGGCGACAATTTCTCGACGCTTTACGGGCACCTCGACGACCGGGTGAAGCCGCCGGTGGTCGTCGTCGGGCAGTACGTGCAGGCGGGGCAGGTGATCGCCTACGAGGGGAACACGGGCTTCTCGACCGGTCCGCACCTGCACTTCATGACGATCGTCAACGGCGCCGCACAGAGCCCGTTCCTCTACCTGCCCTGATCGCGGATGGTTCGGGTCGAGCGATCAGCCACGTCCCAGACGACGCTTCACCGCGAGCTGCATCTCGCGCTTCGTCTCACGCTCCTTGATCGCCTGCCGCTTGTCGTAGCGCTTCTTTCCGCGGCCCAGCCCGAGCTCGACCTTGGCTCGCCCGTTCTTCGTGTACAGACGCAGCGGCACGATCGTGTAGCCCTTTTGGCCCAACTCGCTGGCGAGAGAATCGATCTCAGTCCGATGAAGGAGGAGCTTGCGCGGCCGTGTGGGCTCATGATCGTCGCCGCTGGAATGCTTCCAGGTGGCGATGTGCACTCCACGGAGCCAAGCCTCGCCCTTCTCGATCCTCGCGTAACCCTCGCGGAGATTCCCCTGTCCCGCCCGGAGCGATTTGATCTCGGTGCCGAGCAGGACGATGCCAGCCTCGACCCGACGTTCGATGTGGTAATCGAACAGGGCCCTGCGGTTGTCGGCCAGTACGACGGTCTGGTCCTCGGCCGGATCGATCGCCTTTGTGGGCACCGCGAAAGCGTAGGCGAGCCGAGCGAAGCCGCCGCGCGGCAGAAAAGCGAAGAGCGGCGGCATCGCTGCCGCCGCTCTTCAGCAACGCCGTTGCCGGCATCGCTTTGGGTCTCGCGAAGACCGCCTAGTCCGCGATCACCTCAGTTGGATGCATTCCGAAAGGCTGAAGTGAGCTCCCGGGGGGTCTTCGGATTCCCGCTGGTATCGCCCACTCCACATCACCTCCTTTCTTTCGCAATGAATGCTCGCATGCGCCCGGGGCCTCGTCAATCGAGCTAAAGTCGTGCGACCAGGGGCGCCACGAGCGGCCAGGATGTCAGCCGGAGCCGCGGACCGACGAGGCGCCGCAACGAACGTCGCGCGCGCCGCGGCGCTCGAGCGCAGGACTCAGCCCGCGCCCGACTCCACGTTCGCCTGTGACAGGTCCGCGAGGAAGAACTTGCCGGTCGATCCGCACTCGGGGCACTTGGCCGGCCGCTCCTCGCCGTGCGAGATCGTCCCGCACGACTCGCAGCGAAAGTGCTTCTGGCCGCCCTCCGCACGCCGCACCACGGTTGGTGCCGCATAGAAAAGCTCGCGGATCTTCCCGAGCTCCGCCGCCACCTTCATCGGCTCGATGCCGGCCCCGGTCTGATCGGCGTTCACGAGCTTGGTCATGAGCGAGTCGAGCCGCTCGACAGCGTCCTTCATCGAATCTCCTTCCACCGTTTCAAGGGTCAACAGACTAGCGGAGCCGCCGATCCTGCCTCGCGGCCGGAGGCGCATCTTCCCCGGGCCGGGTCATCGACCAGGTCATCGAGAGCCGACCCGGCGCGCCTCGAGCCGGCCCTGGGCCGTGCGGATCTCGTAGGCCGGCTGATCGAAGACCGACGGACCGCTGGTGACAGCACCGTCGCGGATCCGAAAGCGCGAGCCATGGCATGGACACTGGATCTCGTCGCCGATTATCGACCCGGCGGCGAGCGAGCAGCCCTGGTGCGCGCAGACGTCGTGCATCGCGAACAGCTGGGCGCCCTTGCGCACGATGACGAGGGTCTGCGTACCGGCCTTCGCCTTCATTAGCGATCCCTCGGGCACCTCGGTCACGTCAAGCGCGAGCCACTTGTCCCCTCCGCCGCGCCACGCGTGACGCGTCACCTGCGCACCGAACCCGAAGGCCAACTCTCCACCGAGATACGCCCCCACCGTGAGAAGGAGATAACCAAGCACGGCGGTCAGCGTCGAGTGGAACACTGTTCCCGGCGCGAAGCCATAGCGCACGAGCAACGAGAAAAGATAGAAGGCGGCCGAGAGGATCATGAAGAGTGAGTGGAGCGTGCCGTAGCGTCGGGCGCGGCTCTCGAGGTCCATGTAGTCCGCGAAACCGGACACGATCGCCGCCGCCATCACCACGAATCCGATCAACGTGACGAGGTTCGCGCCGTCGTAGAGACCAGGGTAGGCACCGGTCAGAAGATCGAGCAGAAGTCCCGCCGTGAACGCTCCGACCGGAACATCGGTGAGCAGCGGATGGAGCGGGTGACCAAGCCAGACGCCGTGGAGAAGGTCGCGCACCCCAGCGGGCCGGTAGATCGCGCGAATGATCTTTTGCGTCGTCTCGCCGACATCGTCAGCCCATGTCTGCGCATCGAAGAAGCGGTTCACCAGGCGCCGGATCATGTCGTCCTCACTCCCTGAGCCATCGGTCGCGATGCCGGACTCTACGACCAGTAGGACCCCGGCGTGGGATCGCGCACGTTGCTTGCTGTGCCACCGTCAGGAGAGCGGTCCGAGCCGACGAGCATCGGGCACGGAAAGGGCAGCCATGCTGCGATACGTGGCGGGCGGCGCTGTGGTGATCGGCGCGGTGATTTTATTCCTCGACCCATTCCGACGCCGGACGGTGCGAGATCGCTTGGCGGCGCGCGGGCGGCGCGGGGCAGAGGTGGCCGCACCCAACCCGCGGGGCTCCGGCACGAGCGGCCTCGGAGGCACGCAGAGCCTTTCCGGGGGATCGCCAGCGGGGAACGACGCCGATCTTGCGGACAGGGTGAGAGGCGAGGTCCTTCGCGACCCGCGGATGCCGCGCGACGGCATCGAGATCACCGCCGCTGCGGGCGTCGTGACGTTGCGCGGCGAGGTCGACGGCTGGGACCACCTTCGCGATGTCGAGTCGCGGGTCAGGCGCGTTTCGGGCGTGGTCGGGCTGGAGAACCTGCTGCATCTCGCGAACGCCCCGGGGTCGGGCGGCTAGCACTGCGGCCAGCGGCCTGTTCGGCGTCTTGGGGGCGTGGCCCGCCGAGCTCGCTCAGCTGTCCGCGCGAGCTCAGCGGGACGTCCGCTCCGTCGGTCGTTTGGTGGAAGGCTGCCGGGATGGCTGCGATGTGCGGGCGGCGGGCGGCGGCCTCCCGGCCGGCCTCCCGGGGGAGTTTCCGAAGAGCAGCTGGGCCCCGATCGAGCCCGAGGCAGGCTTGCTCCAGCGGACCAGGTCCGCCTGAGGAACGCCGCCGGTGGCGACCCACTCGTGCTCCTGATCGGCGGTCATCGCGTCGCAATATGCCCACGCGCCCTCGTGGATGGTCAGGCCGCCGACCCCGCGTCGCGACAGTTCGTCACGATGCGACGGCTTGGTGCATTCAAAGCTGATGATCGCGTTTGGAGACGACAACGCCACTCCTCATCGCTGACACGCAGGGCCGATCCGCATGCATGCCCGACCAACATGCAACGTACTGCCAGAACGCACGCTCGTCGTTACCCGTCGTCACGGACGCGAAGGGCGTCGCGGGGCCGGGCTAGGGTCACGGCAGGAACCGGTAACCCTTGCCTGCCACCGTCGCGATGTACCTGGGTTCGCGCCAGCTGTTCTGCAGCTTGACCCTCAGGCTGCGCACGTGGCGATCGACGAGATTGCTTTCGGCGATGTAATCGCTGCCCCAGATCGCGTCGAGGATCGTCTCGCGGCTCATCGTTTGCCCTGGGTTGGCCGCGAGCAGGTACAGCAGCGCCTGCTCCGTCGGGGTCAGGCGCGGATCCGATGTTCCGACCCGCACCCGGTTCGCGATCAGGTCGATCTCGAGATCGTGGATGCGGATGACGGGGATGAACGGGATGCCGTCCCCGTAGGCGCGGCGCATGACCGCGTGGACGCGTGCGACGAATTCCTCGGGCACCAGCGGCAGGGAGATGATGTCGTCCGCGCCGCGATCGAACGCCGTGAGTTTGACTTTCAATTCGCCACGACGAGTGACGGCGATCACCGGGAGTCGCGTGCCGTCGACGCCGTGGTGTCCGATGAGCTCCATCGCCCGGTCCTGCTCCATCTCGACGTCGAGCACGAGCAGGTGCGGCAACCAGTCCGCCAGCATCCGCCGGGTGCCGCCAAGGGTGTTCGCGAGCTTTGACTCGTAGGCACCGTGATCGAGCGCGAGCGCAGCCGCCTGCGCGAGGTTCCGGTCGGTCACCGCCACCAGGACGCGCGCGGCACCTTGAATGGGAGTTCGTCTACCTGACATGGCTGGACCGCCTCTCTCGCTAGGTCAAGTAGACAGGCGTGGGGCTGCCACCGCATGACGCGGTCGCATGACGCCGGGTCACCGAGGAGGTCGCCTCAGCGCACTACGGCATGGATTGCGGCCCGTAATCCCGTTAGGCCCATCGGCAGGTAGCCTTGTGGCCAGACGACCAAGCCTACGTTCAAGCGCCAGCAGGGGAGCGAGGTGTGCATGGCGATCCGGACACGACCGATGGGACACCATCTACCGTCCGCCGGAGCACCCCGGGCCGGGTCGGCACCACAGGCGCCGCCGGATGGCGTGCTCGTCGTGGAAGACGACGCGGCCGTCTCGGACCTGGTACGGGAAATACTCCGCCTCGAGGGCTACAAGGTGGCGACGGTAGCGAATGGCGCCGCGGCACTCGCGTCGGCCGCCAGCGACCCACCGGCGCTCATCCTCCTGGATCTCCAGATGCCCGTGATGGACGGCAGGTCGTTCCTGCACGAGTACCGGAATACCGCGAGGCCCTCGGCCGCGATCGTACTTCTCAGCGCGGTGCTCGACCTGCCGCGTACGGCTCGTGAGCTCGGGGTCGATGGTTATCTGCGCAAGCCGTTCACGCTGGACGAGCTGCTGGACGTCGTTGGCGTGACCATGGCGCGCACCCTGGACGCGGGCACTTCGAGGAACTGACCGGGCCGCGCAACGCGCCCGCGCGAACTCACCTCATTTGGTGCATCCTCCCTCGGCGTGGGGACGGACGACCGCTGTGCGATTCGGCTGAACCATCTCGAAGGATCGTTGGCGATCCTCGCGCGCGCGAGCCGCTGAGCAGCGGCGCAGGGCCGGGGGGAGTGGACCTTCCGTTCGCGCTGAGTTACGGGATCGCCGCGATCTTCGTCATCATGCTCGTAAAGGAGACCGGAGTGCCGGTCCCGATACCCTCGGACCTATTGATGATCGCTGCGGGCATCCAGATCGCGGCGGCGGCCTACCCGCTGCCTGCGCTCGTCGGCGCCTTGGCGCTCGCCGTTCTCATCGGCGGCTCGATCCAGTTCCTGCTCGCCCGCAGCGTGGGCCGCGCGATCGTCTACCGGATCGCGTCGGCCGTCGGGATACCCGCGGAGCGCCTGGACCGGGCGGTCGAGCGACTCCGGTCCGGCGGGGCCCGGGCCGTCTTCATCGGGCTCAATATCCCGGCAGCCCGGGCGGCGGTCATCCCAGCCGCGGGATTGGCGCGCCTGCGCTTCGTTCCGTTCACGGTCGCGACGCTGCTGGGCTCGCTCGCTTTCTACGGATGGCACATCGCACTCGGTTACCTCGTGGGTCCAGCTGCGATCACGCTCCTCGAGCGTTACACCGGACCCGTGCTCGGTCTGCTCCTGCTCCTCGCGCTCGCCGGACTCATGGCGTGGGCGGCCATGCGGCGTCGGGCGGCCACCGGCGAGCGCGATGCCGCCCGATCGTGGACCGAAGCCGCCTGCCCCGCGTGCCTGGCGGTGACGGCGCTCCGTCCGCGGCCGTGACGCGCCAGACGCCTACAGCTCGCTCGGAGCGGGCTTCTCTTCCGGCCAGCTCGCGTACGTGCGCCGGTAGTACATGAGGGGCGTCCCCCCGAAGAGTGTGGCCGCTTCGACCGACGCGATGAAGATCCAGTGGTCGCCTGCCTCGATCGCCTCGGTCACGACGCATTCCGCGCAGGCGACGCAGTCGTCGGCCAGAATAGGTGAGCCCTTCGCGACGGCGGATGGACGCCAGCGAACGGACCGGAACTTGAGCTCGGTCTTCGAGGCGAACAGGGTTGAGAGGTCTTCCCGTCCGGACGCCAGAAAATTCACGACGAAGGCGCCCGTGTGCCGCAGCGCGCCGAGCGTCCGCGCGGCCCTATCGATGCCAACGAGCAGGAGCGGCGGCTCCGTCGAGAGCGAGATGAACGACTGCGTCGTGAGCCCCTTCGGAGATCCGTCGACGTCGACGGTCGCGACGATGACCACGCCGGTCGGGAACGCGCCCATCACACTGCGGAACGTACGACGATCAACAGGCACCCCCCGAATTATCCGCGCGTCCCCCTGGCGACCCGGTGGCGAGCGACATCACAGCCTGTACCGCGAGAATGTGATGCGCCACTACGGAGGCATGCCTTCCACTGAAGACCTGCGACCCCGGCTACCAACGACGTCGCCGCAAGGGCGCTCGGCCTCCTCTGGTTCAGCGTTCCGACCCTGTGAGGGTCCTCGTCACCTGGCCACTGGCCCGGTCGTGAGCGGGTCGGCGTCCCGGACACGGGAAGGCCAGAACGTTGGCAGATGAAGATGAGATTTGGCCTGGCGTGACCGGGAGGCGTTCCGGGCACCGTGACGATCGGCCGAGATCCGAGTGTCCTAGCCCACCCGACAGTGAGTCAATGGTGTCTCACGGAGCGCCATAGCTCGACGAGCAGCGCCGCCAGCGCATCGGGCGCCTCGACGTTCGGTGAGTGGCCGACGCCCGGCAGCACCACGGAGCGCGCGCCGAGCACGTCGGAGGCCCGCCGCACGTTCGCGCCGCCAGTAAGCGGGTCGAGCGCGCCGGCGACGACGAGGATTGGTGCGGCGACCCGGCGCAGGGCGTCGCCCGGGTGCCAGCGGGTCAACGCACCCAGGTTCAACAGCGCCGCCTGGAGTCGCTGCTCGTGACCCTCGGCGACGAGACGCCGCCAGCGGTCATCCGCGGCCGCGCCGGGGGCGAGAGCCCGCAGCGCACGCTCAAAGAGCTGGGGATCCCGCTTGATCGCGACCTGTCCGCGCATCGCCCCCTCGATGAGACTGACTGCCGCCGCGACGGGCATGCCGGTCCCCTTGTCGCGGAACTCGAGCAGCGCCGCCCGGTCTTCGTCGAGGAACCTCGCGCCCCAGACCCACGGCGTCGCGACATCGAACCGCAGCGGCGCGCCGCCGGCCGCCATCGCCGCCACCCAGGAGCCGAGCTTCGCCTGCATCAGGAGGTCCGCGTAGGCGTAGGCATCCGCGGCCGCGAGCGCGCGTACCCGGTCGGGGTGATCCGCGGCGAAATGCAGGAGCGCGGCCCTGCCGTTCGTAAGACCGACGTCGGCATCCGGATTACGTCCCGAGGACCAGACCGCCACCGACCGAGAGCACCGCGCCGTTCACGTACGACGCCTGTCGGAGGCAAGGTAGAGGCAGGCCATGGCGACGTCCCGCGGCTCGCCCAGCCGGCCGGCCGGCGTGTGCCCGGCCGTCGCCTCGACGATCTTCTCCGGCATGCCCCGCACCATCTTGGTGCCGATGAAGCCCGGGCGACGGCGTTGACGGTGATCCCACGGGGACCGAGCTCGCGAGCCCAGACCCTGGTCATCCCGACGACCCCGGCCTTCGACGC
>JBBQVQ010000029.1:0-35649 GCA_038211425.1 Candidatus Limnocylindria bacterium | reverse complement strand
GCGCTGGCGGCCCCAGCGGGGAGGCCGTGGGGGCCGGTGAGGCCATCCCTTCACGCGGCCGCTGCCCATGAGCCGCGGGCGGCTATGGGACTGACGGCACCCGGAGGGTGGGCGTGGGCAGCGGCGTCGGCACCGGCGTTGAGACAGGGGTCGGCACGGGCGTCGGCACGGGCGTCGGCACCGGCGTCGGGACAGGGGTCGGGACGGGCGTCGGCACCGGTGTGGGCACGGGGGTCGGCACGGGCGTCGGCACTGGCGTGGGCACGGGCGTCGGCACCGGCGTGGGCACGGGCGTCGGCACCGGCGTGGGCACGGGCGTCGGCACTGGCGTGGGCACTGGCGTGGGCACTGGCGTGGGCACTGGCGTGGGCACTGGCGTGGGCACGGGGGTCGGGACGGGCGTCGGCACGGGCGTGCCCAGGGGCGTGGGCGTCGGCACGACGCTCGTGCTCGTTGGCGAGATCGGCGCCGGCGTACCCGGATCGACCACGGGACCGCCCAGGGACGGCCCGCTCGAGGGGACGACGGTGACTACGAGTGCCGGCAACGGAAGCGCGAAGACAGGGCTCGCCGGCGCCGCGGCCACTACGGCCGCCGGACGGAGCGACGGCGGCAGTGAGGGTGGAGACGGGGGGGTACCAGCGGCCGGGACCTGCCTCTGCTCGATCTGTGCCTGACGCTGCGGTCCGGGAGCACGCGCGGCACTGGCCGGGGGAGCCGGCGCGTTCGCCGCGACGCCCGACGGAGGGGGAGCGGGATTCGGCGCGGGCTGCGTGGAGGCGGGAGCCGGGGCGGGCGGGGCGGTCGCGCCGATCACGTTCGCGGCCGCTCCCTGCGCCGCCTCGCCCAGGCTGATGAGCGTCGGAGGCAGCACGAAGGCATAGCCGCCAGCCTGCTTCGCGGCCGCAGCGGCACCTGCCGCGATCGGCCGGACGGCGCTCGGCGTGCGTCCTTCGTCGGCGAGGGCGAGAGTCGTGAACAGCGCCGCACCAGACAGCAACAGCCACCCGGCGGCGGCGACTCCGGGCCGCGGGCTACCGAGAACCGGGAGCCGCGAGCGGACGCGCCACGCGTCCGTGGCCAGCGCCGCCGCCAGCACGATGGCGGTACCCGCGAAGATAGCGGCGGGCGATCCCTTCCAGAGCCCGACGCCGAGGCCGAGAGCCCCGAACGCGTACCCCACGTAGGCGACCGCGGTCCATTCGCGCGACAGCATCTTTTCAAATGTGCCGGTCACATGACGAATTCGCAAGCCAAGATGCGGCCGCTCGCTCCATCGCATCGTGGGCGAGAGAACCGCACCCGCGGATCGCATCCGATGTGCGCGAGCGCGACCGTGAGCTCTCGCTTTTGCCACTATCAGGTCGGCGCAGGGACCTCCACCGGCGAAGACCAGCCCCACTGCCACCGCGCCAGCTCCTCGATAAGTGAGTGGTTCGTGAGGTCGAGATAGATCGGGGTCACGCTGATCTTGCCGTCGCGCATCGCGGCCACGTCCGTGCCCGGCTCGGCCTCGTCGCTGACCGCCGGTCCTCCGACCCAGTAGTACGGGTTGCCGTATGGGTCGAGGCGCTCCACGAGCTGGTCGCGGTAGTTGCGCTTGCCGAGGCGCGTGACCTCGACCCCCGCGATCCGGTCGCGCGGCAGCGCCGGCACGTTCACGT
Source organism: Candidatus Limnocylindria bacterium (assembly GCA_038211425.1). GTDB lineage: Bacteria > Chloroflexota > Limnocylindria > P2-11E > P2-11E > JALYKU01. The sequence goes on along the minus strand of JBBQVQ010000029.1, from coordinate 33,985 downwards.
TGAGCAGCGCGTCGACCGCGAATCCCCGGTCGAGAATGTTCCGGGCGATCAGCCCCGCGAAGGACGCGGCGGGTCCGAAATCGAGATCCGCTCCGAACGCTCCGATCGAGATCGCGACCGACGGAACGTTCGAGAGCATGCCCTCCATCGCCGCGGCGACCGTGCCCGAATACGTGATGTCGTCGCCGAGATTGGGGCCGCGGTTGATCCCGCTCACGACGAGGTCCGGTTTGTGCTTAAGGAATCCGAGCACAGCCAGGCGAACGCAGTCCGTCGGCGAGCCGTCCGTCATGTATGCGGCATGTCCCGATCGCAGCCGTGTGGGCCGGCACCGCAGCGGGCGGAACAGCGTGATGCTGTGGCTCGCCCCGCTCCAGTTGATCTCGGGCGCGATGATGTGCACGTCCCCGAGCTCGGCAAGAGCGTCCGCGAGCGCAGGGATCGCGTCGGATCCGATCCCGTCGTCGTTCGTGACGAGGATCTGCTTTCTCATCGCGAAGCGGCGGCCTCGCTCTCCCTGACCCGCGCCGCAGCCGCGTTCGCTTCGGCCGCGGCCTGCCCGGCCCTGTCGACCTTCTCCCTGGCCTCGGCCACCGCGGCATCCGCATCGACGATGAGCGACGATGCCTGCGTGCGTGCCCTCCGCCCCTGTGCGATCTCCACGAGGTACCGGAGGAACGTGTTGATCACCCCGGCGATCGGCATCGCGAGCAGGACTCCCCAGAAACCGGCGAGGTGGGAGCCGAGCAGGAGCGCGAGGAAAACGAACAACGGATGGATACCGATGCTGCGTGACAGGATCCGCGGTCCGAGGACGTTCAGGACCACCTGCTGCAGCGCTATGGACAGGATGAATATCCACAGCAGTTTGTCGGGAGCGCCGACCAGCGTGACCGCGAGGACCGCGAGCATCGCGATGATCGGACCGAAGAACGGGATGATCACCGTGACGCCCGACACCAGCGCGAGCACCCCGGCGAAGGGCACGCCGACGACCGCGAGGATCACGAGCGTAGCGACTCCGTAGATGAGTCCGAGCAGCAGCGATCCGCGGATGAAGCCTCCGAAGGACCTATCGGCGCTCTGGCGAAGCAGCTCCGCCTCACTGCGCAGCTCCTCCGACAGAAGGCCCGTGAGCTCGCGCCACAGCGAGTCGCCGTCGATGAGCATGATGAAGGCGATGATCAGGACGAGCGTGACGTTGAACAGCAGTCCGGCGGTCGCCGTCACGACGCCGAGTGCATCCGCCGCGAAACCCGCGAGCGCGTCGGCCAGGCGCTGCGGCACGGCGCCGTAGATCTGCACGAGATCCACGCGGATCCCGATCCCGGACAGCGCGTCCTGCAGCTGCGATACCGTCTGAGCCGCGGTCACGCCGTACGCAGGCCCCCGCTGGACGAGCGCGGTCAGCTGAACCACCAGCGCCGGCATCGCGAGCGCGAGAGCGCCCGCCAACACGATCGCGATGCCCAGGTACACGATCAGCACGGCGCCGGCACGGTTGAGCAGAGTTCGCTCGTCGATTCGGTTCACCAGTGGCGCGAGGACATACGAGAAGGCCCATGCGACGATGAAGATGAGCACCACCTCGCCTATGCGCACGACCGCGTCCCACAGCTCGGCCGTCACGCGGATGGCGACGTATACGGTGAGGAGCACGACGAGCGCGGTGACGAGCTGGCGCTCGCGCGCGCTCACTTTCACCGCCTCATGACCCGCACCGGACCATGTTAGTCACCGGGTCGTAGCATTTCGGACGGTGGGGCTACAGGCGTCTCTGATCGACCGCTACGCACGCCATCTTCCCGTCACCGCGAGCACTCCGCGCCTCTCCCTCGGCGAGGGATCGACCCCGCTGGTGCGCGCGCCCTCTCTCGAACGCGAGACCGGTGTCGACGAGATCTGGCTCAAGGTCGAAGGAGCCAATCCGACCGGTTCGTTCAAGGATCGCGGTATGGTCGTCGCCGTCGCGAAGGCGGTCGAGGCCGGTGCCGCCGCGGTCCTGTGTGCCTCCACGGGGAACACTGCCGCATCCGCCGCGGCCTACGCCGCGCGGGCGGGGCTGCGCTGCGGGGTCGTGCTGCCCGACGGTCATGTCTCGCTCGGAAAGCTGGTCCAGGCGATCGCCTTCGGCGCGAAGATCATCGCGATCCGCGGCAACTTCGACGACGCCCTGCGCGTCTCGCGCGAGATCGGTGGCGGAGGGAGGTTCACTCTTGTGAACAGCGTGAACCCGCACCGCATCGACGGACAGAAGACCGCGGCGTTCGAGATCTGTGAGGCGCTTGGCGACGCGCCCGAGGGGCTGTGCATTCCCGTCGGGAACGCCGGCAACATCACCGCGTATTGGAGGGGATTCCGCGAAGCGGTCGATGTGGGTCTGGCGACGAGGCTGCCTCGCATGTACGGGTTCCAGGCGGCGGGCGCGGCCCCGATCGTCGATGGGGCGGTCGTCGTCGCTCCCGAGACGATCGCGTCCGCGATACGCATCGGGAACCCGGCGTCGTGGCAGGGGGCGCTGGATGCGCGCGACGAGTCGGGCGGCGCGATCGACGCCGTCACCGACGATCAGATCGTTGACGCATACCGATCCCTTGCCCGCTGCGAGGGGGTGTTCTGCGAACCGGCGAGCGCCGCGGCGGTCGCGGGCCTCCGGCAGCGCGCGGCAGCGGGAGCTCTCGGTGCCGCGCGCCGCATCGTGTGCGTGCTCACGGGCAACGGCCTGAAGGACCCGGACCGCGCCCGTTCGCTGGCCGGAGAGACAGTGGTCGTCGAACCCGATGCGCGCGCAATCGAAGGGCTGCTGCTCGCGTGAGCCGATGAGCGAGCTTCGAGTGCGCGTCCCCGCCACCAGCGCGAACCTCGGGCCGGGGTTCGACTCGTTCGGTGTCGCGCTGCCGCTCCTCGCCGAGTTCAGGTTGCGCGCGGCGCGCACCTGGAGCGTCACGGTGGATGGCGACGGCGCCGGGATACCGACCGATGAGGACAACCTGTTCGTCGTCGCGGCCCGGGCGGCGGCCAAGGCGGCGCGCGCCAATCTACCGGCGCAGCACGTGACCCAGCGATCGGACATCCCGATCGCGCGCGGGCTCGGGTCAAGCGCGGCCGCGATCGCGGGCGGGGCGGTCGCCGCCAACGCGCTCCTCGGCAGCCCTCTCGACCGTCGCAGCGTGCTGCGCATCGCCAGCGAGGTCGAGGGACATGCCGACAACGTCGCGGCCGCCCTCTACGGGGCGTTCACGGTGGCGCTGCCCACCGTCGACGGCCCGGTCGCGACGCGCTTCCCGTTCCCGCGCACCTGGCGCGCCTGCGTCCTGGTGCCGAAGCGGCCGCTCTCGACCGAGAGGGCGCGCGGCGTGCTGCCGGCGCACGTCGCACGGGCCGATGCCGTATTCAACCTCGCGCACGCGGCGACTCTGGTGGGCGCGCTGCTGCGTTCCGATGGCGCGCTACTGTCGCTCGCCATGGCCGACCGCCTGCACCAAAGCGCGCGACTGCGGCTCGTGCCCGGACTCGAGGAGATCGTGAGCGCGGCGCGCTCGGCGGGCGCTTTCGGTGCGGCGCTGTCCGGCGCTGGTCCCACCGTGATCGCCGTGGCGCCTGCGCGCCTGGCGGTCCGCGTGGTCGCCGCCATGGAAGAGGCCGCCGCCACCGTGGGCGTGCCCGGCCGCGGCCGCGCCTTGCGGGTGCGTGCCGCCGGGGCACAGGTGCGCCTCCTCTCATGAAGGAAGTACCGTGAACGCAAAGATGACATCCCGATCGGCGATCCTGCTCGCGGCGGCGGTCATCGCCGGCTGCGGCGCGAGCAGCGGCCCGAACGCCGTCGGGTCGCCGAGCCGCTCCGCGGCGACGGCCACGCGAGCCGCGACGACCGCGCCGACGGCGACGCCCGCTCCGACTGCGACGCTCGCGCCATCGGCGACCTCCCTCGTATCCGCCCGCGGCTCCATCACGGTCACCAGGCCACTCGCCGGCGCGCGCGTCACCTCGCCGGTGGCCATCGTCGGCGACGCGAGCGTTTTCGAGGCGGCGCTCCAGTGGCGGGTCGTGGACGCGGCCGGACGCGTGCTCGGCCAGGGCAACGCCACCGCGTCGCAGGGCGCGCCCGGCCGCGGGGCCTTCACCGTCGCCGCGGCGTTCACGCCTCCCGCGAGCGACACGATCGGCTCGATCGAGGTCTTCGACCGCAGCCCGCGCGACGGCTCGGTCGACGAGATCGTGCGCGTCCCCGTGACCCTCGCGGCGAAGTAAGTCCCTCCCCGCGCGCGTCCGGCGCGGGGATAATCGGCACGTGTCCGATCGCCTGGCGTTGTTGGCTGACCCCGCGGTCCGCAGCGCGGTCGCTCGGGAGCTCGAGCGCCCGATCGAATATCACCGGCTCCTCGACTCGACGCAGCTCCGGGCGCGAGTTCTCGCCGAGGGAGGCGCCGGCGCGGCCCTGGTCGTGGCCGAAGAGCAGACGGCGGGGCACGGCCGGCAGGGGAGCGCCTGGCACGCCGCCCCGGGGTCCTCGCTCCTGGCCTCGTGGGTCTACCGACCGGGGCCAGCTCAGCCGGCGCTCACGACGCTCCTGGCGGGTGTGGCGATCGCGCGGGCGCTGGACGCCGTCGGTTGCGGGGGCGCGCGTCTCAAGTGGCCGAACGACGTCCAGCTCGGCGGGAGGAAGGTCGCCGGCGCGCTCGCCCACGCGACAGGCGAGGCGGAAGGCACGGCCCTCATCCTCGGTCTGGGCATCAACGTGCATCAGCGCCCGGGGGATTTTCCGGTGGAGCTGGCCCCGCTTGCGACGTCGTGCGAGATGGCCGGGCACCGCGTCGACCGGCTGGCGCTCCTTTGCCGGTTGGACCGCGAGCTCACCCGGCTGTCGCGACCGCAGGAGGTCGAGGACGCGCTCGGCGAATGGCGCGCGCGCTCGAGTGTCCTGGGCCGGGAGGTCGAGATCACGGGCCCCGGCGACATGCGCGTGCGCGGCGTCGCCCGCGAGCTCGCCGACGACGGAGCGCTGGTCGTGGAGTCGTCCGGAGGTCGTGAGCGCGTGCTCGCCGGCGCCCTGAGGATGGTCGCGTGAGGACGTCGCCTGCCCGCTATGCGATCGTCGTGGACGGCACGACCGCGCTGGCGCCGGAGATCGAGCGCGAGCTCGACATCCGCTGGCTTCCGCTGCACGTGAACCTCGGGCTCGACTCGTTCACGGTGGGCGTCGATCTCTCGAACGATGAGTTCTACCGCAGGATCGCGGCGCCGGGTGTGCGGCCGCAGACCTCGCAGCCCTCGCTCGGAGAATGCCGCGATGTGTACGACGCCGCGATCAGCGCCGGTGCCCGCGACATTCTGGTCCTCGCGATCTCCCGCGAGCTCTCAGGCACGCACTCCGTCGCCGTCACCGCCGGCGAGCTGGTGCCGAACGCGCAAGTGGAGGTGGTGGACACGCGCTCCGCGGCCGCTTCGATTGGGCTTATCGCCACCGCGTGCGGGCGCGCGCGTCGCGAAGGGCGCAGCTTCGCGGAGGCCGTGCAGATCGCACGAGCGCTCGCCGGGAGGGTGGGGATACTCGCGCTGCTCGATACCATCGAATACCTGAAGCGCGGTGGCCGCGCGAGCAAGGCCCAGGCGGCGGTCGGATCGCTCCTTGCGGTCAAGCCGATCATCGAGGTCCGCGACGGGATCGTGACTTCCGTCGACCGCGTCCGCATGCGCGAGCGCGCGTTCGCGCGCCTCAAGGAGCTCATCGAAGCGCGGATCGAGCCGGGCGCGCGGATCCACGCGGCCACCCAGTACACGCAGGATCCGGCCCGAGCGCGCCTCCTCGGCGAATGGCTGCAGTCGCGATTCCACTGCGTCGAGTACTGGATCGCCGAGGGCGGACCTGTCCTCGCCACGCACACCGGCCCGGGCGCCGTCGGCCTGAGCTGGTACCAGGAGGGTCTGCTCGCATGAGGCTTCGGATGCCATTCGGGCGGCAGCGCAGGGACTTCCCAAGCCACCTCTGGACGCAGTGCCCAAGCTGCAGCGAGATGCTCTTCAACAAGCAGCTCGCCCGCAACCTCGGCGTCTGCACCAACTGCGACCATCATTTCAAGCTGGGCGCCCGCGAGCGCATCGAGCTCTTGGTGGACAGGGGAAGCTTCGAGGAGCACGACCGCGACCTCGTTTCGGCCGACCCCCTCGGGTTCGTCGATCAGAAACCCTACCCCGCTCGCTTGGTGGCGGCCCAAGTCAAGAGCGGCGAGAAGGACGCCGTCATCAGCGGGATCGCCACGATCGCGCAGATCCCGATCGTGCTCGCGGTCATGGACTTCGATTTCATGGGTGGATCCATGGGGAGCGTCGTCGGCGAGAAGCTGGCGCGGGCGGTGGAGCGCGCGCTCGCGGAGCGACGGCCGGTCGTCATCGTGTCGGCCTCGGGGGGTGCGCGGATGCAGGAGGGCACCGTCGCGCTCATGCAGATGGCGAAGGTCGTCGGCGCCCTCGCGCGCCTGGACGATGCGGGGCTGCCCTACATCAGCCTGCTCACGGATCCCACGACGGGGGGCGTCCTCGCATCCTTCGCCTCCCTCGGCGACCTCGTGATCGCGGAGCCGAACGCGCTCATCGGCTTCTCCGGGGCCCGCGTGACCGACCAAACGATCGGCGAGCGGCTGCCGAAGGGCTTTCAGCGCTCGGAGTTCCTCCTCGAGCGCGGCTTCATCGACCAGGTCGTGCCCCGGGCCCAGCTTCGCGACCGGCTCTCGTTCTTCCTCGGCGCGCTGCGCCCGGACTCCGCCGACCTGCGCTGGAGCCTGTAGTGCGTCGCCGTCCCCCGGCCGCGGTAGGCATCGATGCGGCTTTGCGGGGCGTGCGCCTTCGTCGCTCGCCGCTCGGAGGGGCGGCCGGCGTCTGTCCAAGCGTCGCGCGAGGCATCGGCGCCGGCGCGCCGCCCGTGTGCCGTCGTCGCGCGGTCGCGGGGCGGTAGCGTGTCGATGCTCGATCGTTTCGTCGGACGCAAGGCGCCGGAAGGGAACGGACACGTGGCCCCCGGCGCCGGACTCATCCTCGCGACGGACGCGATCCCGGGTGACCGGCCGAGCGCGTGGGAAGCCGTCCAGCTCGCGCGGGAGCTCAAGCGGCCGCATGCCCTCGACTTCATCAGCCGCGTGTTCGACCGGTTCAGCGAGATCCACGGCGACCGCCTGTTCCGCGACGACCCCGCGATCATCGGCGCGATCGCCGAGCTGGACGGGAAGCCCGTGATGGTCGTCGCGCAGCAGAAGGGCGCCTCGACCGAGGAGAACATCGTCCGCAACTTCGGGATGCCCTACCCCGAGGGCTACCGCAAGGCGGTGCGCCTGTACCGGATGGCGGAGAAATTCCATCTGCCGCTGGTCACGTTCGTCGACACCCCCGGCGCGTATCCCGGCCCCGAGGCGGAGGAGCGCGGGCAGGCCGAAGCGATCGCCCGCGCGATCGACGCGCTCGTACGGGTCTCGACCCCGGTGGTCGTCGTCATCCTCGGCGAGGGCGGCTCCGGCGGGGCGCTCGCGCTTGCCGTCGGCGACGTCGTGCTCGCGCTTCAGAACGCGATCTATTCGGTGATCTCGCCGGAGGGCTGCGCGGCCATCCTCTGGCGGAGCTCCGCCGAGGCCGAACGGGCGGCGGGGGCGCTGAAGCTCGCCGCGCCGGACCTGCTCGAGTTCGGCATCGTCGATGCGCTCATCCCCGAGCCCGCCGGCGGCGCGCACACCGACCACGACGCGGCGGCGCTGAGCGTGAAGGCCGCACTGCGGTCGGAGCTCGAGCGGCTGGGCCGCATACCCCTCCCCGACCTGCTGTCCGCGCGCTACGAGCGATTCCGCTCGATCGGTGTCGTGAACGAGCCTGACCCGCAGCCCCCGGTCGCACCGCCGCGCCCGTGGTGGAAACGCGTGGTCCCCTGAACGACAGCGAGCGCGCGCTGGAGCTCCTCGACCGCATGCTCGAGCTCGCCCGCGGCTCGGCCATCGCCGAGATCGAGGTCGAGCACGACGGGACCACCGTGTCGCTCCTGCGCGCACCTGGCGCGATGGTCGCCTCCGCGCAGGTCCCGGTGGCCGAAGCGCGCTCCGCGCGCGCAGCGCACACGGTGCAGGCGCCGACGGTCGGGATCTTCAGCGCCGTGCGCGAGTGGAGCGTGGGGGACCCCGTGAAGCGCGGCGCGCCGCTCGGGGCGATCCAGTCCCTCGGTCACATGGCCGAGATAAGCGCTCCGTCGGAGGGCGTGATCGCCGAGGTGCTCGTGACCGGCGGCTCCCCCGTCGAGTACGGGCAGGCGCTGTTCGTCATCGCCGCGGCCTGAGCCGTTCCGATGCCGGCGTCCCCCACGTGGATGTTCCCCGGCCAGGGCGCGCAGCAGACCGGTATGGGACGCGACCTTTCGGGCGCGCATCCGGCGGCGCGCGATACCTTCGAGCGCGCGAACGACGAGCTCGGTTTCGACCTCCGAGCGCTCTGCTTCGACGGTCCCCAGGCCGAGCTCGACAAGACGCCCAACGCCCAGCCGGCGCTCCTCGCGACGTCGATGGCTGCGCTCGCCGCGGCGCGCGCTGCCGGACTGCGCGAGGACGATCCGATCGTCATGGGGCACTCGCTGGGCGAGTTCTCGGCGCTCGTCGCAGGTGGCGCGCTCGAGTTCGGCGACGCGCTACGCCTTGTCCGCCGCAGAGGGGAGCTCATGCAGGCGGTCGGCGACACGGGCGGGATGGCCGCGGTGCTGGGACTTGACGCACGGCAGGTGGAGCGCGCGATCGCGGGTACCGGCCTCGTCGTCGCGAACGACAACGCGCCCGGCCAGGTCGTGATCTCAGGGCCCGCGGGAGCGCTCGCCGCGGCGGGCGATCGGCTGCGGGAGGCGGGAGCGAAGCGGGTCGTTCCGCTTCGCGTATCGGGCGCCTTCCATTCGCCGGCGATGCGTCCGGTGGCCGCCGAGCTCGCGAAGGCGATCGCGTCGACGCCGATGGGAAGGTTGCGCCTTCGGGTGATCACGAACGTCGACGCGCAGGTGCACGAGCACGCCGGCGATCTTCCGGCGCTGCTCGAGCGGCAGGTGTGGTCTCCGGTACGATGGGCCGACGCCGTGCGGCGCGCGGCGGAGGAGGGCGCAGCGATCTTCGTGGAATTCGGCCCGGGCACCACCCTCACCGGTCTGGTAAAGCGCATCGCCCCTGACGCGCGGACCGTGAACATTTCGAACGTCACGACGCTCGAGGAGGCGCTGGCTGTCCTTCGATAAGGTCCTGATCGCGAACCGCGGTGAGATCGCGCTGCGCGTCGTGCGGGCGTGCCGCGAGCTCGACATCCAGACCGTCGTGGTCTACAGCGAGGCCGACGCGCACAGCCTTCCGGTGCACCTCGCGGACGAGGCGATCTGCATCGGCCCCGCGAACAGCCGCGACTCGTACCTCAACATCCCGGCGATCATTTCCGCCGCGCTGATCTCGGGCGCGCAGGCGATCCATCCCGGATACGGCTTCCTATCGGAGAACGCCGACTTCTCGGAGGTCTGTAAGGAGCACGGCCTCGTGTTCATCGGGCCGCCGCCCGAGGTCCTGGCGCGCTTTCACGACAAGGCGGCGACGCGCGCGGCGATGAAGCGCAGCGGGATGCCCGTCATACCTGGATCGGAGGGGCCTGTGCGGAGCGCCTCCGAGGCGCTGCGCATCGCCGAGGCGATCGGGTATCCCGTCATGCTGAAGGCCAGGGCGGGCGGCGGTGGCCGGGGCATGCGGAAGGCCGAGTCGGCGCGTGATGTCCAGCGGATGTGGGACCAGGCCCGGAACGAGGCCAAGGCGAGCTTCGGAGATGACGGCATCTACCTCGAACGCTGCCTCGAGGGTGTCCGCCACGTGGAGGCGCAGGTGCTCGTCGACGACCGTGGCGAAGGCATCTGCATCGGCGAGCGCGAGTGCTCCATCCAGCGACGCAATCAGAAGATGCTCGAGGAAGCGCCGTCCGCTTCGATCAGCGAGGAGCTTCGCCTGTCGATCAAGCGCGCCGCGGTCGACGCCGCGGTGCGCTTCGGGTATCGCAATGTAGGGACGTTCGAATTCCTCGTGGACGCGGCCGGGGACTTCTACTTCATCGAGGTGAACGCGCGCATCCAGGTGGAGCACACCGTGACCGAGATGGTCACTGGGGTCGACCTGGTGAAGGAGCAGATCGCCCTGGCCGGCGGCGAGCCGCTTTCGTTCTCGGAGGAGCAGATCTGGGTCAAAGGCCACGCGATCGAGTGCCGCGTCAACGCTGAGGACTCCACAGCGGACTTCGCGCCGTCCTCCGGCGTGCTGACCACGTTCCTACCCCCCGGCGGTCCCGGGATCCGCATCGACTCGCATTGCTTCCAGGGCTACGAGATACCGCCGTTCTACGATTCGCTGCTCGGAAAGGTCATCGCCTGGGGACGCGACCGCTCTGAGGCCATCGCGAGGATGCAGCGGGCTCTCGATGAATTCACCATCGTCGGCGTCTCGACGAACATCGCCGCACACAAGAAGATCCTTGCCAGCGAGCTGTTCAAGAGCGGCCGAGTGACCACCCACCTCATCGACACCGTCGGCATCGAGGCGCTGGCTGGCTGAGCTCGACCGGGCCGGGATCGAGGCGCTCATCCCGCACCGCGATCCCTTCCTACTCATCGACAGGATCACCGCTCTCGAGCCGGGCGTGCGAGCGGTGGCGGAGCACACGTTCACCGGCAGGGAGTGGTATCTCGCCGGGCATTTTCCGGGGAATCCGATCGTGCCGGGGGTGATCCTCACCGAATCGATGGCCCAGACGTGCGCGGCGTGCGCGATGGCGCATCCCGACTTCACGGGCGGCCTGGGTCTTTTCGCGGGCATCGACGAGATGCGCTTTCGGCGGATCGTGCGGCCGGGCGATACGGCGCGGTTCGAGATCGAGATGGAGAAGCTGCGCCGGGCGTTCGGGCGCGCGAGAGTGCGAACGCTTGTGGGCGACGAGGTCGCCGCGGAGGGCTCGATCAGCTTCGTCCTGCAGAAGCCCGCATGAGGGCGGTCGAGATCGTCGGCGTGCCGATGGACCTCGGCGGAGATCGGCGCGGCGTCGACATGGGGCCCTCCGCGATCCGCTACGGCGGTCTCGTGGACCGTCTGGCGCGGCTCGGTCTGAGCGTGGCCGACCGGGGAAACCTGCGGGTGGCCGACCCGGAGGAGGGTCTGCGTGCCGGCCATCTGCGGCCGGTCGACCCGCGCAGGAACTTCGCGAGCCGCCAGCGCGGCAGGGCCCATTTCGCGCAGGAGATCGTGCGCGTCGCCGAGGAGCTGGCCCGCGCCGTGGACGAGATCGAGCGCTCGGGCGCGATCCCATTGGTGCTCGGTGGCGACCACTCCATCGCCATCGGCACCCTCGCGGGACTCTGCCGCGCCGGCCGCCGTCCGGGCGTCGTGTACCTCGACGCGCACGGCGACATCAACACGCCGGACACGTCGCCCTCGGGGAACGTGCACGGAATGCCCCTGGCTGTCGCGCTGGGCATCGCGAAGGAGCCGTTCCCAGCGGCGCTGCGCGGGTCGATCGACGGCCCGGCGACGGCGCTTGTCGCGATCCGCGACGTCGACCCTCCCGAGCGCGAACACATCGCGCAAGCCGGCATCACGGCGCTGACGATGGCGGAGATCGACCGCATCGGGATGGCCGCCGCGATGGAGCGCGCCATCGGTGCGGCTCGGAACGGCGCCGGCATCCACCTCTCGCTCGACATGGACGCGCTCGATCCGAACGAGGCCCCTGGGGTCGGCACCCCGGTGAAGGGCGGGCTCACCTACCGCGAGGCACAGCTCGCGATGGAGATGCTCGCCTCCAGCGGCGAGCTGCGCTCGATCGAGCTGGCCGAAGTCAACCCGATCCTCGACACCGCCAACCGCACCGCGATGCTCGGCGTCGAGCTCGTCGCGAGCGCGCTGGGGCAGAGGATCTTGTAGCGGACGTCGCCGCGGTCACGGCCAGCAACGGCTGGATACACTCGGGTGCGCGATGGACAATGGCGAGCGGCGCCGGGTCGTCGTTACGGGCATCGGGATGATCACCCCGCTCGGGTCCACCATGGAGAAGTCCTGGGAGGGCCTGCTCGCGGGGCGCAGCGGTATCGGGCCGATCACGAGGTTCGACGCGAGCGATCTCGAGACGCGCATCGCGGGCGAGGTGCGCGACTTCGATCCGCTCGACTACATGGATCGCAAGCAGGTGCGGCGTACGGATCGCTTCGCTCAGTTCGCCGTCGCCACCGCAGGGCAGGCGCTGCGCGATGCGAAGCTCGAAGTCACCCCCTCGCTCGCGCCGCGCATGGGCGTCGCCTTCGGGTCTGGCATCGGCGGGGTGGAGACGCTGGTCGAGAACATCGTGGCGCACGAGCGCGATCCCCGCCGCGTATCGGCCTTCATGATCCCGATGATGATCGTCGACATGGCCGCCGGGGAGATCGCGATGAAATACGGACCGAAGGGTCCGAACATGGCGCAAGTGTCGGCCTGCGCGTCGAGCGCCCATGCGGTCGGCGAGGCGACCGAGACCATCCGCCGCGGGCAGGCCGACGTCATGCTCGCCGGTGGGTCGGAGGCCGGGCTGATCAAGGTCGCGATCGGCGCGTTCAGCTCGATGCACGCGCTTTCGCGGCGCAACGAGGCGCCCGAACGCGCGTCACGTCCATTCGACAGGGAGCGCGACGGATTCGTGTTCAGCGAGGCCGGCGCATGCCTGGTGCTCGAGGAGCTCGAATTCGCCCGGTCGCGCGGCGCGCGGATCCTGGCGGAGATCTCCGGCTACGGGGCGACCGCGGATGCGCATCACATCACGGCGCCTCCTCCGGGCGCCGAGGGTGCGGTCCGAGCAATGCGCATGGCGCTCGCGGACGCGGCGACCCCCCCCGAAGACATCGGCTACGTGAACGCGCACGGCACCTCGACCCAGGCGAACGATGGCGCGGAGACCGCCGCGCTGAAGGCCGTCTTCGGGGATCACGCCCGAACCCTTCCGATCTCGTCGACGAAATCGATGACCGGCCACACCCTCGGGGCGGCGGGTGCGATCGAAGCGGCGATCTGCGCGCTCGCGATGCGCGACGGCCGGATCCCGCCCACGATCAACCAGGAGTCGAGCGACCCGGAATGCGATCTCGACTACGTCCCGAACGTGGCGCGCGAGGCCAGCGTCGCTGCCTCGCTCTCGAACTCCATGGGGTTCGGCGGCCACAACGTCGCGCTGGTCCTTCGCCGCTGGGATGGCGCCGGGTGACCGAGGGCCCCGGCGAAACTCAGGTCACGCTCCTGGTGCGCGAGCTGCTCGCGCGCCTCGAGGCGGAGGACATTCGCGAGCTGTCGGTGAGCCGCAACGGCACGCGCGTCCGCGTGCGCAAGGCGACGACGGACGCGGCCTTGCCCGCGCCCGCGATCGCCCCTGCCGCGGTCGAGCCGGGACCCGCGCCGGCGAATGCGGATCCGGCACGCCGGCCGGTCGTCGTGTCGGGGACACCCTCCGCGGAGGACCGCCTCGTGAGCGCTCCTCTGACCGGGGTGTTCTATCGCTCGGCCTCGCCTCAGGTGCCGGCCTTCGTCGAGGTGGGCGCGGACATCGTGGCGGGGGACGTCGTCGGGCTCATCGAGGCGATGAAGCTGTTCAACGAGATCCGCTCGACGAAGAGCGGCACGGTGCGCCGAATCATCGCGCAGAACGGCCAGCTGGTCCGCGCCCACCAGCCGCTCCTGGAGCTCGAATGACCGAAGCGAGAACGCGGCCCTGTGTCATCTGCGGGGAGCCGGTCGGCGACGCGCCGCGGCGCCTGCGCTACGAGGATCGCCTATACGCGTTCGACCGGGATGTCTGCAAACGCGTTTTCCAGGAGAACCCCGATCGGTACCTCGACGCCGGTGGTGAGGTCCTGCCCGAGCCGCGCTGACCACGGTCCGGGGGCCTCCGGCCCCCGATAACCCGGGCGGGGTGGCTGGTGTGCACATGGACCGGGGGGCCCCGCCGCCCGAGCACCCCCCGGGCCCGGGCTTGCGCCGGCCATGTTTTGGTCAGGGAGCGGCAAGGTCGAGCCCCCGGGTGCGTTATGCGGTGGGTCACAGGCCCAGCGCGGACACCACGACGAGCGCGACGGACAGGGCCGATGCCATCCCGGCGACGCCCCAGCCGATCACGCCCGACAGCCTTCCATTGGCCGCGTCGCCCATCAGCTCGCGGTCGGAAGCGAGGCGCAGGATGAACACCAGGACGACCGGCAGCAGCACCCCGTTGACGTTCTGGGAAACGAGGATGATCGGCAGCAGCCGCTGGTCCGGGACCAGTAGCACGACGAACGCGCCGGCGATCAATAGGAACGTGAACAGGCCCATAAAGACCGGGGCGTCGCGGAAGTCGTGGCTGATCCCGGATTCCCAGCCGAAGGCTTCGCAGATGGCGTACGAGGTCGAAAGCGGCATGACGGTCGCTGCGAGCATCGACGCCCCGAACAGACCAAGGCCGAAGAGCAGCGCCGCCTGCTCTCCGGCAAGCGGCACCAGAGCCCGCGCCGCGTCACCCGCCGACCGCACGTCCACGTGCGCGGGAAAGAGCACCGCGCCCGCCGCAACGATGATGAAGAACCCGTTCAGCCCCGTGAGCACAGCCCCGAGGAGAACGTCCAGGCGCGCGAGGCCGTATGCCTCGCGATCGATGCCCTTGTCGACGATCGAGGCCTGTATGTAGAACTGCATGTAGGGCGTGATCGTCGTGCCGACCAGCGCGAGGGCCGCGATCAGCGCGGCCTGCTCCGCGGGGAGCGCCGGCACCGCGAGGCCGGTGAAAACGTCGGTCCACGAGGGGTGGACGATCAGGGCGGTGATCGGATACGCGACGAATGCCAAGATGAGCACGAAGAGCGCTCGCTCGACGACCCGGTACGTGAAGAGGACGACCAGGGCCCAGACCCCGACCGCTGCGAGTGGGACCGATACCAGTCGCGGGATATGAAGCAGCTCGAGGCTCGCGGCGACCCCGGCGAATTCGGCCACGACATTGCTCCCGTTCGCGACCAGGAGCGCCATCATCGCGACGATCGTCCAGCGCACTCCGAAACGCTCCCGAATGAGGTCCGAGAGGCCCTTCCCGGTGATGGCGCCCATGCGCGCGCACATCTCCTGGATGACGAGGAGGCCGGCGGTCGATAGCAGCAGGAGCCACAGGAGCGAGAAGCCGTAGCTCGCGCCGACCGCGGTGTAGGTCGCAACACCGCCGGCGTCGTTGCCGGCAAAGCCGGTGATCAAACCCGGACCCATGATCCCGAGGAACGCCAGGATCGCCGCGCGCCGCGGGATCGCTCGGCGCCGCACGGTCCGGAGGGAACGCCGGACGGACCGGCGGCCCATCATCGCGCGATGGACCGGAGCGACCTCTTCTTCCATCCGCGCGGAAGCATCAGCTCCACGACGTCGTCGACCGTGACGATCCCCAGCAGCCGGCGGGTCGCATCCACGACCGGCAGCGCGAGAAGGTCGTACTTCGCGATGAGCGACGCGACCTCCTCCTTGTCGGTGTCGGCACGGACGCTCAAGACCTGCGGGTCCATGAACGTTACGAGGGAGGTCGCGGGTTCGGCGACGACGATGTCGCGCAGCGACACAACGCCGTCCAGCTGCCCATCGGCGCCCACGACGTACAGGTGGTACGCCAGCTCCGGCTCCGGTTTCAGCTCGCGCAGGCGCTCGATCGCCTGCGCCGCGGTCAGGTCGCGCGGCAGCGCGATGAAGTCGGTCGTCATCATGCCGCCGGCCGAATCCTCGGGGTACGTAAGGAGCTCCTCGACCTCCTCGCCCTCCTCTTCCTGCATCAGCTCGATGAGCTCCTCGCGCCGCTCCTCGGGCAGGTCCTGGAGGAGGTCCGCGGCCTCGTCGGGCGCCATCTCCTCCAGGATGTCGGCGGCGCGCTCTTCGTCGAGGTCGCCGACGATCGACACCTGCATCTCCGGCTCGATCTCGCCCAGGGCCTCAGCGGCCGTCTCGATGTCGAGCTGCTCGAACACCGCGCGCCGCTCGTCGGCCGTCATCTCCTCGACGATGTCCGCGATATCCGCGGGGTGCATGAGGGCGAGCTTCGCGTGGGGGATCGTCAAGCGGACGCTCGTCTCGGCGGATTCGAGGGGCTCCACAAGATGCCAGGGGATGATCCCGCGTGGGAGCTTGCGCCCGAGGAGGCCGGCTGCCCTTTCCGCCACACCCTCTCCGCCCACGCGCCGCAGCAGTCCGCGCAGCCCCACGTCAGCGCCGACCAGCCGCAGCTGACCGCCGGTCTCCTCGAGCTGAAGGTCGTTGACGCGGACCACTTTCGCGCCGTGCGTGTCGACGATCTGCTTGTCGAGGAGGTCCTTCGCCAGCCGCAGCGCCTCGCCGGGCGTCGCGACAGGCGGCAGGTCGCCAGGGGCCACCCGAAGGCGGTAGCGGTCGTTCTCCGCGACCAGGTCGCTCCACCCCACGACGCGCTCGCCCTGCGGAGTCGCGAGCACCGCCCACTGCACCACCGGGAACTGCTCGCGCGGCATGACGGCGAGGTCCGCAAGGCGGCCGAACTCGCCCCCGTCCGACCGCACGACGCGGCGATGCTGGATCTCGCTCAGGTAGGGCATGGGAGCCGGAGACTAATCCATCGGACCGCGTACACTTCGGTCTCTCGGGGGTGTTCCCAGTCCGCGTCTTGGAGGAAGTGCCGTGCCCACGACGAGCGAGACCGGACTTCGCATCCGCGCGATGTCGGATCAGGCCGTCGTGGCGGCCCTCGACGCTGACTGGGAGCGCGCCGTCGACCTCAACACCAAGATCCTCGCGGACCGTCCGGACGATGTCGAAGCGCGCAATCGTCTCGGCCGTGCGGACCTTGAGCTCGGTCGCCTCGACGAGGCCAAGGCCGCATACGCCGAGGTCCTCCGCAGCGAGCCCAACAACCCCATCGCGCTGCGCAACAGCAGCCGTATCGCGATCCTGCTCGAGCACAAGACGAAGCCGAGCACGACGAAGTCGAGGACCCAGCCGCGCCTGTTCATCGAAGACATGGGCAAGACGGGGATCCTGCGTCTCATCAATCCCGCTTCCCCGCACGTCGTGGCCAAGTACTCACCCGGCGCGGAGGCCGAGCTGCGCGAGCATGAGGGCCTCCTCGCGGTGCACGCTCGCGACGGCGAGCTGCTGGGCTTCCTCGAACCGAAGGTCGGCCGGCGCCTGCTCGATCTCATTCGGACCGGCAACCAGTACGTCACGGCGATGATCAGCAACGATCCGCAGAACCCGCGTGTCGCGGTTCGGGAGACCGCGCAAAGCATTGAGAACGCGAGCCGCATCTCCTTTCCTGGCCACCATCGCCCCGCCGAAACGAAGGAGCGCGCGTACATCAAGGGCACCTTCTTCCGCTCGGGTCGCGACGACGAGGATGCGATGGAGGCCGAGGAAGCGGACGGCGCCGTCCCGACGCCTGCGGACGACACGCTCGGGGAAGAGGGCGAGGTCACGGAGGAGCCGCTCGCCGCTGACGATGACGGGGAGGACGAAGCCGACGAGGAGTAGCGGGTGAGGGCGCTCCGCCCCATCTTCCTGATCCTCGCTCTCGCGTCTTCCTGCTCTTCTCCCGTCCCCCGCGCGGCTCCCCCCGAGGACGTGCCCGAGGCGCCCCGCTTGGCTCGCGATGCCGGCGCGATCCTCCTGCAGCTGTCCGCGTACGATTACGCGCTGGCTGGGGCGCTCGGACAGGAGAAAGTGCGCACGGTCCCGCCCGATCGGTACGCGGTCATCGCGCGCGCCGCCGGCAAGGCCATCGCCGATGAGGCCGCGAGTGCGGTCTCCGCCGCGGCCACGGCCAGAGGTCCCCTGCGCGATCGCGTCGTTGGCCTCGCCGATGCGTTGACCGATCTCGCTCGCGATGCCGAGACGTACGCCGACGGAAGGGATCCGGCGTCGTTCGCGCGCGCCGTGAACGATGTGCGCACGTGCTGGGCGCGTCTGCGAGCGGTGGCGCAAAGTCTTCCGCCCGATGCCGTGCTGCAACGGACGATCGAGCGGGGGACCTCGTTCCTCGTGGAGTCCGAGCCGAGCGCCGCCTTCGTGCTGACGGTCGGCCCCTTCGCGAACGCGGCCGAGGCCGGTGACGCGGCCCGGCGCATCGGCCAGACGGAATCGGTCAGCACCGGGCCGCCGTACGTCGTGCGCGTCGGCACGTTCGGCGATCGCATCTCCGCGGACGCCGCCGCGGGCGCCGTCGCCGGCAAGGGGTTCGCCGTCTCGCTCATCACGGAGGAGTCGCGCTACACCTTCTCGCGCGGCGGTCCGGCACCGGATGCCGAGCTCTGGCGCGAGCCCGCGCAGACGATCGAGGCCTCAGCGGGCACGCGCCGTGTCGCTCTCTCACCGGACGCGGGATGGGTGGCGACGGGCGGAGACGATGGCACCGTCGCGATCTTCTCCGCGGCCGGCGCACTGCGTGCCCTGCCGAAGTTCAACGCCGGCGTATCGCAGGTGCTGTTCGCCGACGATGGAAGCACGGTGCTGGCAGGGGGCCAGACCCTCGCTGCCCTCGCGGTGCCCTCGGGTGCGACGCTCGGCGCGACGGCTCGGCTCACGTCCGCGGCCGGAAGCAGCGTGTTCGTGAACGGCGCGCGCGCGTTCGCCGTCGCGGCGCCCGGGCCTGAGACGGGGGGCGCGGGTACGATCGCCGGACGCGCGCCCGACGGAACGCCGCTGGCGCTTCCCTTCCCGCTGGTCACGCCACCGAGCGGGGCCGTCCTCGCCGCGAGCGGCTCTGGCGAGATGCTCATCGTGACCGCCGGAGGGAGCGGCACCGACGTCGAGGCGCTCAACGTGGGACAGGAGCGTTATCCGCGCGGCATCCTCCACGCTCCGGGTCGCTTCGCCGCCGTCGCCGTCGACCGCGCCGGCACGGCCGCCGCGCTCGTCACCGACCAGGGGACGTTCCGCTTTGGTCCGCACGAACAGCAGCCGGAGAAGAGCCTCGTACGCGTCGGCGGTCCCGCTCGAGCGATCGCCTTCGGTCCCCCAGGCGTGCTGTACGTCCTCGAGGGGAACGGCGTGCGCGCCGTCGACGCGGCGGGCGCGACGCTCTGGTCATCGCGGCTCGTCGATGGCCGGCGGATGGTCGTTGCGTCGCGCCTGCTCGTGGTCGATGGACCGGACCGTCTTATGGCCTTCGGCCTCGACGGCGCGGTGTCGGACGTTCTCGGGACGACGGGGCAGATCCAGGATCTGAGCGCCAGCGGCGACGGCAGACACCTTGCGGTGGCCGTCGACCAGCGGCGCGTGCTTCTCTTCACCCTCGAGTGATCGCGTATCGGCCGTACGCGTTCGTGCCGATCCGCTCGCCCCAGCTTCCGCGCCCCCTCCGCCGTTTCGGCGCCGCGTTTCCCCTCGCTGTCGCCGAGCATTACGTCTCGCTTCACGTCCCACCCGGAGGGACCGTGGCGGACCCGCTCGCTTACCCGTTCTCGGCGGCAGACGCGGCCGAACGGTCGGGCCGCCGCGCCGTGGGCGCATCCGAAGACTCGCTCGCCGAGTGGGCCCGGCGGACGGTTCGGGATGCCCCACGCGAAGCGGGGACGCTCGCGGCCCTCGAACGAGTGGGCGACAGTGTCCGGGCCGGCGTGCCGCACCGGGCGGCGATGCGCGAGCTGTACACGGGCCATTGCGGGACATGCCACGCCCCGGTCGTCATCGAGGCGTTCATCCGGGAGCGCGGCGCGCGAGCTCGGACCAAGCGCGCCTACCGGTGTGGTGTCTGCGCGCGCGATGGGCGATCCCTGCTTTTCGAGACCACTGCCGATGATCGGCAGCCCTTCCCGATCGCCGATGCGCCCGGTCCGGGATTCCAAGCTCTTGTCGATCGCTTCGGTGAGGACAGGCAGCTGGGCGAACGCGTCGCGATGCTCTACACGCCTCGCAACCTGCAGGCCCTGATGGCCACAGTGGACGCGGTCGAGTCGGCGGCGGAGGGTCCCGAGCGAGCGCTCCTGCGGCTCGCGCTCGTGGAGGTGATCGTCTGCGGAAGCGCCGACGGTGCGCCGCTGGTCATCGAGCGTGGCCGCGCGCACCGCCGGCCCCGCAACCGACGTCGCCGGGAGGTGAACGTCTGGCTGGAGTACGAACGGACGGTGCGCGAGCTCGCGGCGTGGCTCGAGGCCGACGGGCCATCGCGGGCACGGTGGAATGCCGCGGCGGGTACGGCGCCGGAGGTGCGAGCCGACCTCGTCCTCTTCGCCGGTCCCACGGAAGACCTGCTCGGCGACTGGGCCGACGTCGCGTCCGTCATTTGCCTCGGCGCCCGCCCCCGGCGTGCGCCGGCTCGACCGACGCCCCGCTCCGACCCGGCTGGCCAGCGGTCCACGCGGTACGGGCCTGCGATCGAAGGGGCCGCCACGGCGCCTTGTGACGTCGCCGTCGGGGCCGGGGTCGGCCGCGGACACGGGAACGCGGGCACCCGAGATGCGCTGCTGTCGACCGTGCGCGCGGCGCTGGCCGAGGGTCGCGCGCGGTCTCGCGAAGGAGCGCCCGCGGCCGTCTACGTCGCACCCGCCGAAACGGCGGCGCTCGCGGCGTGCGCCCTCGCAGCCGCTGGCGCCGGATACGAGCTGGACGGCATCGGGTACCAGCCCGACGCCCTGGATCCACGTCAGGGATCCGGGAACGCATCCGCCGCCATCCTTTCGTTCCGGCCCGTCGCGCCCGAACCCGGCCCCGCGTTCGTCGATCGGCAGGCGGTCCGAGACGCGATGCATAAAGGCATCGCCGCCGCGATCGCGGCGCGGGGTGAGCCCGTGGGCACGGACCGCGCCGGCGTCGCCGCGCTCGAGGTGCTCGGCTCCGAGAGGATCCTTCCGGGCCTGCTCTCCGACGAAGGCGTCTCGCCCGTCGAACGGTTCATCGCCCACCTGGGTGACGCACTGGAGGCTCCAGGCCGAAGCGGCCTACGCCGCGTGGAGGAGGACGGCCGCGTGGCATACGCGCTGCCCGACCCGGGTGCCGGAGCCGATCCTCTCGACGACCGCGTGGAGTGGGCCGTCTGGGGGCTCTTGTCGGCGGCGCAGGGCGACGACACGCCGGGCTTTCTGCGGCGTGCGTACGCGATGTTCCCGGGCGTCCTCACGCCCGAGCGCGACCTCGTCGAGCGCTGCCTCGCGTCGTACGGAGTGCGGGGTGGCGACGGGCGCTGGGAGCTTCGGCCGGAGGATGCGCAGGGCCGCCGCCAGGTCGGGCGGGCCGCCGTGGTGGCGGGCCTTGCCGACGCCGGCGCACGCCTGGGCTTCGAGGTCGCCGTTGGGCGGGAGTTCGCGGGACGACCGCTTCCCTCCCCCAGCGGCGGAACGCGGCCCGTGGCCGTCGTCCGACGGCGCGACCCAGCGGCGCTTGGCCGGGTCATCGAGGCGCCTGCAGTCGTGGCTGAAGCGCTCGATTGCGTCTGGCATGGGCGGGGCGGCCTGGTGTTCGTCTGGCAGGTCGACTGGACCGCTCGCCTGAACCGCAGCATCGCCATGCTGGGGGAGGCGATCCGTGACGACAGCCGCACCTTTCGCTTCCTCGTGGTCGATGACCTGCGCCACGATCTGATCGCGTACAAGCTCCACCGCTCGCGGAGGCTGAAGGAGCTGGTCGCGCGCCGCGGCTGGCGCTTCGTCGGGTGGGAGGCCATCCGACGCCTGGCCGGGTCGTCGTGCGCCAGCCTGGCCGACCTCGAGCCGATCCTGGGCCTGCGGACCGCATTGGAACAGCCGAGGTACCAAACTGTGTTCCACTGGTGACACCCGAATGAATACAAGGAGCGATTGAACACATGGGAAAGCCAACCCCGATCAGCGATGCGACGTTCGAGCAGGAGGTCCTGAAGGCAGACAAGCCTGTCCTCGTGGATTTTTGGGCGACCTGGTGCGGGCCGTGCCGCATGGTGGCTCCGGTGCTCGAGGAGATCGCTTCCGAGTCCGACACTCTGAAGATCGCCAAGCTCGACGTCGACGCCAACCCGATCACGGCCGGCCGATTCGGAGTGCGCGCCATCCCGACGATGATCCTGTTCAAGGACGGCAAGGAAGCGCAACGGCTCGTGGGTTACATGCCCAAGGAGCGGCTTCTGCAACAGATCGCGCAGCACACCCACACCGCCGCCTAGCCGAGCGCCCGGCGGGGCTCGGCTCCCGCCGGCAAGCTGAGGCCGCGGATACCCAGCGGGCCGCTGCGGACGATCGCGGCGGCCGGGACGTGCCCGGTCCGGTCGGGGCCGCCCGACCGGGCCCCATCGCGACGTCCGCGTCATCATCTGAGGGTGGGGTTCCGTTTCTTCCGACGCGTGCACGTTCTGCCGGGCGTGAGCATGAACCTGAGCAAGTCCGGGGCATCTCTGTCCTTCGGCGTCCGCGGTGCCCATTACACCGTGGGCCCGCGGGGCCGTCGGGTCACCGTTGGTCTTCCGGGGACCGGCTTGTACTACACCGCCCATCACGGAGGAGCCGCGGCTCGCACCCTGCCCCGGGTGAGGGTCGGCGCGGCCAAGGGGACGAGCGCCGATGCCGCGCAGAGCTCGCTGGCTCGGCCGGCCGCTCCGGTCTCACCTGCGGTACCGCCCGAGGACCGGCTGCGGCTCGGTCTCCTCCGCTCGCTGGTGACCGCGCCGACGGAGCGCGAGTTCGTCGCCGGTCTGCGCGCCTTTGCAGCGGGAAAGCAGGACGAGGCACTGGCGCACCTGCGCGCCGCGACCGGGCTCCCCGACGCCGCGTTCATGGCAGGCATGATCCTGATCGGCCGCGGGTCCCTTGACGAAGCGCGCGCGCAGCTGCAGACGGCGCTCGACGGCAAGGGCGTGCTCGGATCGCTGGCCGCGAAGTACAAGGCCGACATCAGCGTCAACCTCGCCATCACGCCCGAATTCACAGCGCATCTGCCCGCGAGCCCCGACGGAGTCCGGCTCGCGCTGGCGGAGATAGCGCAGCGGCAGGACGGTGCGGCTGACGCGATCACGCTCCTCCGCGAGATCCGCGCGCGCCATCCGGACGACGTGGTCGTCGCGCTGTCGCTGGTCGAGGTGCTCTTCGACACGCGGGCCGGCGACCGAGCGGCGCTGAACGAGATCGTGCAGCTCACCGCCGATACGAGCAACGCAAGCCCCGTTCACACTGCGTTGCTGCTCTATCGCGCCCGCGCGCTCCGCGCGCTCGATCTCCCCGATGCCGCGGCTGCGACGCTCACGACGGCGCTCGCCCAGAAGAAGGACCGGGACACGGAGCTCCTGAAGTCGCTGCGCTACGAGCGCGCGCTCGCGCTCGATGTGGCGGGCCAGCACGCACGGGCGAGGCGGGAGCTCGAGAAGCTGTACGCCGAGGATCCGCGATATGAGGACCTCGCGTCGCGTCTTGGGCTGGCCGGCGCGCCGCCTCCGCGCGCAGTTGGTCCGGTGTAGAGGATCGGCGTCCCATTACTCGGCGCGATGCAAGACGCAGCGGGGCACGAACGGGGTGAACCCCGCATGTGCGACCTGACGCCACCCCGCCCGCGGAACAGCGGACGAGATGACGAACTGAGATGATCGCCGCGGTGCTGGTGCGCGAGGAGTGGCCGCTTGTCGGGCTCGGGTTGGGCATCGGGTTGCTCTGGACGATCGCGAGCGTGCTCGTCGCGGTCCAATTGAACGAGTTGGTACGCGCGGACTCCGTTCTCGGCGCCGCCAGGATCGTCGGTCTTTTCCCTTCGATCGTGGCGGCCTGGATCGGGGAAACGGCATACCGCGCAGGTCTCCCCGGCGAGGCGTTGTCGCTGCTGGGGGCGTGGATCGTGGCCTCGATGCCCCTCACCACGGCTCTCCTCACGCTCGCGCGCAGATCATGAGCACGTCCATGGGGCGTCACGGCACGGAGCGGGGCCTCGGGGGATGGCGGCCGCACGGCGGCGGACTCGTCGCGCGTCTATCTCCCGCCCAGGCTCGTGAGGCGATGCGCGCTCTTGTTGGAAGTGCCGCAGGTACACTTCGGTCTCCGCTTCCTCTGAATACCGCCTGAGAGTGCACCTGGCCCGGTGGCCGGCGCGGTCTTCAAAACCGTTGACGGGGCGTAGCACGCTCCGTGGTGGGTCCGACTCCCATGCACTCTCGCAGTGAGACCGACGAGTGATGAGGACGCGGCTGCTCGCGCCCTCGACATGCCGATGATCAGCTCCGCGGCACGGGCCGAGCTCCCGCGCACTTCGGCGCTCGCGGCCCTTCGGTACCGCGACTACCGGCTGTTCTGGCTCGGGATGCTCGTTTCGAACACCGGTACCTGGATGCAGATGTTCGGTCAGGGCTACCTGGTCGTGCAGCTGGCGATTCGGGACGGCGTGCCCCAGCTCGCCCCGCTGTACCTCGGCCTCGTCGGCCTCGCGCGCGCCGTCCCCGGTCTGACGCTCGGACTGTTCGGCGGCGCGGTGGCCGATCGGGCCGATCGAAGGCGGCTGCTGATGGTGACGCAGACGTCCGCGGCCGCCACCGCGGGCATCCTCGCCTCGCTCACGATCGCGGGCCGGATCACGATCGTGGAGATCGTGCTGCTCGGCGCGCTCAGCTCGATGATCTTCGCGTTCGACGCGCCGACGCGCCAGGCGATGGTGCCGCGGCTCGTGCCGGAGCGCGATCTCATGAGCGCGATCGGTCTCAACTCGGCCGCGTTCAACGGCCCGCAGATCTTCGGTCCGGTGATCGGTGGCTTCATATTCGTGCCATTCGCGTCCGCGACCACCGGCGCCGGGGTGCTCTTCGCGGTGAACGCCCTCTCGTACCTCGCGGTCGTCGCGGCGCTGCTCGCGATGGGCCCGATCGCGAAGGCCGAGCGCCGGGGCGATCTCAGCATGCTCGAGTCGATCCGCGAGGGCCTGGGCTACATCCGCCGCGAGCCGGTGCTGCGCTGGGTCGTGATCCTTTCCGCGTGCGCGGCGCTGCTCGCCCGGCCGTATCTGCAGCTGCTGCCGGCGGTGGCCCACGACCGGCTGCACGTCGGGGCCGTCGAGCTGTCGTGGATGCTCGGCGCTGCGGGCGTCGGGTCGCTCGCGGGCGCGATCGCCACCGCGGCCAGCGGCAATCTGCGGCGCCGCGGCCTGCTGCTCCTGGGCTCGGGCGTCGGCCTCGGCCTGCTGTTGGTCCTCTTCACGATGCAGCGCGAGCTCCCCGGGGCGCTCGCGGTGCTGGTGATCTTCGGATTCGTGACGATGCTCTTCATGGGCGTTGTCCAGACGCTCCTGCAGACGCGCTCGCCGGATCACCTGCGCGGCCGCGTGATGAGCCTGCAGACGATGCTGTTCATGGGCATCATGCCGCTCGGCTCGATGCTGCTCGGCTCGCTGGGGACCGTCGTCGGCGTCGACCGCGCGCTGCTGGCGGGAGGGCTGGTCGTCGCGGCGGTGGCGCTGTTCGCGGCGATCCGCGTGGCGCCGCTGCGGAACGCGCTCGCCGAGAAGGGGACCCGGCGGCGGGCGGGGGCGAGACCGGCCGGCCAGCCCGGTTGAGCGAGACACGGGCGACCGGGCTAGGCTAGAGTGCCGGAAACAACACCGCGACGAAGGAGTCATGCGGATGTTCGTACGAGCCGCCCCGCTCGCGGTAGTCCTCAGTCTGGCGGCGGCCTGCGCCGGCACCGCCGGCCCATCAGCCTCCGCCGCTCCATCCGCCTCCGCGAGCGCCGCCAGCGCGGCCTCTCCCAGCGCCGCAGGCAAGCCCGCCGACGCGGTCGGTATCACGAACACCAAGCTCGCCGAGGGACCGCTCGCCGAGCTGCCGGCAGCCCCGCTGTACGTCAACGTCATCGACGTCCCGCAGCCGGCGAGCACGCCGATCACGCACTCCCACGTTGCCGGGTTCGTGTACACGCTGAGCGGCACCCATCAGCTGGCGATCCAGGGCGGCGACACGAAGGACGTCAAGGCCGGCGAGGCCGGATTCGTGGGAGCAGGCGTCGGCCACACCCACGCGAATCCAGGGCCCGCCGCGAACGATTGGTATTTCGTCGGCCTTCGCCCCTCGAGCGGTCGCGTGGGCCCGAGTCCCTTCCCCGGATCGACCACGGTCTATGACACCGGAGACCTGCCGGCTACGGCGCTCGTCGCGGGTAAGTACGTCGAGCAACTCAACCTCGTGACGCTCGAGAAGGGCGGGAGGACGTCCGCGCACAAGCACGGCGGTCTCGAGATCTTCGTCGTCCTCGCGGGGACAGTGCAGGTCCGGACGGCGACCGGGCAGCCGGTCTCGCTGGCCGCCGGCAAGGGCGCTTACGTCATGCCGAATACCGTCGTACAGGCGAGCAACACGGGCGATGGCCAGGCCAAGTTCCTGGCGTTCTTCGTGACGCAGGAGGGACAGGCCTTCTCGACGAACGTCGACAGCGCGCCCTGACCGTCGGAGGCGGCTCCCGCCGGTGAGGGCGCGGGGTCGGGCTGGCCGCGCGTCCGTCCACCGAGCGGGATGGCCACGGGTGAGCGCGTGCGCTTCCGGGGGCCGCGCCGGGACCGGCTGAGTCAGCGCCTACGCGGAGTGCTGGGGCGCGGGACGCACCGGCGCGCGGCGAGGCGGGGGCGGGGCCGCGGTCTCTTTTGCCGCGGGCGCGCGCCGGAGGGCGAAGCAGTGCGCGCAGACCAGCTCGTCGGAACCGGCGAGGAGGATGTACGCATCATCCCCGCACTCGACGCATTGGCCCGGCGCGATCCGTAGGCGTTCCCGTCTCACGCGCCACCCCCTTGGTGTGAAGTTCGCGGCATGCACGAACGCGGCCACATGCCGGAAGTTCATCTGGGGTCGTGCCTCGATCAGTTCGGACGCCTGTGCCCGGGTTCCCCCTTACGTCGGGTCCCCCTGCGTCGGGTGCGTCTCGGAGGGCTTGACAACGGCAGCCGGCATTAATACGGTATAGAACAAACGTTCTAGTCGGAGTGGGTGGCCCGGCTCGAGCGGGCAGGCGTGCAGGGGGAGTGAGCGTGGGCGGTGCGACGGTCGATCTGCGCCTGGCAAGGGCGATCTCGCGCGCCAAGTCCCGGTTCGGCGCCGCGGCGGTCGCCACTGGTAGCGTGCTCGAGCGCCGCCAGCGGGAGCGCCGTTTCGCGACGGGTACCTCGCTCGACCTGGTCCTCGGCGGAGGCATCGCGCCGGGCGAACCCCTGGCACTCATCGGCCGCGGCAGTTGCGGCAAGCTCTCGGTCGCGCTGCGCCTGGCCGCGGCGTCGCAGCAGGACGGCGGCATGGTCGCGTGGATCGATCCGTGCGCATCGCTCGACGTCGTGGCCGCGGTCCGCGCCGGCGTCGATCTCGACCGGCTCATCATCGTCCGTCCCGGATCCCGCGACGACACGCTGCTCGCGGGAGCGGCCGCCCTGCGGAGCGACGGCTTCCGCATGGTCGCCGTCGACGCCGGGCCGCGCTCGATCTCCGCCGGGGCGGCGCGCTTCGCCGCCGGCCTCGACCTCGACGATGTCGCGCCGCTGTTGCCGATCGTCCACGGGTCGGTCGCGGCGCTGCTCGTCATCGCCGAGACGCGCGGGCGGCGGACCGCGCTGCCGGCACTCGCCGTCGAGCGCGTCGCCTGGGACGAGCGCTTCGGCCGCACCCGCGGCTGGACCTTTTCGGTGAGCCGCGGCGGAGCGCACGCGCTGTTCCATACCTCCGCGTTCTCGTCGAACCTCACCGATCTCGGCATGCGCGAACAGCTTCGCGTGGCGGCGGGATGACGCCCCGCATCGGCGTCGTGCACGCGCGCGACGCCGGCATCCGGGTGCACACCGCACTCCTCGAGCTGCTGCACGCGAGCCTTCCGCGCGTGGGCGTGCTCGACCAGGGCACCTTCGCCTGTGACCTTCGCGGCATGGTGCGGCTGATCGGGCCGCCGGGAGTGTGGGGGGAGCGAGCGGTGGCGGCCGCGCGGCGCCAGGGCATCGGATGCGCGATCGGCGTGGCGAGCGCGCCGTTCGTGGCCCGCGTGCTCGCCGAGCGCACGCCACCGGGCGCCAACTCCGAGCTCTCGGCCGACATGGAGCGCGCGTTCCTTGCCCCCCTGCGGGTCAACGTGCTGCCGCTCGAGGCTGCCCTGGTCGAGGAGCTCGGGCTCCTTGGCATCCGACACATCGGCGAGTTCGCCGATCTCCCAGCGGGCGCGGTGCTGGATCGCTTCGGCCAGGCCGCGGCGCTCGCGCACGCGCTCGCGCACGGCGATGAAGCGCCGCTCGTCCACGCCTCCCCGCCGCGCCGCCGCATCCGCGCGCGTCGGGTGTGGGACGACCCCGTCCATCTGCGCGAGCAGCTCGTCTTCGCGCTGCGGGCGGTGGTCGACGAGGTCGTCGCTTCCCTCGTGCGCGATGGCCTCGCGGCGTTGCGCCTGGGGCTGCGCCTCGATCGGGCCGAGGGAGGCCCGCTGCGTTTCGAGCGCCTGATCCTGCCTCCCACCGCGAATGCGGCCGCGCTGCTGCGCTCGCTGCGCTGGGCGCTGGAGGAGTGGCTGCCGGAGGGCCAATTCGTGGGATGCGCGCTCGAGGCGACGGAGGTCGAGCCGGCGCGAGGGCGGCAGATCGGGTTGTTCGCGCCGGATGGCGCGCGGCT
This sequence comes from Candidatus Limnocylindria bacterium, assembly GCA_038211425.1. GTDB lineage: Bacteria > Chloroflexota > Limnocylindria > P2-11E > P2-11E > JALYKU01. The sequence goes on along the minus strand of JBBQVQ010000029.1, from coordinate 5,401 downwards.
GGAGGAGGCGCTCGCGGTCGCGCGGCATCTGCGCTCGAGGCTCGGGCCGGGCCGCGTGCTCCGCGCCGAGGTCGTCGATGCCGATGCACGTTTGCCCGAGCGTGCCGCGCAGCTGACGGAGGTGACGTCGTGACGCGTCTGTTCGCCGAACCCCTACCCGCGCGTTTGGAGTACCACGAGGGCGAGCTGCACTCGCTGCGCATCGGTACCGCGCGGCTGGTCGTCGTCGAGGTCGTACGCCGCTGGCGCGTCGAGGCCGAGTGGTGGGCCGACCACGTCGCGCGCGACTACCTCACGGTGCGCACCGCCGACGGCATGCTCTGCGACATCTACGGCGATCGCCGCAGCGGTACGTGGTGGCTCCAGCGGATCATGGATTGAGTTTGGCGCGTTCCCTGCCGAACGTGGCGCCCACCGGACTTCGGTAGGTGCGTGCGTCAGTCCATCGAGGTCGCCGGATCCCGCAAACGCAGTCCCGCGACGCGCGCGAAGTCACGATGATTCCGTGTGACGAGCTCGAGATCGTGTTCGATGGCTGTCGCTGCGATCACGGCATCGGGCGTACGGATCGCCGTTTCACGACGAACGCGCCCCGCGCGCTCGGCGATCGCGCGGTCGAGATCGATCTCGGTGAAGGTCGCGAGGAGCATCCGTACACGCTGTTCATCCGTCCCACGGCCGGCGAAAAGCTCGCACCGAGTGATGACCGAATACCAAGCCGGCGTTCGAAGCGTCAGCGCACGCGCACCGCGCAGGTGGTCGACGAGAACGTCGGTGTCGAGAAGAAGCTCAGCCACGGTCCCATTCATCCCGGGATGGCACCTGCAGCGTCGGAAGGGTCCCGAAGGTGCTGCTCAATGCCCCCTCTCGGTCAACGGCGGCGTCGGCCGACAGAAAAACGTCGAGCGCGTCGCGCACGAGAGCAGCGAGGCTGCGCCCTTCCCGCTTCCCGCGCTCGTCGAGGCGTCGCCGCTGCTCGGGTGTCAGGTAGATCTGCGTTCGTATCGATGGCATATACAGTACAGTATACGCCATCTCGCGGCAGCTCCGCTGAACGCCCGACATCACCCGAGGGCTAGAGCGACCCGATGGCGTACGTCGAGCTGCACTGCCACTCGCACTACTCGTTCCTCGACGGCGCGTCGGGCGTCGAGGACCTCGCCGATGCGGCGGTCGCCGGCGGGATGGACGCGCTCGCGCTCACCGACACCAACGGCCTGTACGGCGCGGTGCGTTTCTGGAACGCGGCGCGCGAGCGTGGGCTGCGCCCGATCTTCGGCTGCGAGATGCGCCTGGTCGACCCCGACGGCGAGAGCCTCGTTCTCCTCGCGCAGGACCGCGCCGGCTGGACGAGCCTCTGCCGCATCGTGAGCGCGGCGCAGTTGGCTGGCGAGAAGACCAAACCCCGCGCGACGCTCGGGCTCGTCGCCGAGAACTCCGAGGGGCTCGTCGCGCTGGGCGGCGGCGCCGTGCGCCGCTCGATCGGGGCGGGGGACGAGGACGGCGCGCGCGAGGGAATCGCGCGGCTCGCCGCCGTCTTCGGCGAGCGGCTGTACGTCGAGCTCGTCGACGACTGGACCCCGAACGCGCTCGCGGCGTGTGACGCGCTCGCATCGCTCGCCGCTGAGCAGGGCGTCGGCACGGTCGTCACGAACGACGTGCGCTACGCACGCCCGGAGGGCCGCCGGCTGCACGATGTCCTGCGCTGCATCGACGCTGGCGTCACCCTCGACGAGGCCGGGGACCTGTTGCCGCCGAACGGCGAGCGCTGGCTGAAGCCCGAGGCGCTGCTGCGCGAGCGCCTGGGATACCACGCCGAGGCGTTCGCGAACGCGCGCCGGATCGCCGAGGGGTGCGATCTCGACCTCGGGTTCGCCTCGCAGCGGCTCCCTGGTTTCGCCGTCCCGGCGGAGCACACCGCCTTCTCGTACCTCTACACGCTGTGTCAGGAGGGCGCGCGCGCGAAATACGGCCAGATCACGCCCGCGGTCTCCAAACAGCTCGCGCACGAGCTCGACGTCATCAACGGCGCCGGCCTGTCGGAGTTCTTCCTCATCAACTGGGACATCGTCAGGTTCTGCCGCGAGCAGCGCATCCCCGCGCAGGGGCGCGGCTCGGCGGCCGACTCGATCGTCGCGTACGTCCTCGACATCACGAAGGTCGACCCGATCGCGCACGACCTGCTCTTCGAACGGTTCCTCACGGAGGACTCGCGGACGATGCCGGACATCGACCTCGACATCGCGACGAACGACCGTGAGGACGTCATCCAGTACGTCTACGGTAAGTACGGCGAGCGCTACGCGGCGATGGTGTGCAACGTCGTGACGTACCGCGCGCGATCGGCCTCGCGCGAGGTCGCGAAGGCGCTCGGATTCCGCGCCGAGACGATCGACCGCATGTCCAAGGGCATCGATGTGTACCGCGTGGCCGAGCTCGCCGCGACATTCGAGAGCCGCGAGCTCGACCGCACGGACGCGGCGCACTTCGCGGACCAGCTCGACGAGCGCGAGCGGGAGCGGGTGCCGGTATTCCGCGAGATCGTCACCGCCATCGCCGACTTCCCGCGCCACCTCTCGATCCACAACGGCGGGATGCTCATCACGGCGCAGCCGCTCGTCGACACGGTGCCGATCGAGCGCGCCACGATGCCCGGGCGCAACGTCGTGCAGTTCGACAAACGCGACGTCGAGGATCTTGGCCTCATCAAGATGGACCTCCTCGGCCTGCGCACGCTCTCGCTGATCAAGGACGCGATCGCGATGATCGAGGCGCGGCATGGCGCGCGGCTGGACCTCGGCACACTGCCGCTCGACGACCCAGCGGTCTACGACCTGCTGTGCGAGGTCGACACCGTCGGCCTCTTCCAGGTCGAGAGCCGTGCGCAGGCACAGGCTCTGCCGCGCGTGCGGCCGCGCTGCTTCGCCGACGTGGTCGTCGAGGTCGCGATCATCCGGCCTGGACCCCTCCAGGGGAACATGGTCAACCCGTACATCCGCCGCAGGCAGGGACGCGAGCCCGTCACCTACGCGCATCCTTCGCTCGAGCCGGTCCTCAGGGAGACCCTCGGGGTCATCCTGTTCCAGGAGCAGATCCTGCGTGTCGCGATGGCCGTCGCCGGCTTCAGTCCCTCCGCCGCCGACCGGCTGCGCCGCGCGATGAGCCGCGCGCGCTCGGCCGACGACATGGAGCGCCTCCGCGAGCCGTTCGTGCAGGGCGCGCTCGGGAGCGGCGTCGACGCGCCGACGGCGAATGAGATCTTCCGGCAGATCGCCGCTTTTGCCGAGTTCGGGTTCTGCAAGAGCCACGCGGCCGCGTTCGCGCTCACGGCGTACCACACCGCGCACCTGAAGCTGTACTACCCCGCGGAATTCACGGTCGCGTTGTTCAACAACCAGCCAATGGGGTTTTACAGCCCCGCGGTCATCGCTGGCGACGCCAAACGCCACGGCATCCGCGTACTGCCCGTCGACGTCAACGTGTCTTCGGCGAAGGCCGCCGTCGAAGCGGCGGACTCGCCCGACACGATGACGAGCGGGGCCGAGCTCGAGGACCACTCGCGAACGATCTCCAAGAACCGCATCTGCCGCGAGCACGTGCGGCTCGGTTTCGAGGCGGTGCACGGCCTCGGCGCGGCCGAGGCCGAGGCGATCGTGGCCGAGCGCACGGCCACGGGTCCGTTCCGGTCGTTCGACGATCTCACCCGCAGGGTCGCGCTCAAGGAAGAGGCCCTGCGCAACCTCGCGCTGGTCGGCGGATTCGATCGCTTCGGCGAGCCCCGGCGAGCGTTGTTGTGGCGCGCGCGCGATGCGCACCGCGCGTCTCCCGCGTTCACGCGCCGCGAGCTGCCGCTTCCGAGCGCCGCGCCTCCGGCGCTACCGGTGCTGTCGGAGCGCGAACGGACGGCGCTCGATTACCGCCTCACCGGCATCCCGACCGGTCCGCAGGTCATGGGGTACTACCGCGAGGAGCTGCACCTCCGCGCAGTGCTGCGAGCCGTCGACCTCCAGGGTCGCGCCCACGGCTCGGCGGTGCGCGTCGCGGGTGTGGTGGTCGTGAAGCAGCATCCGGGCACCGCGAAGGGCCACGTCTTCCTATCGCTCGAGGACGAGACCGGCCTCGTGAACATCATCATCCGGCCGGCGACGTACCAGCGGTACAAGCGCGTGCTCGACGCGCATTCGGCGGTGGTCATCGAGGGTCCGTTGCAGAGGGTCGACGGCGTCATCTCGGTGCTCGCGCGGCGGATCGAGGGGCTCGACGTCTTCGTCCGGATCGCCACGCGGTCCTGGCGATGAACGCGACCTGGCCTCGGATCACGTTCCACAAGCTGACTCCCCGATCCTGCTGCGGCCGGCCGCGGGCTGCCTCCCCCTGCTGCGCCCTGCCCTCGGCCACACCATGTTCCACCTCGGCGCCCGGGTTCTGAGGCGGCCCGCCGAGCCCGTCAGCAGGCTCAAAGGGCTCAGTGGCGGGACGTCCTTGCTTCGTCGCACCCCGCCGGGGCCGTCCCTCAATCCCACCGACCGGGTACCGGGACCCCGACCCGAAGGCCGGGGTCCCGCCTTCCGGCGTTACCGGGCGTTGACCGTGGTCGCCGTGTCCCTCGAGGACATGAAGCCGAGGTAGATGCCGAGCGCTCCGAGCGCGAGGTGGATGAGATTGTCGACCACCGAGTACGGGTGCTGCAGCAGCCCGAAGAGCTTCGGGTCCACGAAGCCGATGATGCCGACCAGCAGGTAGACCGCGCCGACAGCGCCCACGATGCTGCGAGCGGACGCGTTGTTGAGCATCGCGAAGCCGACGTACGCGTATATCGCGCCCGTTGCCAGGTGGACGATGTTCTCGACCACGTCGATGTTGAGAAGTCCAAGCAGCGGTGACTGGGTGACGAGAAGGAAGCCGACGACGCCGAGAAGTAGCAGAACTATGCCGACGACCTGCGCATATTGCTTTACCACGTTCTTTCTCCTTTTTGTTCGTCGCCTATTCGGGATGCCGATCGACCGCAGTGTACGCAAGGGCTCACGATCGAATCAATGTTCAGAGGTAGAGAGCGAGAGCGCCCCGACGGGGCGCTCTCGCGGACAGGAGGGATGGGTTGACTAATTAGCGCTCGCGAACTTGTCGGGGAACTGCTTGACGATGGCTTCCGTCAGCGGGTCCGCGATCTTCTGGCTGTGCTGGACGGCGGTCTCGAAGTCGTCGTACTGCTTGGGGTCCTTGTTGGCCTGCTCGGTCACGCCCTTGGCGATGCCACTGACGTGCGGGATCAGGAGCTCCGCGACGGCGCCCTTGGGCAGGTTCGGGTTGGCGCCGGTGATGAAGGCGTCGAAGTCCTTGCGGTATCCGTCGAGGTCGGCCACGGCCTTCTTCTGGCCGGCTTCGTCCTTGGCCGCGG
>JBBQVQ010000028.1:0-37980 GCA_038211425.1 Candidatus Limnocylindria bacterium | reverse complement strand
GTCGGCTCGTCGCATCCTGGGGGGGCAGTACCTCCCAAGGGTTGGGCTGTTCGCCCATTAAAGCGGTACGCGAGCTGGGTTCAGAACGTTGTGAAACAGTTCGGTCTCTATCCAGTGTGCGCGCAGGTGAGTTGAGAGGAGCTGCCCCCAGTACGAGAGGACCGGGGTGTGCGGACCGATGGTGTACGAGTTGTCCTGCCAAGGGCACCGCTCGGTAGCTATGTCCGTTCGCGATAACCGCTGAAAGCATCTAAGTGGGAAGCGCACCTCGAGATGAGCTCACCCTCTGGGCAACCAGGTAAGACCGCATGGAGAGAACGTGTTTGATAGGCGGCGGGTGGAAGGATCGCAAGATCTGGAGCTGAGCCGTACTAACGGTCGAGCGGCTTGACCTAATTCAGCACCCAGCCGAGCCCGCGAGCTCGGCGGTCGGTGGCGATCGCAGGCGAACTCGCGACTGTCTTCCTCTTCACATCGCTCGTTCGAAAGACCCTCGCCAGCGGCGAGGGTCTTTTGGTAGACTGCATCCCTCGGTCCTTGGAGCGGCGGGGTCACACCTGTTCCCATCCCGAACACAGCAGTTAAGCCCGCCAGCGCCGAAGATACTCGGGACGTCGGTCCCTGGGAAAATAGGTCAGGGCCGGGATCAAAACGACTTCGACCCGCAAGGGCCCGAAGTCGTTTTCTTTTGCCTTGGCCGCCTCGGCGGACCTGGATCCCCCGCCGGAGCTGGATCCGATGCCGCAAGCCCCAGCCGATGTAGAAGGCATGAGCGAACACCCACGACGCGTCCTTCGCCGGCTCACTCCCGACCGGGTCCAGGTCCAGGTGGTCCTTGGGTCGCTGCTCGGCGACGCAAGTCTCGAAGGCATGCCCGGGGCGCGGCGCATGCGGGTGACCCACGGCATCGATCGTTTCGCCTACGCGCGCTGGAAGTACGACCGGCTGGGGGCGTTCGCTGACGAGCCGGTCTGGCACGGCGAAGCTGCGGTCGGCTTCCGCACCATCGCGCATCCGCTGTTCGACGACCTCGCGCCCCTGTTCTATCGCGGCGCCCGGTGTGGCGGGCCCAAGCGCGTTCGGCGCCAGATCGTGCTCGAGCACCTTACGCCGCTCGGACTGGCCGTCTGGATGGCCGATCTCGGAAGGCTCGAGCTGCGCGCCGACGCCTTCCTTCCGGCGCAGCGCGCCGCGGCACTTGCTCCGTAGTCGGCCCTCTCACGCACCGGCGCACGACCGACGACCGCGCCTCGCCAGATGCAACGACGATCGGTGGTGCTTCACCCGCATCCAGAGAAGGCTCGCTCGTCAGTCAGCTTGCGATGGACACCATCGGGGATAAGCGCCGTCCACTGGGACAGCCCGGTGTGGCGCAGTCGCACCACGTGAGGTGTCTTCGGGATCGGTGCGCGAACCGATTCCCTTCCACCGCGCTCCGATGATCGCCGGCGTTGCACGACCCTTTCAGAACATTCCAGGGCATCGCCTCCCGCGATGACCGTCCTCGAACGCACTGCGATATCCAACCGGTGGCACGGCCCTTGCCCGACCGGCCAGAGTGGCAACGGAGATCGACCCCGAGCACGCGGTTCCCGAAACGATGGCGGAGCTTCTCGCGGCCGAAGAGCTCGAGCAGCAGGCCTTCCGGCCGCTGCGGACCGGCGAGATCGTCGAGGGCACGGTCGCGAGCATCGCCGGCGATGAGGCGCTCGTGGATCTCGGTGGCCGCTCGGCCGGCGTCATTTCCCTGCGGGAGGCGTCGGCGGAGGGGGAAGAAAGCCTCTCGGTCGGCGACCGCGTCTACGCCTTCGTCGTCCAGCCTGAGGGCCCCGCCGGCAATGTCGTTCTCTCCCTGCGGAGGGCACGCCGGGAGAAGCGGTGGGCGCAGCTAGCGGAATCGCAGAAGCGCGGCGAGGTGCTCGATGCCCCCGTCCTCGAGGCGAACCGCGGCGGCGTCGTCGTGGACGTCGGCCTGCGCGGCTTCGTCCCGCTGTCGCAGCTGGCGTCCCTCGGCGCGCTGGAGCGATCTGCTGAGGGGCGGACGGATGTGCCGGACGCGGTCAAGGCCCTCACCGGAAAGCGCCTCTCGGTCAAGGTGATCGAGGTCGATCCCAAGCGGAACAGGCTCATCCTCTCCGAGAAGGCCGCTTTGCAGGAGGTCCGGCGGCGTCGTAAGGCGCGTGCGGCGACCGAGCTGAAGGAGGGCGACGTCCTCGAAGGCAGCGTCACGCAGGTCACCGGCTTCGGACTCTTCGTCGACATCGGGGTGGCTGACGGGCTCGTCCACCGCTCCGAGGTGACATGGGACAAGGCGGTGAACCCCACCTCTCTCTACTCCGTAGGCGACCCCGTCAAGGTCGTCGTCACGGGCGTCGATCCCGAGCGGCAGCGGATCTCGCTTTCGATCAAACGTCTCGCGGACGATCCCTGGGCCCGCGTCGGGACCGAGTTCACGCAGGGGCAGGACGTGGATGCCACGATCACGCGCCTCATGCCCTTCGGAGCCTTCGCGCGCCTTGCGGACGGTCTCGAGGGACTGATCCACGTGAGCGAGCTGGCCGCATACCGCGTCGGAAGCCCCGGAGACGTCGTTCACCCCGGAGACGCGGTGCGCGTCCGCGTGGTTGGCATCGACCCTGAGAGGCGGCGCTTGTCGTTGTCTGTGCGCCAGGCGGAGCGCTGACGACCGCCTGACACCGATCTTCGACGATCGGTCGAGCAGAGGTCGATCGCCGCTCGCCAAGACTGCCACGAGCGAGTGAACGACCTCGACTCCCAATTCGTACCCGGTGACATGGGTACGGTCGAACGTATAATCGGAACCTCAGCATGACGATGCCGATGAATAACTCAGGAACGCGTTAATGGGACCATTCGACCGCTTCAATGACCGCGCAAAGCGCGTGCTCGCCCTCGCCCAGGATGAGGCCATCCGCTTCAACCACAACTACATCGGCACGGAGCATTTGCTCCTCGGCCTCGTGCGGGAGGGAGAGGGCGTTGCGGCGCGGGTCCTCGACTCCCTCGGGGTCGAGCTCTCGAAGGTCCGTACGGCCGTCGAGTTCATCATCGGCCGCGGTGATTCGACGACCTCCCCCAGCGAGATAACGCTGTCGCCGCGGACCAAGAAGGTCATCGAGCTGGCCATCGACGAGGCACGTAAGCTCGGCCACAGCCACGTGGGCACCGAGCACCTCCTCCTCGGCCTCGTCCGGGAGGGCGAGGGGATCGCCTCCGGCGTCCTCGAGTCCCTGGGCGTGTCGCTCGAGAAGGTCCGCCACCAGGTCATCGCGACCCTCGGCCAGCAGCACCCCGCCACGGCCGAAGCGGCCTCAAGCGGTGGCAAGTCCTCCAGCTCCAAGACGCCGACGCTCGACCAGCTCGGCGTGAACCTGACCGCCATGGCGAAGGCCCAGCAGATCGACCCGGTCATCGGACGTGAAAAGGAGATCGAACGGGTCATCCAGATCCTGTCGCGGAGGACCAAGAACAACCCCGCCCTCATCGGTGAACCCGGAGTCGGCAAGACGGCGATCGCCGAAGGGCTCGCTCACCGCATCGTCAAGGGCGACGTGCCGGAGACGCTGCACGGCAAGCGGGTCCTTACGCTCGACATCGGGTCGCTCGTCGCCGGCACGAAGTACCGGGGCGAGTTCGAGGAGCGTCTCAAGAAGATCATCGAGGAGTTGCGGCACGCGCACGACGTCATCCTCTTCATCGACGAGCTCCACACCCTCGTCGGAGCGGGTGCCGCCGAGGGCGCGGTCGACGCCGCGAACATCCTCAAGCCCTCGCTCGCCCGCGGCGAGCTCCAGTGCATCGGCGCCACCACGCTCGACGAGTTCCGCAAGTACATCGAGCGCGACGCCGCGCTCGAGCGCCGCTTCCAACCGGTCATGGTGGAGGAGCCCTCCATCGAGGAGACCGTCGACATCTTGATGGGAGTGCGTTCGCGCTACGAGGACCACCACAAGGTCGCGATCAGCAACGAGTCGGTGAAGGCGTCGGCCGAGCTTTCCGCCCGCTACATCACCGACCGCTTCCTGCCCGATAAGGCCATCGACCTCATGGACGAGGCCGCGAGCCGCGTGCGCCTGCGGTACTCGACTCTCCCGAGCGACGTCAAGGACGCTCAGAAGGAGCTCGACCGCGTCGTCACGGAGAAGGAATCGGCGATGGAGGCGCAGCAGTACGAGCTCGCGTCAAGCCTGCGCCAGGCGGAGCGTACGCAGCAGGAGAAACTCCAGCAGGCGAAGGCTGACTGGCTGCTCGCCCAGTCCGAGAAGCGGCCCGAAGTCACCGACGAGGACATCGCCGAGGTCGTCTCGATGTGGACCGGCATCCCCGTCCGCCGTCTGGCGGAGGAAGAGACCCAGAAGCTTCTCAAGATGGAGGAGGCCCTCCACGGTAAGGTCATCGGGCAGGACGAGGCGATCAAGACCATCTCGCGCGCGGTCCGCCGCGCCCGCGCGGGACTGAAGGATCCACGTCGGCCGATCGGCGTGTTCTTCTTCGTGGGTCCCACCGGTACCGGGAAGACCCACCTGGCCCGGACGCTCGCCGAGTTCATGTTCGGCAACGTCGACAACACCGTAAAGATCGACATGTCCGACTACATGGAGCGGCACAACGTGTCGCGGCTGGTCGGCTCGCCCCCCGGTTACGTCGGCTATGAAGAGGGCGGTCAGCTCACCGAGACGGTGAGGCGCAAGTCGTACTGCGTGATCCTGCTCGACGAGATCGAGAAGGCGCACCCAGAGGTGTTCAACATCCTGCTGCAGATCTTCGACGAGGGTCGCCTTGCCGATGCGAAGGGCCGCACCGTCGACTTCCGCAACACGATCATCATCATGACCAGCAACCTCGCTCAGAAAATGCTCAAGAGCGAGGCGGCGCTCGGCTTCCGGACCAGCGCCGCCGGCGAGGCCGGCGACTTGGCGGCGCAATACGACCGCATGAAGGAGCGGGTCCAGGAGGAGATGAAACGCTTCTTCCGCCCCGAGTTCCTCAACCGGATCGACGCGACCGTGGTGTTCCAGCCGCTGACCAAGCCCGAGATCCGCCAGATCGTCGAGCTCGAGCTCGCGCGGGTGCGCAAGCAGCTCGCTTCGCAGGAGATCGCGCTCGAAGTGACGGATGAGACGATGGACTTCATCGCGACGGTCGGATACGACTCGAACTTCGGCGCACGGCCGCTGGGCCGGTCGATCCAGACTCACATCGAGGACCCGCTCTCCGAGATGCTCCTCCAGGGAGGCTTCCACGCGGGCGATACCGTCCGCATCCATCCCAAGGAAGGCAAGCTCTCGATCGAAAAGGCCGAAGAGCGCAAGCCGGAGCCCGTCGCGCCCTAAGCGGCCGCGCGCCGATATCGTTCGCTGATGCCCAAGGCCTCGACCAGGACCGCATTCGTCTGCCAGCAATGCGGCGCTGACTCGGCGAAATGGATCGGCCGCTGTCCCAATTGCGACGGCTGGAACACGTACGTCGAGGAGCGGGTCATCGCGCCCGTCAAGGGTCGGCTGAAGGCGCGCGGCCCGCGCTCGCCGGTCGCCCTGGACGAAGTCCCTCCCGACGCCGAGGAGCGGATCTCCACCGGTATCGGTGAATTTGACCGCGTGCTCGGCGGCGGCGTGGTTCGCGGCTCGCTCGTCCTCCTGGGTGGCGACCCCGGCATAGGAAAGAGCTCGCTCCTGATGCAGGCGTCGGCCTCGCTTCGCGATCGGGGGACGGTGCTGTACGTCTCCGGTGAGGAATCGGCGGCGCAGGTGAAACTGCGCACGCGGCGTTTCGGGATCGATGGTCGGGGCATCCAGCTGCTCGCCGAGACGGACCTCGCGTCAGTGGTCGAGGCGATCCGGAGCGTGCGGCCGGTATTCGTGGTTATCGACTCGATCCAGACGATGAGCTCCGACGTCGTCGCCTCGGCCGCGGGCGGAGTTTCGCAGCTGCGCGAGTGCACCGCGCGGCTGCTCGAGCTGGCCAAGAGTGAGGACGTTCCCATCTTCCTCGTCGGCCATGTCACCAAGGAAGGCGCCGTCGCCGGGCCCCGCGTGCTCGAGCACATCGTGGACGCCGTCCTCTACCTCGAAGGCGAGCGGTTCCACGCCTTCCGGATCCTCCGCGCCGCGAAGAACCGCTTCGGTTCGACGGACGAGGTCGGGGTCTTCGAGATGGCTGACAGCGGGTTGCGCGAGGTCAGCAATCCGTCGCAGGTCTTCCTCGAGGAGCGTACCCACGGCGTGCCGGGAAGCGTCGTCGTGCCCACGCTCCAGGGGACGCGCCCGCTGCTCGTCGAGTTCCAGGCGCTGGTCACGCCCACGAGCTTCGGCCTGCCGCGTCGCACGGCGAACGGAACGGATCTCCAGCGGGTGGTCCTTCTCCTGGCGGTCCTCGCGAAGCGCGCAGGCCTCTCGCTCGGCAACCACGACGTATACGTCAACCTCGTCGGCGGCCTCCGCATCCGCGAGCCCGCCACCGACCTCGGTATCGCCGTGGCCGTCGCCTCCGCGCTGCGCGACCGTCCGGCCGATCCCCGCAGTGTCGTTCTGGGCGAGCTTGGCCTGGGCGGCGAGGTCCGGCGCGTCCAGCGCCTCGCCGCGCGGGTGCGGGAGGCCGAACGCCTCGGTTTCGAGCGGGCGATCGTCCCGGAGGCGAATACTGCGGAGCTCGACGGGACGTCGCTTCAGGTCGTGGGCGCGCGCTCGCTGCGCGAGGCGCTCGGCGCGCTCGGCATCGCCGACGATCCGTAATGCCTGCGGGCCGCGGCTACACTCGGAAGCAGTGACCCTTGGCGCGCATCCATCCACGGCGCATCCATCCACGGTCGCGCCTTCGGCCGGCGTCCAACAGATCATCGGACGGGCCCTGGCGCTGCCGTATTCCCTTTGGAAGGAGGGTCCACGGTCATGGCGATCATCCGCTTCTTCAGCGCACTCATCGGCTGGTTCGTCGGCATGTATCTCGGCCTTTCGCTCCTCGAAGTCACCGTCGTGGCGCCGGTCACCGACAAGGTCCTCGTCGTCTTCCTCTTCGCCACCGCCTGCGCGATCCTGGGCTGGCTCGGTGCTCCCTACCTCACCGCCCGCCCGGCGCGCTACGCGACCGCGCGTATCCGCGAAGCATCGATGGGCGACCTCCTGGGCGGCACCATCGGTCTGGCCACCGGCCTGCTTCTCGCGCTGCTGGCCTCCTTTCCACTCTCCGTCCTTCCGGGCCCAGTGGGCCGCTTTGCACCCGTCGTCGCGGCGCTCATCCTCGGGATGGTCGGTGTCGGCGCCGGGCTGATCAAACGGACCCAACTGGCGGCGATCGCCCGAGACTTGACGGGAGGCCGCTCGAGCCCGGCCGGAGACCCGCGCCTCCTGCTCGACACCTCCGTGATCATCGACGGCCGCGTCTCGGACGTCGTGAAGAGCGGCTTCATCCGCGGGGCGCTGCTCGTCCCCCGCTTCATCCTCGGCGAGCTCCAGCACTTCGCCGACTCGAGCGATTCGACCCGGCGCGAGCGCGGCCGTCGCGGCCTCGAGATGCTGGCCCGCCTCCAGAAGGAAGCCACGGTCAGGGTCGAGCTCGTGGACTCCGATCCCGCCGACGCGCCCGACGTGGACAGCAAGCTCGTGGTCGTCGCTCGAGCGCTCGGCGTGCCGATCATGACCAACGATTACGGCCTCAATCGGGTCGCCGAGCTGCAAGGCGTGACCGTTCTCAACATGAACGATCTTGCGAAGGCGGTGCGCCCGGTGGTCCTTCCCGGCGAGGAGTTGACCGTGAGGGTCATCCAGGAGGGCAAGGAGCTCGGGCAGGGGGTCGGCTACCTCGAGGACGGCACGATGGTCGTCGTGGAGGGCGGCTCGCGGTTCGTCGGCGGAGAGGTTCGGGTCGCGGTCATGCGCGTCCTGCAGACGGTCGCCGGCCGGATGATCTTCGCGCAGCCGCGCGGCGAGACGGCCGAGGTCAGGCGGGCTCGCGCCGCCGGCCAGTAGGTGCCCGGGGCCGCGCTCGCGATCCTCGCCGCGGGGGCTTCGACTCGCGCCGGATCGGACAAGCTCCTCGCCGACCTCGGCGGCCGGCCCGTCATCGAGTGGTCGCTCATGGCCGGTCGTGCCGCGGGCGTCTTCGCGCAGACGATCGTGGTGATCGCGGCCCAGCGCGTACCGGCGCTGCGTGCGCTGGTGGAGACCGTCGATCCGGCGGCGCAGGTGGTCGCCGGCGGCGCCACTCGGACGGCGTCGGCGTGGTGCGCCGTCGACGCCGCGCCGGACGCGGTGATCCTCGCGATCCACGACGCTGCTCGGCCCTTCGCGCCACCCAGCCTGTTCGCACGACTGGTCCAGGCGGCCGAGCGTGAGGGATCGGCGGTCCCGGGCCTCGCCGTGATGGACACGGTGCGGCGCGCGGACGAAGCCGGTGACGTGACCGGCGAGCTCGATCGAGCGGGACTCTGGATCGCTCAGACGCCGCAGGTGTTCCGGCGCGAGTTACTCGTGCGCGCGCGCGCGAGCGCGGGCGACCGCGCCTTCCCCGACGATGCGGCCGCGCTGGCGGCAGCGGGCATCCCTTTCAAGATGGTGCCCGGCGAGCGCCGCAACCTGAAGCTCACCACGATCGAGGACCTCGCCTACGCCCGCGAGCTCGTCGCCTGCGGGGTCGTGGGCATCCCCGCGGTGCAGGTGGGATGACGGCCTTCCGGTCGGGCATCGGCTACGATATCCACCGTCTGGCGGGCGATCGCCGTCTGGTCCTTGGGGGCGTCGCGATCGACCATCCGCAGGGCCTGGTCGGGCACTCCGACGGCGACGTTCTCCTCCACGCGGTGATGGACGCGCTCCTCGGCGCCGGCGGGCTCGGCGACGTGGGAACACACTTTCCGAGCGAAGACGGGAGTTACGCCGGAGCGGACAGCCTGGACCTCCTGCGAAGGGTCGGGACGCTCGTGGCGGATGTTGGATTCGAGGTGTCGTCGGTGGACGCGACGGTTATCGCCGAGCAGCCACGTATCGCTACGAGCGTCAGGGCGATGCGGACAGCGATCGCGACGGCCCTCGGGATCGAGGCCGGGCGCGTCAGCGTCAAGGCGACGACCACCGACGGCCTCGGCGTCATCGGCGCAGGCGAGGCGATAGCGGCGCTGGCGACGGCGCTGCTGGTGAAGGGCGAACAGGGCGCGCGCTGACATTGGCAGGCGGTTCGAACACGCGCGCCGCACGGACAGCGGCGAGAAGGACGACCGAGATCGGCTTGGACCAGCCGGCGATCAGCTTCTACGACAGCGGCACCCGCACCGTCCGCGCCTTCGAGCCGCTGCGCGAGGGTCAGGTCGGCATCTACGACTGCGGGCCGACGGTCTACGCCGCGCAGCACATCGGGAACCTGTATCGCTACGTCGTGGCCGACGTGGTGCGGCGAACGTTCGAGTATTTCGGCTACGACGTCACCCAGGTGATGAACATCACCGACGTCGGCCACATCGTCGGGGACGTGGATGAAGGCGACGACAAGATGGAGCTGGCAGCGCGGCGCGAAGGGCGCGACCCCGCGAGCATCGCCGCCCGCTACACGGAACAGTTCCTTGCCGACCGCCGCCGGCTCAATATCCTCGAGCCGCACCGGATGCCCCGTGCCACCGAGCACATCCCGCTGATGGTCGCGCTCATCGAGCGTCTGATCGAGAAGGGCAACGCGTACGCGGCCAAGGACGGTGTCTACTTTGACGTGGCGACGTTCCCAGGCTACGGAAGCCGGCTTGGCGCTGAGCCTCCCGAGGAGCGCAGAGCGGGAGCCCGCGTCCAGGTGAACGAGAACAAGCGTCATCCATTCGACTTCGCGCTGTGGCGCGCCGCCAAGACGGGCGACCTCCAGCAGTGGGATTCGCCGTGGGGTCCTGGAAACCCGGGCTGGCATATCGAGTGCTCGGCGATGTCGATGCGGTATCTAGGGGAAACATTCGATATCCACTCCGGCGGCGAAGACCACCTCTTCCCGCACCATGAGTGCGAGATCGCGCAGTCGGAGGCCGCGACGGGGAAGACATTCGCACGGCACTGGTTGCACACTTATTTCCTTCGCGTCGATGGCGGCGGAATGCACAAGTCGATCGGCAACACCTACCTGCTTTCAGACCTCGAGTCGTGGGGATACGACCCTCTGGCCTTTCGGCTCCTTGTCCTGGGGGTCGGCTACCGCAAGGGCCTCGATTTCACGCGGCCCGGACTTGTGAACGCGCAGCGCCGTCTCGAACGCTGGCGAAGCGCCGTCGCGGCCGCGTGGCAGGCGACCGGCGGGATGGCGGTCCCTCCCGCCGGCGACGACGTACTCGGGCGCGGATTCGCGTCCGCGATCGCGGAGGACTTCAACACCTCGCGCGCGCTCGCGTGCGTCGAGGAGTCTCTCCTTTTGTGCAACGCCGGCGACGCCCCGGAGCGCGCCCGCGGCCTTGGCCTCGTGTTCGACATGGACCGCGTCCTCGGGCTCGGACTCGCCGCGGCAGCGACCGCCGCGACGTATCTCAGCGCCGAGGAGCGCGAGCTCCTGGATGCGCGGACGGCGGCGCGGTCCGGCGGGGACTACGTGCGCTCGGACGAGCTGCGCGCGCAGCTCGAGCGCCGGGGCGTGCGACTCAAGGACACCAAAGAGGGAACGCGCTGGGAGCGCGTCCCGGAAGAACGGAGCGAGGAATGAACGAAGAAGACCGTGAAGAGCAGGCCGCGGCGGGCGATCAACCCATCGGCGACGCGGCGAACGATCCCGACGATCCCAACCGGCGGGGGCGCCGCCGGGGCCGCCGCGGCCGGGGCGGTCCGCCGATCGCGGGCCAACCGCAGTTCCGCCCGCAACCTCAGGGATTCCGCCCGCAGGGGCAGGGCATGCGGCCAGCCCAGGGCTTCCGGCCGCAACCGCAGGGTTTCCGCGCGCCGGGACAGGGCTTCCGCCCGCAGGGCCCGCCCCGGCCGCAGGGGCCGGGCTTCCGCCCGCAGCCGCAGGGATTCCGCCCGCAGGCGCCTAGCTTCCGCGGGCAGCCCGCGTTCCGCCCGGCGACACCGCCTGAGGCCCGGCCCGGAGAGGACGAGGGGTCGCTCCAGGCGCGCGAGGTGGCGGCGTACGAGCGCCGGCAGGAACAACAGGATCGCCGGGGCCAGTGGCGCGGAGCCGGGGCTTGGCGGCCGCGCGGCGCTGCCCGCCCGGGCGGCAATTACGCCGAAACGATCCGGCGGGCGACCGCGGGGCCCCGCTCGGCCGCCGCGCCGTCACACGACGCTGGAGAGCCGATCGCCGGATCCCACGCGGTCCTGGAAGCGATCCGCGCGGGGAGAGGGATGCGCCGGCTCTACGTGTCGCAGGATCGCGGCACGCACTCGGGCCCGGTCAGCGATGTCATCGCGGAGGCACAGCAGCGAGGGATCGCGGTGCAATTCGTGGACAAACTCGAGATCGCGCGCGTATCTCCCATCGAGGACCACCAGGGCGTCGTCGCGATCGTCGAGGGCAGACCGGGCGTGGACCTGGACGAGCTTCTGCTGCACCTCGACGCCGTCAGCGATCCAGGGTTGGTGCTCGTCATCGATTCGCTGCAGGATCCGCAGAACTTCGGCGTGCTCCTGCGCTCTGCCGAAGGGGCCGGAGTGGACGGGATCGTGATCCCGCGCCACCGGTCGGTGGGCTTGACGCCCGCCGTCGCGAAGACGTCGGCGGGCGCGAGCGAGCACCTTCTCGTGGCGGACGTGCCGAACCTCCGCCAGGCCATAGACGCATTGAAGGACAAGGGCCTCTGGGTCGTCGGCACGGATGAGACCGGCGACCTCCTCTACGACGAGGTCGACTATCGCGGCCCCACCGCGGTGGTCATCGGCGGAGAAGGTGAAGGTATCCGCCGCCTCGTGCTCGAGGGATGCGATCAGGTCGTGCGCATCCCGATGAGCGGGCGGGTCGCTTCGCTCAACGCTGCCTCCGCGGGGACGGTCGTGCTGTACGAGGCGCTCCGGCAGCGACGGCGGGACGTCGCGCCGCCCACCACGCGGACCCCCGCGCCCGAGCGTTCGCGCGACGATACGCAGCGCGAGGATGCCGAGGCTGGCGAGGCCGAGTTCGCCGAGTCGCGCCTCCTGGCGGAGCGGGAGGTCGCAGACGCCGGCCCGCGAGACGCCGCCATCGGTGAGACGGCGATCGGCCGGGACCCCGCGGTCGGAAGCCGGCGGCAGGCAGAGTCGAAGGTGCAGAGCGATGCTGCGGACGCGACCGCGGCGAAGCGCCACCGGACCACCGCGCAAGCCGGGCCGCGTTCTTCGCACAGGCCGACGACGGAGGTCGCCGAGGGCGAGATCGTCGATGAGCGCGAGGTCGAGCGAACGCCTGCGGCCGTGGACGCATCCGCCGTCATCACCGTGTCCGTTGCGGAGGATGAGATCGCACCAGGGCGCGATCCATCGCGTGGCGAAGACGGCGATGCCGTGATCGACGTCGCGGTGAAGCCCACGCCGCCGCGCCGCGATGGCGGGGACGCGGTGCCCGATGTGCCACACAAGCCAAGGCCGCCCCGCGGCGGCGCGCCCGCCGCGGGTACGCCCAAGCGGCCGCGCGCGGCGGAGTCGACCACGAAGAAGACCGCCGCGAAGTCCAGCAAACCCGCGGCGACGGTTCGTGGCCGTGCCAAGAGGGACCCCGGCGCGTAGCGGCGCCGCGACACCTCGGTGGCAGGGATGAAGGGTCGGCGCAGGCGCGTGAGCTTGGATCCCAGGAGGCCTTCGGCGACAGTGACGGCGCTGATGCGCTCGAGGGGATCGGCGCGGTCCGCCGGCTGCGGCCGATAATCAGGTGCGAACGCCGGGGTAGCTCAGTTGGCAGAGCAGGGCTTTTGTAAAGCTCAGGTCGCGGGTTCGACCCCCGCTCCCGGCTCCCGACCACCCTGCATTTAGATCAGTCCCCTAGCCCAGCGCACCAGGGAGGCCGAGGGCCAGCGGCGACCGGCGCGTGCCTTCTTGAGCCAGACCAGCAGCTCGTCGATCGGCATGGGGCGACCGAGGGCGAACCCCTGGCCGATGTCGCAGCCGAGCTCGACGAGGCGATCCAGGATCTCCTGGTCCTCGACGCCCTCGGCGACGACGGTGAGGCCGAGGTTGTGTCCGAGGTCGATCGTGGAGCGGGCGATGACGACGCTGTCCTCGTCCCTGGCCATGTTGGTGATGAAGCTGCGGTCGATCTTGATGGTCCGAATGGGGAGATCTCGGAGCTGGGCCAACGAGCAGTGGCCGGTGCCGTAGTCGTCCATGCTCATTCTGATCCCGATCTCATGCACCTGGTCCAGCACCGCCCTCGCCCGGCGCTGATCGACCATCGCGATGTCCTCGGCGATCTCGAGCTCGAGGTCAGGGGGCGTTGCGCCCTGTTCCGCGAGAGTCCTACGAAGGAGGTCCGGGAGAAGGCGATCCTGCGCGACGAGAGCGTGGATGTTGACCGCCACGGGAACGTCGTCCGTCCCGGCCCACAGGCGCCGATCGGACAGCGCCGTCCGGAGGACCGCGTTGGTCAGCGGTCCGATCAGGCCGACCTGAACAGCGACATCGAGGAACTGCCTGGGGAGCAGGAGGCCCCGAACCGGGTGCTGCCAGCGAACAAGGGCCTCGATGGCGCACACCTGGCCCGTGCGCAGGTGGATGCTGGGCTGGTAGTGAAGAATGAGCTGAGCGCCGTCGATCGCGCCGCGGAGCTCAGCGGCGAGCGTGAGCCGCTGCGCCCCGTCCTCGTCATGGGTCCCCTCGTAGATCGCGACGCCGATGTCACCGCGCTTAGCGACATACATGGCCATGTCCGCGTGGCGTAGCAACATGTCCTCGTCCTTCCCGTGGAGCGGGTACAGGGCGACGCCGAGGCTGGCGCGGACGCCCAGAGCGTGGCCGTCGACCAGGAAATGGGGGAGGAACGCATCCGCGATCTTTCGCGCCGTCAGCATGGCTCCGGCGGGGTCCGAACCGGGCAGCAGCACCGCGAACTCATCGCCACCCAGCCGCGCGACCGTGTCCGTCCCGCGGACGATCTCCTTGATTCGAGTGCCGACCTGGCGCAGCAGGTCGTCGCCAGCCTGGTGGCCGAAGGCGTCGTTGATCTCCTTGAAACGATCGAGATCGAGCATCACCAGCGCGAACGACGTCCCCGTTCGCGCCGCGGTGCGCAGGGCCTGGCCCACCCGGTCCCGGAACAACGTTCGGTTCGGCAGGTCGGTGAGAGGATCGTAGAGTGCGAGGTGACGCAGCTGGTCCTGCACCAGGCGCCGCTCGCTTATGTCGCGCCCGATGGTGAGCACTTGATCGGCTGGTGACCCTCCGAATGGTCTGACCGCGAACTCGACGTCCACGAGCCGCCCGTCTTTTCGCGCGATCACCGTCTCGATGGTCCGGGCTTCGCCCGCCCGACCGGAACGAAGCGAATCCCTCACGCTGGCCTCCACAGCCCCCCGAAGCTCGGGCAGCACGAGCTCGAAGGGCGAGGACATGGCGCTCAGCTCTTCGGCCGAGTACCCCGACAGCGCGGATGCTGATTCATTCGCGTACTGAATGCCCTGCCCGTCGCTGATCGTGATCGCCTCGCCGACGTCGTCCTGCGCGCGGAGCAGCGCGCCGTTCAGATCGGCTTGGCGGCGCCGCGCCGCGTCGGCCTCGCTGCGATCCGTGACATCCTGACTTGTACCGAGCATTCCGGCCGCTTCGCCGGACTCGGCAAAGAGCATTCGCCCGCGCGACTGCAGCACGCGCACCCTTCCGTCCGGGCGCACCAGACGATGCTCGAGGACGAACTCGTGTCCAGCGAGGAATGCCGCATCCATCTCGCGCGCGACGAAGTCGCGGTCGTCCGAGTGCACCGTTCCCAGAAAACCCGCGTGGTCCGGCTGCTCTTGACCCTCGATGCCATAGATGCGGAACAGCTCTTCCGACCAGACCAGGCCGCCCGATCCCTTCTGCCACTCCCAGTTGCCGATCTGGGCGAGGCGCTGGGCCTCGATCAGGCGCGCCTCGCTCCGCCGCAGGGCGGACTCTGACTCGCGGCTCCGGCGCCGGGCCTCGCGCGCGACGAGCTCGCGCGCGACCGCCGGGCCGAGGCGCGCCACCATGTCCTTCGGCACGTAGTCCTGCGCCCCGGACCGGATCGCGGCCACTGCGGCATCTTCGCCGATGCGTCCGGAGACGATCAAGAACGGCAGGTCCGCGTCGGACCGGCGCAGGATCGCCAGCGCGTCGCTCGAGCTGAAGGCCGGCATGTTGTGATCGGAGATCACGACGTCCCAGGTCCCGCGTTCGAGCGCCTCGCGAAACGCTGTCGCCGTCTCCACGCGCTCGCACACGGGCGAGTAGCCGCCGTCGCGCAGAGCAAGCAGGGTAAGTTCGGCGTCGTCGGCCGAGTCCTCGACCAGAAGGACGTTGAGCGCTCGCCGGTCGTTCACGCCCGCCCCGGCGGGGGTTCGTTGACCACGAGCCAGAAGAGGCCGACGGCCTTGACCGTGGAGACGAACTGTGAGAAGTCCACCGGCTTCTGGACATACCCGTTCGCGCCGAGGTCGTACGACGCGATGACATCCCGCTCCTGCTTCGAGGAGGTCAGCATGATCACCGGCGCGTGTCTCGTGCGGTCGTCGCGTCGGATCCGGCGGAGGACCTCGAGACCGTCGACTCGAGGGAGTTTGAGGTCGAGCAGGGTCAGGACGGGAGCATCGTCGGGCGCGCGACCGTCGTGCGCCCCGGTCCCGAAAAGGTAGTCGAGTGCCTCGACCCCGTCCCGAGCCACAGCGATCGGGTTGGAGATGTCGCATTCGCGCAGCGCGAGCAGGCTGAGCTCGAGGTCGTCGGCGTCGTCTTCGACCAGCAGCAGCGTGCCCCGTCTCATGCTGACCTCCCTGCCGCCGCCCCGAGCGTGAAGCAGAAGGTCGCGCCCTGCCCGAGCGCGCCCGTCCCCCAGACCGTCCCGCCGTGCCGCCGGGCGATCCGCTCCACGGTCGCGAGCCCTATGCCGGTGCCTTCGAAGTCATGCGTCGCGTGCAGGCGCTGGAACGGACGGAAGAGCTTGTTCGCGTACGCCGGGTCGAAGCCGTCGCCGTCGTCGCGGACGAAGTAACCCTCCCTGCCTCCTTCGCCGATCGCGCCGAACTCGATGCGGGCGTGGGGACGCTTCGAGGTGAACTTCCAGGCATTCCCCAGCAGGTTCTCGAGCAGCGTTCGAAGGAGCCCAGGGTCTCCGCGCGCGGCCACGCGGTCCGCGACGACGAAGTCGACGAGGCGTTCCGGCTGCTCGCGTCGCAGGTCCACTTCCACCGAGCGGGCGATGGCGCTCAGGTCGACGAGGTCACGGCGGACGTCGACACGGCTGACTCTGCCGAGCTCCAAGAGTCCCTCGATCAGCCGGCCCATGCGTTCGGACCCACCGATGATGCGGCGCAGATGGTCCGCAGCCGTGACGTCGAACGTCTCCGCATGACCGTTGAGAAGGCGGCGGCTGAACCCATCGATCGCGCGGAGGGGTGCGCGCAGGTCGTGGGAGACCGAATACGAGAAGGCCTCGAGCTCCGAGTTGGCATGCGAAAGCTCGGCCGTGCGATCGGCGACCCGGCGCTCGAGGTCCGTGTTGAGCGCTTTGACGTCCTCGATGAGCTGGATGTTCACAAGACACGTCGCGGCCTGCGCAGCGAGCAGCTGCACGAGGACGATGTCGTCGTCGACGAACATCGATGTGCGACGGTCAAAGACGACGAGCACGCCGATGGCGCGCCCTCGCGCGACGATCGGAGCGGCGACGCCCGACCGCGCGGCGAACGCGCCCGCCAGCGTCGGATCAAGGCTGATCGAGGATCGACCACCGGAAAGCAGCGCCCGCTCCCCGCGGAACGCCTGCGCCGCGAGCGATGCCTCCAGGGGCACTTCCACCACCTGCCCGTTCGAAAGCCTGAACACGAGGCCGCCGCGATCGCCGTTCCGCAGGCCGACAGCGGCGCCGGCCGCGCCGAGAGCCGCGGCGGCCCCACTCTCCACTTCGTGCAACGCCGCGGCGAGCGTCCCGAATGCCGGAAGGTCGGCGGTCCGCCTGACGAATTCGCGCAACTCCGGCTCCCGCCACAGGCGCCGGAGCCAGTCCGGCGGCGAGAACCCGAAGAAGTAGGCCAGGCCGGACCCGAGGCCGGCGAGGCCGCCAAGGACGCCAAGGACGCCGAGCGCCAGCGGTCCGGGGTTCAGGGCCTGCGCTCCCGAGAGCAGCACCGCCAGGGCCAGGCAGCCCGAGCCGGTGGAGATCGCCTGCATCCGGCGGCGCGTGATGCCGCGCGTGGCGAGCGCCTCACGCAGGAAAGCGACGGTCGCGTACCCCTGGACGGCGGCGAAGTATCCAACGAGAGCCAGCGAGACGGAAGCGGGCAGTGGCTTCGGCCCCATGAGGAGCGCGCCGGCCGCGGCGATGAGGCCCGCGATCGCCGCGACGCGCGTCCACCTCGGCACGCCGCGAAAGTCGTCGAGCAGGCGCAGGAAGAGATAGGGCATGGCCATGATCAAAGATCCAGCGGCCGCCGCAACGAGCGGAGGCGCCTTGAGGCCGAAGGCTCGCAGGATCCACGATTCGGTCACCACGAGCGCGACCGCGCCGAAGAACAGCGCGACGTCGGCATCGACGCGACGCCGCGTTCGAACGGCCTTCGGCACGGCTGCCGCGGCGAGCAGGACGAACAGCGCCTGCGTCATGTACTGGAGCAGCTCCACGGCACTCACGCGCGGAGACTCACGGTCGAAAGCTCGATCGCATGCTTCACTTCCCCATAGGCGTGTAGGGGCAAGTGTTGCGCTTTCGTTACATGACCGTCATGAAGGGGCGTAATTTGACGGCCGCTCGCACCGACGGTGAGGCCCTGCCGCCTCGCGTCAACGCGCGAGAGAAGGGTACGGACGCTGCGACGGCCCAGGGACCCCGCCGGCCCGCGACAGCGCCGACGCGGCGGCGGCGAGGACGAGGAGGGTCGTAACGGCGTTCTCCTCGGCCAGTTCGGTCAGGCACGCCTCCCGCATCGCGTCCGAATGCCCCGCGATCGGCGCCGTCGTCACGGGGAAACGGACCCAGTCGGTAGGGACCCGCTGCGAGACATTGCCGAGATCTGTCGACGCGGTGACGAGCGTCCCCCGCCGGGGCGCGATGCCGCGTGTGCCGAGCGCGTTGGCGAGGATGTCCCCTATCCGCGTATCGGCGGTCACCGGGTCGTACAGCGGCATGTCCGTCTCGATCTCGACGGTGGTCCCGGTCTGCAACGCCGCGCCGTCGGCGATCCGCTCGAACGTCGCGATCATCTCCTGCAGGAATGGCGGATCCTTCGCGCGGATCGCGAACACCGCCTGCGCGCGCGCCGGGACGACGTTCCGGACCAGCCCGCCCTCCGTGATGACGCCGTGTACGCGGGCGTCGCCTGGCAGGTGCTGCCGCCAGCCGTCGATCCCCGTGAAGAGCCGGATGACCCCGTTCAGAGCGTTACGGCCAAGCTCGGGTGACGAGCCCGCGTGCGAGGCCAGCCCGAGGAACGTGACCTTCTTCCCGATGACGCCGAGCCCGGTGCCGCTCACGACCCATTCGGACTGTGCCGCCGGATGGGATGAGAGCGCGGCGACGACGTGGTCGAACGCGCCGGCTCGCAGGAGATCGATCTTCCCGCCACCGTGCTCCTCGGCCGGAGTTCCGATGATCTCGACGCCGACCTTCAGGTCCTTCGCGCCGGCCGCGATCAGGAACGCGCCGACGTTCGTCATGGTGATGAGGTCGTGGCCGCATCCGTGGCCGACCCCGGGCAGCGCGTCGTACTCCGCGAGGAGCGCGACGGCGGCGCCCGCCGGGCCGGCGTGCGCTCGGAACGCCGTTGGCAGGCCGCCGTACGCGCGCTCGACGGCGTGACCGTGGGCCTCGAGCAATGCGCAGATCCGCTCGGCCGATCGATGCTCCTGGTAGGCGAGCTCCGGATCCGCGTGGATCGCCCGCGTGAGCCGGACCAGCTCCTCCCGCAGTGTGTCGCCCAGGATGATGTCGCCGTCGGACACGGGCGGCATAGTTGCAGGAATCTGGATCGGGATGCCGCACGGGTGCGATCGAAGGCCCCGTCTTGATGCTCCACGGTCAACGTGACCCACGCGAGTTCGCGCGCGCGATCAGCGCACGCTCCGCCCCCTGACCCGAGTCGGATGCGCCTTAGCCAGCTAGGTTAGGAGAACAATCGACCGATCAGGTGCATCGTCGCTCGGGGCTGCGCGCCCGCGCGCATGCTTCCTGCACAGGGGCGCGATGTGCCGTTTGGCCACTGCGCGCACGTGTCGGGGCCGGGTGAGCGATGGGTGGGACACACAGAGGTCTGACCGGCCGGCCGCGCGAAGGAGTTTTCGGTGATCACCCCTGCCACCGCGCGACGGATCGCGACGACCAGATCGCCCCTGCGGCCGTGGCAGACGATCTTCATCGCGCTCCTGGTCGCCGGCCTCCTGCCGCTCGCGCTCTTGAGCTTCGCCACTGCTCAGGGAACGCGCGACCGGCTCACGGATCTCAGCGTCGCCAATCTCAGCGCGCGCTCCACGTCCACCACGGCCGGGATCGACGCTTATATCCAGAGCAGGCGGCGCGACATCATCCTCGTCAGCCAGTTGCCTGACGTCATCGCGTACGCGCAGAACCAGAACTCTGCGGCGCAACGTGAGTCGGCGCGCGCGGCCCTCGCCGCCGCGGCGGCCGTCTCTCCCGCATACGAGTCGATCGCCATCCTGAGCCTCGACGGGATCATCCAGGCCGCCTCGATACAGACCGATGAAGGGACCAACGTCCGGTTCCGCGATTACTTCCAGAATGCGAGGACCGGGGTTTCCTATGTTAGCGACCCGAGCTACTCCGTGATCACGAATCGACCGGCGCTCTTCTTCTCGGCGCCGGTGAAGACGACCACTGACGTCCTGGTCGGAGTCGTCCGCAGTAGGCTCAACCTTTCGCAGATCTGGGACCTTGTCGAGGGCGACCATGCCTCGGTCGGCCCGGGCGCGCACGCTTTCCTGGTCGACGACTTCGGGATCCGCCTCGCAGTGTCAGAGACGAAGGACAACCGCGCTAACGCGGAGTCACTCATTTACCGGCCAATCGCCCCGATCGACCTGGACACGGCGACTCGTCTTGCCGCGGACCGGCGCTTCGGTCAGAAGACCGCCGACCAGCTCGTGATCGATCCGCTGCCCCAGCTCAAGGCAATCATCGACCGGATGCGTCCGGGCGAGGTCGCGGCGTTCGCCTACAGCGTCGGCGGTGTCGAACAGCGCGCGGCCGCGGTCAAGCTCGAGACCAAGCCGTGGGTATACGTCGTCGCCATGCCTCCGAGCAGCTATACCAACGCCCTCGGAGGCCCCACCCTCGGGCTCCTCCTGACAGCGGTTTTCGCCGCGCTTCTCGCCGCGGCGCTGGCCGGATGGGTCGCGCGTTCGATCGCTGGACCCGCGGTGGGAACGCACGATCGCGACGATCCTCGAGCGAGCGAATTGTCCCGGCGTTGAGTCCCCGATCGTTCCTGGCGGTGCTTGGCGCGCTTGCGATCCTTCTCGCGGCCTGCGCCGGCGTCGCGGGGGATGCGGTTCCGGCGACACAGCGGCCCAATGAGCAGCTGCAGAAGTTGATCAGCGGCGCCCGTTCGGAGTCGCAGCTCAAGATCGCGTGGGGCTCCGGGTTCCTCAACTCGAGCGAGCAGCTCCGTCGTCAGACCGAGGGATTCAACCGGCTCTACGGACTCAGCCTGATCGTTCCGTCCCGCCCAGCGCCCTCGATACGCGAAGCCGTGGCGCAAACGCTCGACGAGTTCCAGAGCGGCCGGTCCGCCTCCACCGACATCGTGCTCGGCACCGAAGCGGACATGTTCACGCTCGCGAAGGCAGGCGCCCTGGTGCAGGAGCCGTGGTCGGTCTGGGCTCCCAACATCCGCAACCTGAAGCTCGTCGCCGCCGGCGGCGTCGCGGTCCAGGTGCAGACGCGCCTGCCTGGTATCACCTATAACAGCGTCAAGCTCACAGGCACAGCCGTGCCGCACTCCATGGCCGACCTGCTCAAGCCCCAGTACAAGGGCCGCATCGCCACCACGATCGATGGGGCCTGGCTGGATCGACTCGGGAGCCCCGAGGTCTGGGGCGCCGACGGAGGCTTCGCCTACGTCAGGAAATTCGCGCCTCAGGTCGGCGGCTACATCGCCTGCGGCGATGAGGAGCGCATCCCGAGCGGCGAGTTCGATATCTTCGTGTACGACTGCGGGAGCGCGCGCGTCGCTCAGATGAAGGCCAAGGGGATCGTCATCGGCTGGACAGCGCCCACGGACGTCCCGCTCCTCGGCTATCTGTTCATGGGCGTGCCGAAGAACGCTGCCCATCCCAACGCAGCAAAGCTCTGGATCAACTACATGCTCGGGCGGGCGGCGCAGGACGTGATGTACGAATACGAATTCGCCGACCATCACCTCGTCACCGGCTCGAAGACTTTCGCAGAGGTCGACAGGCTGACGAAGTCCGGCGTGAAGTTCTACGAGCTGACGGTCGAGGCACTCCAGGCGGAAGCCGCCAGGGGAGTGAAGTCGCTAAAGGCTGACGTCCAGATCCTGCTTCGCGACGGAGTGCCCAGGAAGTAGCGGCGTTTCTCTACGGGATGCCCGCAGAGAGCTCGTTTGCTATACGCCGCGCCGAACGTGATCGCAGGTGCAGCGACTCGCGCGCCTGCGCCACGATCTCGGCGCTGTCGGCATCATCGACGCCGTCCAGGAACGTCTCGACCTCGATCGCCGCCGCGTCACGGAAGACGGGTAGCGCGCCGAGCAGGCGATGTTCCTCCTGCGGATCGGGCCCGCGACGTCCTCGCGCGAGGTATCGCCCCCAAGCGCAGCATCGCCGCCGCTGGCCGCATCCGCAGGCATGCCCCGGTGACATCGGGATCTCCGTCCTCTCGGCCACTGCCGGCGGGCGCGGGGCGCGTGAGCGCATCCAGCCGAGGATTCGCGTGCGCCTCTTCTGCGACCAAGCGAACATGTCCTTGGTGTCCGCCAGGCGCAACGAGCCTTCGGTGATCGGCAGGGCATCCCTCCCCGGGGCGTGGTGCAATTCGCGCCAACCGACAACGGACCGGAGGAATCCCGTTTGAGCACGCGCTTCGAGGGAGAACACTTCGTCAACGTCGAAGAGCTCGACACGAGCACGGCGGACCTGCGCGACCCGATAACGGCCATGCGCGAGGTCGACCGCGAGCGCGTCCCCGAGGATCCACCGATCAGCGACGAGGGCTACGCGATGCGGCTTCGGGTGCTGCCGCCACCCGACCTGCGGTGGTGTCGCTGGATCGCGCGCGATGCGGCCGGCCAGGTCGTCGGCTACGCCCGGCTCGACCTCGAGGATGCCGACAACGAGCAACTCGGTTTTTGCACGGTCGGCGTGCTGCCCCAGCGACGCCGGGGCGGCGCCGGGCGGCAGCTGCTGCGCGCGGTCTCGGAGCGGACAGGCGCCGAGGGTCGCACCGCCCTCGTCGGGACCACGGTCGATCGCGTCCCGTCGGGTGCGGCCTTCGCGGCAGCGGTGGGAGCGAAGCCGGGTCTCGAGCTGCGAACGAGCCAACTCGACCTCCCCGCCGTGGACCGCTCGTGGCTCGAGGCCACGCGCGCGGCTGCCGGTAAGAAGGCCAGGGGCTACCGCCTCGTCCAGGTACCACGCCCGGCGCCCGAGGACCTGCTCGAGCCCCTCTGCACCGCGTTCTCGGTAATGAACGACGCGCCTCGCGGAGCGATCGATTTCATGGACGAGCGCTGGACCCCGCAACGGGCGCGCGATCGCGACAAGTTCTTCGCCCGAGCCGGGCGGGAACGATGGACGCTGCTCGCGGTGAAAGAGGACACCGGTGAGACGGTCGGCTACACGGAGGTCGTCGAGTTTCCCGAGGCGCCGGCGGTCCTCCAACAGTTCGGCACCGCCGTCGCCCCCGCCCACCGTGGACACCGGATCGGGATGTGGCTGAAGTCGGCGGCGCTCGAGCGGATCCTGGACGACCGTCCGAACGCGCTCTTCGTGCGTACCGGCAACGCGACCTCGAACGAAGCGATGCTGCGCATCAACCAGGATCTCGGCTACCGCCACGCGTGGACGACCACGCTCTGGCAGTCCGACGTCGCCACCCTCGACGCTCGCCTGGCTGGACGATAAGGGAGCCGGTAACTGCTCACGGCGGGGAGGCCACACGACGACGCGCGGACGGCGGCCGCTCAGCTCGCGCCAGGAAAGCAGCGGATGGGGCGACCCCCGCAACGCTGACGCGGACGGGGCGCGACCGGTCGGCACGGGCGTGCGTTCAGGCGTGCGTTCAAAGCTATCGCGCGCTGGTCCCCGTGCTCGCTGCCGGGCGGGGGGCTTTACCTGCGCTGCGTGGTGGTGGTGGTCGTCGTGGTGCTCTTCGTCGTGGTCCTCGGGCCAGCCGTTGTCGTGGATGTCGTGGTCGTGACCGTCGTGGTGGAGGTGCTCGCGCTGGGCGTGGGCGCCGGCGCCGAGGCGCTCGGGGCCGGCGAGTTCGTGGCGACCGGCGCGGCGGTCTCCGTCGCGGCCGCGCCGGGGTTCGAGGGAGCGGCCACCACTGCCATGGGCGCCGTTGGCGTCGTCGTGGGTTCCCCGGTCGATGCGGCGATGGGAGCGGCGAGCGGGTGGACAGCGACCGGGGTCGGCGCGGGTCCGGAGCCGGGCTGGTCCGCCGGAGTCGTTTCACTTCCCGCCACGCTCGTGGCGATGCCGGACCCGGACCTGCTCGGGACCGGATCTGCGCCGGTCACGTTCGCCGCCGCCGGCACCGCTGCAAAGCCGAGCGGGCGCAGCGCGAAGGTCGTCGGGGCCACACGCGGGACCTGCGCCAGCGCGAGCAGGAAGACCAAGGACAGCGCCGCCACCGTCCACACGACACGCATGGAGCATCGGTCCGGGTCAGGAGCTCGCAGACGAGCGCCTCCCACGAAGCGAACGGAACGCCCGGCGATGTCGCCGGCCGAGGCGAGCAGAGATTTCCGGACCGGCTCCACCTTCCAGCCACGGACGCCGTCGCTCCCGCTGTGCTGATCACGGTCCGTTGCCGATCGCTGGGTGCGAAAGTTCACTTGGGTGCTCCTCGCGACCCGCTGCCCGGTGCGGCATGCGTTCGCCTGCTTGCATGTATGCGTTTATCGTGCCAGCACGGAGAGCGCGGCTCCCAGAGGCCTCGCGCCGCCCCCTGGGTGCCCTGAGGAGCGAACCTTCCGGGGTCGCCGCAACGTGAGCGTCCGTCATGTTGCTCGGTCGGTCGCCGAGCACACTGGCCCGGTGAGGGCATGGATGAGGCGGGCGGTCGCGGGCGGCCGCGCGCCCGCGGTGCTCGCCGTGCTCGTGGCATTCGTCATCGCCTTCCTCGCCCTCGAGCCCATCTTCGGCCCGATCGTGTTCGCCTTCGCTATCGCGCCGGTCTGCACCGTGGCGTGGATCTACGGCTGGCGTCCCGGGGTGGTCGCGGGCCTCCTCGCGATGCCCTTCAATTTCCTGCTCGCGCTCGTGATCGGGAGCTCGGGGACGGCGGCGGTCTTCCAGACGGCTCCCGGCTACGCGGTGCTCATCGGGACAGGCGCATTCGTCGGATGGGCGTCGGCCCAGAGCCGGAGGCAGTTCGCGCTGCGCCTCGAGCTCGCCGAGCAGGTGGCCGACTTCGCCTCTCTCGCGACCATCGGCGCGCGGGTCGGCGGCCAGGCTCTCAGTGGCAGCGTCCTGCAGTCGATCGTCGACGCCGCCGGCGAGCTCGTTCACATTCCCTCGTCGGCGATCATGCTGCCGTCGACGAACGGTACGGACCTTCTCCTCGTCGCCGGAGCCGGGGAGTCGACCGGCTGGATCGGCACCAAGCGTCCCGCCGACACCGGCGTGTCGGGACGCGCGTATCGCACCGGACAGACCCAGATCGTCTCGGACGTGCGCGCCGATCCGGACTACTTCGCCGCCTGGCCCTCCTCCGGGTCCGCCATCTCGATCCCCATCCTCGGCGTCAAGTGCGTCCTCGGTGTGCTGCACCTGGAAGCCGAGCGCCGGCACGCCTTCGGGGATCGCGAGCGGCGCCTGCTCGAGGCGCTCGCCGCGCATGTCGCGATCGCGCTCGACACGGAGGCGATGGTGCGCGACCTTCGCGAGGCGGACCTGCGCGTCGTGCGCACGATGCTGTCTCACGTGCCGTTCAGCGTATTCACCATCGACCGCGATCGCCGGACCGCGCCAGCCCTGGCCGGCGGGCTGTCGCACGTCGCGGTCTCGCGGCAGGAGATCAACGGGCTTCCGGTCGCAGACATCATCGCCGGAGCCGCTGCGCCGGAGCTCGACGCGGCGTTCCGGGGCGAGACAAGGAGTGGCGTCACCAGGTTCGGAGGGCGAACGCTCCAGTTCCACCTCGTCCCCTTGGCGGACGCCGGCCCGATCGAGCGGGTCGTCGGTGTCGCCATCGACACCACGGCCGAAGAGATCGCGCTCGTCACTCACGAGCAGCTCGCGGCAGAACGCACGGCCATGATGGATCAGATCCCGAGCGGCCTCCTCGTGCTCGATCCCGCCGGTGCGATCGTCTCAATGAACGCGGCCGCGCGCGCACTGATCGGCGACTTCCGAGACGGTGCGACCCTGGCGGAGAGGATCAAGATCCTCCGCCTACGCGACGCGGCCTCGGGCGCGGTCCTCGAGCAGACTCCGCTGATGCGCGTGATGCAGGGAGAGATCGTGCCGCCGACGGATGTCATCCTGCGGCAACCGGACACGGGGACTGACCGCGCGGTGCGGGTCAGTGGACGGCGGCTGGCGGACGGCCGCATCATCGCCGCCTTCACGGACGTGACCGAGCAATGGGAGCTCATCCACGAACTGGCCGCGTCCGAGCAGCGGCACGACCGCATCTACCAAGGGCTCGCGTGTGGCGTCGTGGTCCGCGACGGCACAGGCGAGGTCCTTCGCTCCAACCCGCGCGTGCGGGAGCTCTACGGACCAGGCTTCGAGAACCCCAAAGCCGCTGGAGCACCGTTCCCGCTCGCCGTACGGCGCGAGGATGGCTCGCGCGTCACGTTCGACGATCTTCCCGACATCCAGGCGGGTCGCACGCGGCTGCCGGTACGGGACGCCATGCTCGAGCTGCAGCACGAAGACGGCGCGCGCTGGATCCGGGTCGATGCTGTTCCGATCGTCGTCCAGGGCAGGGTGACACACGTCGTGTCCACCTGGATCGACATCACCGACTTCAAGCGCGCCGAAGCCGAAGGGCGCGTGAAGGCGAGGCCACTCGCGCGCCGCTAGTAATGAGCCACGCCCGTCTTTCGTTGGGCGTGGCTCCCGGACGATCGTGCGCTAGCGGTGACCGTGTCGCCCCGGGCCGCTGGAGTCGACGAGGCGGGTCATCTCGCTGACGAGGTCGGCCTTCTCGCGCGTCGCCTGGTCGGCCGTGATCGTCCCGGCGGTCTGCGCCTGGCCGATCTTGTCCGTGGCGTCTGCGACGAGCGCCTGGATCAGGGCATCGCGACTCTTCCCCGACGTCGCATTCGCGATGGCCGCCAGGGTCTGTCCCCCGGTCAGCTTCGTCCTGAGCTCGTCAACACTCGATCCCAGGTAGGTGGCCGCGGCCGCGAGCGGATCGCCCTCGACGTGTGCGTCCCGTCCGCCCGGATGTCCGAACGTCCCGGGTGTGCCCTTCTGGTCGACGAGCGCCGGGATCTGCTTCGCAGCGGCGTCGCTCAATGCGGCGATGAGCCCGTCGCGCGTCTTCCCATGAGCGGTCGCCACATCCGCCAGGCTCTTGGCGGACGAGAGCTCCGTGCGCAGGTCGGCCTCGCTCAGGCCGATGTACGTCGCCGCCGCGGCGAGCAGGTGCGTGCCGCCGAGCGCCCCGCCGCCCGCGAGTACGCCCCCCGGTTCGCTGCCCGGGATCTGCGCCGCGAGCCGAGCGCCGCTCGCCAGGCTCTGCGCGGCGCTCGCGATCGCCGGAGTTGAGAGGATGGCCCCGGCGGCGACGCCACCTGTGAACAGGATCGCGATCCCGCCCGCCGTGATGGCCTTGTCGACGTTCTTCATGTGATGCCCCTTTCGTCTCGCGTCTTCATCACCAGAAGAACATTCATCGATCGCGCGAGCGTGAGAAGGGCTTAAGAAGGCGCTAAGAACATCGTGGGCCCGCCGCGGATCCCGACTCCCGGACCGGATGGGTCAGCCGATCGCGGCAGCGGCCTTCGACACGAGGCGCAGCCGGAAGAGCGCGCCCGCTCCCTGGGGACGCTCCAAGGTCACAGCACCGCCGTGGCTCTCGGCGACCTCGCGCACGATGGCAAGACCGAGGCCGGAGCCCGGCATGCTGCGCGCGGCAGGCGCGCGCCAGAACCGGTCGAACACGTGTGGCGCGTCCGTGGGCGCGACGCCGGGACCGTGATCGCGGACGGCGACCTCGCCGGAGCCGACGGATACGTCGACGGTCCCGCCGGGTGGGCTCCACTTCGCGGCGTTCTCGAGGAGGTTCATGACCGCCCGCTCGACCCTCGCCTCGTCCCCAAGCACCGTGGTGGGTTCCGTCTGGACCTCGAACCGCACCTTCGGCCAATAGTCGGCCGTGGTGTCGGCGGCGCGGCGGACGACCTCATCGAGACGTAGCTGCGCGAGCGTCACGGGCGTCTCTTCGTCGCGAGCCAGGTCGATGAGGTCGGCGACCAGGCCGCTCAGTCGCTCGAGCTGGCTCGTGATGTCGGCGAGCATCTGTCGCCGCTCATTCGGGTCTGCTGGCTGCCCTCGGGCCAAGAGCTCGAGATTCGTTCGCAGGCTCGTGAGCGGAGTACGCAGCTCGTGCGAGGCGTCGGCCACGAGCTGGCGCTGCGATCGCAGCGACGCGTCGAGCGCCGCCAGCATCGTGTTAAAGCTCGCCCCGAGCCGCGCGAGCTCGTCCGAACCTCCGCTCGGAACGCGGCGCGAGAGGTCGCGCGTCCGTGTCACCTGCTCGACGGTCGTCGTCAAGGCGTGCACGGGCCGCAGCGCGGCGCGCGTGATCAGCAGTCCCAGCATCGCCGCGAGCAGCACGCCGCCCAGCACGACGACCAGGAGGACGAGACTTAGGCGGTTCAGGACGCTGTCGACTTCATCGAGCGGGCGCCCGAGCTCGAGCGCGACGCCGCTCGCCAATGGCACGATGCGCAGGCGCAGGTGGGTGCCGCCCACGATCGCCTCGTCCCAGAACGAGGCGTGCGTGCCGCTGGCCACGGATCCAGCGCCGGCCGGGACCGGGAGAGCCGAGCCCTGGTCGGGGAATCCGATCACCTGACCCTGCCCGTTCACGAGCTGCACCACGATGTCCGAGCCGTAGTCGGCCGGGCCGCGCGGCGGGACGCGGAGCGGTCCCTCCCTGAACCTCGCGCCCATCGCCGCGATGTCGGCTGCACGCGCTGAAAGCGCCCCGTCGGTCTGTGAGAGCAGCTGTTGGCGAACCGCGAGGAACATGCCGGCCGCCGCGACGATCACCGCGACGGCGACAGCGCCTGCCGCGACGAGGGTGAGGCGTGCGCGCAGGCTCATGCGACCTTCAGGACGTAGCCAACGCCGCGAACGGTGTGGAGCAGGCGTGGCTCGCCGTGCGCCTCCAGCTTGCGCCGCAGGTAACCAACGTACACCTCGAGCGAGTTCGACTCCGGACCGAAATCGTACCCCCACACCTTCTCGAAGATGCGGTCGCGCGAGAGGACGATCCGTGGATTGCGCAGGAGGAGCTCGAGGAGCTGGTACTCGGTCCGCGTCAGCTCGATGAGCCGGCTGCCGCGATGACACTCCATCGTCTGCGGGTCCAGGCTGAGGTCCGCGACGCGGAGGATGCCGTCTACCTTTTCCTCCGTTCCCGCCCGACGAAGCAGAGCGCGCATCCGCGCCAGCAGCTCGTCGAGCGCGAACGGCTTGGTAAGGTAATCGTCCGCGCCGGCATCGAGGCCCGACACCCGGTCCGACACTCCGGCGCGCGCCGTCAGCACCAGGATCGGCGTTCGATCGCCCGCCCCGCGTAGCTGCCGGCAGACCTCGAGTCCATCCATCGTCGGTAGGCCGAGGTCGAGCACCAGGGCATCGGTGGGAGTCGCGCGTGCCATGGTGAGAGCGCTCAGTCCGTCGCCCGTCTTCACGACCTGGTAGCCCGCTCCCCGCAGCGCGCGGTCGACCGCGTCGCGGACGGCCCGATCGTCCTCGGCAAGCAGGATGCGCATGCCTCGAACTCTAGGGAGCGGAGCTAAGACCCGGCTGAGGACGGCCGACGCGGAAGAATGACCCCGGGATCCAGGCCGTCCGCGCCGTCACCCGGTCCTCGAACCGGGACGAGCGGATGGCGCGCTTCGAACCGATAGAATCCTGCCCGTTCGTGGCCGCGTGGCACGGGAGGATGGACATGGTGCGGGAGCCAAGGACCGGGCGAAGCGCGACGGAGATCGATCGGCGGACCTTCCTTCGCCTGCTGGGCGTGGCCGCCGCGACGCCTGCGGTCATTGCGGCCTGCGGAGGCGGCGCGGGCGCGCCGACGGCGGTCTCGAGCGCCAGCGCCACCACGGCGGCAGCGAAGCCGACTGGCCGGATCTCCGTCTACTCCGCTCTCAACGAGTCCACGAATAACGCGTTCGTCGGGGCGTTCAAGAACGCAACGCCTGGCGTGGAAGTCGACTTGCTGCCGCTCGCGGCCGCGGGCGAGCTGCAGACCCGCATCCGCACCGAGAAGAACAGCCCCAAGGCCGATCTATTCATCGGCGGCTCGAGTGAGTTCCACGATCCGCTCGGAAAGGAGGGGCTGCTCGAGCCGTACCAGTCGCCGAACGCGTCGGCGATCGCGGCCGAAGCGAAAGAGCCGGCCGGCAACTGGACGGGCTGGTACTTCGGGGTCTTCGGGTTCGTGTCGAACACCGACCGTCTCAACAAGGAGGTGGGCGGCGCCAAGCCCGCGACGTGGGACGACCTCCTCGATCCGAAGTGGAAGCAGAAGCTCATCCTTCCCGACCCGGTCAAAACGGGCGGCGGCTACATATTCCTCGCAACGCAGGTCTTCAGGTTCGACCGGGACGAGGACAAGGCGATGGATTTCATGAAGAAGATCCACGCGAACATCGCGCAGTACCCCGGGACCGCGCCGCAGGCGATCTCGCTGGTGTCCCAGGGGCAGTTCGTCGGCTCGCCGAACTGGAGCCACGACATCCTCACCGAGAAGGCCAAGAACCCCGGAATTGATCTCGCCGTGCCGAAGAGTACCGGGTTCGAGGTCGGCGCGGTCAGCATCATCAAGGGTTCCAAGAATCTGCCCGCGGCGAAGGCGTTCGTCGACTGGGTGCTCACGAAGGAGGCGGGGGAGCTGAATGTGAAGCTGAGCAACCGCCTCTCAGTTCGCAAGGACGTGCCGCCCGCGCCGGGCGCGCCGACGCTCGAGCAGGTAACGCTGGTCAAGTACGACCGTCAGTGGGCCACCGACAACAAGGATCGGCTTCTCAAGAAGTGGCAGCAGGCGGTGGGCCTCTAGCCTCGGCCGCGAGCCGCCGATCCGATGCGTAGCCTCCGGCGCGAGCCCCTGCTCATGTTGGCGCTGATCGGGGTATTCGGGCTCGTCGCAGCGTTCATCGTGTACCCGCAGGTCCAGGTCGTGCTGACGCCAGGCGCGGCGGGTTACGCCGCATTCATCGAGGGCGGGACCTGGACCAGGCCGCTGCTGAACTCGCTCGAGCTCATGGTGCTGTCCACCACGACCGCGGTGCTCCTCGGTTTCGTGTACGCGTACGCGATGGTCTATTCGGATATGCCCTGGAAGCCCTTCTTCCGCCTCGTCGGGATCCTCCCACTACTGTCGCCGCCATTCGTGGTCGCCGCGAGTTACCTGCTGCTATTCGGCCCCCGCGGCATCGTCACCTACGGCATCTTCGGGCAGTCGCCGAACATCCTCGGACTTACCGGCATCTGGGCGGTGCAGACGATCGCATTCTTCCCGTTCGCCTACCAGCTCATCGCGGACGTGCTCTCGCGCAGCGATCCGCGCCTGGAGCAGGCCGCGCGCAACCTCGGCGCGGGGCCTTGGAGCGTCTTCCGGTCCGTGACGCTCCCGCTCTCGCGCCCGGGGCTCGGCGCGGCCATTCTCACCACCGCGATCTACGTCCTCGAGGACTTCGGCAACCCCGCCCTGATCGGCGGGATCTTCACCGTGTTGCCGACGCAGGCGTACGGGCTCATCTCCGGTTTCGGCGACCTGACCGGCGCCGCGGCGGTGAGCACGATCCTGCTCCTGCTCGCGCTCGTCCTGTACCTGGTGAAGATCCGCCTCGATGGCGGGCGCTCGTTCGTCACGATCAGTGGCCGCGCGTCTTCGATGCCAAGGCCGCCGGTCCCTCCGGCGTTGTCGCGGTGGTGCTTCACCGCGTGCCTGCTGCTGGCGGGACTCATTCTGCTGGTGTACGGCACCCTCGTCGTGAGCGCGCTCACCGCGGCATTCCCGACGAACCTTCGCTTCACCGGCGATAACTTCGCGTACGTAGGCGCGCACTCGCTGTCGCTGCGGAACACGCTCGTGTTCGGCGGCGCCGCGGCGGTCATCTCCGCGCTATTCGCTCTCGTCGCGGGGTTCCTGGTCGAGCGCGGCACGTGGCCCGGCCGGCGCCTCCTCGACTTCCTGCTTATCCTTCCGGCAGCGGTGCCCGGCATCTTCTTCGGGATCGGCTACGCCACCGCCTTCAACCAGGTGTGGCTCGACTGGCTCGACCGCGGCGCGCTCATCACGCTTTCGATGATCTTCTGGAACGTGCCCGTCGGATACCAGGCGGCCGTCGCCGGCCTGCGGCAGATCGACCGGACGATGGACGAGGCTGCAACGAGTCTCGGCGCGAGCAGCCTGCGCGGCTTCCGCGACGTGCTGTTTCCGATGCTCGGCGGCTCGCTGCGCGTTGGATTCGTCACCACATTCGTGCGGGCCGTGACCACCCTCTCGGTCGTCATCTTCCTGTTCACGCCGCCGACGACCGTGGCCACCATCACGATCTTCCAGCTCGTGAACGACTTCAACTGGGGCGGCGCGACAGCCTTTACGGTCGCCGACGTCGCCATGGCGATCGTGGTGCTCGCGGTCGTAGGGTTCATCGGCGGCCGTCGCGGCCTCGCTCTGGGCGGGGCACGTGGCTGAGGCGCACCTTCGGCTCGAGGGCGTCACCAAGCGCTTCGGCGGAGTGACTGCGGTCGACGACATTTCATTCGAGGTCCCGCGTGGATCGTTCGCGACGCTGCTCGGCCCGAGCGGCTGCGGGAAGACGACGACCCTGCGCATGATCGCGGGTTTCTACGACCCCGATGCGGGCGACATATCGCTCAGCGGCCGGCGGATCAACGATCTGCCCGCGCACCGCCGCGGCACGGCGATGGTGTTCCAGGACTACGCGCTCTTCCCGCACATGACGGTTGGCGACAACGTCGGCTACGGGCTTCGACTCGCGCGCCGGCCGAAAAGCGAGATCGAGCGCAGGGTGAAGGAAACGCTCGCCTTCGTCGGCCTCGCCGGGCTCGGAGAGCGCTGGCCGAACCAGCTGTCCGGCGGCCAGCAGCAGAGGGTGGCGGTCGCCCGCGCGCTGATCGTGGAGCCGGAGATCCTGCTCCTCGACGAGCCGCTGTCGAACCTCGACGCGAAATTGCGCGAGCAGTTGCGCTGGGAGCTGCGCGCGCTCCAACAGCGCCTCGGCATGACCTTCGTCTACGTCACGCACGACCAGGTCGAGGCGCTCTCGCTCTCCGATTGGATCGCGGTCATGAACGCGGGAAAGGTGGAGCAGGCCGGCGTGCCGTGGGAGATCTACTACCACCCACGCACCGCGTTCCTGGCCGATTTCGTCGGGGCAGTCAACCTCATGCCTGCCGCGGTGGTCGCTTCCACGGGCGCGGACGTCGAGGTGCGCTTCGGCAAGCGCCATGCGTCAGTGCGCGCGCCCGAAGGAGCGCCGCTCTCCGCCGGCCAGGAGGTCCGGCTCTGCGTACGCCCGGAGAGCCTGGGCATCGGACCCGGGGGCGGCGACGGGGGCGGGGCCCTGCGGCTTCCAGGGACAGTGGCGCGGCGCGCCTTCCTCGGCGACCTGATGCGCTACTGGGTCATTGTCGACGGACGCGAATGGATCGTGGATCAGCCAGACCCGGGAGCAGCGCCTGAGTTCGAGGGTGACGTCGCCCTGATCCTCCGCCCCGAGCGCGTCCACCTGATCCGATGACGATCACCCGATCTCACTGAGCCGCACCGGCCGCCCCGCGCGGCTTGAGCGCTCTGCGGCTTCCGCGAGCCGCAGAGCCTCGAGCCCGTCGCGCGCGGTGCACGGGTTGTCGGCCTCGCCGCGCGCGAAGCGCAGGAAGTGCGCGAGTTCCGCTCGGTACGCGTCGCCGAAGCGCACGAAGAATGACGGATATGCGGGTCCAGGCAGCGGCGCCGCGTCGTTCTCGACCGAGCGGATCGGCGAACGGGGATCGAGCCCGATCGCGATGCTGTCGCGCGAGCCGTAGATCTCGACCCGGACGTCATAGCCGGCGGGGTTGTGCCGAGCGCCGCTCAACAGCCCCACTACGCCGCCGCGCAGTCGCAGCGCCACGCCGGCCGTCGCGATGTCTTCGATGGCCCGGTACCGCTCGAACCCAAGCACGGAACCCGTCGCGTACAGGTCCTCGACCTCGTCGCCAAAGAGCCAGCGCGTGATGTCGAAGTCGTGGATCAGCTGGTCCTTGAATTGACCGCCAGAGGTCGCGACGTACTCGTCCGGCGGCGGCACCGCGTCGCGGCTCACCATATAGAAGCTGTATACGGTGCCGACCTCGCCATCGCTGAGCATGCGACGTGCTCGCTGGTATCCGGCGTCGAAACGCCGTTGAAAGCCGATCTGCAGGGGCGCGCCCGTGCGCTCCACGCGGTCGACGACGTCCCGGGTCTCCTCGAGGCCGAGCGCGACCGGCTTCTCGCAGAACGTCGGGATCCCGGCGTCGACGCAGCGGCGGATGAGCGCCGCGTGCGTACCGGTAGGGGTCACGATGACCGCGGCGTCCGCGCTCTCGAGCGCCGCGCCGATCGATGGCGCGATCTCCGCCTCGAGCGGCCGCGCGACGCCGGCGGCGCGGGTAGGGTCCGCGTCATAGATCGTCAGAGCGGTCACTTCGGGCAGCGCGCGGAGGTTCGCGGCGTGCGAGGCGCCGAGCCGGCCGACGCCAAGGACCGTGACGCGCATTCGGCTCCTCCTTTACCAGCGACGCGTTCGAATCGCGCCGAAGAATGTATCCGTCCTTGAGCCGGGCACAGGCCGTCCTGTTCGACTGGGGCGATACGCTGTTCAGCAGCCCTGACGCCTCGGCCGTGATCGTCGAGGCGGCGCATGAGCGCGGCGTGTCCGTGAGCGTCGCGGCGGCGCGTGCGCTGTGGGAGGAGCTGTGGGCGGCCGGCAAGACACCCGCCGAGCACGCCAAGGGACGCGACCTATCGGCCCGCGCGCATCGCTCCGTGTGGATGGATCTCTTCGCGCGAGCCGAGAGCGTCGCCCCCGGGCTGGCGGCGGCTCTCTACGAGCGCGTGATGGAGCCGGACCGCTGGGAGCCCTACGCCGATGTCGCGCCGACACTGCGGGCGTTGCGGTCGCTCGGCATCAAGACCGCGGTCGTGAGCAACATCAGCCTCGACATCCGGCCTCTGTTCGCACGGCACGGCCTCAGGGAGCTGATCGACGCATTCGCGCTCTCCTTCGAGCACGGGTTGATGAAGCCCGATCCAAGGCTGTTCCTCGCTGCGTGTTCGATGCTGGGCGTCGCTCCGCACGATTCGCTCATGGTGGGGGACGACGCGGTCACCGACGGGGCGGCCGGGGCGGCCGGGATTCGCGTCTACGTCCTGCCGGAGATGCACGAAGGGCGGAACCGCGGTCTCGCGCGCGTCCTCGAGCTCATCGACAGCTGAGCGCCGACGTCGGCGCTACTCGGTGATCTCGGGCGCGACCTCGCGCGTCTTCTGCGGAACAACGAACCGCTCTGGGATCCCGGCGTCCTCGAAGATCGGTCGCAGGAACGACTGGATGCCCTCGTCGTCCATCGCCTCGATCGCGCCCGTGCTGATCAGCTGCCGGGCGAACGGCACGAGCTGCTTGGTGCGCGCGCGAGCAGCCGTTGCGAGCGCTGCCGAGAGCTCGGTGATGGCATCTCGCCAGTCGTTGAACATGTTCTCGAGCTCCGCGTCGTTGAACGATTGCGCCTTGAGCGCCTGACGGAGATTGGTCTCGGCCTGGAGGCACTCGGTGTCGTGGTGCGTCGCCGTGCTCAGCACCGCTTCGACGAGGCCCGTTTCCCCGGTGAGCACACCACCATCCATGCCGTCGAGCTCCGAGGCCTGCGTCGCCGTTGGGCGCCGTGCGCCGTCGGTCGTGGTGACGAACCTCCTGATGCCGCGCATTCTCAGTACCTCCACGCGCCGCCACCATCTCCGGACGGCGGCAACGACCGATCGATGCTGCATTTCGCGTGCGCGCTGGGGCGGGCGTCAGGCAGGTCACGTCCAAGTCGTCGGTCTTGTCGACGGTACAGCGATAATACGCTCGCTCGCTGCACGCTATCAGGGGCGGCCGCAGCGGCGACAATTGTCGATGCCATGGCCACGAAGCAGCCGGTGAACCGTTCGGCGAACTACTGTCGCGATTGCGGCGGTCCGACGACGCACGTCGCCGGGCAGAACACCTGTCTCAACCTCAGCCCGAAGGTCGTCTGCGAGAACCTGATGCTGGCGGACCGCCGGTATTGCGAGCACGATGCCTTCCCCGATCCCGGTCCGGGGATCTGCCCGGCCTGCCGCCTTCCTCCGACGCCGCCGTGAGAGCGCTCGCCCGCCTACAGCCTGGTCGCGAGGATGACCAGGTACGCGCCATCGCCCGTTCGGTCGCTCCAGTCGATGGCAAGGTTGAGTCTGTCCCCCCGTCTTATGCCGGCGGTCGCGAAATTCCCTCCGGTGCTGAAGCGAACCTGCCCGTCCGCGTCGAACTCCGCGAACCGCGTGTTCGGTCCGCTGCGAACGAGGACCTGCTCCTGGTTCCATTGGCCAAGGATCGCCGTGGGCGTGACCTCGAGCACGCGTACGCCGAGGATCGTCTCCACGCCGACGGGTCCGCTATGGACATGGAGGACCGAGGCCGGTGGCGCCAAATTGGCCGAAGCCGCGACAGCGCCCGTCGCGGACGGCATTGCCGTCGCGGACGGCAGAGCCGTCGGCGAGTCGTCAGCCGCCGGTGCGACCAGGCGACCGCAGCCTCCGGCTGCGCCAATGGCCGCGACGAGGAGGACCAGGAGCGCATCTCTCGATCGCACTACGGTCGAGTCTGCTGCACTGCGGCGGCCGCTGAGCGGCCTGGTCGGCGGAGGCGTTCGGCGCCACCCTGGTGTATACGCTGGCCGTGTCTGTGCACGACCATGACGACGCGGTCAGCGACCACACGGGTCTCCGCGGAGCGGATCCTCCGCGACGGCATCGACCGCGTTTGCTTCGCACCTCCGGCCGGTGTGACCGGGTCGGTCGCTGAACGTGAGCGAGCTGCGCGCGACCAGCGAGCGCATGACCCGCGGAAAGGTGCAAACGATGAAGCTCACGCCGATCCTCGCCTCGATCGCCACTCTCGCGATCGTCATCACCGGGGCGAGTCCCGGACTTGCGGCCCCGGACCCACTCGACCTTCACACGCCGGCGGCCGAACTGCGGGTCAGCCTCGGGCGGCTGCTCGCCGAGCACACCTTTCTCGTGATGGAGCAGATGCGAGCGAGCGGGAATCCGGCCCCGGACCTCAAGGACACTGCCATCACGGTCGAGGCGAATACCAAGGACCTCCAGGCCATGATCGCGCAGGTCTACGGAGCTCCGGCGGGACAGACCTTTGGCGACCTCTGGCGCGCGCACATCGGCTACATCGTCGACTATTCGATCGCGAACCAGAAGGGCGATGAGGCCAGCAAGCAGCGCGCTCTCGCGGCGCTGGCGAAGTACCGCGACGACCTCTCCGCCTTCCTCGCCGCGGCGAACCCCAACATCTCGGCGGCTGCCGAGGCTGAGACCCTTGAACGCCACATCGAGCACCTCATCTCGTACAGCACGAAGGACTACGCCAAGGCCTACGACCTCCAGCGGCAGGCATATGCGCACATGTTCACGGTCGGTGACGAGCTCGCCGCGGCGCTGATCAAGCAATTCCCAACGACGTTCACGGGCGACAAGGTGGCATTCAGCCCGGCGAGCTCGCTTCGAGTCGGGCTGGGACGCTCGTTCGGTGAGCACGCCGTCCTCACGATGGAGGCGATGCGCTCGCGCCTCACCAGCTCGGCCGACGGAAGCGTGGTCGCGACCGCGCTCGACGGCAACCGCGCCGATCTGGCCTCTTGGGTCGCGCAGATCTACGGCGCGCCCGCCGGGACCGCTTTCGACGCTCTGTGGAAGACACATGTACGCGCCTATCTCGATTACGTGGATGCGGTCGCCACCAAGGACGCCGGCGCGAAGCAGAAGGCGGTCGACGCGCTGCTCGCGGGGCAGCATGAGCTGGCGAAGTTTCTGTCCGGCGCCAACCCGAACCTGACCGAGGCGGCGCTCGAATCGGTGCTGGCCGAGCACCTCCGCAACCTGACCGGCCAAGTCGACGCGTATGCCTCGGCCGACTATCCGAAGACGTACACGATCGTGCGATCGGCATACTCCCACATGTTCATGCTCGGAGATGCCCTCGCGACCGCGATCGCACAGCAATTCCCCAAGGAGTTCCCCACGGGCCTGCCGAACACCGCCACCGAGAGGGCCGGGGGTCCGGTGAGCGCCGCGGGCGCGATGCTGATCTCGTTCGGTCTCGCGCTCGTGGCAGCGGGCGCGGCGATGCTGGCGAGGCGGGCGCCTTTCGGGCGGCGACTCTAAAAGCTGCCGAACATCGTCAGG
>JBBQVQ010000027.1:0-40384 GCA_038211425.1 Candidatus Limnocylindria bacterium | reverse complement strand
GCCCACAGCCGGTCCGTCGCGGTGGGGGAGCCGCTGCGCTGGAGATGGCCGAGCACGACGACGCGGGCCTCGATCCGTGCGCGAGCCTCCACCAGGCGCGCGAGGACAGCGCCGATCGCCCGCTGGTCGAGCCGCGGATGTCCGAACGCATCGCGGTCCACCGGCGCCTGCGCCTCAAGTCCCGCGATCTCTGCCGCCTCCGCGACGACGATGATCGTGTCCTGGTCGCCCTCCGCCCAGAGCTCGTGGACGGTGCCGACCACCTCGTCGGCGGTGACCGGTATCTCCGGCACGATCACCAGGTCCGCGCCGCCGGTGAGGCCCCCGTACGCCGCCACCCAGCCCGCGTCGCGGCCCATCGCCTCCACGACCACGACGCGGTGATGGGCGCTCGCGGTGGTCCGTAGACGGTCGACCGCTTCGGCGACCACGGTCACGGCGGTGTCGAACCCGATGCAGTAGCTCGTTTCGGCGAGATCGTTGTCCACCGTCTTCGGGATGCCGACGACCGGCACTCCCTGACGCCCGAGCCAATCGGCGACACCCAGCGTGTCGTTCCCGCCGATCGCGACGAGCGCGTCGAGGCCCAGCCGCCCGATGTTCGACACGACCTCGGCGCCGGCGGCGCCATCCTTGCGCGGGTCGGTGCGGGTCGTGCCGAGGATCGTGCCGCCGAGGCCGAGGATGCCGTGCACGTCGGGAGCGCACAGCTCGCGGGCCCGCGGCTCACCCAACAGACCCGCCCATCCGTCGGCGATGCCGGCGACCTCGTGGCCCAGCGCGCGGGAGCGCAGCACGACCGCGCGGATCGCCGCGTTCAGCCCGGGGGCGTCGCCCCCGCCGGTCAGCAGGCCGATCCGCACCGAGTGCATCCCCCGCGGCGATCCATCGCCTGCAGTATCGCGCCCGACCGCACGCCGGGGCCAGCCCCGCGCGCCGGACTCTTCGCTACTCGACGCTCCACGGTCCCGAACCGCCGACGCGTTCGACGCTGATGCGCAGCACGTGGCCCGGAGGTGGGTCCGACATCGGCGGGAACCGCACGCCTGCGCCGATGTACACGTGCGCGAGACGTTGCAGCAGCGCAGCGGCGCCGCCTTCTTCCACACGCGCGCGGCCGTGCACGACGAGGTAGTCGCGCAGACCGATCTCGTTCGTCCGGGTCCCCTCGATCGACAGAGCGACCCGGGGGTCGCGCTCCACGTTGCGCACCTTCCTATACCGGCTCAGGTGTCCGGAGACGATCTCATCACCGTCGAGGCCGACCCAGACGCAGGTCAGCTGAGGCGCGCCATCCGGGTCGAGGGTGACGAGGTGCGCGAGCGCGCCGGACTCCACGAGGCGCCGCGCGCTATCGCTCAGCCGCATGTGCCGCATCGTAGGGGCAGCAGCGCGGCGCGGAGCCCGTACGCCGCCGCTTGACCTCGTCCAGGCGCAGATCAACGATTCGACGCGAATGCGCCGCGCTCCAGAGCTCCTCCCGGCCCTGAGCCTCGATGACCTCGTCGCTAATCGGACGATGTCGC
Organism: Candidatus Limnocylindria bacterium; assembly: GCA_038211425.1. Classification (GTDB taxonomy): domain Bacteria; phylum Chloroflexota; class Limnocylindria; order P2-11E; family P2-11E; genus JALYKU01. The sequence continues at coordinate 38,858 of JBBQVQ010000027.1, read as the reverse complement.
CGGAGATCGCGGCGGTGCTTCGGAGCGCAGCCGAGCAACGGCGTTCGTTCCTCGTTCACGCGATCCCGCGTTTCGCCGGCAAGAGCACGGTGATGCGCGCCATCCTCGCGCACGCGCCCGTATCCGTGCCCATGAACATCGTCCTGGGTGATGGCAGCGACGCCGACGATCTCCTGAAGCAGAGCAGCGGCGGGTACATCGTGATCCCCGAGATCAGCGAGGGCGCCTGGGCACCGGGTTACATCTGGGGTGAGCCGGTGCGCCGGATCTTCAAGGGCCTGGCGCACGGTGTCTCGCTCGCCACCGCGCTCCACGCGCCTGGCATCGAGGAGGCCTTCGCCATCATCTGCCGGCAGAACGGTGTCGTCGACGAGGACGCCGGCCGCCTCGACCTCGCCGTGTACCTGAGGTCCCTCGGTCCCGATGTCGCCGCGCCCGAGCGGCGTGTCGTCGATTCGGTCTACGAGGTCCACGGCGTGGCGGAGGGCCGCCCAGAGGCGCGCCTCCTGTTCCGCTGGAACGAGGCCGCCGACCGCTTCGAGGCCGTCGATGCGCCCGATCGCATCGACGGCCCAAGGTGAGCCCGTAGCCGAGTACACCGTCCGGCCGATCACGCCGTCGCGGTTCGCCGATCTGGAGCGCCTGTTCCGCACGAGCTCCATCGCGAATTCCTGCTCCACGCGTGATCGAAGTGGAGTTTTTCTTTGCCCCGGATCGCGAGATCGGCGTTGTGCGCCTGCTCTAGCCGCTCCGCGGTGACGCCCACGAAACCGTCATGCACGTCCAATGAACTTCGGCATGTCGTCGTCCTCCCCGAGCTTCCGCCTAAGCACTTCTTTCCGGGGCGTTTTGGAAGTACGTCAGCTGCCGTCTTGCGCGAGCGCGTACGCGACCGCGGCGCTCGCGTCCATGGCGCGCCCGGCTTCCCATTCCCCCGGGTAGGCAGCCAGCTCCACGTGCGTCGGATAGAGTTCGGCCCCCCCGAACTCTTTGGTGAGAACGCCGAGTTCGGCGCCCGTTCGTTCGCGCAGGGCCGCGGCGGCGCCCGTCAAGCGCACCGCGCGTGCCGGCTGGTGGTCGGCCATGGCCAGAGCGGCGTAGCTGTCCAGGATGACCGTGAACGCCGAGACGTCGTTGGCGGCGCTGAAGATACCGATCGCCTCGGCGAAAGAGGTGCGGGCTCGCTCCAGCTGCCCGAGCACCAGGGCGGCGAGGCCGACCATGTACAGCGCCCAGCCGAGCCCGAAGCGGTCCCCGAGGGCGCGGAACGTCGCGGCTGACTCCTCCCCGCCACCTCATCGAACCGTCCCTCTGCGAAGAGAACGTCCGTCATTGCCCAAAGGGCGTTGGCCAGCCCGCGCTCGTCCCCCAGTTCCCGGTAGATCGCGAGGGCCTCCTGCAGGAGCTCGCGGGCGGCGACGGCGTCCCGGCGCGGGGCCTCTTGTGCTTGCGGTGCCGGTAGTAACGCCTCCAGCCCACGGATGGTGTACGTGAACGTCAGGTTGTAGAGGCCGTTCGCGATCTCCTGCGGTTCGGGCAGCGCGCCATAGCTCCAGCGCCCGAAGGTAGAACGCCCTGGCGGCGTCGATATCGCCCTGCCAGTAGGCCGTGCCTCCCGCCGCCTCGAGGGCCTTCGCGCGCGAGCTCTGCGGCGCCGCCTGGTCGGGGAAAGCGAGGACGCGCTCCAGGATCCCGCGGCCCTCCGCGAGGTGGCCACGCATGTGCCAGAAGCGCCACATCGCGAACCCGAGTCGCATCGCCATCGACGCGTCGTGCGCCAGCGCCCACTCCATGGCGGCCCGCAGATTGTCATGATCCAGCGCCATGCGGTCGAGACCTCGGCCGCTGTTGGCACCCGTCAGCTCGGCGGCATTGCGCTCGGCCAGCGCGAGGTATGCAGCGGCGTGGCGGCGGGCGAGATCGACCAGGTCGCCCGACCCCTCGAGACGCTCGCGCGCGAAATCGCGGATCGTGACGAGCATCTGAAAGCGCGCGTCGCCGTCCGCTTCGCGCTGCCGCAGCAGGCTCTGGTCGACCAGGGCACCGACGCCTTCGAGGATATCGATGCCGAGATCATCGTCCGGGCCGCACACGGCCTCGATCTCGTCGAGTGATGCCCCGCCGACGAAGACCGCGAGGTGCTCGAAAAGCCGCCGCGTGACCGGAGCAAGCAGGTCATGGCTCCACGCGATCGCGCCACGCAGCGTCCGCTGCCGTTCGGGCAGATCGCGCGCGCCGCCCGACAGCATCGCGAGCGAGTGCTCGAGGCGCGCCAGCATGGCGGCGACAGGCAGCAGCTTGACACGCGCCGCCGCGAGCTCGATGGCGAGCGGGAGTCCATCGAGACGGGCGCAGATCTCCGCGACCGCCGGCGCGTTGTCGTTCGTGATGCGGAAGTCAGGCTTCACGGCGACCGCGCGGTCGATGAAGAGACGGACCGACTCGTATTGGGACAGGCGCTCCGGGTCCGCCCTGGAGCTGCGGTCCGGGACGCCCAGGGGCGGGACCGGGAACTCGCGTTCTCCGTACACCCGCAGAGGCGCACGGCTCGACACGATCGCTTTCACGCCGCGTGCGGCGCGCAGGATCTCCGCGATGCTCCCGGCAGCCGGCAACACCTGCTCGAAGTTGTCGATGACGAAGAGGGCACGCTTCTCGCGCATGTGCTCGATCACTCTCTGACCCACCGGACGCGAGCCTGAGTCTGCGAGCCCGAGCGCGGCGCCGATCGTGGGAAGGACCAGCTCGGGATCGAAGATCGAGGCCAATGGGACCCAGTGCGTGCCGTCCGGAAAATCCGGCGCGACACGGGCGGCGATCTCGATCGACAGACGCGTCTTTCCCGTGCCCCCCGGGCCGGTGAGCGTGAGGAGTCGCGCATCGGCGAGCGCCTTCGATCCATCCTCGATCTCCCGCTCGCGGCCGACGAAGCTCGTCAGCTGCTGAGGGACGCTCGAGGGGACGTCGCCTTGGCCGCGGATCGCCGGAAAGTCGGAGCGGACACCCTCGATGACAAGTTGGAAGAGGTGCTCCGGACCCGCGAGGTCCTTGAGGCGATGCTCGCCCAGGTCGCGCAGCGTCACGCCCGCGGGCAGCGCATGTTCGACCAGCGACCGCGTCGTGTCCGAGATCAGCACCTGTCCCCCGTGGCCGACGGCGGCGATCCGTGCCGCGCGATGGACGTCGATGCCGACGTAGTCGGCGCCGGCGCGCAGGCTCGCCGCCGTCCCCTCTCCGGTGTGCATCCCCATCCGTACGCGCACCTCCGCGCCGTGCGCAAAGGCCTCGTTCGCGAGCGCACGCTGCGCGGCGGTGGCCGCGGCGACGGCCCTCGGTGCGCTGAGGAACACGACGAACAGGGCATCGCCCTCGATCCGCACCTCGTGGCCTCCGTCGGCGAACGCTCGCCGCAGCACCTGCGTGTGGGCGGCGAGCACTTCATCGAAGCGTTCGGTGCCCAACTGCTGGACAAGCCTTGTCGAGCCCTCGATGTCGGTGAAGAGGAAGGTGACGGTGCCGGTCGGCAGGCCCGCAGCGACGCTCATGCGACGACCGAATCGTAGCGTGTCCGGTCTTGAGGAAATCAGGAAGAGGGGTGCCGTCACTTCGGGACCACGATGGACCTCTCGAGCTCTGCGTCGACCGGCCGGCGCGGCGGTACAGCTCGGTCCAGTCGGACGCGATGAGGCGCTGCGCCTCGGCGAGCGTCATGCGCCCCGGCGCGTGCGCGAAGCATGCACGGACCCTGCCCGCTTGACCTAACGGCCCCGCCCGGCCAGCGGAACGAGGCCGATCATGCTGTGGGGCGATGCTCCCGGGCGATCAGCTTCTCGAACGCGCCTGCCAGCACGGCGAGCTCGTGGTCGTCGAGTCGATCCGTGAAGTATTCCGCAATGCCGCGCAGGTGCATCGGCGCCGCGCGCCGGAAGACGTGGCGTCCCCTGGCCGTGAGCGCGATGAGGTTCCCGCGCTGGTCGCTGGCACAGGCGCGTCGCTCCACCAGGCCCGAGGATTCCAAGCGGTCGACGAGCCGCGTCAGCCCGCTCTTCGTGAGGCTCGTCAGGCCCGCGAGCTCGACGGGCCGCCGCCCCCCAGCAGGTCCGCGGGACAGCTCGAGGAGCACGCCGTAATCGGACAGCTGGAGCAGGCCCGCACGCTCGAGGTCCCGCTCGAGCGTGCGCGTTACCTCCGCGTGTGCGCGCAGAAAGCCGCTCCAAGCGTGGAGGTCCATCTCGGACAAGCGGCGACGGGGGCGAGCGAGCGTGGTGGCCATGACGTTGAGCATACAACCACCCGACCCTCCGCGCGGTGAGAAGGCCCTCATGGGAATAAGTTGCCGCGTCAACCAGTTGTGCCTGGTGAAAGAACACTCCGGCGAAGCGCCGGGAAGAGAGGAACAGCAGCATGACGACGTGGTACATCGATCCGAGCCATTCGGCGGTCACCTTCAGGGTGAAGCACATGATGATCTCGACCGTTCGCGGGAAATTCGGGAGTGTCCGAGGGAGCCTCGATTTCGATCCCCAGCGCCCGGCGGGAGCGAAGGTACTCGCCGCGATCGACGCTCGCACCATCGACACGAACGATCCAAAGCGGGACGGTCACCTTGCGAGCGCCGACTTTTTCGACGCGGAGGAGCATCCCGAGATCGTCTTCCGGAGCACGGCGGTCGAGCCGAAGGGCACCAATAGCTACACCGTGAAAGGCGACCTGACGATCCGGGGCACGACGCATCTCGTGCGCTTCGACGCGAAGATCGAGGGGATCACCCACGACATACAGGGCGGCTCGCGTCTCGGTGCGGCGGGCACGCTGTCGATCGAGCGCAGCCGGTGGGGACTGGTGTGGAACCAGCCGATCGCGAATGGCGTGCTCGTCGGTGACACGGTCCACATCGACCTCGACCTGTCCGCCGTCGATGAGGCCACCGCGCGCAAGAGGGGTCTTGTCACCGAGGCCGCCTAAGGACGGCGCCTCGCTCCCGAGGAGTGCCGCGTGTTAGACCAGTGAGGTGACCCGGCCGGGGCGCCTCCCAACGACGAGCGATCCGCGGGCCGTCCCGCCGCATCCCGGCCGGCTTTGCGGCGAACGATGAGCGCCCGCCGCGCCGAGGATCCGGACCCCGCAGCGAGCCTCAGCGCGCCCCTGACGCCCGACGACCTCATCCCGCAGTTCGACCTGAAGCGCACGGCCCGCCGGCTCCCGGCGGCCCAGGACTGGTGGGTCACGTATGTGCTCATCGGGATCCTCACCGTCCTCGCGGCGCTGGGGGCGCTGGCTGCCGCGATCACGATCCTGCGCCCGATCGCGCACCTTCTGGTTATCCTGATGCTCGGCATCACCGTCGCCTTTGCGCTCTCCCCGCTAGTCAGGCTCACCGAGCGGGCCGTCGGGCGGCGGCGGGCGCTGGCCGTCGCGGTCGTGGTCGTGGGCATGCTCGCGCTGGTCGCCGCGACGATCCTCGTCTTCGCCATCCCCACGATCACCGAGCTGCAGCGGCTCGCGCTGGCTCTTCCGCAGTACAGCGCGACATTGGACCGCGGTGAGGACCTCGCCGTGGGCAGCCTCGTGGTCCCCAACCCGCTCGCCCGACGGGCACTGGCCTTGGTCGACCCCGGTGCCATCGCCCCGGAGGCCGGCGCGCTGACGCTCCGCGTCGCCTCCTCCATCTTCGACATCGTGATCGTCACCGTGATCGCGCTCTACTTCCTGCTCGACGGCAGGCGCTTTCGCGCCCTCGCGCTACGCATGGTGCGAACGGATCGGCGCCGGAAGATCAGGGCCGTCGAGCGCGAGATCGTCCGCGTGTTCGGCGCGTACCTGCGAGGTCAGCTGATCCTCGCCGCGAGCGTCGGCATCCTGGTGACGCTCGTCCTGACCGCACTGGGACTTCCCTACGCGTTCCTGCTGGGAGCGTTCGCGTCGCTGGCGGAGCTCATCCCGATCGCCGGCCCGATCCTGTCTGCGGCCCCCGCGATCCTCGTCGCGCTCCTTCAGCCATTCCCGACGGTGCTGTTCGTGGTCGCCGCCTTCTTCGTCATCCAGCAGCTCGAGAGCAACGTGTTCATGCCTCGCGTATCCGGGCATGCCGTCGGCCTGCATCCTCTCGGGGCGCTCGTCGCGCTGTTCGCGGGCTTCGAGATCGGCGGGATCCTCGGTGCCCTCTTCGCCGTCCCCCTTGCGGGGCTGTTGACGGTCTTCGTCGGTGCTGCCCTCGGCGCTTCACGGGGGAGGCAGCTCGCACTGCTGCGGCCGGCCAGGCGAAAGCGCGGGCCGTAAGGCGCGGCCCTGCTATGCGGTTCGCGCTCCGTCAGCCGAAAACGGCCGCCCACCGCTGCGGGACCGCGGCGATGGGCCTCGCCCCCTGGACAGAAAGCGATCGGGTCAGTCCGGGTTGGCCTTCAGGAGACCGATCACGTTGCCATCGGGATCGGCGAACATGGCGATGGTGACCCCTTCCATGACGGTCATCATCGGCATCAACGTCTTGCCACCGGCCTTGGTCACCCTGTCAAGGTACGCCTCGGGCTCGTCGACCTCGATGTAGAGGGTCGTCCGGTTGCCACCGTCGTCGCCGCCTTCTCCGATGCCTCCCGCGATCCCCTTGCCTTCGGCCTCGACCGTGCTGTAGTTGCCGAATTCGACCGCCGGGGGACCGACCTTCCAGCCGAACACGTCGCCGTAGAACTTGTGGAGCTTTGGCGCGTCCTTGCCGATGATCTCGAACCAGGCGACGGGGTTGGCCATCGTGTTCCTACTCCTTCGCGTTGTTGTGCGCGGGCCGGGCGGCGGCGGGGCCGTTTCGGGTGCCAGTGTCCGCGAAACGGGGACCTCCGTCGAGTCACGCTTGACTACCGCAGGCGGGCCGCCGCGTAACCGATGAGCGCACCGCTGAACAGCCAGAGCGCGCCGAGGAGGGGGACGTACCAATCCATGCCCGGCCTCGACGCAAGCGGTGTGCCGCTCCGGGACCTCCGGAACTCGACCGCGGTCGCCCGCGAGCGGCCTTCGAAGCTCCACCCGACGCTCACGATCTCCACACATCCGGGCACGATGCTCTTCGTAGACACGCGAAGGAGAAAGTCAATGGATCGGCGGATCATGCTCGCGATAGCGGTCACCATCGGCGCGGTGCTCGTCGGCGCAGGGGCCTACCAGGCGGGTCTGGCACAGGGGGTCGCGACGGCGGGGCAGGGAGTCACGGCGGCCGTCCCCTACGGCTACTACCACCCCTTCGGTTTCGGCTTCGGATTCCTTGGTCTCCTGTTCCCGGTGCTGTTCATCTTCCTCCTCTTTGCCGCGTTCCGCGGCGCGCGAGGAGGCCGCGGGCACTGGCGTGACCGGGTCGGGATGCTCGAGGACTGGCATCGTCAAGCGCACAGGGATCAAACCCAGGGCGATCCGAGGACACCCGGAGCGTGATCGACACGTGATGGAGCACTGGCGGTGAGGCCGACATGAGGACCGTCCTGGTCGTCGAGGACGAGCCGGAGATCGCCAGGATCGCGCGCGACTATCTCGAGAGGGCGGGCTTCGACGTTCGGATCGCCTCCGACGGCAGGTCCGCCCTCGCGCTCGCCCGCTCGGCGAAGCCGGATCTGATCGTTCTCGACCTCGGCCTTCCCGATATCGATGGCCTCGATGTGACGCGTGCCCTTCGGCGGGAGTCGGCCGTTCCCGTCGTCATTCTCACCGCCCGAGGCGACGAGTCCGACCGCCTGGTGGGGCTGGAGCTCGGCGCGGACGACTATGTTGTGAAGCCGTTCAGCCCGAAGGAGCTCGTTGCTCGCGTCCGCGCGGTGCTGCGCCGCGCGGACGGGGCGCGCGAGGCGGGGGTGGAGGTCATCCGCGCGGGCGACGTCACTCTCGATGTGCCGCGCATGCGTGTCACCGCCGGAACGCGCGACGTGGAGCTGACCGCGAGCGAGTTCCAGCTCGTCGCGGCCCTCGCGCGGCAGCCCGGGCGCGTGTTCACGCGAGCGCAGATGCTCGACGCGCTGCAGGGAGCCGCGATCGAGTCGTACGAGCGGGCCATCGACACGCACGTCAAGAACATCCGGCGCAAGCTCGAGCCCGATCCTCGCCAGCCGCGCTACCTTCTCACCGTCCACGGTGTCGGCTACCGGTTCGCCGACGAGTGAGCCATCGGTCACGCTGGCACGACAACGCATGAGTGAGCCAGAAGCGCCTTCCCCGCGACGGGCGAACACCACCGGACCTGAGCAGTCACGGGCGCGACCGCGTGATGGGTCAGGTCGGGGCCGTCCCCCCTGGTGGCCGGAGGGCGAGGGCTGGCCGCCCCGCGGGAACGCCGCGCACTGGCGCGGCATGCGCCGCCGCTTCCTCTGGCGCGCCGCGCTGTTCCTCGGGATCGTGGTCACCGCTCCCGTCGCAGGATCGGCGCTCGTCGCCTGGATCGTCTTTCGCACGTTCGGAGTCGGCGCGCCAGGACCACCGGCCGCGCTCTGGGCCATCCTCGCCGTCGTGGCCATGCTGTTCCTCTCGCTGGCCGTCGTCGGCCGGGGAATGCGCCGGTTCGGCGCGCCGATCGGCGAATTGATCGACGCCCTCGGTCGGATCGCCACGGGGGACCACGCCGTGCGCATTCCCGAGCGGGGCTCGCGCGATGGCCGTTCGATCGCGCGTGCCTTCAACGCGATGGCCGGGCGTCTCGAGCGGAGTGAGCAGCAGCGCCGGGCTCTGCTGGCCGACGTCACTCACGAGCTACGAACTCCGCTCACGGTGATCCAGGCGCAGCTCGAGGGATTGCTCGACCGTGTCTATCCCTCCGACGAGGCGCACCTTGGGCCGGTACTCGAGCAGGCCCGGATCGTCTCGCGCCTCATCGATGACCTCCGCTTGCTGGCCCTGGCGGAGGCCGGCGCGCTCGAGCTGCACCGCGAGTCGACGGACCTGGCCACGCTCCTCGGCGCTTCGGTCGCATCGTTCGAACCTGAAGCCCAGGCCGCGGCGGTGCGCGTCGCGCTTGTGACCGCACCCGGCATGCCGCCGGCACCGATCGACCCCGTCCGGGTGCGGCAGGTGCTGAACGATCTCCTCGCCAATGCGCTTCGCCACACGGGGCGTGGTGGGAGCATCACGGTGTCTGCCGGCGTCGACGCATCGCGACGCGTCGCCCGCGTCGCCGTTGCCGACACCGGTTCGGGGATCAGCGCGGATGCACTGCCGCACGTCTTCGACCGTTTCTACCGCTCGCGCGGGTCCTCGGGCAGCGGCCTCGGCCTCGCGATCGCGAAGGGGCTCGTGGCCTCCCATGGCGGCGAGATCGAGGCCGCCAGCGACGGGGACGGACGGGGCACGACGATCAGCTTCACGCTGCCGCTGTCAGAAGACTCCATGACGGGTGCCATCTGATCACTGCGGATCGCGCACCATGAAGCGCTCGCCCGAAAATTCGACCACTGATCCTGGCTCGATCCGCACGTACGCGATCGCAACGCCGGGTGCGGCCTCGACGTAGCGCACATCCAGTTCGTGTCTGGGGCGCAGCCCCTGCGTGAAGATCACGATCGCCGTCGCGCTCATCGCGCGCTTGCGCATCCGCGGGCTCGCGTATGGATCCGGGTCGTAGAGCCACGCGCGGTATTCCGGGAGGTAGTAGCGCACGAGGAGGAAGTCCTCACGCGCGAGGACGATCGTGCGCTCCTTCGGGAAATGCGCTCTCAGGTAGCTGATGCGCACCTGCGTCTCCTGGTCGTGCCTGGTGAGGGCGTTCGCGGAGAAGCGCGTCGGTGCGAACAGGAACAGTGCCGCGCCCGCCGCGACGACAGCGGCACCGAGATATGGCCATAGTCGGCGCGCCGTGCCCCGCAGCCGCGAGAGGACGAGCTCGTCGAGGAGCGCGGCGAGCAGCACGTAGAGAGCCGGGAGCACCGAGAGGACATAGCCCCATTCGCCGATATGGACCGCGACGTAGAACGCCAGCGCCGGGATGACCCACGCGAGGAAGAATCCGAGCTCGTTCCGGCGCCGGGACATCGGCAGCCGCGCCTGACGTCCTGACGAGCCGAGCGCGCGCAGTATTGGCGAGGCGATGAGCCCGGTCAGGACGACACCGAAGCCGAGCAGTCCCCAACTCAGCGAGTACAGCGTGAACCGCAGGTTGTAGCCGAACGCCGCCGGCCCCTGCGCCCCGACGGAGTACGCGGACTGGATCGAACCCGACTGCTGCTGCAACGCCAGGATGTAGGCGTCGAATCCGCCCGACAGCATCGCGCTCGGCGCGAACCAGAGCGCGATGCCAACCAGCGCTGCCAGCGTTGCGATCGCTCGCGTCCGCGCCGAGGCGGCCCACAGGAGCCACAGCCACAACGATCCGAGAAGGAGCGCGAGGTCCTGGCGGTATCCGGTCAGGAGGCCGAATGCAAAGCTCGCGACCCACATGTGCGCCGGACGCCCGCTTCGTCGGGCGTCCCAGAATGCCGTGGCGAGCACCACCGCGAGCAGGCCAAGGAGCGCGTACGGGTAGGCGATCTCCGCGTACGTCCAGATGAGCGGGTTGAACGCGTACCCGGCAGCGACGAGCGCGGCCGCTGGGGGCGCGGTGAACCGGCGCGCGAGCCGGTACACGGCCCCGGCGCCGATCGCGCTCGCGATGACCGATACCAGCACCAGCGCCTGGTTGCTGTCACGCGTGAGACCTCGCAGCAGCGCCGCCGTCGCGATGTACAGGATGTAGCCGGGGGGCTGCGGCCGTTGGTCGCCCAGGTCGAAGTCGACGTGGAAGCCCTGCTCCAGCGCGTTGGCGTAGAGCACCGAATCCCACGCCCACAGGGTGTGTGTGACGAAGGGCAGGCGCGTCACCAGCACCATCGCGGCGATCGCGAAGGGCACGACGAGGTCGCGTCTCACCGGCTGGCGGTGGCTCGGGCCTCGGGGACGCGGCGCGGGATGAGCAGCTGTGACGCACCGGCCACCCCGAGCAGCGCGAGGCCGACGATGTCGGCGAGGAGTCCGGGTGCGAGCAGGAGCAACCCCGCGGCGATCAGCAGACCGCGCTCGATCCACACGGCGGGCTTGAGCAGGTAGCCGCCCACGCCCGTCACGATCGCCACGATCCCGGCGATCGCGGAGATCGACGCGAGCGCGGCCTCGGGGACCGTCGTGTCGCGCCACAGGATCGCGAGGCCGCCGGGCTGGGTGAACATGAACGGGACCAGGAAGCAGGGGAGCGCGTACTTCCAGGTGAGCATCATCGTCTTGTACGGATTGCCGCCGGTTATCGCCGCCGCGGCGAACGGCGACAGGGCGACGGGCGGAGAGACCTCGCTGAGCACCGAGTAGTAGAAGACGAACATGTGCGCCGCCGGTGCCGGCACGCCGAGGGTGACCAGAGCGGGGATCACCGTCGGGACCGCGACCAGGTACGTCGCGGTGATGGGCAGCGACAATCCGAGGACCCACAGCACCACGCCGGCGACCACAAGGGTGAGAACGAGGTTGCCGAACCCGAGGGCGAGGATGAGGCTCGAGATCTTGAGGCCGAGTCCCGTTTGCAGAAGGATCCCCACAGCGATGCCGGCGACGGCGGTGGTGGCGGCGACGGAGAGCACCTGCTTGGTCCCGCCGGACAGGGCCGCGATGAGCTTCGGCCGCGTGAGCGCGGTCTCGCGGCGCAGGTAGGACACGGCGATCGCGAGGATGATCGACCAGAAGATGGCGGTGATTGTGCTGAACCCGAGCAGGAGGAAAGCGATGATCGCGAAGAGCGACGTGTACTGGTACCAGTACCGCGCCGTGAGCGCCCAGAAGCCGGGCGCGTCGAGAGCTATCGCCTGCGCGCCGAGACGGCGAGCATCGATCTCGATCGTCAGGAGGATCCCGAGGTAATACAGGATCGTCGGCATCATCGCCATGACGACGATGTCCAGGTAACTGATGCGGAGGATCTCGGCCATGAGGAACGCGGCCGGGCCGAGAACGGGAGGCGAGATGACCGCGCCGATGCCGCCCGCGGAAAGGATCGCGCCCGAGGACTCGCGGTCGTGTCCGGCCTTCTTGAGCATCGGATACGCGATCGAGCCGAGCGTGACCGTCGTGGCCACGCCGGATCCCGAGACCGTCCCCAGGAGGAACGACGCGAGCGTCACGGTCCGCGCGGCGCCCGTTGGTCTGCGGCCGGTCAGCGCGAAGGCGAGATCGACGTAGAACTTGCCCGCGCCCGTGTGGTCGAGCACGGCGCCGTAGATCGTGAACAGGATGATGAAGGTGGCCGCGACGAGCAGCGGTTGGCCGAGCATCCCGTCGGTCCCGAGGTACTGGTTGCCGACGATGTCGTCGAGATTCTTCGGCGGTCCGCGGAACGGGCCCGGGACGAAGTCCGCGAAGTAGGCATACGCGATCGCGATGAGCCCGAGGGCCGGAAGGTGCCACCCAATGGTGCGGCGACCGGCTTCGAGCACAAGCAGGATGGCGATGACGCCGAGCACGAAGTCAGTCGCCGTCGGGCTGTTCGCGCGGAAGATGACGTCCTCGTAGTTCACCAGCACGTATCCCGTGACGACGAGCGACGCGAGCGCGAGCGCGATGTCGGGCAGCGTGACGCGGCGCAGGAACCGTTGGTGGGCGGGGTACAGGAGGAAGGTCAGCACCAGGATCGCCGCCAGGAAGATGAGCTCGTAGATCTGCTTCGTGGTGACCGTCTGTCCGAAGATCCGGATGCTCGGAACGAGCACGACGTCGGTGAAAGGGATGGTCGCTCCCGCAGCGGCGTAGTACAGCGCGAACAGCGTCGTCGCGACCGAGAGAGCCGTGACGAGCCGATCCCACCAGCCGGTCAGCGCCCGGGTCTTGGCCTCTGTCTCGAACTCCTCGATGAGCTCGCGGTTCTTTTCGCCGGAGATGACCTGCTCGAAGTCCGGCCGCGCGATGACGTCGGGGTCGAGCGCGTCCCGGTTACTCACCTGGCGAGGACGAGCGATGCGAGGGGCCGGTGCGTCGCGCGCAGATCGAGCAGCGCTTCGCCGAACCGCGCCCGCAGTTCGAGCGTCCACCGCCCCGCGGCGAGGCGCTGCCTTCCCTCCGCCGTGACCCGGATCAATAGTCGAGGCACATCTGCAGCCGGGGCCTCCTGCACGTACACGCCACTGGATCTCACGATCCGCGTGTCCCAGCCGAAGTACTCGACCGCGCGGATGTCAGGTGAGCTTCCGCGGATGGTGCGCATCTGGTCATCCTCGCGTTGCAACTCCTCTTCCACCGGGGCTTGGTAGATCGAGTGGAGGAATGAGTAGCTGAATCTCTCTCCGTCGTCCAGCCCACCCAGCCACTCGTCGGCGCCGGCCGAGACGGCGAGGACCCCCACCGGCCGCGCCAGGATCGCGGCGGCCAGCGTCAGGGCGAAGACAATGAGGGCCACGGAAGCCCTCAGTTTCCTACTTCTTCCAGGCGCCCTTCGACTTGTAGTAGTCGATCGCGCCCTGGTGATAGTCGATGGGCGAGCCCTCGACCGCCGTCTCCAGCTTGAGGTTCTTCGCCTCGGGGTGGATGGCGACGAGGTCCGCCTGGCTGTCGAACATCGTCTGGAGGATCGCCGCGGCGAGCTTGGCGTCGAAGTTCGCCGGTACCACGAGGAGGTTCGCGACGCCGGTGACGGTGACGTCGGCGTCGTTCTTGTAGGTGCCCTTGGGGATCTTCGCGGCGAAATAGAAGGGACCGTACTTGTCGGCCATCTTCTTCACGCCGTCGGACTGGTCGAGGAACTTCAGCTTGACCGAGTTCACCAAGTCCGTGACGGCTCCGGTCGGAAGGCCCCCGTCCCAGAAGAACGCGTCGATCTTGCCGTCCCGCAACGCGTCGGCGGAATCCTGGACGCCGAGCCTTTCCCGCTTGATGTCCGTATCAGCGCTCATGCCGTAGGCCTCGAGGACGCGGTTGCCCTTGGTCTCCGTGCCGGATCCCGCCGCACCCATCGACACCCGTTTGCCGCGCAGGTCGGCCATGGTGTTGATCCCAGAACCATCCTTCGCGACGACGTGCATGAAGTTCGTGTACAGGACCGCCAGCGCCTTCGCGTCCACCTTCTGCTCGGGCGGGGCGAAGCGGGCCTTGCCGTTCACCGCGTCGTACGCCGTGTCGGACAGCGTGAATGCGAGGTCCGCCTTGCCGTCGCGGATGAGCTTCATGTTGTCGACGGAGGCAGGAGTGGACTGCGCGCTCGCGGCCACCTTCAGCTTCTTGCTGAGGACGTCGGACAGTCCGCCGCCGTAGACGATGTACACGCCGCCGGTCCCCCCGGTGACCACGTTCAGCGAGCGGCCCTCGAAGCTTGGCGCGCCGCTCGCGCTTTCCGTGGAGCCTGCGCGCGGCGCCTGGCACGCGGCCGCGACGAGCACAACGGCGAGCAGCAGACACGGCACGCGCCAGCGACGCCTCATGGACTCACCCCCGCGCAGAGCATACCGAGGCGCTCGGCACGAGCCGACCAGGCGAGCCGACCGGACGAGCCAGGCGAGCCGACCGGACGAGCGAGGAGCGGGTCCCCCGCGACGAGCGAGCACCAACCAGCCCTGAGCGCTCACGGGCGAAGCCACGGGATCGGTCAGGAGCGAGGCCGGCGCAGGGCGCGGCGCTGCTTGGCCGCAGTCATGCGCCGGCGCTCCTCGTCGCTCTCGGCGAGCACGGGCGGCACCCCGATCGGCCGCCCCTGCCCATCGATCGCGACGAACACCAGGTACGCCGAGGAAACGTGCACAACGTCCCCGGTGAGCGTGTCCTCCGCCTCGACCCGCACCCCGACCTCCATGCTCTTTCTGCCCACGTTGTTGACCGAGGCGGAGGCGGTCACGAGGTTGCCGACGTAGACCGGGGCGAGGAACGACAGCTCGTCGATGCGTGCTGTGACGACGCGCGCTCGCGCGTGACGTGACGCCGCCGCGCCCGCGCAGGCGTCGATGAGCCGCACGATCTCGCCGCCGTGCACATTGCCCATGGGGTTCGCGTCCGAAGGGAGCATCGTCTGCGAGAAGATCGTCTTCGAGGCCGACACAGGCTTCGGAGTGAGATCCTTCACGACGGGATTCTGGCATGCGACCGGGCGCGCTGGCCTTGGGCGCCGAGACGGGGGCACGACCGATAGCATCGATCGTGTGCTTTCAGTCGACGAGCTGCGCGCGGCACTCGCGGCCGAACCCCCGCTCGTCGAGGACCTCGACGTCGCGGCACAACTTCAGCCCAGCGGCATCGACCTGCGCGTCGAGCGACTGCACCGCTTCCTTTCCCCGGGCGTCCTCGGTGCCGACCTCATTCGGGAGTCGGCGTCGCGTGAGGACCTCACCGCGGATGGCGATGGTTGGTGGGAGCTCGACCGCGGCGCGTACGTGATCGGTTACCGGGAGAAGGTGAATCTTCCGAACGACGTGATGGCGCTCTCCCTGCCACGCTCGAGCCTGCTGCGGTCGGGAGTCGCTATACACAGCGCAGTGTGGGACGCGGGGTACAGCGGTCGCGGTGAGGGCCTGCTCGCGGTGATGGCTCCGCACGGATACCGGCTGCAGCGCGGCGCGCGGGTGCTGCAGCTCGTCTTCCACCGTCTCGCAGTCCCCGCGAGCGTCGGCTATCGCGGCCGGTACCTCGGGGAGGGCTCGCGTTGACAGAGGTGCCCCCGCCGAGCTCGATCCGGACCGAGGCCAACGGCCCCTATGTCGTGACCGGACCCGTGGCCATCATCGACGTCGACGGCCGGGAGGTCGTGGTCGCTGCCGGCCACACCGTAAAACTTTGCCGGTGCGGCCATTCCGCGAAGAAGCCGTTCTGCGACAACAGCCATCGCCGCGTGGATTTCGTCTCGCGGCCGTCTTTCGAGCCGGAGCCCGTCCTACGGAAGGGGAACCCGGCGTGAGCTCGCTCGTGTTGCACGACGCGGCCCTCGCCGATGGACGCTCCGACCGACTGAACATCGGCGTCAGCATGCGGATCGACGACGGCCTTATCACCTGGATCCGCCCCGCGGACGACGCCGAACTGAGGGGAGCTGAGGTCGTGGACGCGGGCGGCGCGACGATCGTGCCCGCGCTCGTCGATGGGCACAGTCACATGACTCTCCAGGGCGGCAGCCACTGGCTCGAACGCGGCGAGGATCCGCCCTCCGTACTGATGCAGGTCGCGAGGGAAAACGCGCACCGCCTCGTGCAGGCCGGGGTGCTGTGGGCGCGCGATGTCGGAGCACCGCGAGTCGAGGGGCGGCCGCTCAGCCTCGCCGTGCGCGACGAGCTCGGCGGCAGGCGTGGCCAGCCGTACATCCGGGTCGCCGGTACCTGGATCGGGAAGACCGGCTGGCCTCCGCTCCTCATCACGGTCGAGGATGGCGCGGAGCTCGCTCCGGCGGCTCTCGCCCAGCTCGACCAGGGGACGGACCTCGTGAAGCTGTACCTCGATTCCCCCGGCGGCTCGACCGAGGCGCCGTTCGGCGTCGAGGACGTGCGTGCCATGGTCGCTGCCGTGCATGCGCGAGGCGCGCGGGTCGCGGCCCACGCGACCTACCTCGCGGGCGTGCGGGTGGGAGCCGAGGCCGGCGTCGACTCCATCGAGCACGGAATGGAGATCGACGACGACACCGCGCGCACGATGGCCGAGCGCGGCGTCTCGCTCGTCTCGACGCTCTCCGTCTTCGCGTCGTGGGAGACCTTCGCCGCGACGACCCGCCTCGAGCGCTTCACGTCGCACGAAGGGCGTCAGCGGTTGGCGAAACGCCGAGAGGGCGCGTACGCGGCGGTGAAGGCGGCACGGCGAGCAGGCGTTCGGATCGCGACGGGTTCCGACTTCGGCGGCGGTTCAGTCCGCGCAGGCCACCTCGCTTGGGAGGTCGAGCTGCTCGTGGATGCCGGCCTCGAGCCGCACGAGGCGCTCGCGGCCGCGACGTGGCGCGGCGGCGAGGTGCTCGGCGTCGACCACGCCGGCCGTATCGAGGAGGGCATGCCCGCGGACCTGGTTCTCGTCCACGGTGACCCGCTCTCCGACCCGCGCGCGCTCTGGCGGGTCTGGGCCGTCTACCAGCGAGGCGAGCGCGTGGCATGAGCCGGATGCGCCATCACTCGACGCTCGGCAGGTCGATCCCGTGGGACTTCGCGAAGGCGATGGCGTCCTCGTAGCCGGCGTCGGCGTGGCGCATCACGCCGGTAACCGGGTCCGTCGTGAGCACACGCCGCAGCTTCTCACGCCCCAGCGGCGTGCCATCGGCCACCGCGACCATGCCGGCGTGGATCGAGTTCCCGATGCCCACGCCGCCGCCATGGTGCACCGAGACCCACGTCGCGCCCGCAGAGGTGTTGAGGAGCGCATTCAGGATCGGCCAATCGGCGATGGCATCGCTACCGTCCTTCATGTTCTCGGTCTCCCGGAATGGCGATGCGACGGAGCCCGAGTCGAGGTGGTCGCGGCCGATGACGATCGGAGCGCGCAGCTCTCGGGAGGCGACGAGCTCGTCGATCCGTTCGCCGAACAGGGCGCGCTCGCCATAGCCGAGCCAGCACACGCGCGCGGGCAGGCCCTGGAATGGCACGCGTTCCTGCGCGAGGCGGATCCACCGGCGGAGAGACTCGTCCTGCGGGAAGAGCTCAAGCACCGCCGCATCGGTGCGCGCGATGTCCGACGGGTCGCCGGACAGCGCCACCCAGCGGAACGGGCCGCGGCCCTCGGCGAAGAGCGGCCGGATGTATTCGGGCACGAAGCCCGGGTAGCTGAACGCGTTCGCGAGACCGGCGAGCAGTGCTTCGCCGCGCAGGTTGTTGCCGTAGTCGAATGCCACCGCGCCGCGCCCGGCGAGCGCGACGATCGCCTCGCAGTGGCGCGCGATCGCGTCACGCGAGGCCGCCACGTACGAATCGGGATCGTCACGCCGTAGCGCGTCGGCGTCGGGCACGTCCGGCACGTAACCGCCGAGCGGGTCGTGGGCGCTGGTCTGGTCGGTGACGACGTCGACCCGGGTATCCCGGCGGACGAGCTCGGGCAGCACAGTCGCCGCGTTGGCCACGAGCCCGATCGACCGCGGCGTCCCGGCGGCCCTGTGCCGCTCGGCTATAGACAGCGCCTCGTCGAGCGAGCCGCACAGCTCGTCGACGAAGGTCTGGCGCAGGCGCCGCTCGGCACGCTCGGGGTCGACCTCGACCACCAGCGCGACGCCCTTGTTCATCGTCACGGCGAGCGGCTGAGCGCCGCCCATCCCGCCCAATCCCGCGGTGACCACGAGGCGACCGCGCAGGCTCCCCCCGAAGTGCCGGCGAGCCACCGCGGCGAACGTCTCGTAGGTGCCCTGAAGGATCCCCTGCGTCCCGATATAGATCCACGAGCCCGCCGTCATCTGGCCGTACATCGTCAGACCGAGCGCCTCGAGCTCGCGGAACCGCTCCCACGTCGACCAGGCCGGCACCAGGAGCGCGTTGGCGATGAGGACGCGCGGCGCCCACTCGTGCGTGCGGAAGACGCCGACGGGCTTTCCGGACTGCACGACGAGCGTCTCGTCAGCTTGAAGACGGCGCAGCGTCACGCAGATGCGGTCGAATGCCTGCCATGACCGCGCCGCCCGCCCCGTGCCTCCATAGACCACGAGGTCGTCCGGGCGCTCGGCGACGTCCGGATCGAGATTGTTCTGGATCATCCGGAACGCGGCCTCCTGCGGCCATCCCAGACACGAGATGTCGTTCCCGCGCGGCGCGCGGACAGCGCGCGACACGACGCTCACGCGAGGTGACCCATGCGCCGCCGCAGCTCGGTGAGCATGACCTCGCGGGCGATGACGTCGGACATGACAGAGATGTCGCCCGAGAGCGGGCGATCCTCCTCGAGCACCGCGACGTGCTCGCGCACCACGCGACGCGCCGCCTCGATCGGGAGGGAGGACTGGGCACCCAGCAGGTCGAGGCCCTGCGCGCCGCAGAGCGCTTCGATGGCGAGCACGTCCCGCGTGTGGCGGACCACCGCGGCGAGCTTGTGCGCGGCGTGCACGCCCATGCTGACGTGGTCCTCCATGCCCGCTGACGTGGGGATCGACTGCACCGAAGCCGGCGCGCACCGCAGCCGGTTCTCGGCCACGAGCGCCGCCGCGGTGTACTGCGCCACCATGAAGCCGGAGTGTTCCCCGGCGTTCGGGCTGAGGAACGCGGGAAGGCCACTGGTGTGCCCGTTGGTCATCCGGTCGATCCGCGCTTCGCTGATGTCGGCGAGCTCGGCAACGGCGACGGTCGCAAGGTCGAGTGCGATAGCCACCGGCTGACCGTGAAAATTCCCGCCGCTCACGATCCGGCCCTCTTCGGCGAACACTAGGGGGTTGTCAGTGACGGCGTTGATCTCGGTCTCGAGGACGCGCCGCGTGTACGTGAGCGCATCCCTCGACGCTCCGTGCACCTGAGGCATGCACCGGACCGAATACGGGTCCTGCACGCGGGGGTCGCCGGTCCGGTGCGACGCCACCAGAGGACTGCCGCCGACCAGCCGCCGGAGATTTGCGGCGACCATGATCTGCCCCGGGTGTGGCCGCGCTGCGTGCAGACCCTCATCCCACGCGGTGTCCGTGCCGCGAAGCGCCTCGGCCGACATCGCGCCGACGACGTCCGCGGTGGTCGCGAGCACCTCGGCGTCGTGCAGCGCCAGGCAGCCGATCGCGGTCATCACCTGGGTGCCGTTGATCAGCGCGACCCCCTCCTTGGGCGCGAGCTCGATCGCCTTGAGGTCAGCGTGCCGGAGCGCGTTGGCCGCCGTCTTGAGCTTTCCGTCGTGGATCGCCTGTCCCTCGCCGATCAGCACGAGCGCGGCGTGCGCCAGCGGAGCGAGATCGCCCGAGGCACCGACGCTTCCGTGCATCGGTATCACCGGATGGACGCCGCGGTTCAGCAGGTCCAGCAGCAGGTGGATCACGCTCGCGCGGACCCCCGAGCGGCCGGCAGCGAGCGTATTCGCACGCAGCAGCAGGATCGCCCGCACGTCCTCCACCGGCAACGGGTCCCCGACGCCCGCGGCGTGGCTCCGGACCAGATTCCGCTGCAGCGCCCTCAGCCGGCTGGGGGGAATGCGAACGGTCGCGAGGTCGCCGAAGCCCGTGTTGACGCCGTAGACCGGCTCGTCCCGCTCCGCGATCTCCTCGACGAGCTTCGCGGCGGCCCCGACGCGGCGCTCCGCGGCGCGGTCCAGCGCGACGGACAGCGACCTCCGCGCCACCGCGATGACGTCCGCGATGCCGAGGTCGTTACCCGTGATCCGGAGGACCATCGGTACAGTATCTGGCTCGATGATCGTGATCATGAAAAGAGGCGCCACGGCCGCGCAGGTCGACCACGTCGTCGATCGTCTGGCCGAGCTCGGCTACGGGGTGAATCTCTCCGGGACCGAGGTGACCGTGATCGGCGCGATCGGCGTGCTCGACGACGACAAGGCGCGCCTGTCCGAGCAGCTCGGATCGCTGCCCGAGGTCGACCGCGTGGTACCGGTGATCAAGCGCTTCAAGCTCGCGAGTCGGGAATTCCATCCCGACAACACCGTGGTCCGCGTCCGCCAGGTCTCCATCGGCGATGGCTCGCTCGTCCTCATGGCCGGGCCATGCGCCGTCGAGAGTGAGGCGCAGCTCATGGCGACTGCGCGTGCGGTGAAGGCGGCCGGCGGCGACATCCTGCGTGGAGGCGCGTTCAAGCCGCGCACGTCGCCGTACGACTTTCAGGGGCTGGGGCCCGATGGCCTTCGCCTACTCGCGGCCGCACGGGACGAGACCGGGATGCCTGTCATCTCGGAGGTCCTGGATCCCCACGATGTCGAGCTGTGCGCCCGGTACGTCGATATCCTTCAGATCGGCGCCCGCAACATGCAGAACTACTCGCTGCTGCGGGAAGTCGGGCGGTCAGGCCACCCGGTGCTGCTCAAGCGCGGCGGCATGTACCCGACGATCGAGAACTGGCTGCTCTCAGCCGAGTACGTGCTCCGTGAGGGTAACCGTCAGATCGTGATGTGCGAGCGCGGCTTGCCGCCCCCAGGCGGCGAGACCGCCACGCGGAACGTCCTGGACCTGTCGGCGGTCGCGGTGATCCACGAGCTGTCGCACCTGCCCGTCGTGATAGATCCAAGTCACGGCACCGGCAAATCCGCGTATGTGCCGGCGCTCGCGCGCGGAGCGGCGGCCGTGGGCGCCGACGGGTTGTTGATCGAGGTGCACCCGGAGCCGGAACGTGCGCTCTCCGATGGGCCGCAGTCGCTCACACCGGCGCAGTTCGCTCAAGTTGCATCCGATGTCCGCGCCATCGCGGCGGCGCGGCGGCCCGCAGTTCAGGCGGCAGAGATCAGCCGGTAACCGAATCCGCGCGCGGTCTCGATCGTCACATCGCTCACGCCGGCGTCCGACAGCTTCTTGCGCAACCGCCCGACGTGAACATCCACCAGCCGCGTGTCGCTGCCCGGCTCGTAGCTCCACACGCCGCTCAGCAGGGCATCGCGGGTGAATACCCGGCCAGGGTCCGCCGCGAGGGTCCGCAGCAGCTTGAACTCCGTCGGAGTGAGCGACACCTGCTGCTCGCCCGCGATCGCCTGGACGCTCGCGAGGTCGATCACGAAGGTCCCGAACCGCATCTGCTTTCGGTCCGGTGTCGCCGCGAACAGTGGATGGCGGTTGCGGCGGAGCAGCGTCTCCACGCGCGCGACCAGCTCGTCGTTGTCAAAGGGCTTGCCCATGTAGTCGTCGGCACCCACCCGGAGCCCCACGACGCGGTCGGGTGGGTCTTTCTTCGCGCTGAGGAAGAGGACCGGCACGTCGCTTTCCCGGCGCAGTTGCAGGCACAGGCTGATGCCGTCGACGCTCGGCATCATGATGTCGAGGATCACGAGGTCAGGCACGTACTGGCCGAACGCCTCCACCGCCTGGCGCGAGTCGGTCACCGTTCGGACGGCGAAATCCTCGTCGCGGAGGATCGCCGACACCGCGCCGGCGATCTCGGCGTCGTCGTCGACGACCATGATCTTTGTCCCGGTCGGTGGTCGTTCGGCGAGCGCGAGTGGCTGGTCCCTCATGTAACGCTCGGGTGAAGCATGGGCCTTGCCATTGTAACGGACGGTTCACGGCGGACCACCGGTCGGGGCCCCAGAGGCGGAGCAGGACCTCCGCTCCGATCCGGCCGCACACGCGGGGCAGTCTTCGACCTTCGCTAGGTCTGCTCCCTGGCAGCGTCCCTGACGCAGAACGGTGTCTGCGGAAGCAGCTCCAGGCGCTCGTCAGGGATGGGCTCGCCGCAGATCGTGCAGCGCCCGTAGCTGCCCTTGCCCACCCGCGCGATCGCTTCTTCGATGGCTGCGAGCTCTCGCTCGAGCGCACGGCTGCGCGTCAGATCGAGCTCGCGCTGCTCCGTCTCGGTGGCAGCATCGGCGGGATGCTGGTCGGCCAGAGAGAATTCGCCGCCGCTCTCGCCCTGGGGTTGCTGCAGACGCTCCCGCAGGCGCGAGAGCGAGCGGGAGACATCCTCCCGCCGCCCCTCCAGTCGCGAGCGTGCGGCCTCGAGGTCCACGGCCATGAGGCTACCGTAGGCGGACACCCGAAGGGAGAGCGTCCAACAGTGACCGAAGCCGCTCATTGCGGAGAGAGGAGGCAGGCGAAGTGGAAGTTGTCGATCGATCGGACGGTCCGGCCGCACAGCGGCTTTAGCGATGGAGCCTCAGGAGGTCGCAGCGGCGCGCGAGCGCTTTCACCTCCTCGATGTCCGCGAGGGCCCGGAGTGGACGGCGGGCCACATCGAGGGGTCCCAGCACATCCCGCTCGGTCAGCTCGGGGCGCGGCTTGCGGAGGTGCCGGAACAGGTCACCGTGGTCACCGTGTGCCGCTCGGGCCATCGGAGCGACGTGGCAGCCGGGGGCCTACGCCGCATGGGCCGGGACGCTCTGAACCTCGAGGGGGGTGTGGCCGCGTGGCAGCGCGCCGGCCTACCGCTGGTGCGGGAAGACGGCGCACCCGGTCGAGTCATCTGAAGAGACTCTGGTACTCCGGTCCGTTCCGCAGGCCGCGGGACACGCGTCCAATGGCGGCGGAAGATCTTGCGCGGCGCAGATCCGGGGAGACCGCCAGTGGGTCGACGAGGCACCCGCGGTCGCCCGAGAAGAGATCGGCGAGGGCGAGCGCGTTCTCGAGCACGACCGCAAGGCCGTCCGGCAGCCGCCCAGCGCGCTAAAGCAGCGCTCCTCGGCACGGCCTTACCTTTACTGACATGCACATCGCGTTCGTCTCCACCCAGGTCCCGCGCCGCTGTGGCATCGCGACCTTCACCGCTGACCTCTCAGCGGCGGTGAAGGCGGCCGATCCGAGCGTACGGCTATCCTTCGCGGCGATCGACGAGCCGAGCGCCGCGCGCGCCTATCCGAATGAGGTCCGCTGGCGGATGCGGCAGCGCGACGCGGCCAGTTATCGTGCGGCCGCGTCGGCGATCACCGATTCCCGGGTGGAGGTCGTGAACGTCCAACACGAGTTCGGTTTGTACGGCGTCTGGGACGAGAGCGGGTACGTGGACCATCTCCGAGGCTTCCTCGAGCAGCTGCGTGTGCCCGTGGTGACGACGCTCCACACCGTCGCCCCCGATCCCGAGCCCTGGATGCGAGAAGCCGTTCGGTCGATCGCCGAGCGGAGCAGCGCGGTCGTCGTCATGGCCGAGACCGCTGCCGCTCTTCTCGCGACCGACTACGGCGTGGCCACGCCGCCCACGGTCATCCCCCACGGGATGCCGGCCGTGGAGCCGCGCGGCAGACGCCGACTGAAGCGAGAGCTGGGCATGGTCGGGAAGGCGCTCATCACGACATTCGGTCTCGTCGACCCGCGCAAGGGCCTCGAGCACATGATCGAGGCGATGCCGGCGATCGTGGCGGCGCACCCGAATACGCTCTACCTGATCGTCGGCCAGACGCACCCCGAGTTGTTGAAGGAAGCCGGCGAGCACTACCGCAACGGCCTCATCGCCATGGTCGAGCGGCTGGGTCTCGCCGGTCACGTGGCCTTCGTCAACCAGTACCTCACGCAGCGCGAGATCGTGGACTACCTGCTCGCGAGCGATGTGTACGTGACGCCGTATCTGGACCTCAACCAGATCACCAGCGGCACCCTTGCGTACGCGCTCGGTGCCGGCAAAGCGATCGTCTCGACCCGCTACCTGCACGCGAAGGAGGCGCTCGCCGACGGCCGCGGCATCCTCGTCGACCTGCGCAGCGCGGACCAGCTGGCCCGCGCGGTGAACTCCATCCTCGATGACCCAACGCGGAAGCGCGAGCTCGAGCAGAAGGCGTACGCCTATGGCAAGGAGATGGCGTGGCCCGCGGTCGGCCGTCGCCACTTTGAGCTCATGCGGGACGTCCTCAGGGACCACGGGATGCAACGCACGGCGTGAGCCTGGCTCGGCGCCTTCCCGAGAACCCGCTCATCACCCGCCGCGACGTTTCTCCCTCACTTCCTTCGCTGGAGGTCGTCTCGGTGTTCAATGCCGCGGCCGCGCGGCTCGGCGACGAGTTCGTGCTCCTGCTCCGCGTCGCCGAGCAGCCGCGCAGCGACGTCGAGCCGCCGCCCGATGCGATGACGCTCGACCTGACTGGACCGCAGCCGGTGCTCAAGCCGCTGCCTCGCGGTCTGCGCAAGGAAGAGCTCGTGGGCATGACCTTCCTCGACGCGCGCAGCGACCCGCCTCGCGTCCTGGTCGGCTACATACCGCGGCGCCTCCCGGGTCTGGACCTGACGGACCCGCGGGCGATCCGCTATCAGAACGCGACTGGACCGCTCCGGGCGGTGAACCACGGGTATGTCGACTACCTGGCCCAGATGTCGCACCTCCGTCTTGCGCGGAGCCACGACGGTGTGCGGTTCGCGGTCGACGACGTCCCAGCGATCGCGCCGCGCACGGAGATGGAGGAATATGGCGTCGAGGACCCGCGCGCGACGTTCATCGACGGGTCCTGGCAGATCACGTACGTCTCTGTATCCCGGCTCGGCATCACGACGAGCCGCGCCACGACCGATGACTTCCGGACCTTCCGTCGGGAGGGAGTCATGTTCCTTCCCGACCACAAGGACGTCGCCATCTTCCCGGAGCGGATCCGCGGCCGCTACATGGCCCTGACGCGGCCTATGCCCCAGGCGTTCGCCCGGATCTTCGGCATCTGGATCGCATTCTCGGACGACCTGGTGGAGTGGGGCGACCATCGACCTCTGGTGCTCCCGCGGTGGGGGCGCTGGGACGAGCTGCGCACGGGCGCTTCCGCTGTGCCGTTCCGGACATCGGAGGGCTGGCTCGAGCTGTACCACGGCGTCGATCGGACGACGTGCTACGCGATGGGCGCGGTCCTGCTCGACGGCGACGACCCGACGAAGGTCATCGCCCGGTCGCCGCACCCGATCCTCGCGCCGGAAGAGCCCTTCGAGCGGATGGGTCTTTTCAACGAGACCGTTTTTTCCTGTGGACACGTACCGCTCGACGACAAGGGCGAGCGCATCAGGCTCTACTACGGCGCCGCGGACTCCGTCCTTGCCGCGGCGGACTTCCAGGTGCGCGACATCCTCCGAAGCCTCGAGGCGTGTTAGCGCGGCTGGGGCGCCTGCTCCACCCGTATCCCTCGGCGAGCCCGCGCGCGCTAGCTCCCGCCGTGTATGCCGATGCGGACGGACAGCTCCTGCCTGCGGCCGACCGTGGGTTCGAGGGCGTTGCCTGCGTCGATGACGCGGCCCGCGCCCTCGTCCTGTATTGCGACCTGTGGAAGGCCACGGGCGCCGAGTGCGCGCGCGACTGTGCGCAGGGCCTCTTGGACTTCGTGTTGTGGATGCAGGAGCCCGACGGCCGCTTCCTGAACTTCGTCCGCGACTGGGGGGGCGGGCGCAACCTGGACGGCCCCACGTCGTTCCCCGGTGGTAGCTTCTGGCACGCGCGCGCCGTGCGCGGCCTGGCGAAGGCGTGGACGACCTTCGGCGACGCGCGGGCCCGCGCCGCCGCCGCCCGCGCACTGCCGTACATCGAGAACTCCGGCGTGAACCCGGACATCGCCGCGGTGCACGTGCTGGCGGCGCTCGACCTTGCGGAGGACGACGCCGACGGACGCCTTCGCGCGCTGATCGAACGCCGCTCCGACGAGATAGCGGGCTGCCGCGACGGCGACGTGCTCGTGAACTACCCCGGCGAGCCGCTGCCGCACCTATGGGGCCATCTGCAGGAGGGCGTCCTCGCCGAGGCCTCGCGGTACCTCGGGCGGGCCGACCTGCTCGACGCCGCGACCGCCAGCGCCGGCGCGCTCCTCGAACCCGTCGTCGTATCCGCATTCGCCCTTCGGCACGTCGAGCCGTACGGCGTCGCGGCCGTGGTGTATGGCATGGATCGCCTGCACGAAGTGACCGGCTCCGGGCGCTATGCCGAGCTGGCCGCGCTCGCCCGTGACTGGTTCGATGGCCGCAACGCTGCCGGCGTGCCCGTGTACGACAGGAAGGCGGGCGCGGTCCACGACGGCATAGACGAAGGCAGGCTGAACCCGAACTCGGGGGCCGAGTCCAACATCGTCGGGGCGCAGGCCCTTCTGGCCGACGTGGCCGCATGGCTCGAGCACGATCCGGAGCGCTGCCACCCGGAGCGATGACCGTCGCGGCGTGCCCGATAGCCGCGGAACACGACCGCAACGGCGCCGGCCCGCACAGGAAAGCGCGCGCTCCGAATCTTCCACCTCCCTCACACTCTTCACCGCTACCGTAGCCCGATGACGCGCAGGCCCACAGGCGGCGTCGATTGGGGCCGACGGCGATGGTCAGGCGTCGGCCCGGTGGTCGTCTCGCTGTCGGCCGCGATGGTCGCTTCTGTCGTCGTGGTCGCGGTCGCTCTCGGCCGCGCCGGTGCGCCTCCCATCGCGGATGCCGGCCCGTCGGCGACGCCGCGCGCGGCCTCGCCCGCGGCGTCGGCAACGCCGCCGCCCCCGCCGCCCGATCTCACCTTCGACCCGCCCGCCGGACGGACGCAGGCCCCCCGCTTCCTATCCGTGCGGTTCACCTCGAGCGTCGACCTCGAGAACACGCGGATCGCGCTGGCGCCGGATCCGGGATTCGGGTGCACCTCGCAGCTCGACTCGCCGAGGGCGGGACACTTCGGGTGCGTGGGGCTGCTCGGGGGACCCGTCGACTTCGCCGCGACGCTGACCCTGCGTACGGGCGGCGGCGAGACACAGGCGCTCTACGCCTTCCGGACGATGGGTCAGAAGCTCGAAGGGGTCCGCTGGTTCACCGAATTCGAGGATCCCACCGCCGACCCGCTGGCGTGCGCCGCGGCCTCGTGCCGCATCGTGCAGTTCTTCACGGCCGGAGACGACAAGATGACCGCGACGAAGATCCTCGGCTTCGGGCGCCAGTTCAACCGCAGTAGGGACCCGGGGCTCGACCCGGCGGCGATCGCCGAGGTGCTGCATCGCCTCGAGGCGCGCAACGCGTATCACTACTACCGGCTCGATTCGCGCGAAGAGGCGACGAAGGCCGCGGTGTACTGGCTGCTCCGCAGCGGCAAGCCGGTGGTGGCGATCACCCTCGCCGGTCAGCACGCCCCTGTGCTCATCGGCTACGCGGGCGCGTTCGGCACGTTCTATGGCGACCCGGAGGACCACGTGGCGGGGGTGGTCGTCGAGGATCCCCAGCGCGGCGACCTCGATCCTCGGACCGCGAACCGCCGTCCCGACAAATACCGCTCAGCCGATTTCCAAACGGGTCGGATGCTCGCTCTGCCGGAGTGGTACGGCGATGAATGGTGGCTCGCGTTCCCGTACACCTGCTGTCTCGACGGCGTGATGATCGATCGCACCGACGGTGCCTATCCGCTGCCGCACTGGGCGGGGAAGTACGTGATCGTGGTGGACGACGGGGACGCCGAGTGGCCGTCGGATCGCGAAGGGCGGGTGCGCTTCAGATAGATCTCGCGACGTCTTTTCGGCCAACTCCTTGAGCGGTCGTTCGCTCGGGCCGTTCCGCGCAACGGTGTGGACCACAGCACCGCCTCCTTACCATCCCCATGTGAGGCTTCGGTGGCAGGCGGGCGGCCGGCGCCCCGGAGCGGTGAGTGGCCTGGGTCTCCTCGCCGCGGCCCTGGTGCTCGCGACCTCGGTCGCGGTCGCGTTCGCATGGCGCGCAGCGCAGATCCCGACGGCGTCCGAATTGCGGCGATCGGTCACCGAGCAGGTGGCCGCCGCGGTCGAGCAGGTCGGGGACGCGATCGGCGGGGCACTCCCGGAGGCGCCGGCGGTGACGCTGTCCGGCGATCCCCCCGGATTCGTGCGGGTCAGGAGGCCGGACCTGCCGTCCGGACCGCGGCGCGTGGGGATCCAGGCGGGACACTGGAAGACCGAGGAGGCGCCGCCGGCTCTCGGCCGCATCCTCACGCAGACCGGTACCAACTGGGAAGGCCTGAGCGAGTGGGAGCTCAACCTCGACATCGCCGAGCGCGTCGCCGCACTTCTGCGGGAAAAGGGCCTCGCCGTCGATGTGCTCCCGACGACGGTCCCGCCCGGGTACCTCGCTGACGCGTTCGTCGCGCTGCACGCCGACGGCGACGGCACCGGTGAAAAGAGCGGATACAAGATCGCACACAGCAACCGCCGGACCCCGTTCGAGGATCGGCTGGTCGCGGACCTGCGCGATGAGTACCAGGCCGCGACCCGCCTCGATTTCGACGCGGCGGGCATCACGCGCGACATGACCGGCTACTACGCCTTCGCCTGGAGCCGCGTACGGTATGCCGCCGCCCCGCACACCCCGTCCGCGATCCTCGAGATGGGGTTCCTAAGCAACGACCGTGACCGCGCGCTCATGACCGCGCGCGCCGACGAGGTCGCGGGCGGGATCGCGAATGGGATCCTGCGCTTTCTCGACGAGTCGCCGCGGGCGGCGCTGTTCGGCCAGGACCTGCTCATGCCGCCGGCGCCGGCGCTCCGGTCCGGATCGCCCGCGCCGTCGGTCCCCTGACCGCGTGGAAGCACCCGCTGGCGCGTCGACTCAGGGACTCTGAAGACGCACTTGCGGACCGTTCCGGAGCGCCGTGGTCCGGGCGGAGTAAGTTGGCACCCAGTGGCGCACCCGCTGGTCGATCAGCTTCGGTTCACCCGCAGCGAATGGACGCGCGGGCTGGCGGGCGTCAGCGAGTATGACGCAACCCGGCATTTTTTCCGCATGAACTGCATCAGTTGGATCGTCGGGCACCTCGCATGGCAGGAGCAGCGGTACTGGATGGACCGGGCCCAGGGCAGGATGTTGTTCCCGGTGCTCAACGACATCTACGCATACGGCGCGCCGATGAGCACTCCTTCGCTGGAGGAAATGTTCGCCGTATGGCGCAGCGTGACCGTGGCGGCCGATCCCTTTCTCGACGAGCGCACGACCGAGACGCTGCAGAGCGAACTCCTTCGCGACGGCCTGGCCGTCGGGCAGACTGTCGGCTCGGCCATGCGACGCATGACCTATCACTACTGGTACCACATCGGCGAGATCCAGGCGATCCGCCAGATGCTCGATCAGGGCGACCTTCCCGAGTACGTCGGCGACATCGAGGCCGAGGCGCCCTACCGGCCTGAATGAGCGGGTCGTCACGAGCCCCGGAAGGCGACGAGCTTCTCACGTGGGGCTTCGAGCGCTGCGCGCGATCTCGCGGCTCGGTAGTCTGCCGTCATGGAGTTCGGCATCCAGATAGAGCCGCAGTTCGGCTTCTCCTTCGGGGAGGTCCGGGACATCACGCGCGACGCCGAGTCGCTCGGGCTGCATGCGGTGTGGGTCTCGGACCACCTCTTCCTGAACGCCGACGCGGCGGCGACCAACTGCCTCGAGGCATGGACGCTCCTCGCGGCGCTCGCGCAGATCACGACCCGCATCCGGCTGGGAACGCTGGTCACGTGCCAGTCGTATCGGAACCCGGCGCTGCTGGCGAAGATAGCCGCGGGCGTGGACCACATGTCCGGTGGTCGTTTGGAGTTCGGCATCGGTGCCGGCTGGAAGGAGCTCGAGTACCGCGCCTACGGCTATGACTTCCCGCCGCCGGCGGTGCGCCTGCGCCAGCTGACCGAGACGATCGAGATCTGCCGCCGCATGTGGACGGAGGATCGTGCTTCCTACCGCGGCCGCCACTACTCCATCGATGGCGCCTTCTGCGCTCCAAAGCCGGTGCAGCGCCCGCATCCGCGGATCTGGGTGGCGGGCGCCAAGCCGCGTCTTCTTCGCATCGTCGCGCGCTATGCGGACGCGGTGAACATCGGCGAAATGCCGACGGCGCAGACCTACGCTGCGGCGATGACGGAGCTCGAGCGTGCGTGCGCCGAGATCGGGCGCGCTCCGCGGAGGATCCTCCGCAGCCACTTCGGGAGCATTGTCCTCGGTGCGACGCAGGCCGATCTCGACCGCATCGTGGGCGCCCTCGCCGATGCCGCCGGCACGAGCGCGGAGCGGTGGCTGGCAGCCCGGCCGCGCGCGGTCGTTGGGACCCCGGACGTTGTGATCAGCCGGATGCGCGAATTCGAGGCCGCGGGAGTCCGGTACTGGGCGATGGTGTTCCCGTACCGATACGAGCGGGAGATGCTTTCTGTCTTCGCCGAGCACGTCATGCCCGACCTCGCCTGACGTCCTGCGGGTGGCCCTGCGACACGTGTGGCCGCCGCCGGCCGGTCTAGGCGGTCGCGGTCGTGCGCGCGCGAATGAGCGCCTCGATCCTCTTCGGATAGCCACGCATGACGGCGCGTAGCATCACCGGGAGGAGCAGGCTGTCCTTGAGCCGTCCGACGCCTCCGCCTGGCCGTTCCCACAGCATCCGCATCTCGACCCTGGTCCGGTCCGGGCCTTCCTCCGTCAGCCTGGTGGTGTTGAACACCGGAGCCAGGAAGAAGAACTCGATCGTCATCTCATGCGGCTCCTCGGCGCCGACCACGCGAAAGACCGTCTTCGCGTCCTTGCCGTGATGACAATGGAACTCGCCGCCGAGCAGCGTGCCCCGGACGCCCGGCTTCAGCTCGACATTGCGTACCGACATCCATTGCCGGCGCAGGTCCGGGTCGATCAACGCGCGCCAGGCCAGGGCAATGGGCAGCTGGATTGTCGACCCGAGTGTCAGGCGCGATTCCTTTCGCCCGACCGTCGTGCGTTGTGCCAGCCGCGCGCGGTCGCGAAGTGGCCCCAGATCGTGGTACCCGCCGTCGATCCGTCCAAGGTTGTCGTAGTCCTCGGAGTGCCGCGTGAACTGATCGCGCAGCGGCTCGGGCCAACGGTCGAGGATCGCGTCCGTCACGAGGATGTACTCGTGCGACGGCACATGGTTCTTCAGAAGCCGGTGAACGAGATTCACGGGCGTTCCCACCAGTTGATCGATCTTGCCGACGCGGTGCCATGAGTACGGTCCCCGGTGGGCCACGAACTTCAGCGTGAGCCCGCCCGCCGTGGTACACGCACGGCAGGGGCACGTGCTCACCGTCTCAATGTCCCGCAGCCGACGGTGGAAGCGCATGAACGCATCCTCGATCCAATCCACGAGGTCGGCGTCCGCACGCTCGCCGACGAAGCACACCGCGTCACCCTCGAGCTGAGCGACGGTCAGGCGCTTGTCGAACGCGCCGATGATGGCCTCGAGGAGCTCGCTCAGGATCTCCCGCGAGTGTTCGAGCTCGGTGTCGGCGATGAACGCCGTGTACCCCGAAATGTCCGCGATCACCAGGGGGCCTTCCCGAGTGGCCACTCGGCGATTATCCGCCAGCGTGCTCCTCGACCGGTGCCTCCTTCGAGTCCGGCGCGAGCCACCTGCGGAAGGCGTCGAAGTCGTAGGGGCGGCCGAGGAAATCGCGGACCAGCTCCGCGGCTGGCTTTGTCCCCCCGCGTGCCAGGATCAGGTCCCGGTAGCGACGCGCCTGCGCTTTGTCCTGCAGTCCGTTGGTGAAGGCGCTGTGCAGGTCCTTGGCGATCACGAGCGACCACATGTAGGTGTAATAGAGAGCGGTGTATCCCTCGAGATGACCGAAGCTCGCCTCGAACGCGGTATCCGGAGGCGGCTCGGCCGGCAGGTACTCGCGTGCCAGCTCGTAGGCGAGCCGTGTCGTGTCGATATCGCGCGGGTCGTGGTCATGGAGCTGGAGCGCCACCGCAGACAGCCAGAGCTGGCGTTGGACGAACGTCGCACGTCCGAAGTCACGGGCCGCCCGCAGTTGCGCGACGAGCGCTTCGGGGATCACTGCGCCTGTTTCGGCATGACGCGCGAACCGGCGCAGCACCGCGAAGTCCGAGACCCATTCCTCGAGGAACTGCGACGGAGCTTCGATGAAGTCCCACTCGTTCGGGCGGACGACGCGGACCCACGGGATGTCCCCGGCGACCACGCCGTGCACCAGGTGGCCGAACTCGTGGAAGAAGGTCTCCACCTCGGAGTGCTGCATGAGCGCCGGACCGACCTGCGACTTCGGGTCCGGGAAGTTGCACACGAGCACGATGTGCGGCCGCTGTCGTCCGCCCACTCCGTATCGCAGCGTGAAGCATGCCGCGTGTTTGAACTTGCCATCTCGAGGATGCATGTCCAGGGAGATCAGACCCATCGGCCGGCCGTCCACCGCCACCTCGAATGTCTCCACCGAGGGATGCCATAGCTCCATCCCGACGGGGATGAAACGAAGGCCGAACAGCTCGCTGAACAGATCGAGCACGGCCTGCCGGACAGTGCCGTATTCGAAGTATGGGCGCAGCTCGCGGCTGTCGAAGCGGTAGCGCTCGTTCTTCACCCGCTCTGTGTAGTAGCTGAGGTCCCAAAGTCCGAGGGCGGGGCCGGCGCCCGGCTCGTCGGCGCGCCTGGCCGCGAGCAGGTCGCCCCGCTCGGTTTCCCCGCTCTGCAGGGTGGCTCCGCGCGCCTGCTCGATGAACCTGCGGATCTCGCTCGCGGACCCGGTCATCTTGTCCTCGGAGATGTAGTCCGCCCACGTCGCGTAGCCGAGCAGTTCGGCGAGCTCGTGGCGCTTGGCCAGCATCTGCTTCAGCACCTCGACGTTGCGTGGTACCGCCCGCCTGTAGTTCACGGTCATCAGCGCCTTGCGCGCCCCGCCGTCCCTGGCGTAGGTCATGAACGGGATGTAGTCGGGGTAGTTCGTCGTTATGCGCACCGTGCCGTCCTCGCCGGGCGGATGCGCGGCGACGTAGTCCTCCGGAAGGCCGGCCAGCGCCTCGCGCTGCAAAGCGACCTCGCCCACGTCGTCGCGGATGTTGCGCGCGAACTCCTGTTCGATGACGACGAGCTCGTCGCGCAGCCGCCGAACCCTATCGCGATCGGCATCCGCGATCTCCACGCCCGCGCGCCTCATGTCGCGCCGCTCGAGCTCGACGACACGTCGCGCGACGGGGTCGAGCGTTGCCGGATCGATCGCGCCCAGCGCGCCGTACAACTCGCGGTCCTGGTCGAGCTTCGTGCGCAGTTGCGCGATGTCACGAACGACAGACTCGGCGGATTCGCGTACCGCCCCGTCGGGGTGCACCTCGGCGAGAAGGCCCGACTCGCTCGCAGCATTCGCCAGCGCGATCGAGAGCTCGTTCAGCGGGTCGAGGACGCTCGCCCGGGTCGCATCGCCTGCCGCATCGTGGATGCGCTCGAGATGGCCCTTCGCGGCGGCGATCGAGTCGCGGCCGCGCTGTGTCAAACGCTCAGGTTCGGACTGCCGGCTCGTGATCGTCATCTGCTGTCATTCCCCCGGTCCCCTGTGGGCGTCTCCGAGGATACGGGCCCCGCTCGTGGCGGACCTCCCCGGCCGGCGGCCGGGCAGGATGACGACCCGTCATGTTGCCCGGTCGCGCGTCGCCCTGCCGGGGCGAGCAAGGGCCCGCCGTACCCCCCTGGCGTCATGTATCTCACCCCTCGCGGGCGCACAGTGAATGCCTTCGTGAATGCCCTCCGCCCATTCGCCGCGCTCGCCCTCGTCCTGACCATTCTCATAGTCGGGGCGCCGCCCGCGCTCGCCGATGACTCAAGGCCGCCGGTCGCGCCCAACGCCGATCAGAAGAAGGCGGCGGACATCGAGGCCGCGGCTGCCGCCGCGCGGGACGCGAAGCTCCAGTACGAAGCCGCCATCGCGATGGCCGACGCGAAACTCGGCCTGCTGGAGCTGCAGCGAGCTGCCGCGCGATCCCAGGTCGAGGAGCTCGCGGTCGAGATCGCCAAGACCGACGCGTCCCTCGTGGATGTCGGCGGCCGGCTCGCGGATACGCGCGCCCTCCTGGCGCAGCTCCGCGAGGACATCGTCCGGCAGACGAACCAGCTCGCCGCGCGCGAGGCCCTTTACTCGATCCACCTGCGCGCGACGTACCGCGACAGCCATGCCAGCGTCCTCGAGCTGCTTCTGGCG
Organism: Candidatus Limnocylindria bacterium; assembly: GCA_038211425.1. Lineage (GTDB taxonomy): Bacteria > Chloroflexota > Limnocylindria > P2-11E > P2-11E > JALYKU01. The sequence continues at coordinate 4,538 of JBBQVQ010000027.1, read as the reverse complement.
GCGTCCTCGATGACGGACCTGGCGAACCTCGTTGGAACGAGGCTCGCGCTCGACCGCCAGGATGTGGTGCTCGCGAATGAGATCCGGACCCTGCGCGCCGACACCGAGACCAAACGCGCGGGATCGGCGGCCGCCGAGCAGGAGATCGTCACCCTCCAGTCGCAGTTGACGGAGCAGCGAGCCCGCGCGGCCGCGCAGCGGGCCGCATTCGACGCCGTCGTGCAGCAGGCGGCCGTGGCGGTGGACGCCCAGTCGGCGGCGCGTGCCGACGCGGTTGCCGGCAGAGCGCGCGCGGTGCAGTCCGCGAAGTGGGCCGAAGAGCAGGCGCTCGAGCTGGCGCGCCAGATCCTCCGCGCGGAGGAGTCCTACCCGGAGCTGGCGGCGAAGCTCGCCAGCGCCTCCGGTCTCGGGGCGTTCAGCGGCACGAAGTTCCCCGTCCGCCCACTGGAGGGCTTCATCAGCTCACCCTTCGGGCCCCGCCTGGGCGGCTTCCACAACGGCATGGACATCGCCGCGCCCATGTATTCGCCGATCGTGGCCGCGGCCGCGGGCATCGTCGTCACCGTCGGACACCCTTACCTCGCGTCCGGCGACACGGCGGAGGTCGTCATCATCGCGCACGGCAACGACCTCTCGACGCTTTACGGTCACCTCGACGACCTGGTGAAGCTGCCGCCGTTGAAGCTCGGCCAGAAGGTGGAGGCCGGCCAGGTGATCGGCTACGTCGGCATGAGCGGGCACACCACCGGACCGCACGTGCATTTCATGACGATCTTCAACGGCAAGCCGATCGATCCCCTCTCATTCATCCCTCCGGTGGCTGCGATCCGCTAGGAGCCGTCCCCTCGCGTTCGGCCTCGCGGTCCTGCACTTCGCCCGCGCTTCGCGACCAGGACTTGTCACTCTTGACCTCCGATGGGCTGCTCGGGCCGGCGGACTCCGTTCTGACGTCGGGGGTCTTGTGCTCGTGCGCTCCGGTTTCCTTGCGGCGCTCGATCTCATCCGACACGGACTTGGTGGGATCCGGCTGGGAGGCTCCCTTGTCGGCGTCTGGCATGTCCACTCCTTTTCGTTCCGCGATCGTTCGGCTCGCGCGGTATCGCTTCGGCGCCGCGGGCCGGTGCTGCCACGGCTCGCCGTGACCGTCAATCAACGGCCCACATCAATGATGCGCGCGCGAACGCGTCCGTCGCTCACATCGAGCACCCCGTAGGTCGGGGCAGGCTGCTGCCGCTTCCAGGTAGCGCTCCCCGGATTGAAATAACGGACACCGCCTGCCAGGGTGTTCCAGGGGATGTGCGAGTGGCCGAAGAGGATCACCCGCGCCTCGGGGAACCGCCGGTGGAGCCTGCGCTCACGGCCTTCGCGCGGCCCGCCGACGTGGACCATCCCCAACGCGACGCCGCTTTGTTCGAGCCGCACCTCCTTCGACGCTCCCCAGTCGGCGACGTCGGGCCCGTCGTTGTTCCCCAGAGCGGCGCGCACCGGCGCGTAGCCCGCCAGCTCCCGCAGCACGGAGGCCGAGGTGACGTCGCCGGCGTGGAGGATGAGATCGGCCCGGCGCAGGGCGGGGAGGATGGACGCGGGGAGGACCTTCGCGAAGTCGGGGATGTGCGTGTCCGCCAGCACGACGATGCGCACCGCCCCACAGTAGAAGCGTGCGATCGAGCGAGGGTCACGGCGGCACCTTCCGGGCGGTCCTGGCAGCGTTCCTTGGTAATCTCGCGATCGCGATTACGAAGGCCATCGCCGCCGTCGTGACCGGATCCGGCGGACTCGCGGCCGAGACCGCGCATTCCTTCGCCGACTCGATCAACCAGGTGTTGTTGCTGATCGGTGTGTCCCGAAGCGGGCGACCTCCGACGGAGCAGCACCCGCTCGGTTTTGGGAAGGAGCGTTACTTCTGGTCGCTGATCGTCGCGCTGCTCCTGTTCTTCGGTGGTGGCGTCATCGCGCTGTACGAGGCGTACGACCGCCTGACCAGCCGCGCGGAGCTCGGCGATCCGACCGTCGGGTTCGTAGTCCTGATCATCGCGGCGGTCTTCGAGCTGCTTTCACTCGGCGCGGCGATCCGGGAGATGCGCGGCGGGGCCCGCGCCGCGGGGCTGGACCTGTGGCGGTTCTTCACCGAGCTGCGCGACCCGGCGATGCGGACGGTGGTCTTCGAGCAGGTCGCCGACCTTGTGGGACTCGCACTCGCGCTCGCGGGGCTTGCGCTCACCTCGGCAACGGGCGATCAGCGATTCGACGCAGCGGCGAGCGGGTGCATCGGGTTCGTGCTGATACTGGTCGCCTTCGAGCTCGCCCGCGACGCGCGGCTGCTGATCATCGGCGAAGGTGCCCCGGCCGATGTTCGCAACGCGCTCCGCCGCTCGCTCGCGGATGACGCGAGGGTCGACGACATCCTCGAGCTCTTCGCGGTCCGTATCGGCGCAGACCAGCTGCTCGTGATGGCTCGGCTGTCAGTGCGTGACGATCTCCGCGCGGACGAGGTCGAGCAGCTGCTCGTCGCCCTCCGGCAGCGACTACAACGGGAGCACCCCGACGTCATGAAGACCTTTCTCGAGGTCAATCCGACCAAAGGCGCGGCGCCGGCCGCCCTGGCATCGCGACTGCAGCCGGACCAACGAAGTTAGGAGGTGGACGTTGAAAGATCTGGCACTGCTGATCCTGAGACTCGTCACCGGAGGACTGCTCGCCGGCCACGGCGCTCAGAAGCTATTCGGCTGGTTCCAAGGCCACGGCATCGAGGGCACGGGTGGCTGGCTCGAGTCGATGGGGATGCGGCCCGGAAAGACGTGGGCCATGGTGGCGGGAGGTGCCGAAGTCACCGGCGGCGCGCTCACCGCGCTCGGGCTCATGAACCCGATCGGCCCCATCGTGATGTTCGGGCCGATGGCCACCGCGGCCCGCATGGTCCACTGGGACAAGCCGATCTGGGTGAGCGAGGGCGGCGCGGAACTTCCTCTCATGAACGTGGGGGTCGCCACGGCGCTGCTGCTCTCCGGACCGGGCGCCATCTCGCTCGACCGCATCCTCGGGGTGCGCGTTCCCTGGTACGTGAGCGTACTTGCCATGGTCGCGACCGCGGCCGGCGTCCTTGCGGCGACCGACGAGAAGTTCCTCTCGAAGCTCGAGCGCGCTCCCGCAGCATCGGAGGAGGCCGCCGGACAGAGGTCCGCCGACCACGGGCGCTCCGCCGGCGTGGCCGACGTTTCGCCGATCTGAGCGGACAATTGCCGGACGGATGCATTCTGGCGGCGCTGCACGCATGCCGCGCGCACGTGGACCGCGCACCAGGCGGGATGGCCCCGGTGACCCGGGGCCATCCGCTCGTCTAGCCCGCGCGGCGGGTCGTGCCGGAATCGTCCACCTTCGTCGGGATCTGCGCGCGTTCCAGGTCATCGACAGCAGGATCGGGCACGGGGTCGGGCATCGACCCGGTGGTCTCCTGGCGCTCCCGCGTCGGGATCGAGCTGGTCAACGTGTCCTCGTTCGGGCCGTTGCCGAAGGGGGCCTTCTTCTCTTCCATCGCATCCTCCCTGACAGCCTTCATGGCGCCCCTTCGTCGTGCAACTTGTTCGCCAGTCTCGCTCGCCCGGCGTAGCTCGAAGAAGAGCGAGGTGAGGGCATCGAGCTGGTAGTGCGCGTTCAGTCCGCTCGGGTTGGGAAGCACCCACAGCCGCGCCGAGCCGAGCGTTCGCGGCTGTGGGCCGATCGCGGCCTTCGGATGGCCGAACGCCACGCGATACGCGGCCACGCCGAGGACCGCGACGATGCCGGGCTGGTAGCGGCGCACCGCGCGCGTGAGCCTTTCGGCACCCGCGCGCAGCTCGTCATCGCGGAGCTCGCCCGCGGTCGCGGTAGCCCGCTCCACGAGATTCGTCACCCCGAGCCGGCTCGCCAGCAGCGCTCGATCGTCGAAGGGCGACACCTCCCGCGTGGTGAAGCCGGCGGCATGGAGGACCTTCCAGAAGCGGTTGCCGGGGCGCGCGAAGTGGTGGCCCACGGCGCCCGAATAGAGGCTCGGGTTGATCCCGCAGAACAGCACGCGCAGATCGGCGGCCAGCACCGCGGGTATCGTCTTGCCCCGTGCCGCGAGCAGCTGTTCGGATGTGGGCTTCCACCGCACCGCCGATCCCGCCGACTTCAAGACTGTGCTCGCTCCGTCATCGCCCGCCCGACGCCCGCGATCAGGGGCGCCACCACGACCGGAACGGCGATCAACACCCAGAGCCACGACTGGCTGAAGCGCTGCCGCTCGTGCAGGTAAACGACACCGCTCATATTGCCCGTGCGCATTGTCCGGCCATTACGCTCGACCCACACATGCCGAAGCCCTTCGTGCGCGTCGGTCACGAGACGCAGGAAGCCAGCGCCGAAGCGGTCGCCGCGGTCCTGCGGAGCCAGGGCATCCCGATCGTGGAGCGAGCTGACGACCCGCTCGCCGTGGCAGGGCCGCGCTCCAGTAGCCGCTTCGCGATCGTCGTGCCACACGAGCACTCGCGCCGGGCGCGGCGAGCGCTGGGCGGGACAGG